>NZ_CAJUPR010000062.1 GCF_910588665.1 uncultured Brachyspira sp. | reverse complement strand
ATCAATAACATATATAAATATTATAATATCTATTAATATAAAAAATACCAACATAAAGATCTTTATTAGATTTTATTTCTTTATATAACTTACCACATTAATATATCTTTTATTTCCCCAAATAATGAAAATCTTCTTTTTCATTGTTATTTTTAAAATCATTTATACTTAAATATCATTCTTCATTTGGCTATCTAATTAAAGAAATGCCTCTTTAGAAAAATAAGAACATGTTATTTATTAAAAAAACTATAAAAGCATGTGCAAGTTGAATCCTTTTTCTACGACTTAATAACTTTAAAAGAGTATATTTCATTCTCAATATGCCAATGTGTATTAACATTTTAGGTCTGGGGGCGTTTAGGACACATATCCTAACGTATACTACTAATTTGAATTTTTTTTTTCCTTAATGTGTATATGATATTTAGCAAATGCTGTATAACTTTGATTTACTCATTTGATGAAAATTTTAAAGTTAATATAGTTAGAAAGTGATGTTTGCTAAGTAAATCCAGAGTTTTAGGAGACGAGTCCATTAAAAACTAAGGTATAAAACATCGATTTGGAGATATTCAATCAATCAATTTATAGCTGTAGAGTGCTTATATAGCCATTCCACTCTGTTCATTTCCTTATATCTATTATTCCTCAATGTTCCCCCATGCTATAAATAATATCAGTCAAGTTCAAAACCATTCAATTCTTACGAAATATAACAGAAAATATTTAATATTATCTGGACTATATTCACACAGTATTGTAGTTTATTCTTTTCCAAAAGGAAGGAGCTTGTTTCAAATATGTCTTTAAATGTTTAATTTACCTTGCTTGATTGGTTTAAATGAATATTTATTGATTTTAATTATATGCAAAATGAATTAATAATCAATAGAGAAAATAAAGATTTTAGATATTAATAGATATTATAATATTTATATATGTTATTGATATATTATTATATTATATTTTAATCATATATTTAAATTAATTTAAACAAGATATATTTATTTTAATTTTTT
>NZ_CAJUPR010000061.1 GCF_910588665.1 uncultured Brachyspira sp. | reverse complement strand
TTCTTCATTTGTCTCTTTCATTTTTGATAATACATGCTTTACCATCGCATAATATTTTATCTTTCTCTTTAGATGTTTCTTCAAATAATCCATCAATTCTGCTTCGTTCAAATATATGATTGGTGTCTTGACATTTTGACTCATCGCCTCGGCAGTTTTATCTGCTTTTCCTGAGGTCGAACAGAATATTATCTTCTGATAGTATGGATATTTAAATAATCTCTCGGTAATTAAAATATGTTTCCATATCCAATAACTTTTCCCAGCACCTGGTTTGCCTATCAAAAAATATATTCCGTTCGTGCTAAATGGATAGGAAGGATGAATTGGTTTCATCAACGCGCCCTCTATTTCTTTTTGGTTTTTTCGCATGGTCTTTTGGATTAAAACTTCTACTTCTTTCATTACATTTTTAAAATGTGTCATTTGTAAAAAAAATAAATATCAGATTTATAAATCATATAATTGTTTAAATTTATTGATATAAATGCATACATTCTTACTGTTGATATCTCTACATTGAACAAATTTACCACCTCCTTTTTTAATATTGTGGTGTAATATTTTATATATATCGTCAGTTATTTTTACATAAAATACATCTTCATTTTGTTCTTCATCAAAGTAGTAGTAATATTTTCCTTCTTCAAATGTATGGTTGCCATATTCATTAATTTGTATAGCATCATCTGATATATCATCAACAAACAGATATTTTACTCCCTTGAATATTTGTCTATTCAATACATTTCCCCCATGACTACTCCATCTCAAATTTTCAATTCTATTATCATCTCTGATATGATTTATATGGTCTACTTCTGGTAAATTATTTGGATTGGGAATGAATTGTAAAGCTATAAGTCTGTGCTTTTTATATGGGCCCTGTCTTTGATTCTTTGATAAATTTAAAACAGCATAACCATCTTTATCTAAATGTTCGCATATATTATTTAATGTTTTCTTATTCCTGATTGTAAATGGATATTGATTCAAAATTTCATAACTGTCTTCAAAGCCAAGAAG
>NZ_CAJUPR010000060.1 GCF_910588665.1 uncultured Brachyspira sp. | reverse complement strand
TTCGCTGAATAGTTACAACAACAGATAATTGGTTTGATAAACTTCTGATGAAAAAACGATTTTATATAATTATAACACATCTTTTTGTAGGCATTTTTGCCTATATCTTTAAATGGCAGCATATTATTCATTGGTTTGATAATGAATATGTTGTTAACCATGAACTTTTAGGAACATACGGAGACTTTATAGGTGGTGTGTTGGGAACTATATTTGCGCTTATAAGTATTCTAATATTAATTCGGACTTTCAACCAACAACGAGCTGTAACAGAAAAGAATAAAGAACAAATAGAAAATCAGCGATTTAATGATTTGTTTTTTGAGTTATTAAGATTATATCAATCAGAAATATCTGAATTATGTGGAACAATACTGCGAGAAAGAGGCAATGAAAGAATAACCATAAATTATAATAATAAAGATTTTTTCGATTTTGAAAAAGAATTGTTACAACGAACTTTTCAGCCAACCACATCCTATGAAGGAAATATAAGAGGTGCTATAAATTTATATATGCTTTTTTATATTAAGCATAGGACAAAAGTTGCAGCATGCTTTAGAACATTATACCGGATATATGATTTGCTGGATAATGCAGAGTTGAAAGAAAAAGTAAAAAAGAACTATCTTAAAATCATACGGGCTCAACTAACAGATAGTGAGTTATTCTTTATTCGGTATAATGGAATGACTTATTATGGAGATAATTTTACCAAATATATAAATAAGTACAATATTCTCAAACATCTTCCTGCATTTGATTTGTTAGAATTTAAAGATTGGTGGAAAGACCTAAACAAAATTGAACGTACAGGAATTAATATTGTTTTTCATAATAGTACAAGACTTCTTAGGCGAATATTATTAAAAAGAGATTCTGATATTGTATTCCGAATTCCGGGTAAAAATCTAAAATATGGATTTGAAATAAAAACCAAAAGTAATTATGAAGTTGAGATAACATTACAAATTGACAACTCGCAAAAAAATAATATTATGGAATATGTTGGGTTTGAAAAATTCACGAATAAAAGAATACAAGCTTTGTTAGATTGTTATCTTA
>NZ_CAJUPR010000059.1 GCF_910588665.1 uncultured Brachyspira sp. | reverse complement strand
GGTTGAGAAAGTAAAAGAAAAAATAAAAGAAATTAATCCACAAAATCTAACAGTATTTATGGAATCAACAGGTACATATCATTTACCAGTAGAAAGATATTTTAAGGAAAATGGTTTTAATACTTTAGTTATCAATAGTTTAACAACTAAAAATAATTATGACACCATCAGAAAAACTAAAACAGACAAAGAAGATTGTTATAGATTAGCAAAGTTATTCTTTGTAAATGAAGTAGAATATCACGATTTATCTAAAAAGGATTTATATGCTGATTTAAAAGCAATGACAAGACAATATTTTTATTTGCTACAGAATAATGTTAGTTGTAAAAATAGATACAAGAGATTAATAAATATATGCTTTCCAGAACTAGAGAAAATCTTTAAATCAACAAGAATTTATGATGATACAGCATTGAATTTTATCAAAGAATTTCCACATGCAGAAATAGTGAAAGAGAAGCGAATTGATGCATTGTATAACAATTTATATAAGACTAATGGAAGAAATTTAAACTTTTATAAAAGACTAGCAGAAACAATAAAAATAGCTTCAACTAACTCTTATCCTGGAGTTGATAAAGAACACGAAGACACAAAAAACCTTTCGGATATGGCTAAAATAGTACAAAATAATAACAATATCATAAATGAATTGAGAGATAAAATGATAGAAACAGCAAAGCAATCTCCATATTTTAAAATAATAAATTCATTTTATGGAATCGGCGAAATATTAACAGCTGAAATACTTGGAGAATTAGGAGATATAACAAGGTTTGATAGTCCAAAAGAAATAATAGCTTTTTGTGGACTTGACCCAACAATAAAGCAATCTGGAAAAAGTATAAATGTGAAAGGAGCAATATCAAAAAGAGGAAACAAATATGCAAGATATATATTATTTAATTGTAGCCAAATGGTAGTAAAATTAGGAGCTTCAAATTATCCAGAACATCCAGTATATATTTATTACCAAAATAAAAAAGCAGAAGGCAAACACTTCTACGAAAGCCTAACTGCTTGTTCTACAAAAATTCTAAGAATGTTATATTCTATGTGCAAAAATAATAAACAATTCTTAGAAAACTAATCAT
>NZ_CAJUPR010000058.1 GCF_910588665.1 uncultured Brachyspira sp. | reverse complement strand
GGTACCAGAACAGGAATATTATTATGACGCCCTGAATATAATTCTATCCAAAATCTTTGATCAGTTGAGTTCAGTTTGAAGTACTTGATAGGACTGAAATATATTTGACTATTACCTAAATAATATTTATTTGATTGTTCTGCTATTGATGAATAAACTTTGCATGAATGTCTATCCCAAACATTTTTAAAATCTAATCTTCTGCACCATTTATTATTAAATTTATATGGATTATTTTGGTATGGTTCATCTCCTATATTAAATAAATCTGCAAAATCAGTATTCTTATAATTAGAATCTGTTCTATCACTTTCTATAAATTTAATATTGAAATCAACATAAAATAGACCTAATTCGACAAAATCATTTTCCCCTGGTATTGGTTTTGGTGTTGGTGTAGGTGTTGGTGTTGGAATTTCTTCATAATCTGTTATCTCTGGTGCCATATATATAAATGATGGTTTGGATTTTATACTCTTTTCTAAGTTCTGCGGTGAAAAAATGGTTTCGATAAATGCTTTCTTATCATAATCATAATATCCATCCATTTGAAAATCGTTTCGGCTTCTATCAATCTTATCTTGGCGGAAGAGTGGAATAATATTTTCTTCATGCTCTTTAAACCAATTATCGATTTTTGTTTTATATTCTTGATACTTTTCTTTGGCATTAAATAGAAATGTTAACACATCTTTCACAAAATAAAAACGTCCAAATATTGGATTGATATATTCTTTAGTGATAGCTATATATTGTTCATATAATTCTTTCAGTGTATCAGCTGTTACTTTACAATCATCTAAGAATGCTTTATTATATTTTTCAAATACTTCATCTAATTGGTTATTTATATCATCAAATATTTTTCTCATATCATTCTCAGTCGATAACCAAGATATAACATGTATTGTTAATTCTATTTTTGATCTTTTTGGTAATTTGTCATATATTTCATCATTAGATAAGTCTTTATTTTCTTCCTTTGCCTTTAGTTCATCAAAATCTTTCCTCAAATACTTTCTAATGCTAAAATCAAATTCTAATTTTCTTCTTCGTGCCATTAAATAAATACTTCTCACGCCTACAATTGATTCCCCTCTATTTGATGTACACCATTCT
>NZ_CAJUPR010000057.1 GCF_910588665.1 uncultured Brachyspira sp. | reverse complement strand
TGATTTGGTATGTATTTAACTTTTATATTCAAATCGAAACAACCTAAAATATCAAATCATTAAATGTTTTACACCACGCTATTATGAGTTTCTTATTGAGATATACAGATAATTTAATCAAACAAGATTAATAGCAGCAACAGCTTCTGATATCAATATTTTTCAGCGTTAGAAGAACATGAAAAGAAAAGTCCTTTTGCTGTAATCAAATGCTGCAAAACAATATAGTTATATAAAATGTTATTTGATATGGATATGCAAAAAATCATAATAACAAAACAAAAAAAGAATTCGAAGAGATAAAAAGATTTGCTAATATATTGACTCAGATGGAAGATAATGCAGATTGCGAAAAGTTAAAAGAATGAATAGATAATGACTTACATAAAGCTTTGTACAATTCAGAGGAAAAAGAAGGTGAAATCTCATATGAAGGTAAATTTATTAATCTAGAAGATATAGATATAATAATAACTACCTCATGTATTCAATCATACTAATCATTAAGTAAAAAGCTGATATCAGTATTCATTCAGACTCCATTTGATTCGGTTTTATCAGTCGTATAATTTATAGGAAGAAATTGATATTTCATCTTGACAACCTATATATACAGGAAACAATTAAAGGTACCAAAGGACAAGTGTACATCTAAGATTACCAAGAATAGGAAAAAGACAAAATCAAATTAATTAAGAGCAAATGCATGGCTTTCAATGGATAAAGTTTCTTAGATTAGGTATTTAATTTATATATGAGATGCCATAATTAATGAAATAAATGAATAAGAAACAAAGAAAGACGCAATAATTATAAAAGAAAAAGATTTTAATGGAGAGAAATAATTATATCTACTCTTTAACTTTAAAATTGTGGAGGAAATCTTTGAAGAATATAAAATGAGAAGCAAATACATAAGAGTGAATGGCAAGAAACAAAGAATATATAGTTTAGAAAAAGTAGAGAAAATCATTTAATTATCTCTTTATTTTTGTTTATTTCGACTTGATATGATTATTACGGTCAAATAGGCCCCAAATTGAATTTGGTGGGTAGGAAACAGTCGATTTTGGTACATAAGTCTGATTTAATTGTTAACCATTTAAAGTTAATTTTTCTCATGACCCATTTGAAATAATTTAATTTTT
>NZ_CAJUPR010000056.1 GCF_910588665.1 uncultured Brachyspira sp. | reverse complement strand
GCCTAGAAATATAGTAAAGCATAGTATTATATTGATGCATATGTTTCATATTTATCCCACAAATGAATAAAAATCTTCATTTTTTTAAAAAAAACATTGTATTACCCTAAAATCAAATTCAAATAACCTGATTTGCGATATTCCCTGAAATCCAAGGCCTTAATTCTTTTTAAAAGTTATGATATCAAAGATTTTTCGTATCAAAAAATTGATTTTTAAGTTAGCTTAATCATATTAGAGCATTTTCTTTCTAAAAAAAACTGAACTGTAATGCATGATTTAAATATATTCAACATTAAATCTAGAAGGACAAGCACATTTTACAGCAGAGTATGCTTACTTACATGAAGATGACGATAAAGATCCAAATCAGTCTAAACAGTTATTACTTTAATTTATCCCAATAATGGTGTACATCATATACATGAGAATCAATGATAAGTATTAGTAGAATTATTATGTTAGGAAAAAGTAGAAAGTTAGATTTAGATTGTTATTATACAGGGTAGGAAATCTATTGTGATATCAGATCTATGGCAACCAATAATCAACATAAAAAGCCCTAGCTATATGAAGGATTGTTTAAATAAAAGTTAAAAACAGCAGAAAGTATGAATGATGGTGAAATCGGCTGTTATTCTTAATTTATATCATTGGCCTAATGTAAACTAAGAACTTACATTATCAGAAATAACGATGACTATTGCAATATCATCATATATCAAGCTAATTGCTACTCATAACCATTGAAACACATGATTATCATTGAAACAACTCAAGAAAAACTCTAGTGAATCATATTATATGAGTCTTGTAATGGTTTTTAGCCCTAGAAATTTTGGAATTTCTTTATATTAAATTGTTTCTGCATCATGTGTAGTCAAGAAGTTCAATTGATCATGTTATTTCAATGAGCAAAGTCAAATAATCAAGAGATAAAATAGAATTAAATATATCAGGGAGTCGAAAGGTGTGAATCAATTAACATATGATGATGTTCACATCAAAATAACTATCAAGATCAAGAGAGTTACAATTTACTGACAATTCACTCAAATTTAATTGGATCTACTTAAGAAATTGGCAAAATATTGTTAAAAAACATATTTTCAAAAATCTGCCAACTTCTTGAATTTAAGGAGTTGAATAAGATATTTTATGAATTGTTTTGTATAGAGGTTTTTAAT
>NZ_CAJUPR010000055.1 GCF_910588665.1 uncultured Brachyspira sp. | reverse complement strand
CTCAAGTCGTTATCCACGAATTACTTATCATCATGAAAGTCAGTGAATATTCACTTAATTTAGCATAAAGTAATATTTACAGATTTTCATATATCAAATAGTGCTATATCTAGTTATGAGGGCACTGAGATCTTTCTAGTGCATCTATCAAAATTATCACTACTACTAATCATATTATCTTAAGAGTTGGTGGAATCAGCAGTATGAAATTAACCACTAATGATTTTGCCTGTATATAGCATTTATGAAATCAAAAATATATAAACCAAATTGCAGAAAACTCACATATCAAAGAAGAACAAATTACAAAAAAAAAAATATTTTATATTCCACTATTGAGAGGACAAACGAAGCTTTAGATTTACTCAAAGGCAGAATTAAAAAATAAGAGACAGAGAGTACGAGCTTAAAGAATAAAAGCAGCTTTTGAAACCAGATTTGATGCCATCAAAGAGAATAATCAAATACAACCAGTTAATCAAATACAAACGAATATGCATTTATCTATTCTAGTGAGGTAATACAGCTTCACTTTTCAGCAGGACATTTATTTTTCACGGTTATCTTTTTTTTTCATTCAAAAAAATATATCCTGGCACAGTATCTCAAAAGATATTACAGATTTATGTGGAATATGATCAGGGTGAAAGTTTAACAACTCAATATTTTTATATTCCATCATCACTTTGTTTCAATAACAATTTGATTGCCTTTGCTCAAGTGACTATGATTAATACTACACAAATTTAATAAATATTCTCAGCACATTTTTTCCTAAAGGTATTATGGAAGTAGTAGATCATAAATATAATGAGATCATTAAGAACCAGTAGATGAATAAAACAATTATTTTGCAGAAACCGTTAGAGAAATAATAGGGGCTGATATGATTGGTAGGTCGTCAAGGGACCTTAGCTTAACATATATGATTTTCAATATATCAACATTATATTAAATATTTGTATGATATATTAACATTGTATTGAAGAATATTAACATTATAATGAAGTATATAAACATTATAATTCAATAATCTAACATCATAATGCAGAACATATTCAATATATTATAGCATATTAACATTATAATCCAATAAACTAATATCATAATACAGTATATTAACATCATAATGAAGTACATTATCATTTTAATGTAGTACATTTACATTATATTGAAGCATACTAACATTATAATTCAATAAACTAACATCGTATTGAAGTTTATTATCAGTATAATGCTATACATT
>NZ_CAJUPR010000054.1 GCF_910588665.1 uncultured Brachyspira sp. | reverse complement strand
TGAATGATTTTTATGTGGAATTGTTTTATTATATATGCAATGGTATAATTTTATGGAACTTAATAATCAAATAATATAAAGTATTGGTGATAAATTGACATTTCACTTATTACCATACATTTGATAATCAATATTGAAAATTTTTTTTAAGCACTTTTAAAAATGGTATAATTGTATTTGACAAATGCAAAGAGTTCGAATCCGATAATTTGTCTTTTTTTTTTTTATATATAAATAATTATTTTAAAATTTGTATAAATAAAACAATTTCAATGAATTTCTCTTTCATATAAATCATCTTTTTATATTTGGATTTTCTTTTTTACATCCTTTTATTCAAAAAGTTGATTATATCAAGATTATTAGTTCCAATAGTCAAAGAGGGCTTTCTTAAATTTAGATGTCGTTTTTATTTTATAATACCTTTCAATATTACTAAAAATCTGGAGATGATATTTTGGACTATTTTGATAATCGAAATAACCTATTAAAAACTACTTTTAATGAATAAAACATTAAGAAAATATTACTTTCTAATTTAATAATAATATAATGCAGTGTTTTATTTTTAAGTCGGAATCAATTTTATAACTTATTGATCTAAATTATTTTTTACTGCTCATTTTAAGCTTATGATAAGCTCAAAATAAACTTTAATAGCTAGCTCATTCTAAAGAAAACAAAAACAAAGAATAAAAGTATATAAAATAATTATTTCATATTTATTAATTTCAACTGTCAGAGATGTGAAGTTGGGATCATTGCGAAAACAATCATATCTAAGAATAACTTTTGAGAGGATAATTTATTGTTGAAGAATATTTTAACTGAGGATAATGAAAATCATAGATGTAGATACTTGAGGCGTCGAGGAGATTTGAAGTTGCAATGACTGCTTTGAGGAGTATTTGTGATTGAGATGATTGCGTTGATGAGATCTGTAAGAACTGTGTTGAGGAGATTGGAGTCAAGAATAATTGCATTGAGGAGATCTGTAGTTGAGAGGATTCCGTTGAGGAAATTTGAAGTTACAATTACTGTTTTGAGGAGATCTGTAGCTGTTGGAACTGTGTTGAGGAAAATCCGTAGCTGATGAGATTTGTGCTGAGGATATCTGTATGAATTGCGTTGAGGACAATTTGTAGCTGTGGAAACAACACTGAGGAGATCTGAGGTTGCAATGGCTGCGTTTAGGAATATTAGTAGGTGTGGAAATAGTGCTGATGAGATCTATAACTGGGAGAATTGAAGTTGACAATAAGGCTGGTAGTTGAATTAATGGAATGAGAAGCCTGTAGAGAAGTTACTAAGAGGTTGGT
>NZ_CAJUPR010000053.1 GCF_910588665.1 uncultured Brachyspira sp. | reverse complement strand
ATATATAGGGTGTTCGATAAGTCTTTGGCTTTTCGATACACAAGCATGCTTTATTATTATTATTATTATAACTTTACTTATTATATATATGATAGTTTATTATAATAAATAATTAAAAAATAAGTTATGAGGATATCGAGTAAACATTGTTTTTTTAAACGTCTTTTAACTTTTTGTGTATAAAGTACGTAAAAATATTAATCAATAAAATTTAATGATAGATTATTTGCATCAAATAAGAACAAATTATAAAGATATTCATATTAACATAAAATTATTATATAAGGATGGTTTAAAGTATTTTATACATATATCATTTATTTGATAACACTTATAGATATGGAGAAGAGACATCACAAATAGCAACAGTATTGAATTACATTAGAATTGCTTTACTCAATGTGATTTCAAATTACAAGCAATTGTTTTCTTTTTTATACATAAAAACAATATTATGAAACAATAATCACGCCATTTCAAGCATTTAATACAATCATTTCGCATTACCTCCAATAAATATTTGAGTATCTCCAGTGTTTGAAAAAGTTTTTATATATTGATTAATAATCTTTAGTCTACAAAAATTATCATATTTTTGCATAGCTTACATACTATAAAAGACAAAACAACTATTATCATTATAATCAGTAACAATGTATTATTTGTTTTGATCACTCAATATAGATCAAATTATATTGTTTTATAAAAATAATAGCACTATTAGTGCAATACCACTTTTTGAATTGATTTATGCATCTGAATCAAAAAGAAGAACTTTTTGATGATCTCAGAGGAGAACTTCAGGTTTTCTGTTATAACTATTTAATTAATAATATATTGTTTCCAAATTATCAAGTTTTATATTAATATCGTGATAAAAGAAGATTTTACATCTCAAATAGCATTATCTGAAAATTCATAGTACATCATTTTTTTATTTGCCAAATTTTATCAACAATTTTTCTATAAATACTGAGTTGATATTAATTTACATTATTGATACATTATTCATGATTGTAAAAGTCATTATTGCAATAAAAAGGAAAATATGTTAACAAGTACCTACTGGATTATAAATAAATAATTAAAAAAATTCAAAGAAAAAAGTACAATTTCTGAAAGCATTTTCAAAAAGCGATTTTTAACCACAGTAGAGGAAATACAAAGATATAATTGATAAAATAAAAGGCTACTTTTTATAACAAATATTATGATTATAATATCTTTTTTTACTTTTTTATTCCCTTCGAGAAGCCAAAGACTTATCGAACACCCTATATTATCGTATGGTGTGTTAAATATTGCCCAATATCCCCAAATTACATTTGTTATCAGTTTGGATTGGGGGTTCAATGCTTTGTTCCTTTATATTTCGAATGTGTTTATCAAGAATTAATGGCTATGGGCTGTTACATT
>NZ_CAJUPR010000052.1 GCF_910588665.1 uncultured Brachyspira sp. | reverse complement strand
GAATAAAATGTCATAATACCAGTCTTTTAAGTCCTTATAGCTAGTCAATCTTGAGTCAATATCTTGCATATCCTTTAATGTAAAATTCTTTCCGCATCTCCTTAATGCTTCCCAAAATATAGGTTTCAAAATTAATATTCTATGCTTAATATTGTGGTCCTTAGCTAAACATTCTAAATATCGAATATAAGAACAAATAGTATTATCATCCAGCCAACACAAAGGCTGAAGAGAATTCACATCTGATTGACTAATTCGAATACCAGAATAAGGAGCAGAAAGAGGCTTAAGTTCTCGAGAAGATGATTTAAAGGGACTAGCTTTCTGTCTAGAAGGAGGTTCTGATGAATCTACTTTGAATAAATCTGCTAAGGAATAGTCAATTGGAGATTTTGGTTTAGAAGACTTTGATTTTGGCTTTTCGTCTTGTTTCTTTTTTTCTTTTGGTTTAGGAGCAGGTTCATGCTCAGGTTCGGGCATAGGAAGGGCATAATCATCATTTTCTTCATCAAGTTTGATAGACTTTTTATTGGATTTCTTAGGTGGGTCAGGACCATCTGAAGAATCAGATAGCCAGTCAGAATCAGAATCTGTCCAGAATGAAGGCTTATTTTGTGGTCCAATTCTCTCTGCGTATGTAGGGTCAGGAAGATAATCTCGAACTAATCTGAAATACCCTCTAACAGCTCGTAAAGTACCATATTTTGGTATATATTTATATAATTCCATACTTCCATTCCTATTCTTGACTATAACTAATAAATATCCTGTTATTCTGACTTTCTTTTTACGAATTTCTTTTATATATTTCAGCAATATCGAATTTGCAGTATCAGATAACCAATTATATTGACAAGATAACTGCATAGTATTTTTATGGAAAACGGCTAAAGGATACCGGACTTGATTTGTCATCGCAGTAAGATTCTCTATAGTTATCGGACTTAAGGCAGGTTTAAACTTTAAATAACCTCCAACAAACATATATTTTGTCATTGTTTATTTATATTTTTAAAAATTTTAAATGACAGATTTAATTTTTCCCATAGAGAGTACGTTATACATTAAAAAAGGGATTGATAAAATTATAAAACATGAAGATAGAAATAAATGGTTTCCTACTATCTTTTTGGACGGCGAAAAGGATGAGAATCCTAATGATATATTTATTATTCAACAAGCAGCAATAACAAGAAAGTCAAGGAATCCTGGTAAAAAATCTAAACAAAAAAATAATGATGAAGATAAATATAGAATCTTTGTCGAAACCTTTGAATGGTATGATAAGAAAGAATTCTTAGATAGATTAAAGATTTTTGCTGATGCATGTAAAAAGAAACATATTACTATTTTTGGTATGATTTATGTTCATATCGGCTATTATGATGACAAACTAAGATGTAATAAAACAGCAGAGACTCAAAAAATAGTTATTAAGAAAGGTAAAATTGTTCCTTCAAAAATTAGGATTACAGCAAGGCAATGTCAAAATGTTATGCATAAAGATAATAG
>NZ_CAJUPR010000051.1 GCF_910588665.1 uncultured Brachyspira sp. | reverse complement strand
GTTTCGAACTCAATACTTTGGCCACAAAATACATTTTCTGCAGATGAAAGTCTCAAATTATTTCAAATAAACTAAAATAGAATTAAAAATTTTTTGCATTTTATTTAAACTTTTTAATACTTATTGATACTTTTTAAATGGCAATTCAAAAAGTTGTATCTATTGTTTAAATGCATATGTATAATCTTTTTATCTTCTATGCCTTATGATATTCCCAAGTGCAATTGATGCAATTACAGAAAATCCAGCAATCGAAAGTTCTTTGAACCTTTCCATTAAAGGCGAATTAGTATAAATTTCATTAAAAAAAGGTAGAAAACCAAAATGATCCTGGGCATGTGTAATTGCATCAGAACGATTTTCAGAAGACAATTTAGTACCATCTAAAGAAGGCAACAAAGAAAACAACTTATTATCGACATTTTCTCTATAAAGATGCTGTTTTGTAACGAAATCATATCCCAAATTATGATTATTTAAAACGCGTTCATTATGATAAAAAATATCATAAAGAGTTTTAAAAGGTAAATCATACATTTCTTTTCTATAATGTTCTAAATAAAAATCCAAATGTTTAGCTATTTCTTTAATTGCGTCAAACATCTCTTGTTGATTTCCACGTGCGGATCTTGAAGTATGTATATTGTCCCAATAATCATACTCTGGATTGAAAAAATAAGCTGTATTGTCATTTGAAAGTTCATGATGTAATCTTCTAAAATCATGAATATTTTCCATAGTTATTTCTGGTCTATAATTTTCAATTGTTAAATAATTAAAATATTCATGAAATGTATCTGTTGGAACATTTGCTTGAATATTATATCTCATTTCTCTTAGCAGTTGATCGCCAATGTTTGTCTTAAATTTATTTAAAATAGCCATAGATGGAGGGATATTAAATACTTGACCATTTAAACACAAAGAATGGCCTAAAAGAGCCATACTGAAAATATTATAATGAGATGAAAATTTTAAAATTTTGAAATAAAAACAACAAAAAAAAAATTCTTTAATATATGATCGATGAAATTAAAAGATATGCCAAAATTTAAAAATAAAATACAAAAATATATTTATTTATTAATAAATATTTTTTCGATTATCATTCTGAATCAATATATTCTTATTCTTATTTTTAACGTTCATTATGTATATGACATAAAATCTTAAAAAGTGTGCCATGGCACAAATAATCAGAATTGGATATTTCTGATTAATGCCTTGTGATTTCAAGAATTTATTCATTATTTTACAAATATCTGGATATGTTTTCATGTTCGAATCATATACACCGATATCTTTATTGTCATTATCGATTACTAATAATATCCAATGTTCCTCTAGTTCAGCAGGAATTAAAATAACATCATAATAATCAATTGGTTTCTTATTAAACTGTGGTGATTTACTAAGGTAATCAAAGAGAGAGTCCTCTGCTTCTTGTTTCGGATTCTCATATAGATAATAAAACCAATCAGGGGACATTAAGGCTACATGACCTATTCTTTTCAC
>NZ_CAJUPR010000050.1 GCF_910588665.1 uncultured Brachyspira sp. | reverse complement strand
CATCTTTGTATCGAGCAAAATCATCATCTGATATTCTTGTTTTGTAATCTGACAAAATTTCCGATAAATTGGTCCAATCTTCTTGATTTGCTCCTGTTAAATACTTTTTTAATCTTTCACCTGTCATATTATTGAAAACATATTTATTGACATCTTTGACTTGATCTATTGGTTTATTTGGGTTTATTTCATTGTATTTTTCGATCAACTCATAGATTTCACAATGTAATATTGTATCTTCTGGTTTATCATATTTTTGTAATATTTCATTAGTTTGTTCTGTAGGAAGGTGTAATGATCGCACTAATTTAAGAACATTTTTGTTTCCTTCTGATTTCTTTTTCCTTCCTTTCACCTCATTTATTTCTGTTTCTAAATCTTGAATTACATTATCTAATTTTGTGGCATACGTTAAAACTTTTGACGAATCAATTGGCTTATCTGGATAAAATTGATTCCGATAAAATATAAGTAATTCAGCAAGGGCTTTCTTTGCTTTTGGAATCGAATCTTGACTTCCTTGAAAAAGACCTAATTCTCTTAATGCATCAAATTTATCATAATTTGTTCCATGTTGTGCGTTCCAATAATCTAAATAAGATTTGAAATTCATATTTCTAGTATTGTATTCATTCATTTTCCCTTTTTCTTTGGACAGTATTTTAGCATGATTACTTAATTCGTTCATTAAAGATTTTCCTTTATCTGAACTTTGTAAAATTTCTTGATGAATCACATCTCTTTTATATTGTGACCCTCCATAAAAGTCATTTAATTCTGCTATTAACATATATATTTCAAGACCATTTAAAGCCATTTCCGCATCATTATTAAATTCTTTTCTCACCCATACATCATCTCTATCAGGTTCATTTTCGAAATATTTATTGTAATCATTTAATTTATCTTGTATCGTGCCTGCTGATTTAAAATTCTCTTTTTTCTTCTCCTCATATTCAATAACACTCTTTAGTCTTGCCATTCCTTCTTCACTATCTGGATAATCACTTTCATCAAATCTGTCTTCTAATAATGTTTTTGCTAATTGAATTAATCCCTTTCTTAAATAAACATATGCAGCCTCTTCAATATTTTCACCATATTCATTAATCATATTTTTTAGTTTGAGGCGTGCATTAGGGAATGCTTTATTATATGTATCGATTGCTTCTTGAATGGATTTATTTGTATCATAATCCTCTTTTTTATTCACAACTTTCTTCAAATAATTAATTTGTTTATCTTGTGACAATGAACTTTGCTCTTGATCTGTCCAATTTACTTTGTATTTCTCTTCAAATTCACTAATTAAATTATTTAATGTGAGATAATTTTTGATTTCATTATAATCAATTTTCTGAAACAATGCTTTTGCAAAACGATACCTCCCTGCCCAATCATCAACGTCTACATCTTTATGATTATCCTTATATTTAGTAAATAATTCGTTCATCTCATCTGTTTCCAATTTCTTTTCATATGTTTCGAATTCTTTCTTTTTATCAAGCAAATATTTCTTTTTCTCTCTTGTTTTGGA
>NZ_CAJUPR010000049.1 GCF_910588665.1 uncultured Brachyspira sp. | reverse complement strand
ACAAAAATTTCAGTAATATATCCATAGACAATATTCTTTAAAGACTATTTAACCTTAACTTTGTAAACTATCAATTCAAAAAAAATAATATGTGTTTCGAATTGTTCCATTGATAATGTAAATATTAAAAGAGAATATGAGGCTAATGATAGATATAATGATTTTTTTATATTTTGCAATTGCTATGAGGCCAATAATATATATGGATTTGAAAATCTAAAAACAAAATTAAAATAGGCTTTAATATTTTATGGTGTAAAATGGTTTATTTATTTTAGAGGAAGGTCAATTTTACTTTATAAAATAAAACTCGGCTATTATTAAGTATAAAATAATTTTATTTTAATATTATATTTTGTTATCATAATTAAATATGTTTACAGCTTAAAATTTCAATATAGACAAAGATAAATTAAAAATAAAACAAAATTTTATTAGATTTTATGAGTATTCAATTAGTTGACCACCTAAAATTTTCAAATGTCTGAAGAACCTCAGCCTTTGTCGTTTAAAGTTGTATTCGTTGGTGATCCAAATGTTGGAAAAACAAGTATTATACAAAGAGCTATATCAAGTGAATATTTTGGAGCTAATAGACCAACAATTAGCCCGCAAGGTCAAACAATTACTGTGAATATTGATTCCCAAGAGGTCATTCTTAATGTTTGGGATACGCCTGGACAAACTAGTTATCGCAATACAACTCCTTTTTATATTCGAGGCTCAAATGCTATCATTTTTGTATACTCATTGAATGAAAAAAATACATTTGAATCTATTGAAGAATGGCATGATTTTGTTTTGAATCATATCGAGAAAGATAAAGTACGTAATGTGCTTGTTGCAAATAAATCTGATCTTGAGGGATTACATCCCAACCAAGTGACAGATTCTGAGGGAAAAGAGAAAGCAAAATCTTTAAATATGACTTTCATCAAAACAAGTGCAGAAAACAATAATAATATTAAAGAATTAATTGAACTTATAGGATCAGAATGTTTAAAAACAAAAGGCAATAATGGAATGGATAAGTCCATTCTAGAAAAAGAAAGTGAAAATAATAAAAAAGATTGTTGCTACTTTTTTATATATATAATATAACGTTTTTTTTGTTAACCTATTTAATTGTCCTTAAAAACAGACAGGCTTGCTAAAAGTGGATGGGCAGGAGCAAGTGATCGAAGGTGACCTTCAGGCCCGGGCCAAACGGCACACAGTGGCACGTCCAAACCGCTTTGCCGGCCCGAGCTTGCGCCCTTTATACCATTGCCCGGGCAAATGCTTCGAGCAAAAAACTTGTTAAAAAGTTTATAAAAAAAAATAATACATTTTTTTGAATCTTTCTAATTTTACTCAATATTCTTTATATAATATATCCTATGACTAAATAATAATAAGTGATTAATTAATGTTGTATATTCGTTATTCATTTCAGAGTTTTGACGCATTACTTATGTTGACACTAATATTTCTGAGATCTCATAGAAAAAGTGAAATTAATTAATAAAAATGTTATAATATCTTCATTAATATCTAATATTTTTGAAATATATTTATCAAT
>NZ_CAJUPR010000048.1 GCF_910588665.1 uncultured Brachyspira sp. | reverse complement strand
AATGAAAAAATAAGATTTGAATTTCATGAAAAAATAAGATTTGAATGGTATGAGAGTTTTTATAGTAAAATACTTTTGCAATTGATTTCAATATTTGGTTTTGTTAATAAAAGTTGAACAATTTTAGTATGACCATAGAAAGATGCATAAATCAATGGAGTCCAATTAATTATTCTTATTAAATTCCAAAAATGATGAAAAATGTGAATATTATAAAAAATAAATATTGAATATCATGAATGTTTTTGGTTAAAATGTCTTTGCAGTTGATATCGATATTTTTTTTTGCAAGGAATTTTTTAACAGATTTGATATCTCCTTCTTCAGATGCTTTGAGAAGCTTGTCTGTTTTGCTAAAACTCATTCTTTATTATTATGGAAAATTTTAATTGAATTTTGAGTACTTTGAAAATTTATTCTTATTTCATTTATCTTTTTATATTTAAATATAAAAACAATATCTATCATATTTTTATAATAATAAAAAGAATTATAAATTTTATAATTCTATTTGTATGGATTTTATAATAAATAAGAAGTAAAAGTTCAGAATTTTTGAATAAAAATAAATAAAAATAATAGAAAAAGTTTAAAATTTTATCGAGTTTAATCTTTAGATCAGTGGTGTAAACAAGCTTTGTTCGGTATTGATTATAAGCTTGCTTGACTCGGTTCCAATGACCATTTGAATTTTGGCCATAACTTGGCACTTGTAGCTGATATCTAATAATCAAAAGATAAAATAAGTAATTGCTGTTCTGAATCTTCTTCAATTATCTAATATCATTTATAGTAAATGTGTCATTTAAGTCTATATCTTTTATGATAAATCAGTTCCTGAAAAATGAATGGGACAGATGACAAATGACAGGTTAAATACTAAGGCCAATTCATGTAAAATGCAATTAACAAATACAGGTGAAAAAAATCGGGTGACAATTCACCCTCGTGCCGAGCACTCGCTGCGAGGCCTCTTCACCTTATTAATCATCCTGTTCCTTGTTCCTGGATAATGCTTCGTGTTCCATGATAAAGCAGTTCCTGAAAAATGGAGTGGACAGATGACAGATGACAATATTATTTCCTCATCAGGCGTTTACACTCTATTCTCTTAACCATGAAAGATGAATCAACAGAACATAAACATCTTTGTTTAATATTATTCAAGCAAGATTTGTTGGAAGTGCATTTAGCGCAAAACCAAAAATAATATACCACTATTAGTATTATATTATTATTTTGTTTAGTAAATTTATAACCATTTATATTAAACTGATTATTTAAGTCTTTCGGTTTAAACTGAGTGTAATAACGGGTAATTCTTTAATAGTTTCATTTCGCTTAACAAGTTCTCTAATAAAATTAAGGAGTATATCCTTTTCACTAACCTCAAACGAATTCATTTTTAAAACAAAAACAAAAACAAAGTTAATAACATAAATCAGCAAATACTTTATTTCTTCTCATAGTTGGTTGATAAATAATAAACCATTTCTTCACTCGAGGCATCATCATCTTCTTTATCTTTGTTTTGTTTAATTACTTCGCTTTTTATTTCTTTAGTAAGCATCTTGTGTTCTTTCCTTTTCTTTCTTTAGGTACTCATTTATTTGTTGCAATTCTTGTAGTATCT
>NZ_CAJUPR010000047.1 GCF_910588665.1 uncultured Brachyspira sp. | reverse complement strand
ATAAATGTTATTGTTTTATTTTTGTTCAAAAATGATTACTGAAATATTATTAAGTGTTGTTGTTGTTGAATTAGCAGTTATTATTATCGGTTTTACATATGATTCAAGTCCTGAATTAAGTGAAGAAATTAGAGCAAAACTATATTCTTAATCATTTAACGATAACTAAATATGTTAAAAAAAGGATGATTCCTACTAATTTTAAGTATATAGAATCAAGTGAGTATGATGATGAAATTGAAGAAGAAAAAGAATTTGATATAGATATTGCAATGAATGAAGCTTATAACAAAAATAAAGATAAGATATTAGCTGAAAGTATAAGATCTGTAGCTAATGGAATATTTGCTTATTACAATTCATTAAATATTCTAGTCGGGAATCAAGGTCGCGGAAAAACTCATATTATGTTAAGAGATATTATTCAAATATCTAGATTAAAAGATTGTAACTTTCATTTAATTGTTTATATTAGCAAAAATGGTTCAATTAATGATAGTACGTTTGAAGCTCAACAAGAATTAATTCAACTACCGATTCAAGTTATATCAGATTCTAATGCTGAAAAATATTTGAAAGAACTAGATTTATATAAAGAATTGTTTGATAAATATTGTAATACACCAAAAATAACTATTGATAATAATAAGCTAAATTCTATGTTTGAGTTTCTTCATGTTAATAAACTAAATAAGCCAAATCAACCTTTAAACACTATTATATTATGTGAAGATTTTGTTAAAAGTAAATTAATTAAATCAGCATACTTTACTAACTATATTACTCAATTAAGACATAAACATTCAATAGTTTATATTAATATTCAGTTCTTTAAATCAATATCAACAGATTACAAAAATAATGCTACAACTTTCTTCATATTTAGTGGTTATTCACGACAAAAATTACAATATATTTATCAACAAGTTTCACTTCCGATTATGTTTGATGAATTATGGAGATATTATGTAAAAATGAAGAATCATGATTTTATTTTAGTAAATGTTAGAGAAAATACAATTAAGTTTATTCGAGTATAAGATCTTGATGTTTACCGACAAATAGATCATAAGATTCTATATTATATTTTTGTCTTAATTGTTCAATTATTTTTTTTGTTTCTGGATTTGCTTTTTCAATACTATAATTAAAGTAACTATTCTCTAAATATTCATGTAATTCAGTATTTCCGTTAATGAAGAATTCTTGTAAATTCATAGATATTCTTCTTCTTAAATTAGATGTTATATTAATATACTCAAAATCTAATTCTTTTAACTTATCTGGATATAATCTTGTTATTTCACCTTCTTTATTTTTAAGTGAAACATACAAAACTCGAGCTCTAAAACTATTTCTTCCTATTAAAACAGGATATTTATCACATAAAATAGAAAAATCACAATCATTAAACTTATTTGGATCTTGTAATAATTGAATAAGGTTATTAACATATTCAAAAACTTTCATACATCTCATTTTTGTATTAAAAGTAAAAAATAAAAATAATAAATACAAAAATAAAGTTTAAGTTTTTTAATCTTCTTCTTCTTCTTCATATTCTTCATTTATTTTGTATTTATTAAGATTAAACTCTTTTGCATACTTATTACCTTCTTCATTATCATTAAAAT
>NZ_CAJUPR010000046.1 GCF_910588665.1 uncultured Brachyspira sp. | reverse complement strand
TGGTCCAAAAAGTTAGTGAATACAATGATGTTGATTATGAAGAGAATATAGTCACGATTAATATTACTGGTGGAACTATTGATTATCAAGGAACAGATGATTTCCCTAGCTGTACCATGAATGATAAAACATTTATCATATCAAATCCAAATAAACATAGGATTGGTGGGATACAGATCAAAGAGAACATAGCGATAAGAAGTATAAAATATACAGTAAAATATATAGCATATATGAGTGATGTTGATGCACTTAATAAAAAGCTAGATCAAATAGAAGAAAAAATCACACACAAACGACGAAAACATAACAAAAATAATGAATACTTATCCCACTAGCAATGAGGTTAATGATGTACATCATTTCCAGACTTATCTTTCACATTTTCAAGGAGTATACATTAAAGAAAGACATTAGCAAATTTAGAAAGAAAAATGATTTGAAATACAAAGAATCTATCGAAGTGCCATTTGAAAATGTGAAAGACGTGAACAGAAAGGATGAAGTCAAAATCAAAATGACTAGGGGAACTCGTCTTGTTGGAACAATAACTGATGATGCTGGTGTTGTGAAGAATTTTGATTTTTTGTTTGATTATGATGAAGATATCCCTGATAATACCGAAGTTTATTTACCAATCGAAATTGATGGAACAACTTATCATTCTGGTTATTATCAAACTGAAAATGATGAATGGCGCTTTTATATCGAAAGCGATACAGAATGCTTCAATACCAAATTAATATTAGCGGAAAAAATATTGAAACAAGATGAAATAGCTTTAAAAAATAATATCACATCATTATTTGATGACTTATACTGGAGAATATTTTATTCAGGATTTCACAAAGTTGATTATGAAGATATCCCAGAATTATGCTGGTATTCATTAGATACGAGAACTAAAAAATTAATTGTATATGTCGAATATGTAAGTTTATATATGGAAATATTATTTATATTTAAAGATTCAAATGACAAGAAACATTTTATAAGAGTGAATTATAGTGAAGGATTTGCAGTACTTGATGAAATTTATGGTGAAGATCAAATTAGAGATTCAAATAGAAAAAGAGATTATGAATATGAATTTACACGTATAGATTTTCAATTAAAAGGCACCAGAGATATACCATTTACAGACAATTATCTAAAACAAGTCAAAAAAAAAAAGCCAGATATATCAATGTAAACAATCATATTCAATAATATTATTTAATGAAAAAATTATTATTTTAGCAATTTATTTTGGTTTACGAACCTCCAGTGAAATCATCGGTGCGGTTAGGTCTGGACGGCCATTAGAACGCACAGCTTAACGTATACTACTCAGCATCTAGAACTGTTAATGGTGTACAAAAAACTGGAGGATAGTAGCAGGATTTATTATCTGATATAAGTGAAGATGTTAGTTCAGATGCAGAGTCTAGAATGTTAGATATTATCGGTTATGGTTCTGAACTGCTTGATATTCCGATGTACCTATATATGAGAACAGTCAAGACAACTACCGATTTGACTCCTATTCTTGAATGGTGTAATAAAGAAACTAGTTCCCTACCAGCAATTAAATTTGGTGATAAAAATAAATTAGTCACAACAATTAATGGTGCATGGATATTTATAATAGATTTAGAAGTTCACT
>NZ_CAJUPR010000045.1 GCF_910588665.1 uncultured Brachyspira sp. | reverse complement strand
TAAACAAGAATATGAAGAATATGTTAAAGATAGCAAGAATTATAGAGATAGATGGGAATATTTGTTAGCTTATAATGATAATGATGTTGAAATGATGATTAAACCTATAGATAACTTAATAAATCAAAATGCTCAGTATAAAGTTGATATGATATCTAATTTATCTTTATCAAAATGTTCGACAAGTATCAAATATGCTCTAGCTTATAAAGATTTTGATGTAAATGCTAATTATGCTATTGTTAATACAGTTACAATATTTGAGCCTAGTTTAAAATGGTGGATTAAGAAATGTGCAAATTATAAGAAACAAGATGAGCTATATAATGCAAAACTAGAATCAAAAATATCAAAATTGACGAATGATGATATCAATAACATCAAAATAAAATCAAAAATGAGAAATATTGAAAACTGTGTTTCAGAAAATGATTATCAAAAATTCTTAGAAATGTACAAAAATGAAGGTTATTGTTATTTATGTAAAGAACATTTTACTCATGATAATAAACCTACATTAGATAGAATTGATAATAGTATAGGACATGAATTAAGTAACTGTAAACTAGCTTGTAAAATATGTAATAATTTGCGTAATAGAAAAGATGAAAAAATAACAAGATTGCGAATTCAATTAAAGAAATATTGTTTATTACATCATTTACCAACAACTGTAACAGATGAAAAAGAATATTATAATTTACGACAAAATATGACAGGCGGAATATCTAACGTATTACATAGATATTGTATTAAAGGTGAAACATATATAAATAGATTTAGATATACAAATGATAATAAAGTAGTAAGTGAAGATACTGAAAATAAAATAACTCATATTTTAGGACTTGATTTTAATAGTTTATATCCTTCAGTTTTCAGTTCTATTAAACATGATTTTATTGATTATCATGGAGGAGTTATGTTTATGCCTGGTTCATATAAAAGAAGATTTGAAGTATATGATGAAAATGGTGATAAAAATAAAGAGATATACAAAAAATGTTCAAATATAATATTCTCTAAATATCGTTATCAACCTAATCCTAAATATTTATTTATAGCAACTGTTAAACTTATATGTCCTAAAAATAAGATTAATTACTTTATAAACTTTCCACCTATTATAAGAAATATAACAATAAAAAATGATGAAATTGTTATAGGAAGTTATATGTATAATTATATGAAAGAACATAAATTAAGCTCATTAAATAAAGAAGAAAGAAGATTAACTCAGTTATTAGATACTTGTGGACAGTATATGACATTTTCTAACTATTATTTATGGTTTTTATTAGATCAAGGTTTAGTATTAGAAGATATAAAATCTGTTTCATTATATGAAGCTCATAATCAATTTCATGAATTTGTAACAACTTTTATGAAAAAACGACAAGATATTATTTCAAAGAAAGAGAAAGGAAATGAAAAGTTTTATAAGATTAGTATGAATGGTTCATATGGATATGATGGAATTAACTCAGAAAATTTTTCTAAGATTAAGATATGTAATAAAGATAAAGCTTATAGTGCAATAATATCTGATACTTATATTAACGGTATTGAGATTAATGATGATTGTTATTTAATACAACAACAACCTAAACATTTTAAATGTAATACTCCTTTACAAGAAGCTTTCTTTACTCTTGATAATGCTAAATA
>NZ_CAJUPR010000044.1 GCF_910588665.1 uncultured Brachyspira sp. | reverse complement strand
CCGTCGCTCAATCCAGCTGAAGAACAAACACCGATAGCTATAGAATATGCTTACTTTTTAGAAGATGGACAGCAGGACCCTGCAAAATTTAACCGATATTATTTTAATTTTCCACAAGAATGGTGCACTTCAAATAGGGGTGAGTCTATTATTGGCGTCCGAAATATATTTATGTTGGCGAGAAGAAGAAAGATTGAATTTACCCTTGGAGTGAGAAAATATAGACGAGACGATTATAATGCACTGAAGAGAGATAATCCAAAATTCACAGATGACCAAATATACAAAGCTATTGAAGAAGACAAAAAGAGTGAGGTATTTATCAGCATAAATTCATGGTTAAATCAACAGAATGATTTAAGCGAAGTGTGGAATGATATGAGAGCAGCTATTGAAGCTAAATTTGAAGAATTTAATATTGTAGCTGATAAAATCAATAAAGAGCATAATTCCAATTTGTATGACCAAGAAACAAAATTAAGCATAGAACAAACAAATTTAGTAGATGAACATGATAGATTAGAAAAAGAAATAGATAATTTGATGGCACAAATATTTGAAACAACTGATGAAACAATTAAAGCTGACCTACAAAAACAACTCAACAAAGCCAATGAAGATTTTGAAAAAAATAGAAAAGCCATAACTGAAAATGCAAAAGAGATGGAAAGAATTAGAGAAGAGATTAAATTAAATGAGCAGAAGCCAACATTTATTGAAGAAAAAGAAGGCTTGAGACGAAGGGATGTTCAAACAGATGGCTTCTACAATTATGATGATAATATGTTCTATGAAATCTTTTATTCACCTACGAATGGTGAACTGGTCAAAGATAACAAATATAAAAACTACTATGTTGACTTATCAATTAGCTTTCGAGTTAGACCAAAAGATAATAAATTGCCTTATCGACGATTTGATTTTGATGATGTTTATAATATTGGTTATGAATCATTTAATAATCATCCGGAAGATTTTATGGATTTAAGCAAACCAATCAAAGATAAAGAAGGAAATATCATTAGATATGAAGGAAAATGGAAAAGAGAGTTGAGGTTCAAAAATGTATGGGATAGGCATTCATGCACTATATATTCTTCAATTGCTGAGCAGTCAAATAAATATTATTTAGGAAATAGTCAAATCTACTTTAATCCCATCAAATACTTTAAGCTGAACTCAACAGACCAACACTTTTGGATTGAATTTTATTCTGGCCGACATAATAATATCCCTATTTTAATTCCAAATAATGAATCATTTAAAATAGAAATGCAGTTCTTACCATACAAAAAGATGTTATATATTTAAATTTTTTATTTTTACATAAATGACATCTGAATTTGTCCCTCTACTTAATTTTGAAAATGATTATGAAATAATGGTTGAATATCCAAATGTTATTAGAAATAAGACAAATAGGAAAATATTAAAAGAGACAATTAATGCATATGGATATGTTGTTGTTTCTTTAAATTCTTATCCATACAAAAAGCACAGACTAATAGCCATGCAATTTATTCCTAATCCTAATAACTTTTCGCAGGTTGACCACATAAATCATATCAAAACAGACAACAGAATTGAGAACTTGAGATGGTGTAATAATTCAATAAATAATAGAAATAGATTAAGTTATAATGGTGTTGAAGCACAATATGTTGATGAATTACCAGAGAATGTTGA
>NZ_CAJUPR010000043.1 GCF_910588665.1 uncultured Brachyspira sp. | reverse complement strand
ACAAATATCTTATATAAATTATCAGAATCTTCAATAGTTCTAAGTTTAGATAAATCAGTATTTAATTGTAAATCTAATCTAATATGAAATGTTAAGAAACCTTTATCAACATCACTTATGAAATGATCAGGGTGTGTTAAGCTAATTTGTGAATACTGACCTTTTGTGTAAGGTGCAGGTTGATCATGACAATCTACTGTTCTAAATGAAAACGATCTTGTACCATCATTAACATTAATCATTTCTCTCATTTTACTAAATGTGTTAAGTACATTACCAGCTTCTATTTTTAAATTATGTGCTCTTTCGTTACGATATAACATTTTAGATTATAAAAAAAGTATTGTTCTTACTCTTTTTTCATTTAATAAAAATGGGTATTGGTATATTTAAGAAAATGAAGAATTTATTTAATAAAGTTGGTAATACTGTAAAAAACATAGCTACTAAAGTAGTTGAAAACATACCAAAAGTTGTTGATACAGGAAGAAAGATAATAGATAAGATTAAACCTATTACATCTTATATACCTGGTGTTGGTCAAGTTGTAGATACTATAGATAAAGGTTTAAGTATAGCTGATAAAGCTGGTAAAATAGGTAAATCTCTTGTTAATAATAAAGGTGAAATCAGTTATAAGTAGTTAAATCAAATCAAATAAAATAAATAGTAATAAATGTATTTAAATCAGTTTAATTATTAATAAATGGAATTGAAAGTTATTAATGAAATTGTTGATGAAATAAAAAACTTTAAATCAATAGAAGAATTCAATATGTACTATCAAAAACATAAAGATGATATTGATAACAAAACAACACAATATCTAAATAAGGTATACAAAATAGTTACTAATGATGGATCTGAATATAGAATAACAAAGAAGAACTGTTCTAAATTAGATGGTAAAATAAAAGGTGGTGAAATATATCTAAGAAAGGTTAATAACAATGATAAAAACATTAAAGAACTTGAAAATGACATTATTAAAGCTGATATTGAACAACTAAAGCTAAAAATAACAGAACTAACTTCAACAATTAATCAAATTGTACATACTATAAATCAATTATCAAATAATTAAATCTTAGAATTATTAGGTACTACAGAATGATTTAAAGTGTAAGTATGATAGTTCATTTTTTTTGTCGTTATTATTGGTGTTTTATCATGATTAATAGAACCTTTTAAATTATATTTCTTAATAATTGGACTTGAATTAATTCTAGTTCTTTCTTTTTGCATTTGTAATCTAAGTCTATCATAATAATTCATTTTATTTGAATCGCGTAACGTACGTTTTTGTTCAAAACTCATTTTTATATTAAATAAATGTCTGAGTTAAGTAATTATAAGAGTGAAATTCCAGAATTGAAAAGAATAAAAAGATGTTTAAAAGAAAGATGTTATGATACAAAACAACATTTAAATAATATCAAAACAGGAATGCTAGGTTCTAATGGGTTAGCTATACGAGAAAGCTTAATTGAAGATATAAATTCATTAAAAGATAAAGTAGCAAAACTAGAAACTGAATTGAAAGAATTAACAGATAATCAATAAACATGTTTAATATAACTAAAATGTCGAAAGTATTACATAAAGCTAGAATATTAAGTTCTGAAAATGATAGTAGTTGTAAACAAGAACAAAACACTAATGTTAATATAAAAATAAAACCATCTTCTAATGTGAACTATCCTACTAT
>NZ_CAJUPR010000042.1 GCF_910588665.1 uncultured Brachyspira sp. | reverse complement strand
GTATTTTAGAAAATCCTGAATTAAGGTCGTTGATGAAAATTTAAAATTGATTTTTATTTTTTTATCTCCAAGGAAATATAAAAAACATGCCAGCAAAAAGAAGAAGCTCAAGTCGCCGTAAATCAACTACTCGTCGTCGACGTTAAAATTGAAAAAATATAATGCATAATAGAAAATTATGCCAAAACTCGAAAAAGAAAATTTATTTTGAACTTTTTTCTTTTATGTCAAATATGACAACAAGAAGCTTAAGACGTAAAACGCCAACAGAAGAATCAACACAACAACAAGCTAATTTATCGCCAAGACCTCGTCGCTCTGTCAAAAGAACGGTCTCAGCATCCCCTGTCCAGGTAATAGCAGAAGCTCAAGAAAATTTAAAACCTCAAGAGAATGGAGAAGTTGCTGAATTAAGAAAAATGGTTCAAGAATTATCCAAAGAAAAAAGTGGAAGAAAATTATCTGCTTTGAACAAATTTAAGAAATATGTCTTATCAAAATCTACAGAACAAGCCTTAGCAGAAACAGATTTCTCTGACTTAATCCCTGTCGATAAAATGAGATTATTAAATAAAGCCTATCCTATTGTCTGGGAAGAAATGGTTTTGAAACAATTATATAAGAAATATGGATGTAATACTGAAGAAGAACAAACTAAATTACGAAACAAAAAGAATATTCAATTAGAATATCAAATTATCGTTGACAATATCATCGATGAAAGTAAGGAAGGAGAATTAGACGATCAAGAACATTTTAGAGAAGATATTACAAAAATTTTATGTTATGCAATAAGAGAAGCAGCAAAAGGATTTAAAAATGATGATGATGATGTCGAATCAAAAGATAAAAAAGAAGATGACAAAGCAGAAGAATAAATATAAATAAAAATATTTTTTTGTAATCAAAGAAAAAATAAATATGTCTAGTGATGATGATTATTACTCTGATTCTGATTCTGAACCAAAACAATTAACGTTAGAAGAGAAATTACGTCGAGTAGATGAAGAAGATAAAGATTTTAATCATGATATTTCGAAAAAAATACAAGCAAAATTAAAAGCTAAACAAGTCGATAATAAAGATATTATGATAGCTCCAATACATCAAGATATTATTACAAAATATAATTCTGTCAATGTTATTGTCGGAAAACAAAGTTTGGGAAAAACTGTCACGGCCCTTGAAGAGATTATAAAAATAGGTTATATGGGAACTCATCATTTATTAGTTTATATAACTAAGGATGGAGAAGAAAATGATAAGAGCTGGCAAACTTTAAAAAATATGATAGAAATGCCTATTGTTTTAGTAGCTGAGGACGATGCTGAAGATTGTATCGATGAAATATTAACAGCAAAAAGTTTATATTATCGTATTCGAAGAGAGAGAACAAAAAATGAAGTCTCTGAAGAACAAAAAGAAGATTTGTTTGATGTTTTGCATGTCGAGAATTTTGAAAAGAAATTTTTACATACAATTTTCTTGTTTGACGATATCAGTAATTCAAAATTATTTTCGTCCGAAGAATCGTTTTTCAGTCAGTTATTACGAAGATGTCGACACAACAATGTATCTTTCTTCTTATTGATTCAAGGATGGAAAGGTATAAAACCACATATCAAAAATGAGATAACAACTTTATATCTCTTCCCTGGATTCAACAAACAACAAATTCGATATATTTATGGACAATCTGCTTCGAACTTAGATTGGGAAGAATTTTTTGAAAAATATAATGAAGTCAATAAAATTAAAAATCAAAATCCTGATGACCATCCTATATTGA
>NZ_CAJUPR010000041.1:700-1822 GCF_910588665.1 uncultured Brachyspira sp. | reverse complement strand
AAGCATCGATCGATGGAATATAAAGCTCAGCCTAGTAGTAGCCGCTTTCCAGCTTGTCAATCTATATCTGATCATCAAGAAACAAAGTTAAAAATCGAGAAATTGGAAATCCGATTTCAAGAAACAATGGAAAAAGCAGTACGCCATATACAAAAATTAAATAGACAGATGGATAAAAAATATGGAACAAAAAGTAATGATGATGACTATCATTGAAATTCAAAGATATTCCATCGTTTAATATGTTTTTATTAGTTATATTCTTTATTTATTTACATATATAAACAGATTGCAAATAATTTTTGAAATTCATTGATGCCTTCTAATATTATCCATGAGTTTATTAAAAAAGTTGATAATATTTGGTAGAATACTGAAATGAATCAAATAATGAAATGCTTACTTGTAAATCTGAAAGAGTTAACTCATATTAATTTTGAGTGTATATAGTAATTTATATTCCTACTTACATAAACGGGAGGAAAAACTAGAAATTATGAATTTGCATATGTTAAAAAGTGAAGATTTTCTTCAACTTGAATGCCCTCTGGAAGGGAGCATAGACGAAGGCTTTTTTCAGAAATGTGCTGTTCGTAAAAAAAGAGAAGATTGATTTTATATAATTCATGCATTTTCTTCCATGAAATTCTCTCGTATTTGCTTGAATCAGAAAATTTTACAATAAAATCTGGGAAATTGGAGTTTTCTCTTTTTTTCATTCCTAAAACAGTTTCAATTGACCTTTTCGTTTGTGTTTTTAAGATTTGATCTTTACTATTTCCTTCTTCTAATTGAACTTCTTTCACTCGTTTCGGGGACGCCTTTTCAGGCTTAACAGGTAAAGGGCTTGACTTTTGTATTTGGTTTGATTCTGAGACTGGAACATCTTCTATTTTTTCATTCTCGTAGTTATTTGCATTTTTAAAGTTTTCTTCATCCATGGCTTTTTGCTGCCTCCGAATAGACTTCTTTATTTTCCTTTTCTTTATTTTTTTTGGCCTTGAATTATAAAGATCAAGAACATCCTTAGCTTTTTCAAGCATTACTTTTTCTGAAATCCACCGCGTGAAAGTTTTCTCTCCTAAATTAAACGAAACTTTATATTTGTGGATATCCTTAAAC
>NZ_CAJUPR010000041.1:0-690 GCF_910588665.1 uncultured Brachyspira sp. | reverse complement strand
CATCTTGTCATTTTTAATATCTATTTTTACTGAATCGTCATTGAAATAACGATTTATCTTCTTTCTTTTTAGCTTTTTTCTTTTACCTTTTGCTTGTTTTTTATCATCTATATTCTCGTTTTCATTGTCTGGGTCATTGTTATCGCTGTTATCATCATCTTCACTACCATCGTCAATCATCTGCTCATCTTTATCAGATTGAGAGCTACTATCAGATCTACTCATTAAAATGATTTTAAACGGTCTCTATAATAAAAAATATACAAAAAGTTTTCTTGTCAATTATGATATGAAGATTATAAATCGAAAGTGGAGATTATATTTATTTTATTATTAATCACTCAAATAAAACCGAAGTATGTAGCAGCAGGGATGTTTATCGATAGTGTCCGATAACGGTTAAATACGTTGCCAATATTATCGATATTATCGGGAGTAGAGTAGAATAACCGATACTATCCGATAATAAATATCATTATCGATAAAAACGGTTTTTATCATGGCCAATAATGACCGATATTTTTAACTTTTTTAAGGTAAAGAAAAGATATTTACTAGAAATTATGGCTATTTAATTGTTATATAATTATATAAAAGTTATTTTTTCAAGTAATGACATATAAAAAAGCTTATATGTACCCGTATAAATAAACGGGCTTTCAAGGTAGCAGAAGAGAAATCTGACAAGGC
>NZ_CAJUPR010000040.1 GCF_910588665.1 uncultured Brachyspira sp. | reverse complement strand
TAAGGTAATAATTCGTAATACTATAAAATTCATTTAATCCATCAAGTTTTTTCCATTCGCTAAATTCGCCTAATTGCAAATCAGACAATGCTTTGCAGCAACCACCAATATTATTAAAAAGTTTAATTTTCATTTTATTCGTAATAGAAGATTTCATATATAATGGAGATTGTGTGGCTTTTTTGAAATAATCTTTATAATTAGGAGCATCTTGATATGCAAGGAATGCTATTTTATGCTTTATACGATTAATTCGTTTCAGATTTAAATGCCCATAATACAGTATATAAAATTTGATTTTACATTTTTCATATTTGTCTTTATCTCTAAATATTACATTAATAGCAACAAACATTATTTCGTAATTCATATATAATGTTAATCCCCAGTAGTAAGGAATAAATAAAATCGTTAGAATCAAAGGTAATAAGAACTGTTGGGAAACGTCATTCCAATTAGTTGTATTAAATTCTATAATTGTTTTGTATAATGCAAATCCTAAATAAACTAACCCGATAATAATAAGCAACTTATTTAGGCATGAATGTGTTTTTTGGTAATCTTTGCCATTCTCTGTATAATATTCAGAATATACGCTAAGTGCGGTTATAAATGCTACTACAGGAAGAGCTATCAATTCAGTAATCAAACTAAATGAATATAGATTTATCATGAATTGTACGATGGCTGTAACTGCAATATTACTTTTAATTAAGTCAGTAAAATAACCAAAATCTTTTATTCTATTTAATGTAAAAGCAGTACCTAATGCAGAAAATATCAGCCATACAATGGTATCTTTCAAAAGAAATATTCCCCAAATATTTAACGAATAAAGTAGTATAACAATTATAGATGCATAAATAACCAAAGTTGTATATATAACTACCAATTTGAGGGTAAATGCAGATATTATAATTCTTTTCAAATGGAGTCTCCACCTGTTCTTAATTAGAAAATAAACTAATAGGATAACTAGCCAAATTAGAAAAGCTAATTCCCTATTTGAAAAAACGCTTAAAATAGCACTCATTTTTGCTTAAAATTATGTGTAATTTCGTCTAACTGACCTTTTAGTAATTCCTGAATATCTATTTGGTCTTGTTTTTTAATTTTTTCTTCCAAAGGAGAAGAAAAAACACCAGTATAAAAAGTATGATTTTTTAGGGGATATCCGCATCTACTAATTAAATAAGTATTGGAAAAACTTAAATCTAAAATGTTGTCACAAAAATGTAAATTAAAAACTAAAAGTCTATTTTTCTCTAAGAGTTTGAGGGAATCCGTACACTATTGCAGAGTAATCAATTATTATGGGTATAGCAAAAGTTCCAACTATAACCACAGAATCTTTGGCTTCTACAAATTCATACAGATAATTTTTAGCTAACTGTTCTAAATAGTGCTTACTTAAATTAATAGGCTTAGTATTGACGAATATTGGTTTTTCTTGTATGCTATTGGGCAAGGTTATACAAATACCTTGTAATTCTGAATTGTCAATATTTAAGTTAAAAGATAGTTCAAGTGAATCTATCTTTTCTTTTATTGCTGGCGTATGAATTATCATATCTTTACTAATTCCATACTCAAAACTCTGTTTTGATGTATAGTAGGATAAATAGCTAATAATTAGAGCTATTACAGATATAATTATAGGCAATACTGCCATGATAAATTTTAATATTTTCTTCATAAACTATTTTTTTACAAAGATACGAATTATCAATCATTTAATGGATTGAATAGCCTACAACTTCGATTTCCAGTGAATGGATAGTTTGCATACTTGTAATTATTATCTTTTTCCAACTGGCACATTCCCCGAAACGCCAGCC
>NZ_CAJUPR010000039.1 GCF_910588665.1 uncultured Brachyspira sp. | reverse complement strand
TCTTTTTCTTTTAAAATATATTTTTCTTTTTTAGTTAGAGCCTCTAAATTTAATTTAATTAATTCTAATTCTTTTTTAGTTTCAATATAACTTTTAAAGTTTTTCATATATTTCCTCCCTTCTTATTTATAGCTTATGGATTATTAAAAATAGAGGCTTTACTAAAACACAGAAAAAGCATCAAAATGATGCTTCCAGACTGTTGACAAATAGGTATTAATTTTTGCTTATTTGTCTTTTTTATTGTTAAATTTAAATAAAATAAAAGATTAAGAAGGATATAAGCATTAATTAAGATTTATGCAAGGCAAACTTCTTTAAGTTCATACATGCATAAAGAAGGGTTAATTCGCGATGAACCCTTTCTTTTGTTCTATAGTATGTTTTGGTTAACCCATATTTCATTTTGCCATCTGCAAAGACTCTTTCTATATGTTGAGGCCTTTGTTTATATATTTCTTGAACATCTAAATGATGTCTATAATCATTTGCCATTTCTTTATACTCCTCCCAAATGTGTCTTAATACTTGTTTATATGAACTTTTTGTACATTTATCTTTAAATGGACAATTTTGACAATCTTTTTTATCTGCTTTATATATTTTATATCCATCTTTTGTTATTCCTTTGGGTATTAAATCTTTCACATTTGGGCATATATAAATATCATTATATTCATCATAGACAAATTCATACTTTTTTAACATATTTTTTCTATATCCTAATCTACTATATGGGAAGGCTGGTATTAAATCTAATTCTATTAATGTTTTACATATGTGACTAGTTATATATGCAGCATCTCCTACAAAGTATTTTATATCTCTTATATTAAAGTGATTAACTAAATTTTCAAATGAAGGATAAAAAGCGACTGAATCGTGCATATTACTTGGATTAGTATTTACTGTTAATATATAATTATTATTATCACATATCACACTTGTATTATAGGCAAACATTTTCTCCTTATCGCTTTTATATAACATTCCTGCATCTTTGTCTGTATCGCTAACTATAATTTCTTTTTCACCAATCACTTCTTCTATTTCAACTTCTTCATTACATTTTACTATTCTTTGTACTTCTTCTAAATATTCTTCTTCACTTAATTCTTTATTATGTAGTTCTATTAATGCCATCTCTAAATCTAGTTCTTTTTGATATTTCTTGGCTTCTATATTTACCATCTCTTTGTGATTTTTCTTTTTATTCGCATATGCTTTTGTATTTGTTGAGTCTATATATACTGCGGTTAAGTCTAAACAATTATGTTGTTCCAATAAATCGATTACTTTATCAAATACTACTTGTAATAAATCTTTTTCTAACTTACAAAACTTCCTTTTATAATTCTTAGAATATGTTGAATGATTTGGTACTTTTTCAGTTATTCCATATCCGATAAACCATTTGTATAACATATTATATTCTAATGTTTCATATGTTTTTCTTAAACTATCTTCATGAAAAAGGAACTTTATTATATGAATCTTTATCAAAACTATTGGGTCAATACTTTTTCTTCCAACTTTTGAATATAGTTTTTCTACTTCTTCATATACAAAGTTCCAATCAAAATATTTTTCTATTATTCTTAAGAAATGATTTTGAGGTACTATCTCCTCTAAATTTATCATTTCGGTTTGATATTGTCTTTTTTCTCTTTTAGTCATCATATTATCACTTACTTTCTTTATTATTTCCAATTATATTATATCAGATTTTCATAAAAAAAGTAAGAACTGTAAGCTTTAAATTTGGAAATAATAAAGCGTTCTTACATGTTTATTATACTATATTTTTTCTAAAAAGAAAAGACTATTGAACTTATTTGTCAACAGTCTGA
>NZ_CAJUPR010000038.1 GCF_910588665.1 uncultured Brachyspira sp. | reverse complement strand
GCGATTTTGATTCATTTAATGGTGCAGTTGGGGGTGTACATTCACGTAAATTAATAGCACTTGGGAAGAAAAGTTATCTGGATATATTAGTTGATGAAAAAGGAAATGAAGGATATCACGTGCGCATGCGTGGTGTTCCAAAGCAGTGCATTCTCAACAAAGCAAAAAGAATGGGAATTACAATAGAAGAGTTATACGAAAGAATGTACAATGGGGAAGAAATAGAATTTGATTTATTAGATGGATCAAATTGTTTTCAAAAATCAAAATCTTATCAACAAATTAATCTCACTAATTTTAAAAGAATTATGAAATTTTAATCGCTACTAAAAATGGAAGCTCAATACATTACATTAAATGGATTTGAAGATTATGAAATATTATCACAGCATCCTTTCACAATTAGAAGGAAAAAAGATGGCTATATTATTAGTGAATGGTTTAATAACAAAGGATATGTTACAATAAAATTAAATCAAAAGTCATATAAGAAACATAGAATTATTGCACAACAATTCATTCCAAATCCTAATAATTTGCCTCAGGTGGACCATATTAACCATAACAGAGCTGATAATAGAATTGAAAACTTAAGATGGATTACAAATCAAGAGAACTGTAAAAATAAATCTAAACAAAATGGTATTGAGTATGTTTTTATAGATGAACTTGATGAAAATAAATCATTTGAAATTAATAGATATGGCCAGCTTGAATTCCATAATTATTATTTTAATCTAGTTGATGAACAATTTTATTTGAAAACACATGATGACATGTATAGAAGATTATTTATAAATAATGATAGAGGAAGTGAGTATGTTTTGATGAAAGATATAAATGGGAAAACAAGAAAAATAAGTATCAACAAATTTAAGCGTTTATATTGTATTGAGTAATTATTTTAGCGTTTCATAATTTTTTTCGTAATTTTATTTCCTCATCAAATGAGTCATCATATGACATTACAAGAAGCAATACAAGAAATTAATTTACTCAGAGAAAAATTAGATAAGGCATTAGATGAAAATAAAATGTTGAAAGATAAATTAGATAAGGCATTAGATGAAAACCAAAAGTTCAGAGAACAGTTAATAGATATCCAAGTTGAGAACCAGATGATGAAAGATAATTGTGATGAGTTAGATATACAATACAGTGAGATATACCAAGAAAATAAATTCTTAAAACAAAGAGTGGGCGATTTAGAGCAATCATATGATACAATCAATAAAGAACTAAAAAGAATGAAACAAAAATATGAAATTACTTCACTGGAAACATTTATGAATTTATATGGATATGTTGCAGAAAGAAGTGATATAAAAGTGATTCAAGAAAAATACTTCGAGGAGACTGGTATTAAATATTCACAAGCACAATTGAAAAGAGAATTGGAACAGATAGGCTATCAAGTAAAGCATAGTGGCACTAAAACTACATATCATGTTTCAAAAAGTATCAAGGGCTTTCTTTATATTGTTCAATTAACAAAGCATAAAGGAACAGAAATTTATAAACCAGGAAGAACCATATACATGAAACAAAGATTAATTACATATAAACAACATGATGGTGGAGCAATAGAAATAATATGTAATCCTGTGAACAATCAATATAAAGCCGAAGCTAAATTACTCCAATTACTGAGCGAAGCAGTTGATAGAAATGAATTAAAGAAGAATGATTATGGAGATGAATATTTTGAAGGTCCATTAGATGTAATCAAAAAATATTATAACCAAGTCATAGATGAATTCAGAATCGAGTAAGCAAAAAAATTTTTTTGTCTTATGCCTTAACTAATTGAGCCAACTTCTTTAATTCCTCTAGCTCTGCCTTCTTTCTTAATCTATATTCTTTCTGTT
>NZ_CAJUPR010000037.1 GCF_910588665.1 uncultured Brachyspira sp. | reverse complement strand
GCTTATATATTATTTTTATGCATCATCTCTTGCTTTAATATATGTATCTGCTTTATCTACAAATTTATCTTTTCTTTGTTTGTATATTGTTTTAGATTCAATATAGTTACCGCCTACTTTTTGATCTATAAATATATCAATGTTATCACAAAATATTTGTCGTAGTTCTTGTTTATCTCTTTTACTTACTTCATTATAACTTAATGCACGTGCTAATGTTGCTAATTTATCGAAATGTTCTTTATTATTTTCTTCATTAAAATCAAGTCCATATCTAAATACAATAGCGAAAACATTATTAATAACATTCTTTAATTCTTCATCTTTAATTTCAGTATTAGGTTTGAAATCTTCATTTATAGGTAGATCAGCTTTAACATGATCTTTATAAAAGTTTTGAACTAATATACCTATTTCAGCATTAACCTCTTTTTTATGAGCTTGTTTATATTTCAACCATCTTATCCAATCACCTGCTTTAGCTTCTTCTTTATTTTGATTTTCATTTTGTTCATTATTTTCTTTAATTACGAAATTATGATTAATCATTACTTTTGTTTCAAACTTTACAATAAACATAGCACTACATACTTTAAAATAACTAAATAATGTTTTTAGCGGTTCTAAAGCACTATAATATGTTGTAACTTTACTTTCTTCATTTGTAACATCTGTAAACATCTCGTTAATAGAAACTTGCCATATTTTAGCAAACATAGATGACCAAAACCCTCTTGCTGTTAATCTTGTACTTATTCTAGGTTTAGATAATCCTACTTCTTCATAATCTTCAATAGCACGTTTCATCTTTTCATCATAATTTTCAGGGTTTGATATAAACTTACCGTTATTCCATTCTTCTTCTGTGTAATCCCACTTTTTATTAGCATCTAATAATGATCTTAACCAGATTTCAAATGGTAGCTTTGTATTACCGTTTGATATACAAGTTTGCCATATTTTTTTATAAGGATTAGCTTTAACTAATTTGAAACCATTAATTATAACAGGTCTACCTAATCTATCAACAATAACAATATCTTCAACTTTATCACCATTTAAATCACAGATAGCATTACCAAACGGGTCTTTCGTATCAGAACGTGCTGGTATTAATCTATATAAAGGGTACCCTGATTTATCAAACTTACTTTTACAATATAATTCTGCACTTTTTCGAACAGCACATTTTGGTGAAAACTTGATTCTATAGTTACCATTTATAAGAATATCAAATAATAACTCTCTATATTTAGATAAATCAATACCGTCTTTATTCTGAAATGTATAGTTATCTGATATTGTTTTTTTAGCATTTTCTACCGTTTTTTTAGCTCTTTTACCTACTTTTGATATTGTACCTAAATCAGATTCAAACATAGATTTATTAAAGTAAGGTGGTCTTTGATATTTTTGTTCATTACTTGTTAATGTATCTATATATTGATTTACATGTTTAACTCGATGTGGTTGTTGTAATTCAGAACCTTCTTCATTTTCATCAATATTAGGATCAGGTTCAACTATGTCATATTCATCAGAATCACTATATAATGAAGATAATTTAGGTTGTTTCTTATTTGTACTTGGTGTTGAAAAATTGGTTCTCTTAAACATTGAATTTATTATGTAAAAAAACGTTTAACAATAGATAAATGTTTACAATAAATCAAGCTAATAAAAATAAAAATTGTAATACTATTGATGAATTAATAATAGAATACATAAAGAAATATGGTAATTATACTACTATTGATATTGATTTAAGTGAGTATCGTAAAATGATTGATCTAAGTTATAATGAAAATGATGAATTAGTATTGAAAAGTTCATTAAATCAATATCGTAAAACAAATGATCTAAGTTATGGTGAAAATGATGAATTAGTATTAAA
>NZ_CAJUPR010000036.1 GCF_910588665.1 uncultured Brachyspira sp. | reverse complement strand
TTAGTCACAACAATTAATGGTGCATGGATATTTATAATAGATTTAGAAGTTCACTGAAAGCAGCATTCAAAGCAAAAACTACAAGAATCAATGAAATAAATAATGAATATATTTCAAAGAATGAATTAGTTAGAGATGATACAATAGATGTTGTTGATAAATTGATTGAAAGTCAGGTTCATTTGGTGGCTGATGACAAAATAACCGATGAAACAATTAAAGCTAGACTTATGGTGCAAAAAGTTAGTGAATACAATGATATTGATTATGAAGAGAATATAAAGCCTCCTGAAATACCTGTCGGACATTATTAGTGAAGTACCTTGTAGAATAAATATTATATAATACAATTCTCGCACATTTTTTAATATTGTAAATAACTCAGAAATTACTCATAAATAAGTTTTCTTTTTAATCAGGTGATCAAATATCTTACAGAATAAAATTTTCTGAACATATGTACTTTTAAGACTTTTTCTTTCAAAAAAAATAGCAAAAAAATCATTTTATTTCATTGCATTAATATTTTTTTTCTTTTGTGTTGGAAAATATTAACATACTATAATAGTATAACTAAATATTATAATATGAATGATTTATTATTGTTCTATTCACTGTCCAACAGATATTTCTGGAGTTTTTAGTTACCAATAATATTACTGAAAGAAAATTTTATTACCATGGAACAGATGACTTCCCTAGCTGCACTATGAATGACATAACATTTATCATATCAAATCCAAATAAACTTAGGGTTAGCCAAATACAGATTAAAGAAAATAGTGCTGTGAAACGAATGGTATTTTTAATAAATTATTTAGCATATATTTGTGATATAGATGTCCAGGCTGCTATTTCACATAATAATGATGTCTTCATGACGACTGCTTTAGATGATTTTTCAATTGTTGATGAAGTAAATGAAGCATTAGAGAAAGTAAAAAATAGTATGGTTGATATGGATAATTATTTAGAAAATGTGCACATTTTTTTGTAGATGAGCTTGTGGCGAAGCGGTGTAAGCTAGGGAAAAGAAGAGAGCACAGCCTATACCATACTACTTTAGCGCTATTTGAGAATGGAAATCAAGGCAGTTCAAGTTCATATGCCCCAAAAGATGACTTATAACAATATAGAAAATAAAATGATTTATCATATCATAATCATCTTGAACTACCAATTATAGATATAGAAGTGTTATTAGGTGATCCTGATGAAACCCTAAGATTTACTACATCTCATATACAATATCATGAGGGAACACATTTGATAGGTAAATATACAGATATGGATGGGGTTGAACATTAAATAGATACAGTGTTTAAGACTATAAATGATATATCAAATGATAATAATCAGAAATGGTTTTTGTACTCAAACAATCTGAAATCAGGGATGCATTATTTACAAGAGCTATATATAATATGGATGATTATAATATTGGCTAATATATAGATTGTGAGATAACATCAGCTATTCTTGATGAAGACATATTATTATCCACTAGTGATGAGTTATCGAAGTCCAGTATATCAAATGAATTGAGTTCATCTGTATATATGCTTCGATGAGCACGCGGAGGAGTATTAACTCAATCTATAAGGTATTCTGCCAAAAGTATCAGACTCTCCATATATTGTTATAAGCACACTTTTTTTACATGGTTATATTGGTATACATCAACAGAACTTTTAACTTAATTTTCAAATATAAAAGTTAACTTTATTAGAATAATTAGGCGATATTGAATGTTTTATTTCAACCAGCTATATTTAATGATTGGTTTTGATATGTAAATAAATTACAATAAAGTGTGCTTTTAATTCGGTCTATTTTAAATGAAGACTTTAAATATTTTTGAGTAGTTATTTGGTAGCATTCTCAGAAAAATATATATATAACTTTTTGAGATATTCAGAAAAAAGAAATTATTAAAATATCATAAAAGTTCTCTTTATAATTTTATATTAGATAATAATGATAATAGATTATATTTATATTTACAAAATCAAAATATATTCTTGTT
>NZ_CAJUPR010000035.1 GCF_910588665.1 uncultured Brachyspira sp. | reverse complement strand
TTCTATATTATTTGTACCAAATTTACATGAAAGAGTTAAAGAAAGTAGTATAAGAAGTAAAGATAAAGTATTAGATAAAATTATTAATCAACATGATACTCAAATACTAAAACAAATCATAAATGAAATCGACTTTAACAGTGTTAAAGAATGGAGAATATATAAGATTAAGTTTGTAATTAATTCTTCTAAATTTGCTTTAGCTCATAAAACAATTGATTCTGTGATTAGAACGTTACGAAATGCTTTTGGACTTAATGAAACTAAATTAGCTAATTATGAATATATGAGACAAATGGTTAATTATTATAATAAAACTCCTCATAAATCATTAAGATTAAGAAACTATAATTATGATTTTGATGATACTGATGAAAGTGAAGTTATATTGAACAAAAATAAATATATATATTATTCACCTATTCAGTTTCAAAATGATATAGATCTAGAATGGAAGTATATAAGATTAATGAAAAGTAAGTTACAAGAAATAAAAAACAAACAAAAATTAAAAGGACTATTAATGTATAAGAAGGGAAATATATTACTAATTCATACTGATTTTGCTAAAACTAAACAAAAATTTGCTAAAAGAAGAAGAGTATTTAATGAAATAGCTCAATTCTTAACATATATTAACGGAAATTGTGTTTGTGATTTGTTAAGATATAATATGAAACCTATCGAGATACCAATAGCTTTTACTAAGAAAGTAGCTGATAATTATGATGAATTAGATAAAGATATTAAATTATACTTTGATATCTAATAAATATGCCAAAAGTTTACTTTCATACTCAAGATAAAGAATTTAAATTACCGATAGAGTTTATTAGTAGTAGAAATAAAAAGTATATAGTTGTTCAGTATGTAGGAGCTATTGTTAAAGAGTTTTTAGTTGGAGATTTAATGGTTCATAGTGATATAGTTCAACAATATAGTTATTGTGATCATTTCATAATGTTAGCTAATAGAAGACAAACAAAATATAGAAAGTATGAATTCTTAAATCATGAACAAAATCATAAAATATGGTTTACTGATTTATACGGAAATAAAATAGAACCTTCTGCGTTTATATTTAGTTGTCTTCTTATTTATTAATAAATGACATTAGTTTTAGGTGAAGAAGTTACAGATTATGAAAATGAAAATTATTATAAAATTGTAATAGGTAGAAATGGTTATTGTATATATTGTTTTTTAGCTAATTTTAGTCTACCTGATATATGTTTAAGTAAGGGTCAAGGAGTTATAAACTATCATCCTTGTTACTTTATTAGATTAACTACAGAAAAACTACCTTCTATCATATTCGTAATAAGATATATTCAGGGAGTAGAATGTGTTGTTTTACTTAAAGATAGACAAGATTATTATAATGAATCAAGATTATTATACACAATTACTCTTAGTGATTTTATGGTTAAGTTTAAAGCTGTAAATGTAGTAAGTAGAATGTATAAAACAGCTGAATTACAATTTAAAGCAAAGTTATATGATGGAATAAATGATGATATCATTGAAAAATATGTTAGTAAATTATCTCCAAGATTAAAACAAAATAGTATTAAAGTTGAACCTCAATACTTTTATGAAATTCATTGGTATAGCAAATGTTGTTTTTATGAAGATTATAGAAATAATACATTAGAACCTTTAGTTTATGCTTGTTTATCTCCAGAAGAGCAAGAAGAAGAAGATAGAAGAAAAGAACAAGAAAGAATAGAAAAAGAAGAAGAAGAAAGATTAATAAGAGAAGAACAAGAAAAACAAGATAGAAAAAGAAGATTAAGAGAAGAAAGAGAAAGAAAGAAACAAGAAGAAATAAATAAGATAGAAGCTGAAAAAGAAAGAAAAAGAAAATTACAAAGATTACAAGATATAGAAAATGCTCCTAAATTGAATTTAATGACAGGTAAAATATATTATCCAGATAATGATATTGAAAAAGTTGAAATAGATAATGGACGTCGTATTGCTTTTGTTCGTAAAAGAAAGAATGTTGAAATTAATACAGATTTACATGATTTTATAGATGAACAAACTGAATTAGATCTAGATTTAGATTTAAGTCCAAATCAAAATATAGTGTTTAACCCTAATAAGTATAGAAAAACT
>NZ_CAJUPR010000034.1 GCF_910588665.1 uncultured Brachyspira sp. | reverse complement strand
TCTACTCCTTTCATTAATACAATACAATCAAGCTTACAATAATATATAGCGTACTTCATTATATCTATTTTCATGTTATCATATGCACCACAAGCTTTAGCATTATTTATTAGTTGTTTCCAATTTTCTTTAATTTGTTTAAATTCAAGTTTATCCTGATTCTCTAAATAATACTGTAATTGAAATTCAAGAGCACTTACATATTTTCTTTTTATATTCTTTTCTGTATATATCTTATAAGCCATTACCTCTTTATGAACATTTAGTTGAAACATTTTACCAAATGAAGCTAAAGCAGCAGGTATAATGGAATAGCTATTTCTAAATGTTAATCTTTTCTCTATTACAGTCATTTTTATCATCTTCTTCGTCCGTTTATCTTTAGCTTCAATTTCTTTATACTTAGTCATCACTATTTGTAGGATTGTACCATTTCTTTCTGTTATCTGTACATCCCAACCTGGTGTATTAATAAAGAAACAAGCATCATATTTCAGGTTATGGAAGTAAGTTAATGAATTGTTTTCTAATGAGTTTAATAATCTATCTGAGATATTAGGTCCATCAAATATCATTTTATGTATTAATTCTTTTGTTCTATATACAGTGATATTAAGATAAGGTCTATGAGGTGAGATAGTAGTATCAGTTTCAAAATCAGAATAATATATTTTTGTCCATTCTCTCTCCTTTTTCATTTCTGACGAATCTATTAATTTCGTACATAAATCATGATCATAGTTAAGGTCTGTAAAATCATTTAGATTATTATTATATTCATTTGTAGCTAATATATTCATTTCACAACTCTTTATCTCTCTAAATTTTCCTTCTTTAAATAGCTTACGAAATATTGTCATAGGTTTCATTCCATTTAATGGTTTATATATCATATAATGATTCTTGTATAATAATAAGTCTACAGTTCTGTTAAAATCTTTTGCCCATTCTTTCTTTCTTGTATCTATCTTTATTTGTTGTTGATGTTTAATATCATATTGTTCTTCTATACGCCTAACAATAAAATGACATTTGAAGTATTTAGATATCTCATATATCAGGTTATTAGGGACTAAACGTGTTTTGACCATATACCTTAAATGATTGATTTCATCTTCTGTAAATACTTTTGATTGAATACAAGCATATACCAAACAATTATCTTTATAGTTCTTTTTATCTATGGTCTTAAATATTTGATATTGAGTTAAATCTAAATCAGATAAATTGATATAAGGAAAGAATCCACCTTCAGGATTCTCTCTATAATCTTCATCTATTTCTATTTCTTCTTCATATAATTGTCCTTTATTATCTTGTTTATCGACTGCAAATGTTGTTTTTCTTCCACTCCTTTTATTATGAATGAAGAGTAATTGATATTTAGAAGGAATAAATGAATTGCCTATATAAGGGTTATTATCAGAACAATCATAATTTAAATCTATTGTTCCTGCTATATGTCCAATTGTTGAATCTATATTTCTTTCTTTCGATAACGTAAACCATTTATATTCTTCTCCATCTAATGATTCACTTTTAACTACAACTTTCTTTTTATTATTCTTCTGTAAATGTCTTAATGTTTCTGTAAATGCTAATCTCTTATCTTCATCATCTCCTATATCTATATCAAATGATATCTCTTTATTAGCTTTTGACATAAACTCTCGTAAATATTTCTTGAACTTAGCTTTATCTTTTACGTTCTTTATTCTTTGTTTATATTCTTTTCTTGCTTCTGTTTTTGCAGCTGAATAAAGGTCAACTGAAATGTCAAACAAATAACTCATTTTCTAGAAAATAAAAATAATAAAATATCACGCTAAAATAATTATATTCATATTTTTTTATTTTGTTAATACGTCATATACATCAGCATTTGTACTTGGTTTTATTTTTAATGTTATAAACAATGGAGACTTAAGTATAACAGGTTGAAACATAAAATCAACTAATCTCATTTCTAAATATTTTAATGAATCTGTATTTACTTTTATTTTTATTGGTTTAGCCATATCATATGATACTATTAAAGCTTCTTGATCTAGAATCATTGTATCTATGTTTGCTATAATACTAGGAGTATATTCTTGATCTCCTATTGTAGAATGTGCTGCTATACCTTGTAATGAAACCAAATATAATTTATTTGCAAAATCTAATAT
>NZ_CAJUPR010000033.1 GCF_910588665.1 uncultured Brachyspira sp. | reverse complement strand
ATGCCATCGTGATTTGAAGCCTGAAAATATTTTGCTTGATGAACAATACAACATAAAGATTGCAGATTTTGGTTTTGCAAAGTATGTTAAATCATCAATAGCTGAAACTTCTTGTGGTTCTCCTCACTATGCAGCCCCTGAAGTAATTAGAGGCGAACCATATGATGGGTGCGCTGCTGATGTTTGGAGCTGTGGAGTAATTTTATACGCTTTACTTGCTGGTTATTTACCTTTTGATGATCAATCAATCCGAAATTTGCTAGCAAAAGTGAAAAAAGGAGTTTTTTCAATGCCACAATTTCCTGAGCCAATCAAAGAATTAATCCACAGAATGCTTACTTTAGATCCAAAACAGAGAATAACTCTTGCTCAAATCAAATCACATCCATGCTTTAGATGGGGTTTACCCCAAGACTATGTCTTACCATCACCTTTGCCTAATCCTTCTTTTAATGATCCAATTCCACCAGAATCCGTAGCGCCAGAAGTTTTTGATCTATTGAAGAAAATTGGATACAATGATGCGGATGAATTATCTACAGATTTTGCTACTCCTGGGCATACAATGGCCAAAGTTTTTTATTTCATGTTAACGTCCCAAATTTCATTGGAACAACTTCAATGGGATTCAAGTATTGGCGGCGTTTCTCAAGGTACAATTGGCGATTCAGAATCTGAAAATGACCTCCAGAATGTAAATTCATCAGACTCTGGCATGATGATTCTATTAGATCCATCCCAAACATCTTATTCAATAGGAGCCACAAGTAGTGATCCTTTCCATCGTCATGCATACCCAGTTGCAGGGACATCACTTGAATCTGTTAACTCTGTTGCAATTCAAGCTGAATGGGCAATTCAGCCACAACAACCGATCATATATGAACAAACTCATTTGATTTCATGCCCATCCTTGAATATAACAATGGCAATGTATGGCGTTCAATTGCTCATGCGGCAATTTGAAATGCAATGGTTTCATCCTGATGATGAAACAATCATATGCAGACATCATCAACAGAACTTATATGTTGTTATACAAGGCCAAGATTCAACAGAGCAGGCTCCAACAGCAATTCAACTCCAATTATGCAGTGGAACACAAGAATCTTTTTCTGTTTTAGTACGTGGATGCCAAGAAGTTTTGAATGCGCTTACGGCAAAGGTGAATAGCGGTGAATGAAATTTATGTTTATTTCTATCTATTCTTTTTTCTTTTTTCTATCACTTTTAACTCTTGTTCTAAAATATGTTTGTTTCTCCTTATTTTAAAATATATTTATTTATTATACTTTTTTTTTTCTGATGTTCTTTTGATAATTCAAATGTACTATTTGTCTTTCATTCGTGGATTTTGAATTATTGATATCAGAATACAAATATATAAAGAACATTTTAATTTAAATTAACATGCAAAAATATCATTCCGCTCTAATCTTGCTATTTAAACTTTGTTTAATTTTCGCGTGTAAAAAATAAATCATTCAATATTTGATATAAATTCTTAGAAACCGTAAGTTTACACGAAAATTAAAAAACAAAGTTTAGTTTACGAAAAAAATTTATTGTGAACTTTTTTAGATATTATAAAAAGTTAAAATATCTTATAATATTAAAGATACAAGGCTATAAAAAACTTAAATTTTATATTATATATAATAATAAAATTACTAATTACTAATTAATATTTAATTACTATTCATTTATATAGAAATAATAGAGGTATTCATGTAGGGAATTCGTCGATAAAATTTTAAATAAAACATTTTATATTTTTAAATATTTTATAATTGGATTATATAATGATTTGTATAATTCTTTGAGCCTCCATTTTCAAGATATGAATTTAATATATTTTTGTGAGTATAAATAACTTTACTTCTGAATTTTTATAATTTCAATAGAAATATAAAAATATAATTATTTATTAATAAATATGCATTATATGTGCTTATTAATATTCAAATTAGTTAATACATATATTATTAGTTTATATTTAAAATTAATTTGTATTTTTAACTTTTATAATTAAGAAATATATAGATTAGATATAATTATTTTTCAATATTTTAGGAACGATCATTTTATACAAATTAATAAATAATCAATTGAATTTATAATCATCTTTTTTTTGAAAAAATATTTATTCTCTCAATATTTTATTACAATTTAATTAATAAA
>NZ_CAJUPR010000032.1 GCF_910588665.1 uncultured Brachyspira sp. | reverse complement strand
ATAAAATATATCAGCCTAAAGATAAGAAAGAATTGATTAAATTAATAGAAGACAAAATTAAATTTAATAAGATAGACACAAGCTTAATAACCGATATGAGCGGGCTTTTTCTAAACTCAAGATTAAAAAAATTTGACGGTATTGAGACTTGGGATACTTCAAATGTTGTGAATATGGAAAGTATGTTTGAATATGCCGTTTATTTTAATCATAATATAAATAATTGGAATGTGTCTAAAGTTCGGGACATGTCGGATATGTTTATGGATGCGAAAAGATTTAATCAGCCTTTAGACAGCTGGAATACTTCTAATGTAAAAAATATGTCAAGAATGTTTTGGCGTGCAAAAAGTTTTAATCAAAATATTAATAATTGGAATACATCTAATGCTGAAGATATGAGCTATATGTTTTATGAAACAGATAATTTTAATCAGCCTTTAGACAATTGGGACACTTCTAATGTAAAAAATATGTATGGTATGTTCTTTAAAGCTGAAAGTTTTAATCAGGATTTAAATAGCTGGAATACTAATAATCTGCAGGATACTAATTGCATGTTTAAATATTCGCCGATGCAGGACAATATGCCTTCTTGGTATAAAAGCATAAAATAATATTCTTTTATAAACTTTAATTTTTTACTATATCTTTAAATTTTGAAATATCAAACATTCTGGTAGTTTTGCTTTTTTCAAGAGATGCCCTTACTATAAGCATATTTGAATTAAGCAGATTATTATAAATATAATCTGAATCTAAAACAATAGAACTTAATTTGTCATCTGTAGATTTGCATTCCAAATTATCAGGTAAATCATTATCAAATCTGAAAAATGTCTTATGAGTGCTGAATACAAAATCCTTGCTGTTCCAATCTATTATTATACTTTTATAATTATTTTTTTTATTAACTTTAACAATTAAATAAGTATTTTCGCTCCAAGAAGATAATTTGTATGCCAATATTTTGTATATAGCTTCATTTTCGGTATTTATAACTTCCCAATCATTTTTTTTTATCTGATACACATTAGGATCCATTATATCCTTATCATTCATAGGAAACCCCTAAACTATCAATTAAGTATTTATTATACAATGATATTTACTTTATACTATATTTTTAAATTAAAGTAAAGCTATTTAAATATATTTTTCTGATTTTATTTTTATCATCATATCCGTAATATACGCATGATATAATACCGTTATCTTCAATGCACCATGGATAACCGCAGTCGGAACTTTTCATTGAATCGTCTATTATAATCTCATCATTTTTTATTTTATCATTAATTTTTTTTATGCTGAATATATCATCAATACTGTCAAAAACTAATGCTCTTATTCCGTATTTTTTTAATCTGTATCCGTAAGTAAGAAGTAATTTTCCGCTGCTTAAAATCAGGGGATTTACAGGGTAGCCTTTAATATCTGTCAAAATAGGTTTTGAAAAAGTCTTGCCTTTGTCTTTTGAATAGCTTACAGATGTAAGCGTATATTCATTTCGTATATGAGTTCTTATAAATGCTATTATATTGTCTTTATAATTAATCAATGAAGGCTCTGCATATTCTATTTTTGATTTTTTTCCGTCTATTTTTCTAAAATCGGTTTCGCATAAAAAACTTTTTAATTTCCAATTAATTAAATCTCTGCTTGAAATGATAAAGCATTGATATTTATAATCTTTTTTATTTTTATTTTGCTTATATGCATATATTGGAAGAAGTATTTCATTACCCGTTTTGCATATACTTCCCCTTACAGCAAAATGCTTCATTATAATATTGTTTTTATTAAGTTCGCCGATTTGATTAATTTTTATTATATATGGATTTGAAAAACTTTTTCCGTTATCATAGCTTATGCATATTCCTATTCCGCTTAAAAGAGCTATTGTATTGTCATATTCTATAAAAGTATAATCTTTAAATAATTCTTTTTCATTCATAGGGTGGAATGTATATCTGAAATAGTATGCCATTATAGTTTTTTCATCTATTCTGAATAGCTGCGCATCTTGTTTTGCTGCTTCATCATATTCTCCGAATTCAAATATTTTTTCGGTTTTATTTTTATTTATATTAAAAACTGCAAGCATTGATTTGCTTATAGAATGCAGATGAGAATAATTTTTTTTTATTTTAGGTGCGGTTCGGAAGCTTATTAAAAACCTTTTATTATCAAGCTTAATAATGCTTGGAAATGCCGAATATAAATTTTTATTTTCAAATAAAATAGTTTTATTTAATATATTAATTTTCATATTATTTAAGCCTTAAATTATATAAATTATTTTCGGTATAAAAAAACTCAAATATATAATAAATCTTAATATATATTTTTTATATTCTTTACTCTCAATAAGTTCTTTTTAACTCTTCATAATAATTGTAATTTGCCCCCAGCTCAATCTTTTCTATACCAAGAAGGCAGATTATCCTGCATCGGCGAATATCTAAACATACAACTGGT
>NZ_CAJUPR010000031.1 GCF_910588665.1 uncultured Brachyspira sp. | reverse complement strand
GTATGAATGTTAACATTTTAATTAAAATAGTAATGAATTGTAATTTATATTCCAAAATATTTATACATTGATATTTGTATAGTTTTTTTATTTTTGAAAACTACAATTGAAAATATTTGAGAGTTTTTTTTATTTTTAATTATTCGCAACTTTATTTTTATTTATTTAAAAATTTAATTTAATATAAGCATTTTATAAATATGTGATATATTATAATTATTATATATTCCTTTATCTACCTTCTTAAAAAACAATATAGCAAACTTATTAAAAGATATAACCTAAATTTATATTTGAGACAATTTGAAAGATTAAAGTTGTAATTTTTTTAGTTTTTATCTTACTTAAAACTTTATATTTTTATATCGTTTATTGTAATTTAGTTTTAAAAAGGCAATTAGATATATAGGGGAAAAAATATTATTATTTTTTTTCATTTTTATAAATAACAATTTTGTTATTTTTTCAATAGCTTATGACCAAATAATATCAGTATATTGTTTAAAAATATATGTTATTATATCTCAATAATTACAAAATTAAATTCTAAAATAATATATATATGATTTAAATTAATATTTTTATTACATTTTTTAAAATATTTGTGATTTGAAATACAAAAGGAAAAAACACTTATATTTCAAATAACGGGATCATCATTAGTGGATTCATCATCAGCAACAGATTTACGGAATTGCACACAACCAAACTTATAGAATGTATCATCCCAACATATTTTACACATACAATTACACATTTTATCCCGCAGTTCACTTAGGTATCTCTCATATAACTTGTTCAGTATCAAATAAGTTAGTAGTATACGTTAAGTTTGGGCGCCGGTTTAGGACGCACAGACCTAACCGCACCTATAATATCACTAGTGATAGGCTTAAGCAAAAAAGATAGATAGATTATGCTTATTTTTTATTAAATATTGCATCAAAACGAACTTCATCACATTCATCACAATCTAATTCGACATAAGGTATATCAAATCTTCCCATCACTGTTATGATATTCTTTTAAGTATATTTCATCTGAATATGCTTCTGCTTTTTCAGGGTCTGTGTAGTTAGTTGATATAAATCGAAGGAAATGAAGATGCAGAATCATCGTTAGGCAAGAATATTTTAGCAATAATTCTAGCAATAAAACGCGTTTTTAATAGTTTACATCATTCATATTAAACGTCAAATAACCTTCATTATGTTTTGAATCTTTCAATGGTTTAAGAGTCTTCTTATTTCTTATGATGAAAGGCTATTTATTTATAATTTCAAAGTTATTAATGAAGCCTTTTAATGGAATAAAGCTTATTTTCAAATGCAACAAAATTAGTCTAATAGACGTTCACCATATTCTTGGAAGCCATGTTTTCTGGTATTATTATTAAGAATATATCGAATACACCTGTTGTTTCTACAAGGCACTTCTAAATGAGCATTATGATCAAATAAACTCTCAACACACTTCATATCTTTTGGATTTTAAAAATAAATGAATGCATGACCATGATATTTACAATTCTAACAAGTATCCTCACAAGTACATAGAAAAAATATTTATAAACGGCTTTGGTGATATCATGGGTGCGGTTAGATCTGGGCAGTCTTTTAGAACGCACAGCCAAACCTATACTACTAAGTTCTCTTCTTCACATGTTTCCATATCGAAAATGTTCATACACATCAGAATCTCTATTTCTATTTCTACCTAGAAATTGCTTAACACTGGAGACAGTACCAATATAAGTATTACAATTAGTTCATCATTATCGATCACAATAGAGCTTCATTATTTCCCTCAATCTTGCTAATACCATATATGAACCTTTCTATATAATTATTCAGAAACGATTTCACATTAATATAAATCCGATTATACCTATTTTAATAACTTATTTTGAGATTATCTTTATGGGATTGTCAAATATTAATAGTTTATAATCATAATTAAACATATATATTGAGTTATTTGCCACAAATAGCATGCAACAAGACTGTAGCGGGTATATAGAAGCTTCTGGATGGTAGAAATATCAGTTATTAGTATTTGCGGTAGGATTCATATAGGATATAAATTTGTTTCATTTCATTTGGGGACTTGTTTATATTATAGCCGTTAGATAGATATCTATAGGGGATCTCTATATGAGTAAGTCGTTTGGGTGGCTCCAGAGGATTATTAAATTGAATCACGGAAGATATGAAGTATCTGGAGCACTGCTTAACATTACTATAATTCTACTTATGATAAATTTATGAATGCTCCGTATTATTCTCTTTCAATCCTAATAATATTACATCAACTAATAGGTTATATATATCTGATCACTTCATTTAAAGGACTCAAAATATGAATAATAAATTATATATATTTGGATGTGAGGCAGTGATTGGAAGGTTGATTTTTATATATTTATATCTTTATATAATATCATATATTATTATATTATGGTTGTACCTGGTCAGCATTTGGTCAGATTCTTTGACCGCCCATGAT
>NZ_CAJUPR010000030.1 GCF_910588665.1 uncultured Brachyspira sp. | reverse complement strand
ATTGTTTGAGCGCTGCTAAATCAAAATTCCATCTCTTCAAAAGAGTATTCATGGAATAATTTTTGCCTGATAATTCATTAAAATCTAACCTTAATTCTTCACATAACAAAAAAGCTCTTGCTTCAAACGCATTTCCTTTAGCATTTTTCAAACCATCTACAGTACCATATTTTTCAACATCTAGATTATCTTTTGTTCTTTTCTCCATTTCTTCAAGGTCTTTTTTGATAGTAGACCAATCATATTTGACAACCTCAGATAAATATTTTAACAAATCTTTTCCTGAATATTCTTTGAAAGTATAGTTATTTATATCATCTATTTCTGGCATTTTATCTGTATCGTTAATTTGGTCATACTTTACTTTAAGCTCTAATATATCAAGATGTAAATTTAAATCTTCTGGCTTATCATATTTTCTTAATAATGTTTCTTGAGTTTCATAATCTAAATTCAATTTTTCCATTTTTTCTTTGATATCCTCTTGTGAAGATGCTCTTTCATTAGATTTTGCTTTTGTAATATCTCTAATCATTTCATCGATAAGCGGCTCTAATTTTGTTGAGAAGATGATTTCTTTTGTCTTTTGATTCTTAGGATATAATGAATTTCGATAAAAGATTAAGAGTTCTGCTATTGCTTTCTTAGCTTTTGGATATTTATTCTTATTATCTTTATATTGACCTAATTCTCGAAGACAATCATACAAATTATATTCTGTTCCATGTTGCTGATTCCAATAAGCTAAAGCATCTTTTATATCAGAATCTGAACTTATTTCGTCTATTTCTACAGTTTCATTTTGCAGAACATCTCGTAGTGTATTTAATTCTTCATATATTTTATGACCATAATCAGAACTTTTCAATATTTTTTGTTTAATATCTTCTCTTGTATATTTGTCTTCTCTATAGAAATTATTCAATTGTTCAATTATCATATAACATTTTAAGCCATAATATGCCCTTGACGGGTCATTTTGAAATTCTTCTCGAACCCATATCAAATCTCGAGGAGGCTCTCCAACAAAATATTTGTTAAATTTATCTAATATATCTTTCAGGTCGTCATTGTTATTTATATTATTTACTTTTCCTTCTTCATAATCGATAACGCTCTTTAATTTTTCTAAGCCTTCTAAGGTATCTGGAAAATCATCTTCTTTAAATCGATTTCCTAATATTTCTTTAACTTTTTTGAGTCTAGCTTCTCTTAATAACCATATTATAGCTTCTGATACATCATCTCCAAATTTATTAACAAGATATTGTCTTTTAATTTTCTTGGGTCGAAAAGCATTATTATATTCTTGTATAGCAGAATCTAAATCATCAACTCCATTATAGCTACTTTCATTCTTTAAAACTTTTTCGAGATATTTAATTTGTTCATCTTCATTTTTCTTACTTTCTTCTTGGTCTTCCCAAAGGACTTTATATTTGTCTTCAAAAAGTTTGATTCCATTATCGAGCTTCAATTTTTTCTCTATTTGTTCTTTATCTATTTTTTGAAACAATCTCATGGCCCATTTATATCTGTCAGCCCAAGTATTGACTTTCTCTTCTGGATGATTAATACCATATACATTAAAAAGTCCATCAATATCTCCTGTTGTTAGTATGTCTTTATACCTCTCATATTCTGCTATTTTCTTTTTCAAATATTGTCTTTTCTCTCTACTTTTGGAATTGTCATATGCATCAACAGTTAAATCTTCTTCTCCTATTTCAGCTAAGATTTTTTGATATTTAGCTTTTTCATCAAAATTACCTAACAAATACATAGCATTCTCTAAATCTTTTCGAATATCTTCAGAGCGTAGTACTGGGAATTCTTTCATTAATTCATCATATGTATATTTCTTTGAGGTCATGAAATTTGATTTTGAATCTTCTTCTTCGAATAATTCTTGTCTATTATAATAAGTTTGTAATTTGTCATCCATATCTCCAATACCTCTTGCCAAATCATTAGAATAACGAGCTTTCATCTCTTGTTCAGATTTTTTCTCAATCTTGTCTTGATAATCATAATAGACCAAATAAAACATTACTGAATCATATCTATGACCATGTTTTTTAAACAACTCAGTCATTCCATCTTTCATTTTTGATTTTTCCTGCCAAGCGTCCAAATAGGAAAGAGCCAAGCCGTCAGTCTTTAATTTATCTAATTCTTGACTGCATATAGACCTTTCATTTTCTAAACGCTGTAAAGTTTTTTCATCATCTTTATCGTCTATAAGCTTCATTAATTCTTCATTTGTAAATCCATATCTTTTCTCTAATTGTTTAACTTTTATTTTGACATCCAAGTTCATAGAAGCATCTCTAAAATTTGGATAATTATCTCGTAATTTTTCAACATCAACAGGAGAGCCATAATAATGTTTATAAGACTTTAGCAAATCCTTAAAGTATTGACTATCCCAATTAGCATCATTTGTTTGTTCTGTCTTTAATTTTTTTTCTAATTGCTGGATTCCTTCTGGTGTTTCAGGGATTCCTTGAGCAGAAAAATTCTTAGATAATTTCGATATTTGATTAACCAAATTATGATATTCCAAAAATACTTTCCAATCCTCTTTGTCTTTTGATTCATCTAAGACCATCTGACTTAGTTTATATTTTGTCGTGTTATGATTATTCCATTTCTCTAGCTCCTTACCTAATTTATCGTCTTTCTTATAATCCTCTAACTCAGCAAGTCTTTTTTCCATAATTCTTAGTTGTTCTTGAACTGTAGAGTTTCCGCCATCAAATTCTTTCTGAAAATTCTGAAGATATTTATGTTTTAATATTTCGCAGTCTAGAAACGGGTCAATATTGGCCTTTTTATGTTTGTTCGCTCTTACAAACTCAAATACGCTCTTCCAGTTATTTCTTCCTGTGGTTCCATATTCTGTCCATTTATTCCAAAATTCATCTGACGCTAAATATTTCAAATCGACTTGGTCATAGCCTGTTATGTATTCATTTAAATAATCAATTTTTTGAGCATCACTTTTTATTTCTGCAGGATAGTCAATACTTTGTTGACGAAACAACTGACGAAAT
>NZ_CAJUPR010000029.1:344-3069 GCF_910588665.1 uncultured Brachyspira sp. | reverse complement strand
TGACTAAAGCTTCAATTAAAATCTTATCATTAATATCACCATATATAATATTAATTCGACGACGATATTTTTTTAGCTTTTTATAATTACTTTTGTTTCTTAAATCAAGTGCAGTTATTTCGTATTTTCCTTCACTTAAAAGGTATTTAATAGTTTGAATTCCTATAACACCTGCTGCACCAGTGACTAAAACTCTTTTCATTTTTTCACTTCCTTTTTGCTATATTATTAATGATATGCCTAGAATTATTAAACCCACTATTAATCCAATGATTGTTTCTTTCTTTTTTATACTATGAAGCATTTCAGGTAATAATTCAAATATTTCGATATATATTAACATTCCTAATGTTATACAAGTAATGATTGCTAATACTAAATTACTTATTTCTCCTACTATTAAAAATATTATTCCCCCTATTAAACTTGATAAAGTAAGTATACTTATTAATCTTTTATTCTTATTTAAACTTAATGAACTAAATATATGAGTTCCAAGAGGTATATTATGTAATGCTACAGATATACATATCATTATTCCTAATTTAAAATCATTTAATGACATTCCAAATATAGCAAAGCCTTCTAGTACATTGTGTAATATCAAACTAATAACCGTTAAAGTTCCTATATGCTTTTCATGAGAAATATGCTCTTTTATATTTTTTTCTTCTTCATGATGCTCATGATGATGGTCAGGAATGAAAAAATCTAAAATCTTTAAAATTAATATTCCTAAAATAATAAATGATATTATCATAAATATTCTACTACTGGTTTTATATGCTTCCAATAATTCTAGAGTTTCGGGGATTAAGTCTGTAAATATTAAATTAAGCATTATTATAAATGCTAAAGCTATACTAAAATGATTTAAAACGTCTTTGTTTTTAAATTTTTTAGATATTAAACCTCCTAATAAGAAAAATAACCCCGCTATTAATGTTAAGATAACACTATATAATTTATTCATTTAGAATATTCACCTATTCCTTTTCATTATAATTATACCTTTATTTCTAAAGAAACGCAAATAAAAACTATGTTTACTTTAATAAACATAGTCTTGGTATGGAAAGTAGATATGAAATATATCTACTTGATTATATAGATTAATCTTTTCATAAATTCCTCCAACATCTAGGTAATTTTAAATATACTTAAAATTAGTCATAGTAATTATAACATTCTTTATAGTAAAAAACTAGACAAAATATTTAATTTTTATTGCTTATGCCAATTTTCAAATGAATTTCAGTTTTTAATAAATTAACTGAAATAAGTCTGTTTATAGTATAATATGTTTTATGTTTCCTTGTACAAAAAGGAGATGTAAAAAATGAAAAAATGGAAACATATTAATTTTGAACAAAGAAAAACTATCGCTTCAGGTATTTCTCATAATATGAAAGTTAAGGATTTAGGAATCTTGTTAAACTTACACCCTACTGGTATATCTAGAGAAGTTAAAAGAAACAGAATTTTAGTAGAACCCATTAAAAATAATAATGAAATATGTCCTAAGTTAAATAGATGGCCTTATGTTTGTACCAATTGTAAAAAAAGATATTTTGATTGTCCTTTTAACAAATACATTTATAATGCTAAAAACGCTCAAAATAATGCCGATTACACTTTGAAATCTTCAAGAAATGGTATTGATATTGATAATGAAGAAATGAAATTAATTGACCATATTATTAAAGTTGGCGTTGATAATAACAAGTCTATTTATCAAATTAAAGTTGAAAATAATAATTCTATTAATAAGTCTGTTACTACTTTATATAGATATATTAATAAAGGTTATTTAACTACTTCCAGATTAGATTTGCCTTATGCTGTCAAATATAAAAAACGTAAACATAATAAAAAGTATGAATACTCTAACAATAAAATTGATAGAAGTAATCATACTTATATTGACTATCTTGCTTTTAGACACAACAACCCTAATGTTTATGTTTGGCAACTAGATTTTCTAGGTGCAATAAAAACAGATAGCAATAATATTTTATCACTAATACTACCTGAATTGCAATTCACTTTATTGGATATTATTAAAAATCCCGATTCTAAAAAAGTAGTTCAATTTTTTGATAAAATTGAAGAACGAATAGGAATAGATAATTTTAAAATATTAATTCCTGCGATTCTTACCGATAGAGACCCTTGTATGAGTGATATCGATGGAATAACTATTTCTAAAATAACTGGTGAAGAACGATGTAAATTATTTTTCTGTGACCCTTATATTTCTACTCAAAAACCTAATGTAGAAAATATAAATAAACAATTAAGATTATTTTTTCCTAAAAAAAGTTCAGTAGATCATATTACCAAACAAGATATAAAACAAATTAATTATACATTATTAAATAAACCTCTTAGATCTTTAGATTCTTTTACACCATCAGATGCTTTTATTAAAGTATTTGGTGAAGAACTATACAATAAATTATTTAAAAACATTATATAGAAATTTTATTATTTACAGGGAAACATAAAAACTGAAATAAGTTTAAAAAACTGACATTAGCCAGTTATTTTAAGTATGCAATAATTTACTTTTTTTAGTAATAAATTAAAAGACTTATTTCAGTTTTTTATGATTTATCTGAAATAAGTCTGCATTTTCGTTCTTACTTTAATAAAGCTGAACTTACTCTAAAAATTTGCAAATTTTTATTGCTTATTAGAGATTATTAAGTATATAATATAGTAA
>NZ_CAJUPR010000029.1:0-334 GCF_910588665.1 uncultured Brachyspira sp. | reverse complement strand
TAAGTATAAGCACCAAAAATAATTTTTAACGTAATATATAAGTGAAAAGACAAATAAAGGAGGAATGATTTATGAATAATTGCGGATGTGGAAATGGCTTAGGAGCTGCAATCATCTTAGTTCTATTTATCTTATTAATCATCATAGTAGGAGCATTCATTTAGTCTTTTTTAAAAATACCTAAGGAGGTGTCCCATGGGATGTTGTAAGGACAAATGCTCTAACAACAATAATAAATGTTGTGGAGCAGGTCTTCAAAATAGCGCATTTTTAATAATCGTCTTATTTATATTATTAGCAATAATTCTAGGCGGCGTATTATACTATTAAAGAG
>NZ_CAJUPR010000028.1 GCF_910588665.1 uncultured Brachyspira sp. | reverse complement strand
AATAATCAGAAATATTAATATAATGAAGAAACAGTTTGCTTGCCTGGTCTTTTTTTTAATATGATTGATAGCCTTATCCATGGATAAACCGAATCAGGTCGTTGATATATCTCAAAATGATTCTACTCAAATAATCGATTATTTCAAAAATTGTTTTTTCATATCTAAAGAATGGACCATTTTCAAAAAATTCTTTTTTTTTATATTCTATGCAATGACATTAAGTCGATTTATCTTTCCTGCAAGTTGATTTTTTTCATTTTTTATGATATATGGTTTTTATGTTTTTTTTTTATCCAATCAATCAAACCCTTAGTATAAAAAATATCTAGCGTTCCATTATTTAACTTTGTAGAAGTTATTGTTAAACAACTTCTACAATTAGTCTTTTTTTTATATATAAAGAATTTGATTTAAATTATTTGAATCATTGAGCCAAATTAAACATTTCACGCGTTATATTAACATATATGCTTTTTCTTTTTTAATAATCATATAAAATATATTTAAAATATAAAAATACTATATTAAATAATAATGAATAAGTAGCAACATATTATATTAAATGTAATATTAATGCTACATGTTAGCGATCATCATATTCAGTATTTCAATAAAGTAAAACTTTATTCAGAAATATATCAATGGAATTCTCTAACTTTTTCTTAAAACTTGTTCGAAATTATCCATTTTGGAATCATAAGTATGTATTTCATCTCACTTAACATATTTAATTTCAGAGGTAGATAATTTGATTTCTATGACATTAATCAAAAAAAAATCTGAATATTTACGATAATTTTTTCCAAAATTTAAATTAAAAAAAGAGGTTTAATTCAATATAATTTCAAGATTACTTTAATTAATTTTTATTAAAACCATATTTTTTTAATGATTTTAATAATTATCAGTGTTGAATCTGATATATTAAAGCGGATATTTCCTCGAATAGCGTGAATTCAATTTAATTTTGCTCATTGCAAGAAATACATCAGATCCAATTGAACAATTATAATCGTTCAACAGTCTTCTTAAAGCTGAAAAACACCTTTCAGCAATAGCTTCTGAAGCTGGAAGGGTAACAAAAACCAGAGCAACTTTAGCTAGCAGTTCAAATGAAATGGGCTTATCGTCATTTAGCTCGTGTTCAATAAAAGTGCAAGTAACCATACTTTTCCAGAACCTTGTCGATGACCTTTTTTCGTAGACGACTTGATCAAGATAATATTCAAAAGCTGCAATGAGAAAAGATGAATCTACAAGTTCAGTTCCAAACGAAGCAATACAAAATGATGTAAACGTTTTCATCAAAGCTTCTTTATCTTCACCACTTTTATTTCGGTATTCCTGTAGTCCATCGTAAGTGAACACGTAAGAAAGATGGCTCAGCTCAATATTTAAAGTGCTATCAAATCTTGAGATAAAAAATGTTTTGAAATAATTGAAGATGGGGTTGTTACCAAGCATATCAAATTTTTCCAAAACTTTCTTATAAGCAACATACACGTGAAACTGCATATGAAGGTCGCCTTCCACTTGCTTTGTGAATTCCTTGATTATAGATAATGGTTGCAATACTTCACTCCAATAATCAGGAACACATGCGACAGGTGGAACTGTTGGGGCATCTGGAGCTTTGCATTGAATGCCTTTTTCAATTTTAGTTTCTACTTTTTTCATTAAGATTTCATATTCTTTTTTTTCAAAATCAGTTTGATAAGCAATAAACTGAGCAATTAGTGCCTTATGTTGAATTACATATTCAAGAACGTCACATAGCGTATTCCAGCGAGTTGCAATATACTTAGGCATCTTACATGGACAACTTTTTTTAAAAGTTCCTTCTCGTTGGCTTATCCATGAAACTAAGCCAAGGAGAGAATCAACGAATGATTTAAATTCTTTGCACTCCTTAATGACATCAGCCACAACAAGTTGAACTGTATGTGCCGCACATGCTACACGGGTCACCGATTCTCCTAGTAAACTAGGTAGAGCCAGAGGATGATCACCAGCGATAGCACATTTAAGAGAAGCTGCATTGTCAGACACAACACCTGCAATGGTTATATCATTTTTTTTGCATTTAATAAAACATTTATATAGTTCTTTTGCTATTGTTTCTGCTTTTTGGTTTTCTACTTCAACGACATCATAAAGCCTTACGATTGAAGCATTTAGCATTATTATTGCATAATAATGCTTTTGACGATAAGAAGCTCCATCAATAGCTATTCCGATAATTTGGTTTTTCATATCACATATCGCTGAATCTGTTATATATTTAGAATAAGATATAATATTATCTCTAAGTTTTTTTTGAGAAGGAATTTCATAGTTTTCATTTAGAGATTCAACGAATTTTTGCCAAGCTGGTGAACTGATTTGCGTATAAGGTATATTCATTTCACTGATTAGCTCAATTAGAGCAATTGTTTTGGCATCAGTTATGTCCAAATTGGGGATTAATTGAGGTTCAGCTACAGGGGCTTCATTTAAAGCAGCAGGAACATTAAAAAAGTCATTGATTGTTCTCTGGTCAGGGATTTGCTGCTTAAGGTACAAGCAAAGTTTGCAATGGGCATTTGCATTTCTGTGCCTTTTAAATATTTTTCCACAGATCAGGCATTGGAATTTGTAAATATCTCTTCCATTTTCATGTCTTGGTAAACCAATTTTTTTCCAGTGGACATTCTCTTGTATTTCCATTATAAAAATGAAAAGTTAAGCGTTACAATTTGTTCGTTTAAAATTGTTAACAGAAAAACAACCGCCATTATGTGTTCAGTGAAACGTTAACAATTTTAATATGTTTCAGAAAATTTTTCAACATAAGTATATAATTCATAGTTAGATTATATCTTTAGATATAATAAAATCAAAAAAGAATTAATAATACAGTAGAGTTTGCTTATGTAAGCTAATTGCCTAATAATTTTTCTTTGTAAGAAAATTCTGAAGACATTCAATCATTGAATTATTCAATGTCGAAAAGGTATTTATTTGAAAAAAGTTAAAGTTTTATAATTTAAATATGAAATTTTACAAATGAATTTAGTCTATAATATACAGCTTGTATATAATATCTCCAGCTTGTTTATATACTTGTAGTATATAAGTGTTAGTTTCTGTAGACGATGGCTTTCAACTCAACTTGAACTCCTGGACTATGTCCATTCTAAAAATGTTTTCAATTATCTGTTTTTCCAAAATAGCTTTTAATTAAAAGACATAGAACGCATTAATGCTATTCTTTATCGCCAAGATCCTATTATTACTAATACCATATATAATTTCAACAATAAGCATGGCTTCATTCATTAATATTCAATATTTTAACAGTGTTTATACTACATACATTTTAAATTATAAGAAGTATGATAACTTAAAACAATATGAGTAAACAATCAATAAAAAAATATCATTGCAAAATGGAGAAGATACAAAGACATTGGTAACTACTGAAGTATTTACTGGGATTAATATAATATTTAA
>NZ_CAJUPR010000027.1 GCF_910588665.1 uncultured Brachyspira sp. | reverse complement strand
ATATATATCAATGCCATCTCATATGGCCGGATTTTGTGAGTTTCATGCGTTCTCTTAGATTCAATAGTTGCCAACATCTTGAAACTAGACATTTGATTAATTGGTTTTTATAGAGTAGATGCAACTCAAGGAGATTTTATTATCAAAAAGTTTGTTTTTCTGAGGTTTATAGAATTTTTTTTGAGAGAGTTTCGCCGACTCTGTTTTTTGTTTTGAAAATTTTACACAAAATTGTAAAATAATTCAATTTATTTCTTAAAAGTTTTAAGATATGATTTTGAATCAGAACCATATAATATATCTCCTTTAAATATTAAAGGAATATTATCATTAGTTTTTGGTGAATAATTATAATCTATAATACAATAATTTTTTAATTTTGATTGTAAAGACATTTTAAAAAATGAAGTGTTTATTAAGAATATTTAATTGAATAATTAACTGTACCTTCTATATTTTGTATCCAAAAATTAGCATATACTGGATCATCTGGAATCTTTAAAACTAAATAAATACATTCACCTGCATCGAGATTTTTCGATAACCTAGTTGATTGGATTAATGTTTTTTGATTATAAAGTAAACCTTGGAATAATAAAGTACCTCTATTTAATATTTCAGTTGATAGAGAATTGACATCATTATAATTAGTTGATATAAAATATTTTGTTTTATTTGAAATAATAAAATCTGTATCAAGATCTTGGTCTTCTATAGAATGTTCAACTGCTATAAGAAAATATGGTATTGGAATTATTGAAGGAAAAGAGGTTGAAAAGGAAGTTGAATTATTTACAAAAAAGTTTGAATATAATTGTAGAGTAGTATTTTTAAATTTACGAACACCTTGAATATCAGTATATTCACAAATTGGAATAATAACTTCATCATTTGTAGTTAAAGGAGTATCAGTTTGTGAAAATAATATTGATTTTGTAATATTGGAATATTCTGACTTGAATAAAGGTTTATTAAATTTGTAATTATTACTAGGTTTAACATACATTTTAAAAAATGAAGTGTTTATTAAATAAAATTAATTATATTTAATAGCATAATTTAATACAGCTTGAAATTTCAAAGTCATTTCAGTAGTGTCTGAAATAGGACGAATTAATAAACAAATTTTATCACCAGCAGCTAAGTTTCTAGCTAAATATGAATATGATTTCTTAATCTTACCGTTTTCTAAAAGACCTTGTAAAATTATATATTTATTAGCTTTATATAATTCTATTGTTTCGTTTTGTTTGATTTCTAAAGATAAAGGATCAAAACCGTTAGGAACATAAACTAATGCATACATCATTTGCGAATACGTAAGCTGAGGAACTTCTTCATCCACAGTAACTTTATAACAAGAAGCAGATATTGATAAAGTAAAATTCTTTGCTTTACGAACACCTTGTGTAATAACAGGGTCAATAAAATCATAATTATTTTGAATAACTTGTGATGTTGTAGTATAACTATCACTTAATTGTGCAGTTATATTTGAATATTTATTTTGAGCAGGAACATATGAAATTACAGACATTAATAAAAAATGAAGTGTTTATTAAATCAATTAAAAGCTATTGCGTAATTTAAAGAAACAGCAATAAGAGGATTATTAATTGTAAAACCAGATGAATTAAATAAAACAAGTTGTATACTATCACCAGCAGATAAGTTTCTGGCTAAATCTGATTTAAATACAGAAACATTATCAAAAGTTAAAAGACCGCTTATTATTACATTTTTCGGAATTGGATAAAATAAACTATTAACCGATGATGATGATTGGATATTTAATGAATTCTGATTACATGGACAATATACTAAAGCAAAAGATATAGGACCTGTACCATAAATAGGATCTGGACCATATGGAGGGTTGGAGATTTGATAATTAGTTGAAATTTGTAAAGTAAAATTTTTTGCTTTACGAACACCTTGTGTTGAAGAATTCTTAACTAAAGTAACATTATATGAACCTCCAGGGGATCTTAATGGAGTTAATGTTTCTGAAGTTAAAAAATTTTGAGTAGTAATTGTTTGATATTTTTTTTTTTTAATAAAAGTATTCTTATTTGTAGTTGAATTTTTATTTTTTGTATTGTTTGTATTTTTTTTGGAAGACATTTTAAAAAATGAAGTGTTTATTAAATAAAATTAAGGAGTTACAATAATCTTCGCTAATATTTCATCTAACTTTAAACCATGAGAAGCTAACGTTGTTTCAATAGAGCCTAATTTAAAAGATTGTGAAGATAATTCTGATTTTATTTCATTTAACTTAGTACCTAAATGATTTATATCAAGATCAATCAAATGTAATTTATCCATTATATCATTATAATATGTTTCATTGAAAAAAACAAATATTTTTGTAATTTCATCTAAAATTTCTTTAAATTGTTCTTCAAACTTTGAAAAATACTGAATATAATTAGATTTCATTATAGTATCAATATCATCAAGTTTTTCTAATATAGTTTTGACAGCAAATAAAACATCTGAAATGTTTTTATCAATATTTTCATCATTCTGATGGATTAAATTAATTAAATCCCACCAATTTTGCATTGTTTTCGAAGGAACAGTAGACATTATAAATAAAAACTAAAAATAAAATGATGTTATTTTTTTATTAAAATTATAGAAGATGGATTATCAGACAAAAACGTACCTAAAGGTATAACAGAATTATAATTCTGTACCAAATATTCTCTAATTTCTTCACTGTTTTCTAAAAAATCCTCTAAAATTTCTTTTGATTCAATCAATATTTGGTCTTTATTTTCAATTAAAGAAATAAAATCAATATTACGAGAAATTAATAATTTTGATTCATCAATAGAAGTCAAGAAAATTAAAGAATTATCTTGTTGATTTAAATTTTCAATTACAGAAGATGTAGTTAAAAAAGAAGACATTTTAAAAAATGAAGTGTTTATTAAACTAAAGAATCGATATGTGATTTTTCTCTCTTAAGAGAAGCTAATTCTTGTTGATATATTAAGATCTGGTATTCAATGGACTGAATTCGCTCTAAAAGTTCCCTTTGTCTATCAAGAATTGATTGATATTCTAATTCTGAAGTATCTTCTGGTGAAGATAAAACGGAATCTTCAGTAGATTGTGAAAAGTATGAAGGCGATAAAGAAAATTCAACTGGAGAACCTTGAGCTGATGGAGGCCAATCAATCCAATCACCGAAACCCTGATAACTATCTGAAGAACATGATGATACAGGCTGGGAATATGAAGTAGGTGATGGACATCTCGATGGAATCTGAGAAACAGGAGCTGACATTTTAAAAAATGATTTTTTTATATAAAATTTTAAATTTAAGAATTGAGAAGATTTTAATCGTTTTTTTTTTCGCGGTATTAAAAATTTTTCAATTAAAATAAACTGAAAAATAAACTTTTATCTGAAATAAAACCCGGCTAATTATTTTTGTTAATTTTGTATAAATATTAAAACGATCATTATATATACAAATTAAATCTTTAATTTTAATATCACTTTCTATAAATGACGGAAACAAATTCAAGAGTTACTTATTGGTTCGGGACCTGGAACATACCTGAAGATTTAGATTGGAAACAGACCCTTCAATTCGGAAATGCAATAGATAATAATGGCAACTTACAATTTGCTAAAGGTTTCCTTGAAATAGTTGCAATGGCTGCTGCTGAAGAAAGAGGAAAATCAGGGAACAGACATATACATATAGTAGTGAAGTTCACGAAGAAAGTATACAGAACACAAATAATACGATACTGGTTGACAGGTCCAGACTGGGAACCTATGAAAGGAACATTAAAAC
>NZ_CAJUPR010000026.1:2549-3931 GCF_910588665.1 uncultured Brachyspira sp. | reverse complement strand
ATTTAACATATCAAGTTAATCATGAAATTTTAAATAATTATACCTTAGATATGTGTGTGCATTTTCAAAATAATTTATCAAAGTTAGAAGAAAATTTGACTCAAAGAAAGACAGATATAGAATTAGCTTTATTAAGTGTTTCAAACACCAAAAATATCTTAGAGAAAATGAAAAAAGAATTTCAGGATGTCCTTGTGACTCAAACTCACTCAGGATGAATTCGATATCTTGGTAAAAATTGGTCATCGCCATTTTCAGCATTAACAACATGATATTTCCCTTCATCAAATCCATTTATGAACCATAAACCTGGCTGGATAACTGACCTTCTTTTTTGGAATGGATCTTTGCCATTATAAACTTTGACATATTCAAAATCTTCTATTACAAAATCGGGTTTATTCATGATGTTATAATTTTGTTGTAAAATTCTACGACAAATATGACTCTCTAAATCTTTATCATTTTGAGCCATTTCGGGAGTACATTCCATTCCTGAATATTTTGATAACGTTTCATGAGGAGCATGATTATATTGAAAAACTAAGTCTTCCATTACCTCGGGAGTAATTTTATCGACTTGTGCAGTATATGCCATATCTCTTAATGTTCGAATAACTCGGTCAATAATGCCGAGAGAACTATGTAATGGTTCAGTTTTTGTTGTTTGTTTTTTTGACATAAACTCAGGATAGACAGTCTTTTTTAATCTTTCAACTTTTTCAATTTTACAATCTTTTCCGAGAAAACTTTTTGTTGCCTCAGCATGAAAACCAGGCTCATCATCTCCGATAAGAACTTTTGGATTCATACCTTGTTTGAGTAAATTAGATAAAGCTCTAATTATCGAATTAGTTTTTTTGAGATTATTTTTTGCTACTCCATTTTTACCTACCTTAGAATTTATTAAAGAGACATATAAATATCTTGTATTTGCGTTTATAGCTACCAAATAACAAAATTCATATTCGAACATCAAATCTATAAAATAAGTATTTGGACCAGCAACTTTATGAAGATAAAATTTTTTATTATCTTCGACAGGAAAGACTTGATTTGGCTCATCTTGACGGTCAGAAATATCTAACTGAAGATTTGATTTCGCTAATTTATCAATCTTTTTTTTACTCTTGAATGCATAATATTTTACTTTATGTTCTGAAGGGTCATACTCTATTAAATTTCCTGGATTAGAATTTAGCTTATGTTGATATATCTCATACCATTCATCTAAAGAATGTTTATCTCTATCTTTTTTCCAACCTCTAGTGAGTCTCTCAAATTGTTTCGGAGATAATTCTCCTTCATAATTACTTCGAAAAAGGACATAATCCTCTAATTTATTTTCAAAAGAATCTGTCTCATCTTCGATAATTTTTTCG
>NZ_CAJUPR010000026.1:0-2449 GCF_910588665.1 uncultured Brachyspira sp. | reverse complement strand
AATAGGTATTTTCCCAACAACAGACATTGTTTTATTCCAGCCATGTTTAAAGCCATTAGCAAAATCTTTAACTCCTTCTTTTAATTTTTTAAAGAATGAACCAAAAGCCATGTTTTTTTTTCAGTCATAATAAAAAATTTTTTTTATGAGCTTGACGAGGAACATTTTTTTTTTGAATAGGGATTTGCCTTTATTGATTTGAATTTTTTTGGTAGGGAACTTTCACTTCACAATAATTTATCTCGGATAAAAAACAAATATGACGGATTCCGAAAAACATCCAGGGTGCGTTTACTTTATCGATTGTTTTGCTTGGTCAAAAAAGAAAATCCCTTTAGAACTTGAATATGACACAATAGATAAATGGTTCTTTAATCAAATTCCTTTTAATGAAGTTTTAGGAAAAGATACTTATTATCATCTCTATTTTGATTTTGATTCAATATCATCTGTCGAAGAATTTGATGATGTCAAAAAATGGTTAGATTCTTTAACTGAAATTTTCGGTCCTTATTCGATAGGAGGATATACAAAATCACAAGAATTAGAAGTTCAAACAGGTTTAAAAAAAATTGATGATGCAGATCATTTTTGTTCGATTCATGTAATATTTTATACGACAAAGATAAAAGGAACAGAAATTCAAGAAATCATGAAATATAAATCTGGTTTTGAATATAATGTTCATCGTCTTTGTGATCCAAATGTCTATAAACTTGGTACGAGACAAATTTTTAGACATGCTTTATCTAATAAAATTTATGGTCCTGGAGATGAAAGAAACAAGATGATTGCAGGATCTTTGATTGATAAAAAGACACCTTCCCAACATATCGTTCAAATTCGAGGATTTGAAAAAGAAATTCAAAGAGAAGAATGGTCAAAAGTCTTTAAGAAAATTGAACAGCCAAAAAAAGAAAAAACCAAACAAAAAGTCGAGGATTGGTCAAGAGAAGATATTGACCCAGAAGATTTTGAAATCAGAACAAATTTAATAAATATGACTCCTGAAGAATTACATGAATTAATGATAGAATTTGAACCTACTTTCCCAAATTTTGAAAAGATAATGGTAAATTTATTTCATTCTCCTTTCGATCAAGAATACATTACTTTTATGGTTAAAAATTGGTATTTTGCAAGAAATGACCATCACAATTTAACGACGATAGATGATTATTCAGAAAAATATTATGAAAAAGTTGATTCAAATAAATGGTTCTTCTCAATATTAAATCATCTTGACATAACAAAAAAGAGATTCTATCTTGAGAAATATGCAAATAATCATATTGATGAATCTATCGAAGTCGATCTTCAAGACCAATTTTCGTTATTCGATATTCGTAAAAAAGATTATCAAAATAAGAATGGAATAAGGGTTGGGGAATTCTTGTCTGATTTAAAGAAAGTCTTAATTGTTGTAGATTGTGCAAAATCTCTTTATTTTATTAAAGATATTGATATCGATGAGAAGACAATGAAATTTTCCCCTCTTGACGATGCAGGATTTAAACTCAAAATGAGTTCGATAAATTTGGGATATTATTTCGAAGCAAAGAAGAAGAGAACAATAAATGCTTATCAAATCTTCTGTGCAGGGAAGAACAAAAATTTTTTCATGCGAAGACAAATCAAATTTTATTCGGATAATCCAGAATTTTTTAGCATCTTTTATGGATATCAATACTCTCCTCTCAAAGAAGTAGAAATACCTATTATTCTGCCATTTTTGGATCATATTCATGATATTATTGCAGATAACAATGATGAATTATATGAATATATCTTGAATTGGGTATCCTATATTATTCAAAATATAAATGGAAAAACAGAAACTGCTCTTGTATTGACAGGAAAAGAAGGAACAGGAAAAAATACTTTTACTGACCCAATTTGCCAACTCCTCAAAGGATATTCAGAAGATAATATCAATAAAATAGAACAAATTGTCGGTTCGTACAATTCCTTATTGGAAAACAAGAAATTGATAATCTGTAATGAATTATCGTCTGCAGATAACAATACATTTATAGATTTTGATACATTAAAGTCTGTTATTACAGAGAAAACAATCATCATTTCTGAGAAATATCAACCATCAAGACCTGCCGAAAATGTCGTTAATTTGATCTTTTTATCGAATCATGATTGTCCTGTTCGACTTCTTCAAGGCGATAGGAGATATGTCGTTTCGGAAACATCTTCTGCTAGAAAAGATGATTTTACATATTTTAAGGCTTTGAATGAATTATTTCGAAACGAAAAATTTTATCCAAATTTATTCACTTTCTTTTGGACAAGAGATATATCCGACTGGAATGCTCGAATCTTACCTCAGACGGCAGCAAGGACAAGAATCATCGGTAATTCAAAAAGTGCTTATGAAATGTTTATTGTGGAAAATTTAGATGATTTCAAAGCAGGATTCCCAAAGAAAAAAGCATAT
>NZ_CAJUPR010000025.1 GCF_910588665.1 uncultured Brachyspira sp. | reverse complement strand
GTATATAAGTCGGCAATATCTGGTTTCTTAGCTAATTCTTGCTGAATTGTTTCTAAGGCCGCATTGACTTCGTCAGTTGTTGGATATTCCTCGTCTGCATTTCCTCGTAAACTCATCATCGCAACATCATTTTGATGACTATTTACTGCTAAAGCTTTAATTTTTTCATCTAAAGCTTCAATATCTGATAAATAAGCTATATCGGCAGGAGTTTTTTCCAATAAATTTCTTGAAAATGTATTTTTTTCAATGACACAACCAATAATCTTGCTTTCTGAATTTTCACTCTTGATGAAAATAATATTGTCAGTTTTATTCATATTCTCTAAATATTTTGTTTTATATTCTTCCGAATTTTGAAGACCTTCTATTGTTATGTCATCTATTGTTGTCGTCGTATCTACCCCTTGATAATCTACTATTTCACCTTCTTCTATTTTGAAATAGAATCTTTTTTGACCTTCAGAGGTGAATAATTTGAATACACAAATACCATTTTCTAAGTTATCTTCGGCTTGAAATAAAACTCTTGCTTGGTCTTCATTTATTCTTGAAATAATATCTATAGTATCGCTTCTTGTTAAATCACTTTTCTTGATATATTCATTTGATAATTCTTCAATTTTTGAATTTGATGAGTCAATTTCATTAATTTTTTCAACAATCTTTTTGATATATGGTTTTATCGTATTTCTCATTTGAAAAGATAATTGGACGGCAGAAGTCAAACTTACAGCAGAAGTATCAGGATTATCTTCTTCTTCAGTAAAATTGAATTTTTCTACTTGTCTATTCTCTAAATTACACCATTCTAAGACGTCATTTAAATTAATTTTATTATTATCTGCCAAAGCAACAGCAGACGTAAAAGAATCTGCCAAAGAGACATTATCCGATAATTCATCTGATAAATCTACGACTTTAGTGATAGAAGCTACTTGACCAATACTTCCTGCAGCACCTCCTGCAAAGCTGATTAAATTTTGAGTAATTCCAATACCTAGTCTTGTCAAATTCATAGCCATTTGGATTTTTTGAGTAAATTGTATAGCGTTTACTGCAGACTGTAAATATTGAGTCTTTTCTTTTTGTATTGTCATATCTGCCTTTAAGACATCAACATTATGACCCATTTCTTTAACATCATAACTAACAACATCAAAAGAATTTGTCAATAAATTTAAATCACTTCTCATTGTCGAAATATTATCTGCCGAAATAATTTTTGATGAACAAATATTATAGTCTGTATAGAGGGTAGAAGCAGCATTAGGATTAGGATAAACTTCAAAATATTGTTGTTTCATTATATATTCGAAAGGATTTGTTGAAGGGTCCCAATTTACCTCCTCTATCGGGTCGACCAAATATTTATTCAAATATAATTCAATATTTTTTGATGTCGAATTTATATTAGAATTTGAATATTCACCTCCTGTAGATTCTATAGTATCGATAATAGGACTTAAGGCAAAACAACTTTTTGAGCCAATAACATACATATCTCCAACTTTGAACGATAAAGTATTCCAGCAAGAATCAGATTGCTCAGCCCATTTAAATGATATTTCTACATGATGAATTTCTTTTTGAATTTTCTTTTCGATAGTTTCATTTTCGCCAATGTTATATTGAATAAATTTTAAGACAATCCCAGCTATATCATATCCTTCATGAGCAGGAAAATTATCGACATAAAAAATTGCTGGCCAAATTTTATATTCCGAAGATGCATCAACTTTTTCACCATTTGATTTGACCATCTGACATTTTACATTACCGTTTATGAGAATATCTTTTATTAAACAAGAACTCTTTTTGGGAGAGAGAAAGATATTTCCTTCTGACCTTTTCATCATTATACAGCAAGTTTTACCTTTCCATCCTTTCATATCTGTCATCATGTCATTAGCATCTTTTAAATCTACGAAGGAATTACATTTCAATAAAGATTTTGGCTTCAAAAGACCTTGACAATTTTGACCTTTCCATTCACCAGAACTCCAAGTTAAATACCAAGAATTATCAAAACAAAAATCTTTAAATTTAAATTCTAACCCTTCAGGAATTACATAATCATCAGGAATTTGATAAATCATTTTATAAAAAGGTATTTCTCCTACTGTCTCTTCGGTGATTATCTGAGGACGATAAAAATATTTTGCATCACTCTTATGTAATTTTAATGCATTCTCAGCCTCTATTGTAGAACATTTTATAGATTTCTCAGTTGTTAAGCAAGTAGGTTCAAATTGATTTAATATACTCAAATCTCCATTAATAAATAAAGTATAAGGGTTTATTGACAAATTTTTATCGAAAGCAATATAGAATTTATCATCTAAATTTATACTATCTTCTGACCCAACTGCATAGGTGGCTATAAGGGTATTATCATTAACGATACAATAATTATTTTCTGAGTCATATGTAATGATAGGACATTTTATTGTATTATCTTTTGTGGAAATATAGAATTCTTTAATATATCTTCCTTCTTCATCATAAATAACATTTTTTCGTAAGACAACTTTGAAAATATTTTGATTTAAAGTTAAGAATTTTTGTTTAGTTATTTCAGGAACATCTATCAATAAAACATTACATAAAACACCATTTAAAGTGTCTGTTCGAAGAGATATATTTTGATTTTCTATCATAAATTTATCTATCCCATTTATGAGAGTAAAATTTGAATCTGTCGTTGAAGGGGTATTAGAAGGGGTAAAATCTTTTAAAGAATCTTGAATTAATTGACCTGCCTCTTCTGAAGTTATCAAATTACTAGTCAATTTTGTCTTGCCATCTACCTGGAATTCAATATCTCCTAAGAATTTTGTAAGCCGAGTACTCATCTTTTGTTTTGAAGCCCAAAAAAATATTTTTATCTCTCTCATTTAATATTTTGACATTTCTTTTCTAAGATAGTTATTCGTTCATTATAGCTTTTCATCAAATTTTCTATAGTTAATTGGCCGGTAGATAAAGTAGGAGTATCTCCTTCGATATTTTGACATTTTGTTTCTAAAACTTTTAATCTATCTTCTAATTTTGAAAAATCATTTGAAGACCCTAAATTATCTTCTAAATTACCAATATCCTCAGACATACCAGCACAAAATAGCCAAATATCTTTTATTCCTTGATTGAAATAATCAAATTGGTCTGAAGTTGTCGATACCCATTTATCGAATATATTTGTTGATTCCGGCTCATTTTTCTCTCCTTCTTGGTCTTCTATAGCATAAGTTTGAGGAGATAATGATTCAAATTTTTCATTTTCCATTTTATAATCAATTTTGGTATTATGTTCTTGAAATGTCTGAGTTAAGTCATTTATTATAGTTTCTAAGTCAGATACTCTTGAATAAATAGAAGAATCTAAAGAACCTCCTCCTCCTGTACCTAATTTTTCAAGATATTGCTTAAAATATTGATTTATTTCTGGCTGATAATAAATTATTGTTCTCTTATCTAAATCGATATCCTCTTCTGGTGTCAAATCTGATAGCGGACTTTTTTCGATATCTTCTTCTGTTATCGTCATTTTAAAATCAAATGAGCCGATGATTGTCAAAACCACTCTGTTTTCTGATGGATATTCGGCAGTATATGATTCAATAATATCAGGATTTGATTCTATAACAACATCTTTGTCTAATTTTACAGCAATAACATAATCTAAATAATAAAAGGAATACCCTCCAGAAATATTTCTGCACCTATCAAAAATATGAATAATTAATCTCGTAGCTTCAACATCCTTTATTCCTGTCAAATCAATTTTTAATTGAGTTTGCCCTGCTTCTTTTTGTATTGAAGTAATAGAAAAATACGAGCTTTTTTCATCCAAATCATAAAAAGATTTTTCAAAATTAATATATCCATAAGAAGATAATGTTTGAGGCTTTAATTTATCTAACGGAATATGGTCTTTCATTGACTCTGCAAAAATGGTATTTCGAAAAGCTTTTCCTAAATGTTTGTTTGTCTGATAATTATCTCTCATGTCTTTATCAGATAAATTACTCTCTTTATGGACAAACGCAAGATTTTCAAATAATCTGTCATACAATTTTTTCTGTGATTCCTCAACTGAAGACCAACACTGAGAGAAAAATTCATCAGAAGGAGGTATATTGATTATTTCTGACTCTAAATTGGCATCCCCTTCCTCAGGCTCTCCTTCATCGACAGGTTCATCGCCGACAGCATTTGTTTCATCTTCATTTGCGAGTGTCATTATCGAATTATC
>NZ_CAJUPR010000024.1 GCF_910588665.1 uncultured Brachyspira sp. | reverse complement strand
ATTGATGGCTATATTACTATTGATTCAGATTATTTAAGTGCTATTGATTCAAGTAATTCAAATGATGATTTTGAGTCTTTGTCTGGTCCTTTTTCTCGTAAACAGATTATTTCAAAGGAATCTAATAAAGGTTAATTTTTATGCGCAATTATGATGTTATTAATGGTTTAGATCCTAAATATAATGCTTTTGATTTATCTCATAATCATTATACTACAATGCCTTTTGGTTATTTAGTTCCTATCGCTTGGTTTGAATGTATTCCCGGCGATATACATGATTTAAACGTTCAAGCTTTAGTCCGCTGTATGCCTTTGCTTGCTCCTATTATGAATAATATTACATGCGAGGTACATGCTTATTTTGTTCCTTATAGGCTTCTTGATGATAATTTCGAGGCTTTTTATACTACTGTAGACCCTAAAACTATACCGCCTAAATCTTATGATCGCCCGCTTCCTACTTGGTGCAGTTTTACTGATGTTAATAGCGGAGCTCCTACTGGTAAGCTTTCAAAAGATGTTGTTTTTAAAAGCGTCGGTATTACGCCTAGTCCTGATGGCGGTCCCCTTCCTGAGGGTTCGACTCTTCATAATGGCTTTTATGCTTATGTTAAAGTTCCTGTTAATGCTAATATGGCTCCTTATGAACCCGGATATAAATGGCCTCCTAGGCTTGTAAGAACTGTTGATCATTCAATTATTGATCCTAACTTTTATTATAATTTTGCGCTTGCTCATTCTACCCCCGCAGTATCTAATTGTAAATCTTGGTTCGATAATTCTTCGAATGTAGATTATGTTACTTGTACTTTTGAATATACTGCAGTGTTAAATGATGACGATTTATTTTCTTATGATGGAGTTACTACAACTATTAATTCATCTAGCACATTAATAAAACATGTTGAAAAATTATACAAAAAATTTAAAGATGATTCTGCTTATGAAGCTGTTTTTAATTCTATGGGTGTTAAATATGTTGATATTCCCGGAAGTAATTCTAAGAGGTTTGTAGCTGACAAACTTGATCAGTATTTAAAGGATAAGTATGATTTATTTACTGTGCCATTAGATAAATATGCCCCTTGTTTATGGGATTGTTTCGGCTTTTCTAGAGAGTTCGACGGTACTAAAAATATAAATGCTATTCCTTCGACTGTTTTGCCTTTTGATTTACTTCGCAGAGCTTATTATTTTATATATAATGAATGGTATCGCGATGAGAATCTTCAGAGGCCTATAGATTTTAAATCAATTAATTCATCTGATGCGCTTCTTCAATGGTGTCTTCGTTCTTCATGGCGTAAAGATTATTTTACAGCTGCTTTTTATTCCCGTCAGAAAGGTATTGCGCCCGCTATCCCTGTAACTGGTTCTGCTACTGTTGATTTTCTTCTTGGAAATGGTTCGCCCTCTTTGCCTATATCTAGAGTCGATATTAATGACTTTTATATTCATAATAGTGATCGTACTGGTCAGCTTCATGCTGGTCCCGGCGGTTCTAATTGGATTAATGTCGGAGGTCCTGGTCCTACTTATGTCAGCGGACAGAAATCCCGCATTACTTTAACAGGTCAAGTTAAATCCGATTCACAGAATTCTTTTGTTGATTGGCTTAATAGAAATAATAAAATTGATGTTTCTAATCTTATAAGTTTAGATGTTTCAGATGCTCGCGATATGTTTGCGATTCAAAGGTTCTTCGAGTCTCTTATGCGTGGCGGTTCCCGATTTATTGAAATGCTGCAGTATCAGTGGAATGTAAGCCCTTCTGATGCTCGTCTTTCTCTTCCTGAATCTATTGGACAATCATCATTTAATATACAGATTTCCGAAGTTCTTCAGAACTCTGCAACTAATGACGTCAGTCCTCAAGGTAATCAGACCGGCCACGGCTTCAGCTTAACCGATTCCGGTTCTCTTGGATCTTATAAGGCTGAGGAACCCGGAGTCATTATGTTTATTGCCCGTATTATGCCTCCTGCTGTATATTCTCAGCGTTTGCCGCGTGAAGTTATGCGTAAGACTTTATTAGAACAGGTGAACCCGCATTTTATGAATTTGTCTTATCAAGGCATATTACAATCTGAACTTTATGCAACAGGTAATTCCGATGAACTTCAAGGAGATCAGAAAATATTTGCTTTTCAGGGTCGTTACGATGAGCTGCGTGAAAAGCTTTCATATGTTTCCGGTGATTTTTATGATACTGATCTACAAAGTTATTTAATTTTTAGAAAGTTCTCGAATCCTCCCGCATTAAATAACGACTTTATTTCTTGTGATCCTGATGAAGGTGATCCGTTTAATAATAGTATTTTTGTTGTTAATGATGAGCATCCCTTTTTATGTAACTTTTATTTTAATGTTAAGGCTATGAGGAAGATTCCTATTATTTCAATGCCCGGTTTATTAGATCATGTTTATGGAGGTTGATAAATGTATTTTAGATCTAAGTTTTCTTATACTCGTACCCCAAAATATTATAGTACTGTTGATAATGTTGAGCGTGAGAGCTATGTACCTCTTTCTATACAATACGAACGTTTAATGCTCGCAGGTGTTCAAAGGGATTTAGATAATTCTAATCAGTATTATTATGAGTATAATGATTTTGTTTCTTCTGGTGATAGTATTGAAGATTATGCAGGCGACAATTTACACCCTCATTATATGGATAAAAATGAGGCTTTTGCGCTTTATCGTAGGAAAGTAGAAAAAGTAAAAAGATTTGATAAACAGGAAGAAAAATTAAAGTATCTCCGTGAAGAGTTTAAGCGTCATGAGTCTGAAATCGAATTAAAAAGACAGGCTATTAACGAATATAAAGCTGAGCAAGATGCTAAAAATAGGAGTCTTCAATAATGTCTTTTGATCCTTTTAGTGCTTTTACTGGTATATTTACCGGTATTGGTGATTTAATTCAGAATAAGAAAAATTTTAACCTTCAGAAAGAGCAATTTAATTATCAAAAAGAACTTAACGAAAAAATTATGCAGCGTGAAGACTCTGCTATTCAGCGCCGCGCGGCTGATATGAAGGAAGCAGGTTTTACTAAATGGGGAGCTTCTGGTTCTCCTGCTGCTTCTACTCCTGTAACTTCTGCCCCTGCTCCTCAGTCTAATATTGATTTTTCAGGTCTTTTAAACTCTCTTGCTGGCTTTATGAATGCTCGTACACAAGCTAAAGCTCAGAAGGCTGATGAACGTTTAAAGAATCAGGAAATTATTAATATGCAGGATGAATTAAAAAGTAATGATATTAATAGAACTAAAGCAGTCTCAGAAACTAATTTAACAGATAAACAGCGTGAACGTTTGGAGAAAGAAATAGAAGACCTTGAACATAATAGAGAGTTTAATAGGGCTACAGGTATAAGTAAATATGAAATGGAACAATATAAAGAGCTTAATGTAAGTTTTAGTTTTTTAAAACGTCTTTCTGCAGGCAGTTCCGGACTTAGTAAAGTTATTGCTAAGTTAGAAGGTACAGGCGAATTTAATGTTAATGGTTCTGTTAATGTTGCCTCTCTTATTATGTTTTTTTGGCGTTCGGTTGATGTTGCTCGTATTGGTATTAGAGGAGCTTCCAAGTTATTTAATGATTTAAAAAATAATATATTAGATAAAATTCCTCTTGGTAATGCTAATTTTGATTATTTGCCCTAATTATGTGTTTTAATAGTAAGTTGCTCAAGGTTCATTATTATGATCGTTATTCTTGTACTTATGTTTATAGATATATTAACGTTAAGTGCGGTCGTTGTGCTTCTTGTATTTCGGAGCGTGCTCGAATTAACTCCGATGACATTATTAATGAGTTGCCTTATTATAAACATGGTGAATACGGTGCTTTTGTTACTCTCACGTATGCCCGTCCTAGTTCTCCTGATTTATTTAATTATAAATGTGGCTTTACTTATGATCCTATATCTTTAAGGCCTACTCTTGATAAACAGCATATTATTGATTTTAAAAAGCGTCTTAGACGCCGTTTTTCTTATCATTTAGGATTAAAATTAAAAATATTTATGTCTTCTGAATATGGTTTAAAGTCTAATAATAATCCTCATTATCATTTTATAATATTAGGTTTAAACCCTCGTATTCCTCAGCATGTAGCCTTTATAAAATCTTGTTGGAATTATGGTCATGTTGATGTTAAATTTGTATCTGATAAGTCTATCCGTTATTGTACTTCATATATGTCTAAATCTCATGATTTTAAAACAGGCAGAATTAATAAATCTGATTTATTTGAGTATGATATATATAAATTGACTGCTTTGCTTGAAGTTAAATTATTTGATTATTTAAATGATTTATTTCCGCATAGAGATATTAATTTTAATAATCTTTTGTTTTCCCGTAAATTAGTAGAGTCTATTTATTATTTTGGTTATTCTGCTATTGAAGATAGATTTTTAAAAGATTTTTATAATTATTATTTTATACCTTATTGTAAAAGTATGAAATTATTAAAAAATAATGGTTCTTTCCGTTTCCGATATGTCGATTTTTATAATTGGAAGTATGGCAGAGCTTTAGAATTTCGCAGTAAATCCCCTAATTTTGGTAAATCTTGGATTTTAGATAATTATGATTTACTTATTCAATCAGATCATATTTTTACCCGTCGTGAAAAAAGATATTTATTAAAATATAATCCTGATTTATTAGATGAGATTGAAGAACATAATTATGAGGTTATTAAAAAACGAGCAAAAAATAATTTTTATGATTATTTAGAGACTTATAATATTAATGTTTCTGACCTTAAATTAAAAGATGATATAATTTTATACAGCGATTTAGATAAATATAATATTTATTTATATAGTAATTTTGATTCTATTATTTCTAATGAACGTTTAGAGTTGGAAAAATCTTTTAGAGATTGTCATAAAGAATATATTTATAAGCTTCAATTAAAACGCTCAAATATTCCAATTCCTGCGGTAGCATAGCCGATAGGCTTCATATTTTTCCAAGATTTTTAACTTTTCCTTAGGAAAAGTGTTAAAAAAATCTTGCTTTTTTTTAAATATTCTGTTATATATTATTTATATTAATTTGTTTAAGTATTTTGTTATGTGTTCCGAGTAAAATACGGGAGGTATTTTACTCGGTGCGCTTAAATGACTTGATTATCTAAGCGCATTTGACACAGATGTCAAAAACTAAAGGAGTAATAAAAATGGAATTTGATATTGTTTCCCTTATAACTGCTATATGTCAGAGTATTATAACTATAGTAGGAGTCCTTTTTGGTACTTCTAAATTATCTAAAAAATAGGAGTCTTACATGCCTAAAATTAAAAATTATAAAATTAATGCTTCTCAAAAATATTTGTATATGAAGAAGTCTAAAACAGGTTTAGGAGGTCGACGCAGATGAGTTCCAGAGTTAATTTATATACTGTTTATGATCGGGTTTCCCGATTGTCTTCTTCTCCTTTTACAGCTGCTTCGCATTATGATGCCTATAAGCAGCACGTTACTTCATTTCAATTATCATTAGAGCATAATAAAAATTTAAATTTTGATGATTTTGAATTACATTATATCGGCTCTTATAATCCTAAGTATGTACTTGAATCTGATTCTAAAATACTTGATGATTCTTTAATTGGAGCTATGGGCGATAAATTTAGCGGTACTATTCAATTGTATGAAGCTAATACCAATATTGATGGCTATATTACTATTGATTCAGATTATTTAAGTGCTATTGATTCAAGTA
>NZ_CAJUPR010000023.1 GCF_910588665.1 uncultured Brachyspira sp. | reverse complement strand
TTAAATATATATATTTTAAATTCAAATTTTTATGTAAATTGTCTTACTATTTTTAGAAAATGACTTTGTATTTATCTAAATATAAGATACTCACTTCTCATCTGCGATATTTAGTATAATATTTAGTAATGTAATAAGAAAAATATGATAATATTTCTTGTGAATAAGAAAATAACCAATAATCTAGAATAATATTTTCAATCTCTGGAACCAGACACAAAAAGCTTTCATAAATCACCCAATTAAGTAATATGGATTTGTACACAATAATTACAAAATTATAAGAAAATTGTCTTACTATTTTTCGAATTTGGAATTGTATTTAACTAAATATAAGATACTTACTTCTCATCTGCGATATTTAACATAATGTTTAGTCATATAATAAGAGTAATATGTCGATATTTCTTGTGAATAAGAAAATAATGAATAATCTAGAATAATATATCCGATCTCTGGAACCATACACAAAAAACTTTCATAAATCACCCAATTAAGTAAAATATGTTTGTACATAATAATTACAAAATTATAAGAAAATTGTCTTACTGTTTTTCGATTTTGAAATTGTATTTAACTAAAACTAAATATTTTATACTAATTATCATTATTAAATATGTAAATTTTATGAAAAATATTAATATTCAACTTAATATTTTCTTTTTACTCCTGTTTTATAAAGATATAATCTTTTTGATGATTTCTATTAAAAAAATTATAACGGATGATTTTCAATATGTCTCAAAAAAATAACGAATAACATTCAAAAAGCTCGATTTTGAATGTCCTCAGAACCGCAGCCATAACAATAACATGAATAGCTATTCGAACTTTGCGCGATGCATATTCTATTTATTTTAAAAGTAAATGACTCATGATAATTCATGTAATAATGCATTTTCTTTCAATATTTGAAAATAATGATGCAATAATACTGTATTTGGAAATACTCAATTTTTTTCTTAACTTTTATAGAAATAAATTTTTTCAAAAACTGCTTGTATTTTATTACCAAATTAATAAAATTACATGTAAAAAGATATTTATATATATCAATTGATACAAAAATTATTTAATAAAAAAAGAAGAATTAAATAAAAAATTATTGATGTTTTTTTAGCCAACTTTTATTTCAATGATACGATACTGGTTGACAGGTCCAGACTGGGAACCTATGAAAGGAACATTAAAACAGGCATTGGACTACATTAACAAAAATAAGCCTGATAAAGACCATTTCATGATGCAAGGTCAAATCCCTAATGACTTTCAGAAAAAGTTCGATAAAGAAATAGAACTGAAAAATGCCCTCAAAGATCTAATGTCAATGTCCTGGATCGAGTTCTCTGAAAAATGGACACAAATGGCGTTTCAATTCCCAGGTCTTTGTATGAAATGGAAAATGGATCATGCTGATAGACTCCCACAATGGGAGGGTTCACTAAAGGTCAAAAATTTCTGGATCACTGGTCCCCCTGGATGTGGAAAAAGCTACTGGGCAAGAAAACAAGTCCCACAAGATCTAATTTGTTTCAAGCAACAAAACAAATGGTGGGATAACTACGACGATAAAAGAACAAAAGTAGTACTTATTGAAGATGCAGGTATCAACTCCTTGAGAAGCTTCCCAGAAAAAGTCAAGGTATGGGCAGATGCATACTGGTTCCAAGCTGAAATCAAAAATGGTCAAATAATAGTGAACCCTCAAAAATGGTTTTTCATTGTGACAAGTAATTATACAATTACTGAAATTTGGCCAGAACCTGAAGATCATGATCCGATAAAAAGAAGGTTTACTGAAGTTTCAGTGTCTACAAGAAGTGATTTATTCTTCTTAACACAATTGGACGTCTCAATTCTTAAATAAACAGTTCAATTTTTCAATTGATTATTTTTATTTTAACTTTTTCTATATAGTCCGAGAGTTTTTTCGATTCGGACTATTTTTTAATTTGACCTTTGACGATCATTATTTTAACCATGACATGTTAAATGAAACAGTATTTGGTCATTAATTGAGAGGATATTTGGTTTTGTGATAAACAAAGGCCAAAAAATTCAATGATAATGGTGAATTTTTCAATACTTAACCGTAATTTTTCTATGTAGTCCCAAACAGTGTTAAGGGTATAAGGGTAATATTAGAAAAAAATATTTTTTTTTTTTCTAGTTGTCTTATACCCTTAACACTTTTGTTTGGTTATACAAATTAAAAAATTACTTTTATAAATGTCAGATAACATTAACATACTCGAAATATTTAACGAAAACTTTATTACATCTATTAATAACGATAATATGGATCAAAAATATCAAATGATACATGATACAGAATTTAAATTGAATATGATAAAAAAAGAATTCTATGAGAAGATTATTAATGAATATGGAAATTCTTTTCAAAAATTAATCGTAAAAATAAATAACAAACTACTTGAAGATACAGCTTTAAAAATTTTAAATAAATTATAATTAATTATTATATAAACAATTTCTTTATTATTTTTTTTTCTTTTATTTAATTTTAAAATTTAATAAAACGCAGAGTCTCTCCCCTCTGCTATTTTCATCGTTTTTGTCTCCTCCGATTCTCATAAGTTCATCGGAGATGAAGATTACTACGGATCCAGAAAAGTGAAAATATTATTTAGATTTTTTTTGATTTTTTAAAAATAAAAGACGCTTAAAAAATAATTAAAAGTAATTGTTTATTCAAGAATAACCTAATGATTCAAGTTCTTCTAAACATCGGCGCAGAATACGAGTAAGCTGATCAACCTGGCGCAAAAATTCAGTGATCCGTGGTTCATTATTGTTACGTGGAGAAGGGGGCTCTGTTCCATGATCATGAACATATTGGAGATACGACTCAAGCCCTTCTTTCAAAGAAACAATTCCATTAGAAGCTGTAGAAGACATCAATTAAAATGATTTACTAAACGTATTAATTATACGTTTAAATTGAAATTATTATAAACGGAATTTATAATAATGTCATCTAACAAATCACTTGCCATTAAAGCATAACGAATTTCTTTCAAAAAAGTTCGTTACGAAAAAAATAGTTATCGAACTCACTTTTAAATAATTATTACCGATTAAATACTCAGAAAATGTACTCAACGGTAACTTTTTGATAAATTATTTTTATAAAAATTACGATAGTTCAATAGTTTATTTTATTAGTTTTTCAATAATTATAGAAATTCTCTTCATTTATCAAATGGCTCGAAGGAAGCGATGTGCACAGAAAGGCTACATGAGACCAGCAATATCGAACCCACCACCAGTAGATTATAATAGTACATCAACTGATACCAGTGAAAGCGAAGATCAAACAAGACCTTATGTTCAACGAGCGACAATAGAAATGGAAGCTCGCAAGGAGAAACACCGAAGACTAAAACGTGCATTACTTGAAAAGAAAATGAACGCGTTACTGAACATGGCCAAAACTCACGAACGACTCGCTGACGATGTCTTGGATCTCAGTAGTGAGACAGGACACTATAACATTCCATTAAGAGCCTTCCATGGAGAATGGAATGAAGTTACAACACTACAGTATGCTCTGGAATCGCTACAACAATGGATAGCTTTCGGTGAAAAGGTACAGCATATCGGCACTTTTTCCGATTCTGATGAACCAGAACAACAACAAACAAAGCAGCAACAACAACAGAAAAGTTTCTTCGAGATCTCTGATTCAGATGAAGAAAGTAATAATTAATTACTAAAAGACTAATTTCTTATTTTTATTATTATATTTTTATTTTTTTTTTAAAATTTTAAAATTTTAAATTTCATAGGGGTAATGTAAAAATTTTGAAAATTTTGAAAAATTATCTTTTTATTTAAAAATGCCAAAAAACAATAGAAATTATTAACGTATAATTATTCTCATTGTTGAATATTTCTGAAAAAGAACAGATTGTGAAAATGGTATATCTATAATTAAAGAATTACCGTCATTCATTATGGATGATTGCTTAATAGTATGAGTATATGATGGTTCATTATCATCTAACGACGGACATATAAGTTCTGGAATTAATTCATTTGCAATTGAGAATGTAGATTGACCATACATACCAGCTTCTAAAGTATAAACAGGATTCTTTTGGTTTAATTGAATATTGAAAGCTGGAATTTTAGTAGTAGTTATTGCATTTAATGTAACATTCGGTTTAACAAGAACAGAAGTTTGATCATCTGTTAATATATAATTTGTAATTGTGAAAAACGCATTCCAAGAATAATCAGGATTTTGTCTATAATTAATTCTACAAGAATCATCAAAAGAAGCTTGATTGACAGGAATATCAGTATTCGATTGTTGAATTATATCAAAACATAAATCAGAATCGATTTGAAAATATGAGTCTTTTGCTACATTTTGATCTGCAGGAAATCTATATATATCATTTTTATCAGATTTATAAGGTGATAAGGTTACTTCTAAAACTTCAGCAGCAGGAGGAAGTGGATCTGGTGGATAGATAGCTTTTATAGTTGTCTGCGGAGAAATTAATATAGATTCATCTGTAAAATGCCATTCTGGAGTATCTTTTGTTAAAGTAATATTATAAACAGCTGAAGGAATTTGAACAAGAACCTGGATTCGTGAATCTTTCCAAAGAAATCTATTCCTATCTTGAGTAAACATATATGTTTTTTTATACATAATAACCGGATATTCTTCTTCTTTCTCAAATTCAGAAACATTAATTACAGAAAGTGGAAACATTAAAGGCATATCTTTGATTATTTGTAAATTTTTCATTATATCAGGAGAAATACGAACATATGAATTTTGAGCTATTGCTTTATCTTCTTGCCAAGTTAAAGAAGGATTTGAAAAATCAACATCATATTGTAAAAGTTCCGGAAACGGAATAGGCGGTGGATTAAATCGAATTCTTGAACCAATAGCTGGTATTATACCATCACAAATCCATTCTGGATTTTGTTCATTTAAAATAATATCAAATTTAGAAGCTGTTATATTCCTCATGAAAGATAATATAGAATTTGAATAAAAATAATAAGGTGATCGAGTTGGAGTTGCTTGTGGAAAATGATAATGAATTAAATAAGGATCATCTTCATCAGGTTCATAACTTGCGGCTGTTTGTAAATTAATTATGTAAGGTAAATTAAAAGGTTTTGATGATAAACCAGGTTTTACAATTTCTATACCTGTTAATAAATTCGGATCAATTTGAATTATTGAATCTTTTGAAATATAAAAATCATTATCAGGAGAATATGAATTAGTTTCAAAATCTAAAGAAATATTCACAACTTCTGGATTTACAGGACCTGGAGGAACTGGTTGATTTTCAAATGAAATAATAGAACCTTTTGATAGAGTCATATTTTGATTTACTTTAAAATTATTTGGTATCTTAAATTCACCACAAAAAAAAATCATATCAAAATCAATAGGAGTGGAATTATCTATACTTTTAATTATCGAAAGATTTTTAAATAAATCAGATTTGAATCTATATACTTGAAAATGCGTATCATCTCCTGGATATTCAGGTGGGATTTTTTGTTGAAATGAATCCAGATCCAATTTAATCGGAGGTATAGATTTTGGATTTTTGCCTGGATTTGATAAATCTAATAATTTATCCTTTTCAGAAGATGGTAATCGTATAACTGAACCTTTTTTTATATATAAATCAGAAGAAAATGAAAAATTTTTAATTAAAGAAGAAAATTGTAATGTAATAGTTCTAATGATAGGTTCTGGTAAAGGTGCTGGTGGAATTGGAATTGGATAACCACCATTAAAAGGGATATTGATAATAGTATTAGGTGTTATAAATATTTTATAATTACCAAAATTTAATTTTATAGAATTTGATGTTAAATCATACGAAAATTGAGATGCATTAATTGGAAAATTTACATTTTGATTAAAAATATAATTCGGAATACATGAAGAAGAAAGGTGAATTTCTGAATTACTCTTAATCTTAGAATCAATATTAAATTGTACTCTATTATGATTAAAATTTAATTCTTCATTAATTAATTTATAATCTTTATTAGCTGAAATCTCTCCAGTTCTTATAAAATAATTTCTATAAATAGGTATCAGATAAGAATTTATTTCAAGATCTGGACCTGGTTGTTTTAAATATGATTTATCTAAAGGGTTATTATTACGTTTACGCATAAAATAAAATGAAATAATGTTTATTAAATAAAATTTGAATTATAAACTACATTAACAAAACCATTAAAAGTATAAGGTGTTAAGTAATCTTTGTTATTTGAAGGAAAAATAATAATATAAATTGTTTCATTTGGTTCTAGTTTAAAAACTCCCGGAATATTAAATATAGTTTTATCAGATTGATTCAATGTTTCAGTAAAATATATCAAATTACTATTATAATACGGTAAAAATTTATTAACTGGTGAAAACTTAGGAACAAAATCATAATATTCAGATGGAAAAAATGAGGAATATAAATATTTAAATACTACAATATTGAAAACAGGAGGAGGTTGATTATTGATCATTAACGGAATTTGATCTAATTCATCATGTGATAAATTATAATTGATTTCTAAATGGAGTTTGGTAATTTTTCTAGAATATTTTAAAGAATCTATATCAAGATATGATTTTGAATCAGAACCATATAATATATCTCCTTTAAATATTAAAGGA
>NZ_CAJUPR010000022.1 GCF_910588665.1 uncultured Brachyspira sp. | reverse complement strand
CGAAATCTTCCCCAGATAATTACGAAATCTTCCTCAGATAATTACGAAATCTTCCTCAGATAATTACGAAATCTTCCCCAGATAATTACGAAATCTTCCCCAGATATTTGCGAAATCTTCCCCAGATAATTACGAATTCATTCTCAGATGATTATAAAATCATTCTCAGCTGATCACAAAATCATTTTCAGCTGATCACAAAATCATTCTCAGCTGATCACAAAATCATTCTCAGCTGATCACAAAATCATTCTCAGCTGATCACAAAATCATTTTCAGATGATTATAGAATCATTTTCCGATGATCACATAATCATTCTCAGCTGATTTGTAACCAGAGATTTGATCGAATGACAATGAAATAAAAGCGCTAAGGAAGTTATTAAATAATAACCCTAACCGTAATCAGCATAAATATTCCAAATTTTATATTTTAAATAGTAAAAAATTAAATACATAATTTTCAATAGTTTATAACTTTTTATCAAGTCAGCATTTAATCACTAAAATTTAATATGTCATGCATTAGATATAATATATTATATATTTATAAAATATACTTGGAATAAAAATAGAATAACAAAAAGTTATATTAAAAATATAAAAAAAAAAAAGTTCTGGTAATCTTGAAAAGCTTCAACTAAATAGCTTTTATGAGCTCCAATAAAAAGGTCGTAAGCTTGTTTGCTTGCTTCAGTTGCTGGAATGTTACTTGGATAAAATTTGTTAATATCTCTTTTCTTGAAGTAGTTAAACAATAATGTATAGAAATCATTATTAAATCCAGAAACAAGATTCTCTATCACCTATTCTTTTATAAAATGTTTCCTATCTTTGTGTTCAATCTCTGTTACCCTTACTGGCTGCATTTTCTGATTCACTTCAAAAACACACTTTAGTTTGTTATTGTCCAAGAATTTATTGCAAACAACCAACTTCTTATTCTCAAGGCTTGTATTAAACCTGCCAACAATACTCTCAATACTGCTAACATTTTCTTTTGCATAGTTACCATTTGGATTCTTGGAAATGTAACTAATACATGACAAGATAATCATTAATTTCATCATAAAAGCAGATATTTTTGTTATTTCCTACTGAGTACAAATTCATTGCAGTTATTATCTTATCCTTGTATTTTCCTAAGTTTATTGTTGACAATAATTTACTTAATTGCTTTTCGCTAATGAAGGCAAAATCATAGGACTTATACTGTTTTACCTGACTGTTTTGTCGCAAATCCTTTAATGAGAAACTATCACGTAAATCACTTAATTAAAGGAGTAACTTTGTTAAGACCTTATGATTCAATGTATTGTTGTTTCTTGTTTGCATCCAGGTGATTCAAAATTGTGATGTTCCATATATTTGAATTCACTTGCTCACCAGTAAAGTACCATTCATTAATAACATCAACAACAAATTCTTTGCTGAAAGGTAAATGATATAAGTTAGCTAATGAGTCAAAAGTAAGTGGAAATTCATTAAGGAGCTCTTTTGTTATTATAATCAGGTCATAATAAATATCAAAGTCTTTATTATAACTTAATGTGTAGGCTCTTGTGGTTGCTGTTTGACCATAAACATCTTGCTCCATTTATCTTGTGTTATTGTTGGTTCATCACTATGTGTTGAGAAAGAGTAGTATCATCAATAAGAACTCTATGATTTTTTCTGTTTTGTTCCCAACCTAATCTGTAAATCTTGTCTTGTTATTTGTCCTAGCACTTTTGAAACGAGCTTGTTTTCATTTGGATCGCAAAAACGATTAACACCTCTTGTCCCTGTGTTTCATTATTGCTTGTAATTCTTTTGCCAATGATTTTAGTTAATGAATCAAGCCAATCAAATCATCTATTTAAGAAATGCTCAAAGTCAAATAAATGAAGCAAATACTCTGAGCTCATTAATATTTCAATGAAGAATTGCAGTGTGAAATCAAAATTGTCTATCTCCTCCCATCTGAGCTCTAATGGAATAATCTATGTACTTGACTGTTTTGTCAAAACTCTTTCTACGTACTCATCATGAATGATTTTGATTATTTCTGTCTTGGCCGCAGCTCCTTTGGACTAATATTAACAAGGCACTTTTCTTTGTTCTTTGGAATTATAACTAAATCCTTAACATTATTTTTAGACTTGATTGACTGCTAAAAACATAAGAAGGTGACAAAGAAAGAATTGAATCTGATTGCTAAAATTGGCCTTGTAATTGACCATAATATTTAATTTGACAAAAGGTAAATGTTATTATCTCTTTCTTGTTGTGATTGATTGCTGTTATTGAATTATGATAGTTGATATTAATTATTATCATTGATTCTGGGATTGGAATTGAATGCTGCTATTGAATACTGTAATTGATTGCAGATATTGAATATGAAATTGATTAGATTATTTAGATTGAATGCTAATTGATTTTTTGGAATTGATATTGAATATGTAATTGAGTTATTAATTTAATTATTGACATTGAATATGTAATTGATGGTTAATTATTGTTATCGATGTGATTACTGTTATAGAATACTAGATTGAATTCTAATTTGATTTTTGTCATTGGATCTGAAATGTATTCGAATGCCTTAATTGATTGCTGACAATGAATATGTAATTGATTAGATTCTGAATTGATTACTGATTGCTGTTATTAAAATTGGAATTGTTAATGTAATTGAATCAGAGATGCTTTCCAAAAAAATATAAAAATATATTGAATGGTTTACATTTATTATTTACTCTAACTTAAACTATATATTCTTTGCATTTTACCTTTCTCTCTGTTGAATCTGCTACTTATTTCATATTCATTTGGTATATCTTTTTCATTCTTGAAGCCATGGTGCTGATATAACTGTTTCTTGCCTGAAAACCCTCTATTTATGTCATCTTCTTTTATCATTACTGTATCAATCTTTATTTCTTCTTCTCTCAAACCGAGCTTTGGCAGTGAGGTTTGTATCTCATTAACTATTACTTCTCCCATTTTACTCATGCACTTAACCATTGAAACTTTGTCAATTAATAGCCATGTATATGCTCACAGTTGGTTCAGCCTTTTCTTGTCCGCCTTAAATGTAAACTTATCTTCTGGTACTCTTACTTGTCTCATATATAGATAAGCTGTTGAGTCTTCATTTCTCTTTCTTCCTACAAACGGTTCAATTGATGATACAGTATCTAATGGAGTCTGAATGAATATCGATATTAAATAATCCAAAATGACTGCTCTGCTTGAATGCATGAAGTAGCTATAAATATGTCAACATGTTTAGAGTTAATAAAATTATCTTCATTACTGATTTCTATTTCCTTCTTCTCTGAGTTATACAAAACCTTATTGAGTTCATTGTTATACATTCCTTTAACCTCTCGTACTCATTTTTATCTTCTACTTTGATTAATACCTTGTCATACAACCAGATAGGCTTTAACAGCCAATACACATTATTAATTGATGAAACACACTTACTAGCAGCTTCAGCCTATTTTGTAGTAGTAGAAATGATCCCTTCAAGACACTTAGATGCTGTTGAGAATATTGTTACTACTACTGGAACTAAATGTGTGATAGCTTCCTTGAATTCTTTAAATGCACCTTCCTTTGGGCATACTTTTATTTTTGAGGTGATTATTGTTTAAGATTACGTATAACTTTGAATAGAACTCCAGAGCTATATTGATAGCTGTCACAATGAATATGAACTTGTTATGAGGTACAGTGTTATCGATCCATTTCCTTATTGCTGTTGATTTCTCTGAACCAATGGATGCTTGACAAATGAACTTCTTTATGGCTTTCTCTGTGGTTATCTCTTCATCTCCTTTAGTATAGGCTATCTCATATTATTTAACATGAATGTTCTCAAACTCATTCCAGTCAAAAAATTACTAGGTGGCCATTTGGACAAAAATAATAATAATAATAAAAAACAAATAATGATGTATTTAATTAGAATGTATTTATGAATGGACTCGGGTGGTTGTTATGCTCGTTGAAGTAGATATTTTCTGTAGCTTTACTGACATAAAATTTGAAGCCTAGTAGAAATTGGGTCAGTGGCATAACAGAATTGACACAATGTATAGGCACGTGGAAACGAAATGAGAGCAGCCAGAGCGTATCTAAGCCTAAGCGAAAGAATACCAGAGCTTGGTTGCGAGTTGTATAGGCTGGAGGAGAGTGGCAATCACTGCATATACTACTGAATTAAACACTTAATATTGTTAGATCCGATGCATTGCCCATGTTGATGGTTGATAATTTCAACAAACTTTTTTTATGTTTAAAAAACATCATCTTATTTTTTTTGCTTTCTACGTTAAGATATTGATTGTTGAAGATATTAACAATTAGAGTTTGCATTTTATCGGACGAAATGACAATATATATTCTCTTTTCTTGTTTTTTAGCTAAAATCACACGTTTATATATGTAAATGACCTTTCAAGACATAAAATTATATTTGGTTATCTTTGATATTTAACTGCTACCATCTAAGCCTCAAATTTGTGAAATTTCATTTTTTATTTTTTGAAATATTAGTGAAACAGACTAATTCATATCTAATAATCCAATACACATTTAAGTATTTATTTAAAAATAAATTACTAACCTCAAATTAAAAAATTTGATGGAAAACAACAATTTTTTTCTTTAATGTATTTCAAAACTAACTTTAAAATATGAATTTTTCAATTATATATAAATAATAAATATTTTCAAAGTTTTTGTTAGCTAACAAAGAAAAAAATGATATTAAGTGCTCAGAATTGTTCTTTGAGTTTGCAATTTGTTATTGGTGTTACTTTAAAAATTTTATTAATTGTATTTTTTTTATCTTAAATTATTACTTTTCTAATCTTTATAATATATAAATTTCATAAACACTATTAAAAAAATTCAATTAATAATTTAAGTTGAGTTTTTTCCAATTTTTATAGACATTTTTCTTAATCATATTAAATAATTTTGTACCTAAATAAGATTTTATTTTATTTAATATCAAAACTGTCCGATAACATTTTATTTTTAATATAAATTATGAATTTAAAAAGATAAGATTATCGTTTCAACGATACCATTTTTTGTGTTCAGCATCCTTTCAAAATAAAAAAAGAAAAGGAATTAATAAATAAATATTTTATTCAAAATATTTCATTTGATCTGAATTATTTAATTTAATTTTTATATCACTTTTTATTATTTATGCAAGTTGAAACACCAAACAAATTTGTTGATTCCATCGAAAAAATCAAAAATCATCCTTTATCAATGTACACTGCTCATAACAATTCATTTTCCAAATACATTTCAAGTTTATATTCAAAATTAGATTGTGGAGTTCCATATGTTGCACGAAATACAAAAATGAATTTTGTGGGAACTAGAACATGGAGATTTGAATGTATTTTTGGTGGAAGAGCAAGGAATCAAACAAGGAAATCCAAAAAAGACTATCATTGCGGCTCATTTATCGAATTCACTATTACACAAAATGATCAAAAATTCGCTGTAATAAATTTTAAATCTGCTAACTGGGCACACACACATCCTATGGATAAATTATTCTTGGATGCAAACGGAATAATAAGTGACAAAAGAATAATAGAAATTAGAGAAATGGCACTTTTAGGTTACAAAGCAAGAGAAATAAGAAAAAAAATTAGATCAAAAACTATTAGAGCACGTAAATTTTATGATATCAGGAGAACTGTCAAGAAAAATATGCAAAAAAACGAAATTAATGATTTATTAACAAAATGTGAAAATTATCTCAATTATTTTCACATAATACATCACTGGAAACCAGATAACATAACAAAGACAAAAAAATATAATGGATCAGTCTTTATCTCAAAACGATTCTCAAATTTACCAATCGCAACTGATGTGGTATTCATGGATGACACATGCTGCGTAAACCAATACGATTTTCCACTTGTCGTTATTTCTTTTGAAGATTATAATGAATCACGCCAAATTCTTGCTTATTCTTTCATTCCAGGAAGAGAAAAAGATCACTTCAAAACATTTTTATTTGATGTCAAAAATCATATTCAAAATTCAATAAGAGTTTTTATCATTGATAGATGGCGGGCCCAAGTATGTGCAATTAATGAAATTTTCCCAGAAGCAAATATCGTTTTTTGTAAAATACATATTTATCGCAATATCAGATCTGTGTTTGGAGAAAATTCTAAAGTGGGCAGTTTATTCAATCAACTAATTCAAGGAACAATATCAGATGAAGTTTACTTAAGTTCATTGCAAAAAATAATTGACTCAATAAAAAAGCATAAAAGATTTTTAAGAAATCTCCAAAATGAATTAAAATCATATAGTCCATCAACACTTAATCATTTACAGCTGAGAGGTCACAGAACAACGAATATACAGGAAGGAATTTTTGGGACATTAAAACAAAACACAAATAATGATATTGTTCCTTTATCAGAATTATTTGAAATAATGAAAGATATTTTTGTATCAGGAATAATTAATTCAATGAGTATAATTCCTCAACAGTTTGAAAAAAAAGTGTCACAAATTGGATATATTGGACAAAGTGCTTTTAACAAATTAAATGTTGAATTAAAAGAAGCTCAGAAGAGAATTCATTCAATAATGTTTGGCAAACTTCAACAGAATCAAATATGTGAACTTTTAAATGAAGATTGTCATTGCACAATAAAAAGAGAATTTGGCCTGCCCTGCCACCACGATATTCTTAAAAACATAAAAAATAGCAAGTATCCATATATAACAAATGAAATGATTCCACAGATTTATTTAATAAAAAACTTTAATGAAACAGAAGATAACGATCAACATTCAGAAACTGTTGATGATCCCGCTGATATGAACATTGACTTCAGTTACAGCAACATTATGCCCAAATTATCAAAAATTGCCACGCATGCAAAAAACAATAAAGATATACAAAAGAATCTAATTGAATTATTTGATAATATACAGGCAATCGAGTTCGGAAATGACTATGAGCCGTTGACAATTCACGAAAAAGGCAGGAGAATAGGACGACCTTCTAATTGCGGAGCCAAAAAAAAGAAAAGAATTCACCATTGCTCAATATGCGGCTCAACGAAACACAATAAAAAAACATGTCATTTTAAACAATATGATGTAGAAAATAATATTGTAGACCTAAAGAATTCAGAAGAAGATTACGAGAAAGAAGATAATAGTAACGAAAATAAAGAAAATGAAAATGATACAGAGCTAGTTTTTGATGAACCAAGTAATGATAACGAAGAGGAAGATGATTCAGACATAGAAAGTATAGATGATTTTGATGATGATATTGATATTGTTTGGGATGATAAAAATGATGATAATGATAACGAGGAAGAAGAAGAGTCAGAAAATAATGCGAATAATGATTTATATTTTTCAGATGGAAACATCATTAATCAACATTCAAAAATCATTAAGACTTTATCAAAAAATCAATTATTAATTATTGAACAGTGCCCTGTGTTTGAAAAATTCTTATGGCAAATTGCTGAGAACAAAGACGCATCTGATAGAGCTTCAATTAATGGGGTTTATTTTGTTCAATATAATGATATCAAAAACTTTGCACAACGATATATGAAAGAGAATGAGTCACCAGAGATTGAAGCAATAAAGTTAATTTATGAGGTGAACTTTAATTCTCCAATTCCAAAAGAAATTATAAATGATATCCTTGTAATGTGCAAAACGTGGAACGAATCACCTGATTTTTAAAATAATTGACAAGTTTTGGCATAAATAATTTTTTTATATCTTTAATTTAAATTTTTGGTCAGAATACAAATTATTTGCTGAGCTTTCGCGTTAATTTATATTGTGCGTTTAATTATTCATTTCATGTTTGCATTTGTATTAGTATTAACACAATTATTCAATAAGTAAATAGCCAGAGTGTAGCACGAGAAAAGATTTCAATTTAAATTCTATTATTTCAATAAACTGCAGAATTGTAGTTGGTGAAAATAACATCATGAGATTGGTAAAATAATTATTATTATGATACAAATTGCAATTATATTTCTATATTCTGAAAATGATTTTGTGATCATCTGAAAATGATTTTATAATCATCTGAAAATGTTTTTGTGATCATCTGAGAATGATTTTGTGATCATCTGAGAATGATTTTATAATCATCTGAAAATGTTTTTGTGATCATCTGAGAATGATTTTGTGATCAGCTGAGAATGATTTTATAATCATCTGAAAATGATTTTATAATCATCTGAAAATGATTTTATAATCATCTGAAAATGATTTTGTGATCAGCTGAGA
>NZ_CAJUPR010000021.1 GCF_910588665.1 uncultured Brachyspira sp. | reverse complement strand
ACAATGAGCGTTAGAGAATAATACACGCTTTGCGTGTGTGTAAGTGCGCCCTTAGATAAACTAAGAGATCTTCTTTTAATATTTACATTGTATCATTTTACATTTTTTATCCGCTATGATTTACTTTTTTATAACTAGATTTTATAGATTGGTGGTTGGATATTTTGGAAAATAATAGTATTAAAAAATCAGAGTCTAAGCTTAAAGAACTTGAAAAGAAAAAAGCAGTTTTGAATGAAAAAATCAAACTTGAACGTAATAAACTAAACGCTAAAAAAAGAAAGGAACGCACTAAGCGCTTGATTGAGAAAGGAGCAGTCCTTGAAAGTTTACAGGGTTCAAATGCCGAAAAATTAGCACCCGATCAAACTCTTAACTGGATTAGGCAAAATATTGCTTCCGAAAAGGAAAAAGGATTAGTAAGGCAATTAAGGGTTACTCAAGATGAACTTAATTTCTTTAAGCGTACTGCTAAAAAATGGACTTTAACCAATGATGATGGCTCTAAAATAACTGTTACGGAGTTTATCCATCAACAGTGGCTTTCAAAAAATGAGCAGGCTTCTAAAAACTAAACTTGCTTTTAAATTCATTTTAAGGGGTGTTACCGGGCTTTAAAAGACGTCTTAGTATAATTACACTAGACACCTTTTAAAACCTCTCTAATAGCGTTTTATGCACGAAAAAGAGGCATTCAGACTGAATGCCCCAGCTTAGTAACGTTACAACAGTTTGTAGGTAATCAGCCTACAGTACACTTAACGTTATCATCTTCGGATAGTCTTATTATAGCATTTTTAAGCGGTATGTTAAACTGTTTACGTGCACTTAACAGGCTTAATCACCCTGAATTGCACAGGAAGGAGGTTCCTTCCCTGATGAAATTCATTGTCATCTTCGTGATCTTGCCTAATAAGCAAGTAAAACAGCTTTGTAAGGCTTTATTGTCTGTATTAAAGCTAGCAATTAAAAAAGTTATTAAACTTATTGTTGCTTGGCTATCTGATTAGTTTCTGATTGCTGACGTATAGATTTTAACTTTCAGCGGTATCTTTTTAGATACCGCTGTTTTTATTTGTCGTTATTTTAGATATATAGCAATTTAAATTTTTATTTTGTGAATAGAATATTGTTATTTGAGAAATAACTTTTTTTTTTTTTTCGAAAAAACTTTTCGCGCGCGCTATATACGGTAGATACATTATAGATTACATTATATACATTATAATACATTAGAGCATCTGAAAAGGTTGTTATATCAAGGAATACAGAGGTTAAAAATATGTTTTTGTACATGAAAAATATGTTTTTGTACATGAAAAATATGTTTTTGTACATGAAAAATATGTTTTTGTACATGAAAAATATGCAAAAACACAAAATATGTTATTATACATATAAAATGTTTTCGAGGTGTTTATATGGCAATTATTAGTAATAAAAAAATGGATGTTGCTTTAGATAATTTACTTAGTCGGCAAGACTATTTAGTTACACAAGCTAACGAGTTAGCTAAATCGTTAGGGAATTTAAGAACTTTTGAACATAAAGTTTTAGACTATTGTTTTTCCTATGTTACTCGCGAAGATCAAAACGATAAAGTCTATGAATTGACTATTAATGAGATAGTTAACCATTTAGGTCTTACTATTTCTGGTCAAAATTATAAGAGAGTTGTTGTAGCATTTAAAAAATTAAATGAAAATACAGCAACATACATTCGAATACTTGAAGATGATGTAGAAGGAATATTGATGTCATCTTTGTTTGATTATATTAAGATAATGAAAGACGGTCGTATAAAATTTAGATTTAGTTCTCAGGTAGCGCCATATATTTTTCATCTAAAAGAAAAATTTTATGCTTTTCGTCTATCAGAATTATCAAGGGTTCGTTCTAAGTATACATTGGCGTTACTAAAATTATGGAATGCTAATTCTTTTGGCAAATGGCGAGACTATAATGATCCAGAGAGTATGCCACCAGATGTAGTAATACAAGGAAGTTTAGAAGATTGGCAATCATGGTTTTTGGGTTATGATGAAAATGGAAAAGCTAAAAGATGGCCAGCAGGACGATTTAAACAAATGGCTCTAGATATTGCACTGAAAGAAGCTGGATTGTTATATCCCAATATGATATTTACAATAACAACGTTAAAACAGGGGCGTTGTGTTGTTGGTTATAAAATAGATATTCATCCAGTGAATACTAACGTTAATATGAATACACTTACAATTGATAATGCACCATTAAAAAAATAAATATTTTTGATAGTTAAAGTATTTATAGCTTTTTAGGAATGAATAATGTTATAATGAATTAGATAGGGGTGTTGAATTTGAAAAAAAACAATAAAAAAACATTTAAAGATTCTAAATTTAGAGAAATTGATTTGGTAGAAGCATCAAAAATTATTGGTGGGCGAAAGAAGCATAAGTGTCGTGTGTATAATAACGGAATGCCTACAGGGGTATATCGTTGGTGTTAGATTGAGATTAATATATTATTTCCTCTAGAAGATATATTTCTAGAGGAAATTTATTTTTTGAGGATGGCTTTATGAATACATTTACTCCTTATCAAGATCCTACATATTTTATAATTTTAGCAATTGCTCTTATTCCCATTGTTATTGGGATTTTGTACGGAAAAAAGGTTAGAATATATGAACTTATGATACTTATATTTTTTCTATATCTATCATTCGGTGGAAAAAATATACAACAAGGTATTGCTCTTATCGTATATTTAACTTTCGAGACATTATTAGTATATATTTATGATAAATATAGAAAAAAACATAATAATACTATGATTTTTTGTCTATCAGTATTTCTTGCGATTTTACCACTGGCAATTGTAAAGATAACTCCTTTCTTTAATATAAATTCATACTTGGGTTTTTTAGGTATTAGTTATCTAACGTTTAAATCTGTTCAAACTATTATGGAAATTCGTGATGGAGTACTTAAAAATTTTAATCCCTGGTTTTTTCTACAATTTTTAGCTTTTTTTCCAACTATCTCTTCTGGACCAATTGATAGATATAGAAGATTTGAGCGTGATTACTATAATATTCCTTCTAAAGAGAAGTATTTAAATATGTTAGATAAAGGTATAAAGTATATTTTTGTAGGTTTTGTATATAATTTTATGCTCTCGTATTTTTTTGGTACATTATTACTTCCACAAATAAAAGCTGAAGTAATTGCTTCTATAGGAATATCGTTTAGCCTTATTAAATACATGTATATTTATAGTATGTATTTATTCTTTAACTTTGCCGGATATAGTTTATTTGCGGTCGGAACTAGCTATATTATGGGAATTGAAACACCTATGAATTTTAATAAGCCTTTTATCTCTAAGAATATTAAAGATTTTTGGAACAGATGGCATATGACTTTATCTTTTTGGTTTAGAGACTACGTCTATATGCGTACGGTTTTCTTTTTAATGAAAAAGAAAATATTCAAAAGTAGAAGAACCGTTGCTAACGTAACATACATATTTAATATGTTATTAATGGGTATATGGCACGGAGAAACTTGGTATTATATACTTTATGGCTTAATTCATGGTATAGCTTTAGTTATAAATGACTGGTGGTTATATACAAAAAAGAAAAAATTACAATGGCTACCACATAATAAAGTTACAGAAGCTATTGCAATTTTTATAACATTTAATTTTGTATGTTTCACTTTTTTGATTTTCAGTGGGATATTAGACTATGTTAAGTTTTAAATATCAATAACTATTGTATAAATTTTATTGGTATCGTATAATAAAAATGCCAGTGATATATTTAGGTCATTGGTACGGTTGCAGACCTGATTATTAAATCAGGTCTTTTTTATTGTTAATAATATAAAAAATTGATACTTAAAAGGTTGGACAAATTGTATATTTGTTCAACCTTTTTTGTAAAAATTGACATGATATATTACTACTTTAAAAAAAATTACTTTTGTGATAAACTTATAAAAATATTAAGAATAGCGTAATTTTTTTATTATTTAGAAAGTTAAGAGAAAGTTTAAATGTTCAAATTTTATAAACATTATACTCCCCAAATAGATGAAAGTGATTGTGGTGTGGCAGCTTTATCAATGATTTTAAAGAATTATGGATCAAATGTTTCTATATCTTATTTGAGAAATATAGCTAAAACAAATAAAGAAGGCACTACAGCGTTAGGAATTATAAAAACTGCAGAGAAATTAAAGTTTGAAACTAAAGCTATACAAGCTGATATGACCTTGTTTGATATAGATAATTTACCCTATCCATTTATTGTACACGTAGTAAAAAATAATAAATTACTACATTATTACGTTGTGTTGTCAGCTAATAAAAACAGCGTATTAATTGCAGATCCTGATCCAAATGTAAAGCTTAATAGAATTTCAAAAAAAAAGTTCTTATCTGAATGGAGTGGAGTTGCTATATTTATTACACCAACTATTGAGTATAAACCTGTTAAAGAAAAGAAATCTGGGTTACTATCTCTATTTCATAATGTATTTAAAAATAAAATACTATTAACTAATGTTATAACAGCATCTATATTAATGACAGTTATTAGTATTGTAGGATCATATTTTTTACAATCTATAATTGATACATATATACCTAATGGTACGAAAAATACAATGGCAATAATAGCAATAGGTTTATCAATATTTTATATATTTAATTCTATCTTTCTATATGCTAAAGAATTTTTACTAACAATTTTAGGACAACGTTTATCAATAGATATAGTTCTAGGATATATCAAACATGTATTTGATTTACCAATGGAGTTTTTTGCTACTAGAAAAACAGGAGAAATAATTTCAAGATTTAACGATGCTAGTAAAATTATAGATGCTTTAGCAAGTACTGTAATTTCAATGTTTTTAGATGTTGGAACGGTCATAATTATAGGCATTGTATTAGCTATTCAAAGTCCAATATTATTTTTAATAACATTACTTACGTTACCAATATATATTGTTATCATACTAATATTCTCACAATATTTTGAAAAGTTAAATATGGAGAGTATGGAAAGTAATGCAATTGTTAGTTCATCAATAATTGAGGATATTAGAGGTATTGAGACAATAAAATCTCTTAATAGCGAAAAACAGCGATATCAACGAATAGATAGTCAATTTATTGATTTATTGAAAAAAAATTTAGAATATTCAAAAAAAGATATTCTTCAACGATCCATAAAAAATGGAATACAGCTAATTTTAAGTCTTGTTGTTCTTTGGATTGGTGCAAATCTAGTAATGACAAACAAATTATCACTGGGACAACTTATAACTTACAATGCGCTACTAGTTTATTTTATTAATCCATTACAAAATATTATAAGTTTACAACCTAAATTACAAAGTGCAAAAGTTGCAAATAATCGATTAAATGAAGTATTTCTTGTAGAAAGTGAATATGATCAAAATGCAAAAGCTGCGCATAGATTACAATTAAATAAGGAAATAAAATTTGAAAATATTATATATAGATATGGGTATGGCAAAGACATTCTAAATAATGTAAATTTTTCAATATTACCTAATGAAAAAATAACATTAGTAGGAATAAGTGGATCTGGAAAATCAACATTAGTAAAATTATTAGTTAATTTTTTTAAACCTACCTCTGGTAAAATAACATTTGATGGACAAGATATACACAAGGTAAATAAAAAAGAACTACGGAGTTTTGTTAATTATGTTCCACAAAGTCCATATGTTTTTTCAGGGACGATTTTAGATAACCTAAAGTTAGGTAATAGACCTAATATATCTATGGAAGATATTTATAAAGCATGTGAACTAGCAATGATTAAAGATGATATCGAAAAAATGCCACTTCAATATAATTCTCTTATAGATGAAGACGGTAGTACTTTATCTGGTGGGCAAAAACAGCGGCTAACTATTGCTAGAGCTCTTTTATCTACAGCACAAGTTATAATTTTTGATGAGTCAACAAGCGGATTAGATACTTTAACGGAAAAGAATTTAATAGATAATCTACTTAAACTTTCCGATAAGACCATTATATTCATAGCTCACAGATTATCAATAGCACAGAAAACAGATAAAATTTTAGTTTTAAACAATGGTTCTATTGTAGAGTACGGAACACACGATAGCCTTTTATCTAAAAAAGGTATCTATTATAGCTTAATAAATAATTAAACGGAGTAATTATCTTATGGAACAAAATTTTTTCGAAAGCAGTGAATTTTATTCAAATAGGTATAAAAATTTTTCAATATTAATAATAATTCCGTGTTTTATAATCTTTATTTCGATAATTATATTTTTATTTTTAGGCAAAAAAGAAATTGCTATTAACGGTATTGGATATGTTTCACCTGTAAGCCAAGAAGCTGTTATCCAATCTACTATGGACAGTGATATTGAAAAAAATAGCTTGAAGGAAGGTAAACATGTAACAAAAGGAGAAAAATTAGTAGTTTATAAAGATCCAAATTCTGAAAAAAAGAAATATTCGATTAAACAAAAAGAACAACTTGAAAACCAATTGAAAAGTTTATCCATCTTAAAACTAGGAGTTCAAAAAAATATAGATATTTTTTCTTATACCGACCAGTTTGGATATCATAATGAATTAAAGGCATATCTTACACAAATAAGTATTTATAATCAACAAAACAATATATTACGATCACAAAATGATTCTAAGAAAGATAATAAAATAACAGATTACAATATAAATATTAATAATAGTAAGATAGAACTTCTACAATCAGAAAAACTATCTGAAATCTCAAAAGAAGAAAATAAATTGCAACAACTAATTAATGATCTTAATTCAGAAATAAAAATTAGTAATCAATACAATACTATTATATCTGCACCTATATCAGGCATTTTACATGTTAATGCTGATTATTTAGGTATGAATAAAGTTAGTACTGGATCTACACTAGCTAAAATATATCCTGACTTAAATAGTTTAAAAAAAGTAAAACTAACTGCGTATATATCACAGAAAGATATATCTTCTATACACAAAGGGCAGCTTCTAAAATTTAACATAACAACTAATAACTCTAAAGTATTGATTTTAGAAGGACAAATTAATATGATTAGTACTTCTACTGTAAAAATAAAAGGTGAAGAAGTGTATCAAGTATCAGCCATCACTAAAACTATATCTAAACAAAAAATACAAGCTATTAAATATGGCATGCAAGGAAATACAACAATTATAACAGGAAAAACTACTTTCTTTAATTATTATAAAGATAAGTTTTTAAATAAATAAGCATTGCGCAGTACTTAAGTGACTATAGAGTTAAATATTTTAAAATATAGCGAGGTTTTATATTATGCTCACGACACTTATTCTAGAAGGTAACCCAGAATTTAGAAAGAATTTACAAAATATTATTCAAAATAGAATATTGATAAATCCAACAAAAAGTGAATATGATATGGAAATCTCCTTAATAGCTGATGATGTTTCAGAAATGTTAGAGTATATTCAAAAACATCACGAAAAATCATTCCTTTTATTTGTAGATACTGATAAATTATCCGAGAATTTATCAATAGGAAAATTTTTGAAAGATAAATTAGATTTTATTGAAATAGTATATTTAACGAATGATGATTTTATATTTCGTGAAATTGTTGCAAATAAATCTGAACCATTAGACATAGTACAAAAAAAAAGCTCTATAGAAAAATTCACACAAATAATTCGAGAAAATATCGATATAGCATTTTCTAGATATAAAATAAATATTACACATGAGCATATTGACAAATTTACTTATGAACTAGATCATGGAATATTCAAAAGAATCTCTTTATCACAGGTATATAGTATAGAGACCATTACTAATAACAATAAACAGGTTTCATTAGTTTGCAGTTCTTTTAAAACAACGATTTTGGGAAATCTTAAAAATATTGAGACAACGCATAAAAATTTTTTTAGATGTAACCGTACAACGCTAGTTAATATAGACAATATTTATGCAATTGATAAATCAAATAAATTTCTAACAATGAACAATGGTACTGTACATAAAATTAGTACTAGAAAAATAAAAACAGCACTGGAAATTTTCAAGGATTAATAGTAAGAAGATAGTAGTTAAGACATAAAAAACGACTATAAATGGTTGAGTAAATTATTATTTTTGCGTTTACAACTAGAAATCGTACACTTAAAAATTTTATATCAATATTTATGTACAAAGATTATACTCATAATTGTTAAAAGTTAACAAAAAGTTTGAAAGGACACATGTATTATGAATACAACTAAATTTAATCAATTTTCAGAACTTTCTACTACTGATTTACAAGTAATTATTGGCGGGAAACATGGTGTAGTTTACCATATTACAGATGCAGTTGTTAGCTTTGGAAAGGGATTTTTGAATGCTTTTTAATGAAAGGATATGATCGTATGACTAATTTACAAATGTTTAATAATATTTCTGAAGAAGACTTATCAAAAATTAGCGGTGGCTATAATCGATTAGCTGGACAATTGGGTCATTATGCTGGTAAAGCAGCTATTGTAGCAGGAGTAGCTTTTGGCATTTTTAGCTAATTATTTATAAGGAGATATAGTCTTATGGATAAAAGAAAATTTGGTAAAATTTACATTTCTTTTTTACTATTTATGATAACTTTAAAAACATTATTATTTCCAGGTCCAATTTCCACTGGAACACTCGTAGCATTGATTTTATGGAGTACTTTTATGATTAAACTTACTCCTACTGAAAAAAATTAAATTTATTTAGTAACTCTGTACATTGTAGCCATATTATTATGATATGAAAAAATACCTCATAAGGTTATGACATAAGTCTCTATTTACAAAGAAAACTACTACAAAACATGATCGACGAGTTTCTAGTTATACGTTATTTTAGATAAGATGCTTTAGAGTAAAATAAACAAGCGACAAATTAAAAATGTCGCTTGTTTATTTTACTTATTTTTGAGATCTATAGAGTTTTACTCCGTAGAAAATAATACATAACCCAAAAATTAATAGAGCTATATTTAATCCCCAAAAAACCAGTCCACGGTCCATGTTATTTTTAATATTTGATGCAATAATGAAAAACATTAGTACACAAAAACTAAATCTGGATTTAAAGGGAGTATTGTTATTAGATGTCACGGCAGAACGTAGCAAAACCTACTGCAGCTCCTCCCCAATACCCCAGTGGACCAGCTGAAGCAAAACCGAGAATTGCAGATCCGCCACCTCCGATTAGGCACAATGCTCGTTCAGGAATCTTTTGTTCTTGTTGTGTTGTTAAAACTTGAGTTGAAGCTTCTTGAGAGGTACTTGAAGCTTGAGCACTTGTGCCAACTGCACCAAATAAAATAACTGACATAACTACTGTAGTAATAAAACGTAAAAATAAAGCATTATTCCCTTTGATAGACATATTAAATTCCTCCTTTTTTGAAAGCGATTACATAATGATTATAAAATATTAATGGCTATTTGGCAATGTTATTTATTTTTGAAATATTTTAGATTAGACTCTGTTAGATTCAATTGTAGCTTTAAATCATAGTACTCTTTAAATGTTATACTATTTTTAGCGCCCTCTACATCGTTTTTTACGCTATCATACCTTTGTAGCGCTGACATATTTTGTTCACGTGTATTCGTAGATCTTGAATCCTCGAATAGTTGATCAACTTCTTCTTTCAACTGATCGTATGGCTTTGCAGGAGTGGAAC
>NZ_CAJUPR010000020.1 GCF_910588665.1 uncultured Brachyspira sp. | reverse complement strand
TCAAGTTTGCGGCGCTCTGCGTCGATTAGTTCATCGGCGGTGCTCAATACTTCTGCAATTTTTTGCTGTTCGGGGATAGAAGGGAGTAAAATATTCATGTCAATAACTTGCGACATATTAGGATGTTTAATTCCTATGCCTCTGTAAAAAGAAGATATTAATTTTAATTGATTTATAAGAGTATAATATAAAAACTTATTGTTAAGTATATTAATATCTTTTGATGTAGCTATTCTATTATCACTTGTAATAAACTTACCTTTATAATATTGAATTATAGGATTTCCGCCCCAAGGTATACATATTATTTCACCTTCAGTTAAAGTATATTTTACTTCTTCTTCATTAGTAAAAAAATTAGTTTTATTAGTTGTTAATATTTTTACAGTGCCTTTTTCTCTTATCAGTTTTTTTAATTCATCTGCTAAATAATAATAATATTTAATAGTATTTTCTTGTTTTTTGGGGTCAACTCCTTTAAATTTTTTATCCCATATTGTGACTTGCCATAAATATTTTTCTTGCCATTCGCCTGTATTTTTAAACTCCTTAAATCTCATCTGAGGAGTATTATTATTGTTTTTATTCATTTTATACTATCCGAATAATTAAAGGTATTTAATTTAAAAAGGAATATATAATATTAATTACAGTTTAATCAATAATGCATTCCAATCATTTGGAAATGCTATATGTTCTAAATCTATATATTTTTTATGTTCTTCCACAATAGATATTAATTTTTTTAATATTTCATCGTTCCATTTATCTTTAAATGGATAAAGTTTTTTAATTGCAAATACTGCTCCCCATAATCTTCTATTTGATTTTTCATCTATACACTTAATTCCTGCAGGTATTGCCGTAAAAGTTCTAAAATATAAACGCCCATAATGAGCGCAGATATTTCTTATATCGGTACAGCAGCGAAGCCAACTCTCTATATTTTTAGGAATAGTGTTATAAATATCTCTTGATAAAGCCTTTTTATCCTCTAATTTTAAGTTGCTGAAAAAAATAGACAGCATACCGAAAGTAAATATTTCCGACGCTACCCACATTGGAAAATTACCTTTATATTTATTTATATGATGTTTAACAAATAAAACTTTTTCATTATTTTTTATTTCCCGATTTAAACTTTCTATAAATTTTTCATGAAATTTTTTTTTCTTTTGAATATGTTTTTTGTCATCTGTGCATTTATAAAAATTTTTGCTTAAAGTATATCCTATAGGCGTGTATTTATGAACATGAAAATAAGCAATTTTGGCGCGCAGAAAAATCTCAATTTCTTCTAAAGCTGTTAATAATATACTACGCAGTTTACGGTCAAACTCATAAATTGAATAAACTCTATTAAAAGACAATTTACCTTTATATGTGTTGTTTTTATTTTTGAACGGCAGGAAATAGGCGCTTAGTCTATAATAATTTACAGATTCAAGTACGGCTATACACTCGCATTCATCATCTATTATGCAGCCTCTATCTTTTATAATCTGAAGCTGTTCTTTATACGAACGCGGAGGTTTAAAATCCATAAAATAACTCTATAAGAAATGTCCCCCATGGGACACATCGTATAAACGCTAGGTGCTGGGGGTACTGTTGCCTATAAGTATAATTTAAAAATATAATTTTGTCAACTAATTTATAGCATTTTTATATATACCAAAACTTCTTTATATTTAATCCGTTAAATCTTAAAACAGGTTTTCTATTTTCACCGCATATCATTATTATTTATACTTTAGATTTTAACCATTCTTCATTTATTTTAATTACTTCATTTACTGCAGCAGAACTTGGGCTTCCTATCATAGTTTTATTTTCAATCTGAGCTTCTGGAGTTATGCATAAATAAATATCGTTTTCAAATAAATCGGACTCTTTTTTATATTCCTCTATGGTAAGAGATGAAAGATTTTTATTATTATTTATAGAATATACAACAAGCCTTCCGGCTGAGCCATGCGCATCTCTGAAAGGCATTCCCTTTCTTACAAGATAATCGGCAACCTCCGTAGCATTTAAAAAACCTTCGTTAACAGAGTTAAGCATATTTTCTTTATTGACTTTCATTGTCTTTAATACATCTGGAAGTATAAGCAGGCAGTTTTCAGTATTCTTTAAAGAGTCAAATATACCCTCCTTATCCTCCTGCATATCCTTATTATATGCTAAAGGCAGGGATTTCATTACTGTCAATATTGAAAATAAATTGCCGTATACTCTTCCTGTTTTTCCTCTTATAAGCTCAAGTATATCGGGATTCTTTTTCTGCGGCATAATGCTTGAGCCTGTTGTAAACTCATCATCAAACTCTATAAAATTAAACTCCGAAGATGAGTATAAAATAAGCTCTTCGGAGAATCTGCTTAAATGCATCATAATTATTGATAAAACGGAATGCATTTCTATAACAAAATCTCTGTCGGATACTGCATCCAAAGAGTTCAGCATAACATTTTTAAAGTTAAGAGTTTCGGCAGTTTTTTTATTGTCTATATTGTATGCAGAGCATGCCAAAGCTCCTGCGCCTAAAGGCATTATATCTATTCTTTTATAAGCGTCGCTTAATCTTTCAAAATCTCTTTTAAGCATCTCAACATAAGCGCCCAAATAATGCGCAAATGTAATAACCTGCGCCCTTTGAAGATGAGTATATCCGCTCATATATGTTTTTGTATGTTTTTTCTGAATGCCTATTAAAACGGAAATTAAATCCAGTATTAAAGATTTAATATTTTCGTTTTTGTTTTTTAAATACATACGGATATCAAGAGCCACCTGATCATTTCTGCTTCTTCCTGTATGCAGTTTTTTTCCTATTTCTCCCGCTCTGTCAATAAGCCATTTTTCAATCTGAGTATGAATATCTTCAAGCTCAAAATCAAATTGAAGCTTATTATTTTCAATATCTTCTAAAATCTGCTTTAAGGCATCTATTATAACAGCGCTTTCATTTATAGGAATAATACCGCATTCGCCCAGCATCTGTGCATGCGCTATGCTTCCTAAAATATCCTCTCTGTACATTATGCAGTCAAAAGATAATGAAGAATTAAAATCATTGGCTTTATTATTTAGAGGTTTTGAAAAACGCGCACCCCATAATTTTTCTTTCATAAATTAATTATTTAACTCCGTTTTTTTTAAGCTCTTCTTTCATTAAGGCATTAACCTTCATAGGAAGCCCGTAAAGAGTAATAAATCCCTGAGCATCATTATGATTATATAATTCGCCCGTTGTAAAGCTTGCCAAACTATGATTATAAAGAGAATAAGGAGAGGAGGAGCCCGCAGGTATAATATTTCCCTTATATAATTTTAATTTTACCTTTCCTGTTACGGTTTCCTGAGTGCTGTCTACAAATGCGCTTAAAGCCTCTCTTAAAGGAGTAAACCATCTTCCGCAGTATACCAAGTCTGTAAATTTATTGGAAACTGCCTGTTTGAAGTATAATGTTTCTCTGTCTAAGCATAAATGTTCAAGTTCTCTGTGAGCCGCATAAAGAATTGTACCGCCAGGAGTTTCATATACTCCCCTGCATTTCATTCCCACAACTCTGTTTTCAACTAAATCCGCAATACCTACGGCATGCCTGCCGCCTATTTCATTTAAATATTTTATCAAATCAGAAGGAGAAAAAGTTTTTCCGTCTGCTTTAATAGGTATTCCTTTTTCAAACTCTATCTCTATAAATTGCCCTTCATTAGGAGCATTCTCTATAGTATTCGACAATTTGAGAAGTCTTTCATAATTGGGCATGTTATCAGGGTCTTCAAGCTCCAAGCCCTCATGCGATAAATGCCAAAGATTCTTATCTCTTGAATATGAATCGTCTTTTTTCATAGGAACTTCTATATTTCTGTCCTCCAGATATTTAATTTCTTCTTCTCTGGAAGATATATCCCATTCCCTCCAAGGAGCTATTATTTCGAAATTAGGAGCCAATGCTTTAACGCTTAATTCAAATCTTACTTGATCATTTCCTTTTCCTGTGGCTCCATGCGCTATTGCAGAAGCCCCTTCTTCAAATGCAATATCAACTAATTTTTTTGCTATCAAAGGACGTGCTGCGGAAGTGCCTAAAAGGTATTTTCCTTCATATACGGCTTCAGCCTTTACTATAGGATAAATATAATCGGTAACAAATTCATCTGCGCATTTAATTAATCTGTACTTTAAGGCTCCTGTTTTTAAAGCCCTCTCTTCCAGTCCGTCGGTTTCCGTTCCCTGACCCACATCAACGCATACCGCTATCACATCATAATCATAATTCTCTTTAAGCCATGGTATAATAACCGTAGTATCCAATCCGCCTGAATAAGCTAATACCAACTTTTTTTTCATAATAAATTCCTTTTATATATTAAATATTTTTTTATTTATGCTGTTATTTTAATATTATGCTGTTTTGCTATTTTATTATTGCGCTCATTATGGACATCTGTGCATGCATTCTGTTTTCCGCCTCAGTATAAATATATTCGGCATTCATATTAAATACCTCTTTGCTTATCTCCTCGCCCTTATGAGCGGGAAGACAATGAAGAGCTATAGCATCTTTGCCCGCAAGAGAAAATAATTCCTTAGTAAGAGTAAAGCCATTAAATACTTTAAGTCTTTCCTCTTTTTCGCTTTCCTGCCCCATAGAAGCCCATACATCTGTATATACAACATCAGATCCCCTTACAGCTTCTTTAACATCGTTCATAATATCAACAGTGCTTCCGTTTTCTTCTGCAAACCTTTTTGCAGTATCTGAAGTTTTTGAATCGGGTTCATATCCTTTAGGAACGGCAGCCTTAATATTTACTCCCAGCATAGAACAGCCTGTAAGAAGACTATTGCATACATTGTTTCCGTCTCCTATATATGATAAAGTCAAGCCCTTAAGCTTTCCGAAATGCTCTTTCATAGTAAATAAATCAGCCATAATCTGGCAGGGATGCGAAAGATCCGTTAAAGCGTTTATAACCGGCACTTTTGAATGCTTTGCAAACTCTTCAATATCGCTGTGGGCAAAAGTTCTTATCATAATTAAATCGCAGTATCTTGAAATAACATTTGCGCTGTCTTCTATGCTTTCCCTCTTTCCAAGTATAATTTCATCTTGCTTTAATACAAAAGCATCTCCGCCTAATTTTTTCATACCTATTTCAAAACTTAAGCGAGTTCTTAGGCTTGGCTTTGAAAAATACATCACCATAGTTTTATTTTTCATAATATTGATTTCTTCATGGCTTTTAAGCTTTGATTTTAATTCAAAAGTATAATCTATTAATGCAGACAGCTCATCGCTTGTAAAATCTTCTAAATTAATAAAATGTCTTCCAGTTAAATTTACTTTTTTCATACTTTTTTATCCGTTAATTTTTATATTGTTATTTTAAGTAATACTATATACCGTTTTCATAATTTTGCAATATTTTTGTACACTTATTTTTAAAAATAAAATAAGCATACAGCATAAATAATACCGTACGCTTAAATTAAGATATAAATATTCTATATTAAACCTGCTTATTTACCAATACCGATAATTTTCTATTGACAACATGTTCTTTTCCTTTGTTGTTATAGCCCATTTTTTTGCTTTCATTTAAAACTTCCTTCATATTTGCAAATAAATCTAAAGCTTCATCAAAAAGCTTAGGCGCTAATTTATTTAAATGCTTAAGTCTTGCAATTAATGTAACCAATTCAAGACGCAATGCAGATATTCTGGCTGTTTTATTAAGAGGTATTCTTCTTATAATATCGGACAATGTAGCTGTTTCGGATAAATGAGGAAATTTATTTAATACTATCAAATCTATTATATTTTCCCTAAGTTTTCTAAGCTCATTAGCCTCATTCATCTTTTCATTTTGATGATCGCAATACAAATGTATATCCTGAAGTCTTGTATTGATTATAGAATTAACTTTTTTTTCTTCATCTTCCAATATTATTTTATATACATCTATCTCTTTTGAAAGAAGTATCTCAATTTTTGTAAGTTCTTCATATAAGTTAAACATAAATACCGCCTTATTAATTAACTATAAATAAATTATCGGCAGCTGCTATAATTACTTTACATAATTTTTTATATTATGTTAATTTTCTATATCTATTGATTTAACAGCCTCTATGCATATATCTCTGTACTTTTTATCTGTGTATGTGAACCAAGCAAGAAGAGCCAGTTTTTTAGCGGCGCATACGGCAGTTATTATATTATCGTTTTCTTCAAGTTCCTTTTCATATACAATGCTTTCTATATCGGAGCTATGAGATTTTATATCAAGCTTTTCTCCCTTATCCTCTCCTGCAATATCTATCTGCTTTAAAACATATTCCATTATTATATCAGTCTCTTCATTTGCAAAAGAATAAACCTGCATAGCTATATATATATTGATATCCTTAAACTCTATAAGAGACTTATCATTTTTAAATACATTCATACGCATAGGAAGACTTATAGTAAATCCTGCTGCTACCGTATATCTTGCATTCTCCAATCTGAATCCTATTTCTATATCGGACTTATGAATATTCTTCTTATTCTCTATAAACTTAGCAAGATTAGAATCATCCAAATAATGCGCAATATCAATAAGTATATTCCAAGGATAGCGCAGAGAATCGTCTTTTTTATAAGCCTCCTGAAAAGAATACATAATTTTTTTATACATTATTCTTTCTTTATCATCAATAATTTCTCTGAAAGGATAATAAAGCCATATCATACTTACAAAGCTTTTAAACCAGAATTTTGCATTCATTTCATCGCTGTCCCATATAAAAAAATCTGAAGCTAATGCAAATCTGTCCTCTTCTTCGGAATCTATAAAATCGGAAAACCAGTTTTTACCCCAATATCCTAAAGAAGATATTGCAAAATATTCTTTTTCTATTACAGGATACTCATAAGGCATTGATATCATAAAATTGCTGAAGCCTTTATCATGATGAGCTATAAGCATTTTAGAATACTCAGCCAAAGAATTAATAAAAAATTTTTTTAAAGCCTCAAAATCTCTGCTTTTAAAATAGCCGCTCGGATCTTTATGAAAGCTGTCTTCTATAAACTCTATATCAAGCCTTCTTGCTATTCTGTCAAGTACGCCTACTATAAACTTATGATATCCTGCTCCGAAAGCGCCCGTACTTATAGTTATAAATAAAGTGTCGGTTTTAAACTCAAAATATACAGGATCTGCAGAAGGGTGAAAAGAATATATAAGAGTATTTCCGTCTTCTATTAAAGAAAACTCAGAAATCATTACAAGCGGATTTATATTTGCTTCATTTAAAGAAGAAACTACAGCTTTAAATAATCTGTCTTTGCTTGGAATAACCCGCCTATTATCAAATGTTGCCGATAGTAAAAACTCTATATTCATTTTAATAAAATTCTGCTTAATTTGTAATATTTATATGTAAAATAATAACATTTTTTATTATTTTAGCAATAGTTTAATAAAGTTTTATAATATAAACATAAAATTTAACTGGTTCGGCAAATTAACCGCTTGACATTTTTATTATTGTATGATAATATAAGTCATCGTTTTTATTAATAGGGCGATTAGCTCAGCTGGGAGAGCGGGTGCCTTACAAGCACTAGGTCGGCGGTTCGATCCCGTCATCGCCCATTTTTTTAACTCCTTCTTTTTTAATAAAACTTCCTACTTAAATATAATTTTTTTAAATGTAATAAATTTGAATATAATGCCGATATATGTTATTATATTATGTAAACTTTGTTATAAAAAGGTTTATGCATATATTATATAAAAATCAGAGATAATTAAAAATATGACTGTTTTGCAATATACTTTAGTAATATTAACAATATTAGCTGTACTAGCGCTTATGAGCTTTATTATAAAAGCAGGCTCCAAATATAAAATTTTTACAATAGTTCTTATAACAATAATAGTTTCATCAATATCCGCAGTGGGAATAATATATATAAACAACACATCGAATTTAACTGCAGATATGAATATTAATAAGCTTGAACTTAAGAAAGAAAATAAAAAAACAATAAGAAGAGATATTATTATAAGACCTGGAACATTGGAAATTATATCTCTGCATTTGGCATACTCCAACAGAATATCGCCTCCTTCCATAAGAAACAGAGAATTGGGATTTTATCTTGATGAAACATGGTTTAATTGGGCTGACGGAAAATTACTTACAGATGAAGATATGACTAATCAGGACAATTATATACCATTCGGATTTTATCAGTATACTGTAAAAGGAATGCCCAAAGTGGAGGAGGAAACACCCGAAAAAACTAAAGAGCTTCAGGAATACTATAAAAAAAGGGTCAATAATACAAAATATATTAATAATAAATTCCTAGATACTCTGTATGACGGTGCAAGCGAAAAAAGCATGATTAAGAATATAAGTACAAAAAGCATATTGGGATACAAAGTAAGAGTGCATAATTATGTATATGAACCGTTATCCAATGTAAGCGCAGAAATAAAACTTATATCTCAGACGAATAAAGATGTAAAAGAGTTTCTGAATTCTCTTAAAATTGTAAGCGGCTATGTATGGAAGATAATTTCAAAAAGCGCAAGCAGAAGTTATCACAGCTACGGAGTTGCTTTCGACACTCTGCCTAAAAAAAATTACGGAAAGCAGATATATTGGGCTTGGACTAGGGTAAATAATAAAGCTTGGTATGCCGTGCCTTATGATAAAAGATGGCATCCTCCTGAAGAAGTTGTAAATGTATTTGAAAATCATGGATTTATATGGGGCGGAAAATGGCGCAATTACGACACTATACATTTTGAATATAGACCCGAACTTATAATATATAATAAAATAAAAGATGATGAAGATGCTGCTTATGAATTAATAGAAAAATACGGAATATTTTAATATGCATATTCTGCCTTATATATAAAAATAAATAAAAGAGAATGAATATGATAAATAATATATTAAGCAAAAGCATATTAGATAAAAATATTGAACTTCTGAAAAAAAATAAATACAATTTAAATGCTGTAAAAAAGCTGACAGAGTATAAATGCAGTCAAAGCAGATATCAGTTAAAAAAAACTAAAAATAATTTATTTTCAGTTATGCATAATAATAAGCCTTTAACTTCATTATATAATCCTATTGAAGAGGCTAAAAGACTTATACAGCAGTTTGCAGCAGATAATAAAGAGCATATCGGAATATTTTTATCTATAGCATCATTCTACCATATACAGTATTTTTTATCTCTAAATAATAAAAATAAAGCCTTAATAATAGAAAAAGACATTGAAATAGCAAAGCTTATTTTAGAAAATATAGAAATAGAAGAAAATAATTCTGAAAATATTATTATTATATTAAGCGAAGATACTGAAGCGGTAAGCAGGTTTTTTAACTTTTATATAAATGACAGCGATGCAGAAAAAATAGCATGTATAAGACATGTAAGAGCTTCAAATACAGATAAGGAAGCAGGCGAATACTACAGCAGCATTAATATATGTATTCTAGAGTGCATAAAAGAAAAATTAATGTCTCTGACTTCAAATTATTATTTTGCGCCTATATGGTCCAGAAATATATTATATAATATGCATTTTAATAAAGGATACTCAATAAAAACTTTTCATAATATATTAAATAAGAGCATTCCTATTTTACTGGTATCTGCAGGAGCTTCAATTGATAGCTATATAGAAAAAATCGCTGAATTATCAGAAACCCATTTTATTATTGTTCTATCCCATGCTTTTAATACCTTAATACAGAATAATATTAAGCCTAATGCCGTTGTTTCTACTGATGGAGGATTTTATTCATCCATACATACGGCAGATCTTATAAAAAAAGAAAATAAAGATATTAATATATTTACAACGCACAGCGCATATCCGTTTCCTTTAACGAATATTGAAAATAACAGAATATTTTATTTTTCTCATAATGAAAGCTTTGAAAAAATATTATATCCTATAGAAGAAAGCAGCGGCAATATATATTTCTGTATGGAAGGAAGCGTCATAATGCCTGCCTTAAGAATAGCCTGCATGCTTAATCCTAAATATATACTTCTTGCAGGATGCGATTTCTGTCATATTGATGATAAAACGCATTCAAAGTTTTCTAACGCAACGGCTTATGACATGCTTAAAATGAATAAATTAAAAACTTTCGAATCTTTAAAATATAAAAGGCTTAATGATAATCAAAAAGTTAAATGCTATGACAATATTTACAGAAATACATCAGACTCTCTTTTAAGCTATAAAAATCACTTTGAAAACTTAATATGCAAAATACCGCATAATACAGATATTTTTACTTTAACAAAAGAATCAGCAGCATTAAAAAACACATCAATATATGATGATAAATTGATGCATGGCAATAAGCGATTCAAAATAGAAATTAAAAGATATTTAGAAGAGGATATAAATAAAAACAGCCTTATAAAAAAATTAAATGAATATATAAAAAATATTAATAATAATGATGCTTCATCAGACCTTACCGATATTATATCTCCATGGCATGCTAAAAAGCTTTTAAGCTCTTCAATAACCTATGAAGAGTTTAAAAATTATATAAATAAATGGTATAATGATATAAAGCCTCTGCTTAATTAAACTTTATTATATTTCAGAAAACTGTATTAAAAATAAATTATATCATTAAAATAAAAGGAGAATGCAGATGAAAAAAATTATATATGCGCTTATATGCTTATTAATAATTTCAGCCGAAGTATTTCCTGCGGCTGTTACAAAATATTATAATAATTGGAAAATAAGAAAAATTACTTATGACAATACCCGCACAAAAACCATTACAATGACTATAAAAAATGATGATATGGAAATATATATAGCCTCTAGAAATAATCAGCTGAGCATAAGCATAAATTGGTATAAAGACCGTATAGATGAAAATATGCCTGTGGTTCAGTATAGTTTTGATAATTCGGCATATAAATCCGCAGAACCTTTTATGAGATCTTCGGCAGATAACTTTGATATATTATACACAGTATCACCCGCATTCGGGATCGTTCAGGAGAAAGAAATTATTGATTTTTTTAAGAAATTAATAAACTGCAGAACTTTATCCCTAAGACCGAATAATTACGGAGAAAAGTATACTATTGATGCTGCTGGACTAAAAGAAGCCGTTCAGAAAACAGATTTTACAGGAACTTTATTTGATAAATACAAAAATGAAATTTTAAGATAATAAATAAAATCTGCTTATCTTAAATATTAAAATCCCAATTCTTCATTTATAAATATTATATGTATTCTGTCTTTTATATGACATTTATTGATTATAGCGGTATAGGCGCATAATCTTTTTTCAATATCGCAGTTATCTTCATCGCATATCATATTATTAACGCAGCATGGATTATCTAATTTAAACCTTATGGAGTTTTCGCCTGCCGCAATATTTCTTACTCTTTTTAAGGCATCTTTTTCGGTATTGCATACTTTATTTCTTCCCGCTATTATAAATACTTTTTTAGGTCCGTAAATAACTGCTGCAACTCTGTTTCCGCCTCCGTCTGTAGATATGATATCTCCGTTTTTTGTTACGGCATTGGCAGAACATAAATAAACATCGCTTGTAAAAGCTTTTATTTCGGCTTCAGCTTTTAATTCCTTATTGTTTCTGTCTATAAAATTTTTATAATTCTTTAAATCCTCAAGTATTCCGATTTGATTAACAGATGTGCTTCCTCCGAAAGTTACAGTATCATCTTCTTTTATAAGAGATAATACAAATTTTCTTGCATCTTCTTTATTTGAAAAGCTGTCGAATGCAAATCCTTTTCTAACAAATTTTTCTTTTAACATTTTTGTTAAATTTTGAAAATATTCTTCCTGAACTGTCATAAAAAAATCCTTAATTAATATATTATTAAAAGTATGAAATATTAGTATAGTATAACTGATATTTTTTTCAATATTATTAAAAACATAATTAAAGTAAAATATATAATATTAATAAAATAAAAACGGTAACTTTTTATATAAAGACTTCAGAGTTTAAAAAATAATACATAAAAAATAGCAGGCTTCATTAAAATTAACAAAACCTGCTATTTTTTATCAGAACTTAAATTACTGAATCAAACGCAAAGCGCCTTGTCCCATAGTGTTAGCCTGTGCAAGCATAGCTAAATTAGCCTGACTTAAGATTTGATCTTTAGCAAATTTAACAGAAGCTTCAGCCATATCGGTATCTCTTATTCTGCTTTCGGAAGCTGCTGTATTCTCATAAGCAATCATCAAGCCTTGAGCTGTAAGCTCCAATCTGTTTTGATAAGCGCCTAAGTTGGATCTCTGTTTAGAAACTTTAATTAAAGCTTCATCAACTAATCCTATAGCAGTATTGGCTTTATCTATTGAAGAGATAGATAAGCCTACGCCGTCAGCAGTCTGCAAACCTAAAGCGGCTGCAGTCATAGTTCCTATATAAACTCTTCTTCTTTCGTCCATGTTTGCACCCATATGAAACCACATAGAAGCAACGGGAGCTCCGCCTTCATTAGGATTTGCAAATCTTCCTGTAAGCATATTAAGAGTATTGAACTGAGCTTGGCTTGCAATACGATTAACCTCATCAACCAACTGAGAAACTTCAACCTGAATAAGCATTCTGTCGGCATCTGTATAAATACCGTTGGCAGATTGTACTGATAATTCGCGGATTCTCTGCAGAATATCTTGACTCTCCTGAAGATATCCTTCGGTAGTCTGAATAAAAGATATACCGTCCTGAGTATTTCTTTCAGCCTGACGCAAACCGCGTATCTGAGTACGCATTTTTTCAGATACGGCAAGTCCTGAAGCATCGTCTCCTGCTCTGTTGATTCTTAATCCTGATGAAAGAGCAGCCATATCTTTGGAAAGATCCACATTTCTGAACTTTAAAGTACGCTGCGCATTTATAGCGCTGATATTATTATTGATGATCATCGTCATCCTCCATGATATTTATTCAAAAAGGCATCCATGCCTAATTGGCAAAAAATATTTAAAGAGAATTTAAGGTATTCCGACAATCTTTAAAGACTATATGAAGTTGCCAAAATACCATTAAATTCTATTATATAAGGATAGATAAGCCTATATAATATCCTTATAAATTATATGGTATCAACTAAGCAAATAGGGAGTTCGAGACCGCCGAATACTTGAACTCTCATTTTGCTATATAATAATTTTCGGACTTCTCGGAATAAAGTTTAATTTAGTTTAGCACTTTTTTCTTTTTTTTATAATTTTTTTAAATCATTAGAATTAAAAAATTACAGTTTATATACCTGCCAAACAGTATTTTTTATTATCATCTTAATAATATTTATAAAAAATTTTCTGATTTATTCATCTTTATTCATCAAAATTAA
>NZ_CAJUPR010000019.1 GCF_910588665.1 uncultured Brachyspira sp. | reverse complement strand
CAATTTTAATTATTTATATAATATTTAATTTTTTATAATATACAGGCTTATAATTATAAAAAAATTTGTTTAACCGTATGTATATAAAATAAAGGAGTTTTATATGCATACAAAAATATATTCAGAGGCTCTTTACGGTATAGAAGGTATACCTATTATAATAGAAGTTAATATTTCAGAAGGACTTCCTAAATTTGATGTTGTAGGACTTCCGGACCAAGCAGTTAATGAGGCGAAAGAAAGAGTAATAGCCGCAATTAATAACAGTGATAGATTTTTTCCTCCTAAAAGAATAACTATAAATTTAGCGCCTGCGGATTTAAAAAAAACTGGCAGTATGTATGATTTAGCTTTTGCTTTGGGTATATTATCATCAAGCGCTCAGGTATTTTTTTCAGACTTTATGGATAAAACTATAATACTTGGAGAATTAGCTTTGGACGGAAGCGTAAGAGAAGTAAAAGGCATATTTTCTATGCTCCTCAATGCAAAAGAATTAGGAATAAAAAATGCCATAATTCCGTTTAATAATATGGAAGAAGCTAATATAATTGAAGGTCTTAATCTTTATCCTGTAAAAACATTAAAAGATGCTATAGATGCTATTGAAGGTAAAAAATCGCCTGTAATATCTGAGGGCAAATTTAATTTTAACAGCGAAGAAAATGAAAATATAGACTTTTCAGATGTAAAGGGTCAGGAATATGCCAAAAGAGCGGCAATGATAGCAGCAGCTGGAGGGCATAATTTTATAATGATAGGTTCTCCCGGATGCGGAAAAACTTTAATAGCGAAAAGAATACCTACTATACTTCCTCCATTAACATTTGAAGAGGCTTTGGAAGTTACTAAAATTTATTCATCTTATGGACTTTTGTCCAAAAATATGCCTATAGTGAAAAACCGTCCTTTCAGAATACCGCATCATACTTCGTCTTATGTAAGCCTTGTAGGAGGCGGAAGAAATATAAAGGCTGGCGAAATTACTTTAGCACATAATGGAGTATTATTTCTTGATGAGTTTGTAGAATTCCAAAGCTCTGCGCTTCAGACTTTGAGAGAACCTATGGAAGAAAAAACCGTGACAATAAGCAGAGCAAACGGAAGCATATCCTTTCCTGCAAATTTTACTTTGATTGCAGCTATGAATCCATGTCCATGCGGTTATTACGGCGATGAACATCATACTTGCAGATGCTCAGATATTTCAAGAAAAAGATATATAGCTAAACTATCTGGTCCCATACTTGACAGAATAGATATATCTATAGAAGTGCGTGCCGTTGATTATGCTAAAATTTCATCAAAAACTGAAGGAGAGAGTTCAAAGTCAATGCGTAAAATAGTAATGGCGGCAAGAAAAAAACAAGAGAAGCGTTTTAAAGAAAACGGAATTAAAATATTTTCAAACTCATCTATGGGAATAAAAGAAACTCAGAAATTCTGCATATTAGATGATAGGGCTAAAAATCTTTTGAATATGGCGTTGGAAAAATTTTCAATGAGTGTAAGAAGTTATGATAAAATATTAAAAGTATCAAGAACAATAGCCGATTTGGAAGATAAAGACATTATAGAAGCGGAACATATAACCGAAGCTTTACAGTATAGATTCAATTTAAATTAACAATTATCTTTTTACTCCTGTTTGTTTATCGCTTAAAAAATATATATAAGATATTCATGCGCTTTTAAACAAGTAAAAATTAAATTACTATTGACAATAATTATTAATTATATATAATATATATAATTAATAATTATTATAGGAAATCATAAATGAAGATAACCTTAGTTGTAAATAAAATGTTTTGCCCCATGCAAATTTACATGTTTTATAATGACGGATTCATAATATAGTTTATTTTTTATTTTGAAATTTCAGCCGTCAAATTAAATTTGACGGCTTTTTTATATTTAATATTTTTTAAGGAGAATTAATAATGTCAAGAGAATTAAAATTTGAAACTTTGGCGGCGCATGCAGGACAGGATTTTGAAGATCCATTCGGAAGCAGAGGAATACCTGTATACAAAACAACTTCATATCTTTTTAGAAATTCAAAACATGCAGCAGATTTATTTGATTTAAAAGAGCTTGGTTACATATATACAAGACTTGGAGATCCTACAGCAGATATTCTTGAAAAAAGAATTACGGCTATGGAAGAAGGAAAAGCTTCTATTGCTGTATCTTCTGGTACAAATGCTATATTCTATACTATAATTACAATATGCGAAGCAGGCGATGAAATAGTTTCGGCATTCAATGTTTATGGAGGAACATATTCTCAATTTGCTGCAATACTTCCTAAATTCGGAATTGATACTAAATTTGCAGATTCTAAAAATCCTGAGAGTTTTGCTAAAGCGATTACAGATAAAACTAAATTAATATTTATAGAAACAATTTCCAATCCGTCTCTGGATTTTACAGATATTGAAGCAATTTCAAAAATAGCGCATAATGCAGGAATACCTCTTGTGGTAGATGCCACATTTACAACGCCTTATCTTTTGCAGTCAATTAAGCATGGAGCAGACATTGTCATTAATTCTCTTACAAAGTGGATAGGAGGACATGGAAGCGCTGTTGGAGGAAGCATTACAGATGCTGGAACCTTTAATTGGCAAAGCGATAAATTTCCTCTGTTTTCTAAACCTGATTCAAATTATCATGGCATAAAATGGGCTTATGATCTGCCAGATGAACTTAAAGACATAGCATTTGCATTGAGAGTGAGAACGGTGCCGCTTAGAAATTTGGGTGCTTGCTTATCTCCCGACAATTCATGGATATTCATTCAAGGTGCGGAATCTCTTGCCGTTAGAATGGACAGGCATTCTTCTAACGCTATGAAAGTAGCTGAGTTTTTAGAAAAAGATGCAAGAGCCGAATGGGTAAGATATCCGGGACTTAAAAATGACCCTTCTTATGCAGTGGCGAGTAAATATTTGAAGGATAAATTCGGCGGAATGGTTGTATTCGGCATTAAAGGAGGATATGAAGCTGCTGTAAAATTTATAGATAATATAAAATTATTTTCACATCTGGTTAATGTTGGAGATGTTAAAAGTTTAGTTGCGCACCCTGCATCAACAACACACTCTCAATTATCTGAAGAAGAATTGATAAAAGCTGGAATAAGCAAAAATTTTATAAGACTTTCTATAGGAATAGAACATATTGATGATATATTATATTATTTAGATGAGGCTTTGAGAATAGCAAATAAATAATTTATTTACAAAATAAGCTAATTAAAATATATCTGACTATTTTATAATGCATATATATTTAAGGATTATTTATGAAGGATATAAAAAAATATAATAAAAAAAAAAGTATAAATAAAGAAAAAATAACAGAAGATAATATGCTTAAAGAAGCTAATAAATTAAAATTTTTTAATTATAATAAAAAATTCAAATTTGAAAACGGAGAAAGCATAGATGAATTAAAAGTAGCTTATACAATAAACGGAAATTTAAATAATAATAAAGATAATGCCGTATTAGTATGCCATGCTTTTACAGGAGATGCCGATGTTATTTCTTGGTGGAGCAATTTTGTAGGAAAGAAAAAAGCAATAGACACCGATAAATATTTTGTAATATGTTCTAATGTTTTAGGCGGATGTTCGGGAACTACAGGTCCTTCATCAAAAAAACTTGGAAGTAATTTATATTACGGTACAGATTTTCCTACTTTTACAATAAAAGATATAGTAAATGTTCAGAAAATACTTTTGGATTATTTGAATATAAAAAAGCTTTATTGTGTTGTTGGAGGCTCTATGGGAGGAATGCAGGCTTTGCAATGGACTGCCTCTTATCCTAATATGATGCAAAAAGCGATTATAATAGCAAGTTCTATGAGTCATTCTCCGATACAAATAGCTTTTAATGAAATATCAAGACAGGCTATAATGGGAGACCTTGAATGGTATGGAGGAAAATATTACGGTATGTCAAGTCCTGACAGAGGTCTTGCTTTGGCAAGAATGCTCGGACATATTACATATATGAGTGAAGAATATATGAGAAAAAAATTCGGAAGAAAAAAGAAAAAATCTCTGAAATATTTTACTCCTTCTTTCGAAGTTGAAGATTATCTGCATTATAATGGGGAGAAGTTTACTGCCAGATTTGACGCTAATAGCTTTTTATATCTTACTAAGGCTATGGATTTATTTGATGTTAAAGATGAAATAAAAAAAATTAAACTTAAGAAAAATATTAGTTTAGAAAAGGTTATGGTTATATCTTTTATATCTGATTGGCTTTATCCAAGCACTCAGTCTGCTGAAATAGTAGCTGCATATCAGCATTCAAATATGGATACTATATTTTATGAAATAGAATCCAATTACGGGCATGATGCCTTTTTACTCAAGAATACTGAGCAGACAAAATATGTAAAAAATTTTTTAAATATTTAATATTGCAAATAGTCTTGTTTTTTTATTATTATAAGTTAGTATAATAAAATATAACTTTTAAGGAATATTTTATGAAATTAGTTTTTTCAAGATTTCTAATAGGAAGTATTGTAATATTAGTAGGTATTTATATCTTACTTCAATATGTTTTTCATATATATATTCCTGCATTAGCATATACTCCCGTATTTACTATAATTGTTTCGGTTCTTTTGATAGTTTGGGGAGTCGCAATGGTTATAGGAAGAAATTTTTACACATCTAAAATACTTTTAGGATTATTTGTTATATGTTCGGGCATATATATACTTATAAGATATTGTTTTAATGTTAATATGCCTTTTATATTATATACTCCAATATTCAGAATGATTATAGGAATGATAATAATATTTTTAGGGGTTTATATAATATTTGGAATATACTATGTCGGAGACGGCATACATAAAACAAAATACAGCATATATTTTAAAACTGAAACTATAGACTTATCAAATTTAGAAATATACAGAAATAGAACTATAGATGTAAATACCGTTTTTTCAGATACAGTTATTCTAATAGATGATAAAATACGGGTACATATAAAAGTCGCAAGTGCATTCGGAAGCGTTTCTCTGCCTACAGGCGACAGCGTAAGTTTCGGAGAAACTAATTTTGTTATGGGAAACTCTGATAAAATACTTTATTTAAATGTAAGCTGCGCATTTGCTCAGATAAGAGTTCTTTATAAATAGAGTATATTTATCGGCGTAACTATGCATATTATATCTGGAAGTAAAAAAGGAAGAAAAATCATAACTCCTAAAAGAAATTTCAGGCCAACTCAAAGTAAGGTTAGAGAGGCTTTCTTTAATGTATTGGATATTGAAAATAAAACTATTTTGGATCTTTGCTCGGGAAGCGGGGCTATTGCTTTTGAAGCTTTAAGCAGAAATGCAAAACATGCCACTATGATAGAAATAGACAGAGAAGCTGTAAAAACTATATTTATAAATGCAAAAGAAATATTCGCAGATGATAATTCATTATATAAAATAAAAAGAATATCTGCCTGCGACTACTTAAAAAAAACAAATGATAAATTTGACATTATATATTTGGATCCTCCTTATCATTCAAAAATATATTATGATGCCTTAAATTATATATTAAAAAGAAACATATTGAATAAAGACGGTATTCTAGCCGCAGAATTAGGATTAAATCATTACAGAGGTTTTATAAAAAATATTAATGATGCTGTATCTTGTATAATGAAATATGATATAAGAATTTACGGAGATAGTGTATTAATAATATTTAAATATGTATAAAAAGAGATGCAGTTTCAGTAAAAAACCGCATCTCTAAATCTATGTATATTTAATCGTCCCATTTCTGGCCAATTATCTGACCGCTAGCCGCTATATAAAGCTCCATCATATTATTTAATTTTATCTTATAATTGCCCCATTCCTTTTCTACATCTATCATTATGGCTTGAGGATAAGTTCTTCTAACCGTATTGGCAACAGCCTGAGGCAAAACACTTAAAGGCACTCCGTTATATTCTCCGTCTATATTAAGCCAGTTTCCATTAAGCAAAAAGTCTATAGAAGCTCCGTTTGACAAATCAACTTCAAATTTTCTTCCGTCTCTTTCAACTTTCCATATCTGCGCATTAGGGTAAACTCTTTTTATAAAAGTCCTTGCTTTCTGAGGTAATGCTGAAACTGGAACTATCCAATCGGCAAACAGACTTGATGTTGAAATAACTGTCAAAGATACTAACAAAGCAAATAATTTTTTTATCATAATAAATCTCCTTAATTTTCTTTTTACTTAAACAACTTATTGTAAATTATCTTTACAATCATAAGTATATCAGAAAAAAATATCAATGTCAATAGAATTTACGATTATTTTACATTTTTTTACAAAATACCTAAAGTTTATCAGTATTATAATACTTATCATACATATTTTTTATATATTATAATATTAATAATAAGTAAATATTTTTTACTTTTACTATTATTTTTTATAAACGGTTTAAAATAAATATCTATAATTTAATATCAAAGAGATTAAAATGATGAAAAAGAATATTTATATTTCCATACTGATAATAGCTGCAGCATTAATAACGGCAATTTTATTTTACAGAAGCAGAGAAAAATATATAACTTCAACTGTTATGATAAGCGATACTATACTTAATATAACGGCGCAGACATCAGACAAAACTATGGATAATATACTAAAAAGCATCACAAATGAAATAAACAGAATAGATAATATATTAAATCCGTATAATCCTAAAAGTGAGATATCTTTAATAAATAAAGAAAGCATATCAGGAAAATACGAAATAGAAATATCTGATGAAATATCGCATATATTTGAAACAGGCTTGAAATATTCTCAATTAAATCCGTCATTTGATATAAGCGTAAGACCTTTAATAGAGCTTTGGGGATTCGGCGTAAAAGAAAATCAGAAAGTTCCTTCAAAAACAGAAATAGATAAAGCTCTGTCAAATATAGATTATTCCTCTCTTTCAATAATAACAAATAATGATAATAAAATATTAAAATTATCAATACCATTAACATTTGATTTCGGATCTTATGGAAAAGGATATATAATAGAAAAATTAAAATCGGTATTTGAAGAATATAAAATAAAAAATTATTTAATAGATTACGGCGGCGATACCTATGCTAAAGGACTTAACAGCAGAGGAAAACCTTGGGTTATTGCAATAAGAAATCCTAGAAATGATGCCAACGGATATTTAGCTTTGCTGGAAGTTACAAACAGCTCCATAGTTACAAGCGGAGATTATGAAAGATATTTCACAGAGAATGGAATTAATTATCATCATATAATAGATGCTGAGATAGGTTATCCTGCATACAGCAGCATATCTGCCACCATAGTTCATACTAATGCGGAAGAAGCCGACGCTTTATCAACTGAGGCATTTTTACTAGGCACCGACTTTTTTACAAATAAAGCTTTTAATTATAAGGAAGCTTATATTGTAAACTCTGAAGGAGAATTATATATTGCCACTAATGAAAATTTCTGATATAAAGTTATTTTGAATAATTAAAAATTATATTTTAGAATGCTGTTATTAATATATATAATATTGAAAAAAATATAATGTATATTATACTTCAGAATATAATTAATAATAATGCATAAAAGGAGCGCCTTATATGGCTTTTTTTGATTTAAGTTTGGAAGAATTGTATAAATATAAAGGAGTTTCCGAAGAGCCTGAAGACTTTGACGAATTCTGGATTAATACTTTAAATGAAAATAATCATAAAACGGATGCAGAATATACTTTGATAGACACTCATCTGAAACTTTTTGATGTATGGTCGGTGAGCTTCAAAGGATATTCAAAGCATATTATAAACGGCTGGTATATAGCTCCTAAATATGCAAAAGAAAATAATGAAAAACTGCCATGCATAATGCATTATCCGGGATACGGCGGAGGAAGAGACTACCCGAATAAACATCTGCTTTTTCCGTCAGCAGGATACAGCATATTTGTAATGGAAATAAGAGGACAGGGGGCGGAAGGAGGAAACGGGGCAATAACCCCAGATCCTGTAGGATCATCTCCGCATGCCGACGGCTTTCTTACTATGGGTATATTAGATAAAAAAGATTACTATTATAAAAGAGTTTTTGTAGATGCTGTTAAATCTATTGAAGCGGCTAAAGAACATGAACTTACAGGAAAAATTGCATTGAACGGCACCAGTCAGGGAGGCGGAATATCACTTGCTGTATCAGGGCTTTCATCTGCCGTTAATCAAAAAATTGAAGCCGCTATGATAGATGTTCCATTCTTATGTGATTATAAAAGAGCATGCACTATTACAGACACTCTGCCTTATAATGAAATAGCCAGATTCTGCAAAACAAATAGAATGCATGAGAAGAAAGTTTTTGAAACTTTATCTTATTTTGACGGGGCTTTATTTGCAAAAAGAGCTGAAACTAAGGCTTTATTTTCTGTAGGACTTATGGATATTTTATGCCCGCCTTCCACAGTATTTGCCGCCTACAATAATTATGCAGGCGAAAAATCTATTAATGTTTATGCATTTAACGGACATGAAGGCGGAGATAATGAACAAAGTGAAAGAAAATTAGATTTTTTAAGATTGATTAATATATAAGCAATATATTATCAACCTATTAATAATTTTTATATTTAAAATTATTAATAGGTTGATAATAATATTATATATGTTATTATTACTTTTACATATATGATAAAACAATAGGTATTAATGGATATGGTATGAAGATTATATCTGGCAGGTTTTTTTCTAAATCCGAGCTGAAAAATAGAATATTAAAAGATGCTGTTATTTCAATTTTGTTTTTATCTATAATCATTTTAGTTTATATGCAGATTAGAAGCCCCATACCTATTAAATTTATTTTTAAATCTCTTTTTCAAGATGTAAAAACTTCGGTAGTGGAAGAGTATTCTAAAATATTCTATCCAACATATTATTTTTCTATGCAGATGACGCCTATATTTGATATAGTTAATCAAGCGCCTGAAGCGTATAAAATCTTAATAACTAATTTTTTTCCAAAGCATACTTTTATAGAAAAAGCAGCTATGCAGGTTGGAAATAATTATATGTCAATAACTAAAGAAAGCAACGGATATAAAGTTGTAGGGCATATTGTAACTAATAATCATAATAATCAATACTCTTCGGCTGCTTTTGAGCAATTAAGTATAGATTCTTTCTATGTGCAAAACGGACATGCCTATATAAATTTAATATATATAGCAAATGAAAATATAACTTTTGAATATATTTCTCAATTTAATGTAAACTTTAATGATGTTGAACTTAAAAATATTGATAATATATACGCATATCTTGTAACAGGCAGCAGCAAAATAACTTTTCCCATATCATATTCATCTACAAACAATAATTTAGATTACGCTGCAATATCAGATATTATGACTAAAGAATTTAATGCAACTAATGAAGATATGATAAAGGTTTCATATAAAGATAATAACTATTGGGGATATAAAGGAATTTTCTCTATTGCTGATAATAATATAGAAATAGGAATTATTATACCAGAGAAATCTCTTATCAGTAAAATACAAGTGCCTTTAATACTTTTTTTAGTTTTATTTATAATTATTACAATAGTAATTATAATTATGCTTGCCATACATTATATAAGAATCATTGAAGATTTAAAAATAAATCATATGAATATAAAGAAAATAATTGAGGAAGGTGAAAATACTAATGTAGAGTTTAAATCCACATTAAGATATGACAGTAATACAGAAAAAATAAATAAAGCTTTGGAAGAAGTTATTATGAAATCTATTGCAGCATTCAGCAATACGGAAGGAGGGAGGCTTTTCATAGGCATATCTAATGACGGGGAAGTATTAGGACTTGAAAATGATTATTCAACTTTAAAGCAGGCAAATCAGGATTTTTTTGAGCTTCATTTAAGAACTCTTATAGAACATTATTACGGAAACGCTTTTTCCGCTGAAGGAATTAGAATTGATTTTGTGGTAGAAGATGAAAAAGATGTATGCATAGTTTATATAAGGAAAGGAAGAGAACCTGTATATACCAGAATTACAAACAAGCAGGGCGCTAAAGAAGAAAAATTTTATATAAGAGTTGGAAACTCTTCAAGAGAAATTGCAAATGCCAGCGAAATAATAACTTATGTTAAAAAACATTTCAGATAACGAATGTTTTTATAGTATAACTTTACTATTTAAAATAGATACCATATAAATAATAAAAGGAGTGTTTTATATGTCCGTATATGATAGCATTATAATAGGAGGCGGTCCTGCCGGTCTTTCGGCTATGCTTTATTTAGGAAGAGCATTAACTAATTCTATTCTAATAGAGAAAAAAGGCATAGGCGGTCAGATGATGAGTACAGATACCGTTGAAAATTATCTGGGTTTTCCTGAGGATATAAGTTCTTTTGAGCTTGCAGCTAAAATGCAGCAGCATGCCGAAAAATTTTCTAAAAACGAAATAGTTTATGATGAAGTTATAAAAGTGGAAAATATTAAAGAAAAAATAAAAAAAGTTATTACAGCTGACGGTAAAACTTATGAAGCAAAAACAATAATATTTGCTATGGGCGGTTTCTCTAAAAAATTAGGGGCTAAAGGAGAAGAAACTTTTTCAGGAAAAGGCGTTTCTTACTGCGCTACATGCGACGGTGCTTTTTATAGAAATAAATCTGTTGCTGTAGTAGGAGGAGGAAACAGTGCTTTTGATGAGGCTTATTTTCTTACAAGATTTGTAAATAAAATATATTTAGTTCATAGAAGAAAAGAGTTCAGAGCCGAGCCTATAAATGTTAAGCATTTAACCGATACCGGAAAAGTTGAATATGTGCTTGACTCTGTAATAGATGAGATATGCGGAGACGGTAAAGTCAATAGCATAAAAATAAAAAATGTATTGGACGGTTCTGTACATGATAAGCCTGTAGATGGGGTATTTGTATTTGTAGGTCAGGAGCCAGCAACACATTTCTTAAAAGACACAGGATTAGAGTTAAAAGAAACAGGACATATAGTTGCAGATATGGCAACAATGGAAACAAATATAGAAGGAGTATTTGCCTGCGGAGATTCTATATTAAAACCAGTCCGTCAGGTTGCTAATGCCGTAGGAGAAGGTGCTGTTGCTGCTATGAGTGTAACTCATTATTTGAATAAGGTTTAAATTTATAAACTCAATATGATATAAATAAAGGAGTTCAGCTTTTTAAAAGTTAAACTCCTTTTTATTATAATTACTTCTGATAAAATAAGTTATTATTTATTTTAAGTTAGCTTTAAAAAAATTTTCTAATTTATCAAAAGGTATTATATCAGTTTTATCATATAAATCTATATGCAAAGCGTCCTTTACTATAACTAATTCTTTAGGTTCCGCCGCTTTACTATAAGCATTTTCGCTGAAATATCTTGAATGGGCTTTTTCTCCTGCTATAAATAAAATAGGTCTTGGAGATATAAAACTTATTTGCTCTAAAGGATAATAATTCATTAAACTTATCATGCTTATAAGAGACATAGATGTTGTTGAGCGCGGATGATAGCCTCTTTCACTTCTGTAATAACTGTAAAATTCTTTTGATACTTCGTCGGAATTTTCGTCTATCTTTTCAGGAGTACCTATTGCATATAATTTTTCTCCTCCTTCATACTCAATCCATCTCTGCATAGAAACCCAATTTAAAAGTTTTTTTCTATCTTCATCGCTAACAGAATTATTTAATCCATGCCTTGCCGCCTGTCCCATGTCATACATGCTTGCTGTGGCTATAGCCTTTATTCTCATATCTATTTGAGAGGCGCTTAATACAAAACTCCCGCTTCCGCAGATACCTATAGCTCCTATTTTATTTTTATCAACATAATCCAAACTTCCCAAAAAATCTACTGCCGCACTGAAATCTTCTGTAAAAGCTTCAGGAGAAGCAGTAAAATGAGGAGAGCCCCCGCTTTCTCCGTTATAAGAAGCATCAAATGCTAAGCTTACAAATCCTCTTTCAGCCATATTCTGAGCATAAACTCCGCCCGCCTGTTCTTTAACCGCTCCGTAAGGACTGCCTATTACTAAAGCCTCAAATTTTATATTTTTCTGCATATCTTTAGGAGTATACAGATCAGCTACTATATTAATACCAAGTCTATTGTAAAAAGAAACTTTTATCACATCAACTTTATCGCTTTTCGGAAAAGTTTTATCCCATTGCAGAATATTTTGAGACATAACAGTACTTGCGAAATATAATAATATAAAACTGTAATTTCTTATTTGTCTGCATATCTTTGTCATAAACAAACCTCTTTATTTAATTTTGTATTATTATAAGAGTTTATATATACATATCAAATACTTATGTATTATATACAGTAATACTTTTTAAGTATATTTTATGAAAACAATAAATTATCTGTTTTCGCTTCTGAATTTTGCAGGGTCTGTAAAAGGGCGTCTGCCTTGAAATTTTGATAAATAAACTATATTGCTTGCTATGTCTGTAAATCCGTTATCTCCGTATTTCATAATAGTTTCTTTTGCCTGCTTATCTTTCATCATAGAATAAGCCAAAGGTATATCATCAATAAATATATGACATAAAATGCGTCCGAAAATATCGTATGAAGATACAAGCATACTTACTTTTGAGGCATTATTAATTTTCTTTATAACATAGTTCTTAACATTAGTTCCGTAATTCTGCTTTAATTCGGGAGCATCAAGCCCTATAAATCTGTAATATATTTTATTGTACTTTATAGTGTCGCCATCTATTACAGTTATTAAATCTTTATTAAGATTAATTAAATATTTTGATAAGTTTTTATTATAATTGGAATCTATTTTATAAACTTCTTTATTTGTAAATGACAGAAAAAGTTTAATATTATCATTATCTCTTAATTGTAAATATTCTTCCGTTTTTATATCATCTATACTTAAAACTACTTTGCAGTATTTTATATTATTTGATTTTAATTTATTAATTAATATGTCATCGCAGGTATAGAACATAATATTATTTTTAAAAAAATAAGAGTAAAGCGTAAATTTAAAAGCTCCGATATATTTAACACTTGGCAAATATGTGTTTATATATTTTTTATCTTCTCTATTTATATAATCACCGTAAACATACACCGTACATCTGTCTATTATATAATCATATATAATAGATGTTTTGCTGTTTTCTATCATACTTATTACAGATATCTTATCAATAAATAAATTTCTTCTTTCTTTCAAAGAGGAAGTTTTTATAATATAAATTAAAGAAAGTATTATAATTACTGAAGAAACAGAATTTTTTATAATCTTTTCATTTTTTTTATTAAGATTCCGCACTTAAGTTTTATATCCTAAAAAATTTCAGCATATATATTTAATAATCATTTTAAAGAAATATTATCTAACAATCTTGTGTATCCGCAGTAGCATGATATAAGTATAATAGAATTATTAGTTGCTGTTTCAACACTGATTAAACTTTTTTTATCTATGATATAAACATATTCTAATTTAAGCATTTTATGAGAATGCAAATTATTTTTTATAATATCTATTAAATATGATGATTTTGTACCGCCTTTTTTAAACTCTTCTCTTGCTTCTTTTAATAATTTATATATGATGCCTGCTTCTTTTTTTTCTCTTTCATTTAATAAATAATTGGAGCCGCTTAAAGCCAGCATATTTTCATCTCTTACAATAGGAATTGTTTTTACATTTATATTATATCCAAGATCTTTTATCATCTTTTTTATTATAAATATTTTCTGATAATCATATTCTGTAAAATATACATGAGTGGGAGAGATTATATTAAAAAGCTTAGACATTATTGTAGCTACGCCTTTATAATATATAGGTTTTGAAATTCCATAGTATTTATTATATATATTATCCATAATAATATAAGCGGCATAGTCATCTGGAATCATCTCTTCAACAGAAGGTAGAAATAAAGCATCTATATTAAGCTTATCTAAAATTTGCTTATCTTTATTTAAGTTTATAGGGTATCTTTCTATATCTTCAGCTTTTGTAAATTGAAGAGGATTAATAAATATGCTTACAACTATAATAGAGCATTCTTTTTTTGATTTTTTTATTAATGATATATCTCCGTCATTCAAAGCTCCCATTGTAGGTATTAATGCTATAGAGCTATTTTTGTTTTCATTGATAAATTTATATGCACTTTTTATACTTTTTAATATAGTTAAAGACATATATTAATCCGTTTTCTTATTCATTTTATCCTGATTTGTGGCAGGTCCGTAAAAATATAATGCAAGTATAGTCTGTATAGGAAACATTATAACAGCTTCAATAAACATGCTGATTCTTCTTATTGAAAATATAATGTCTTTTTTTAATATGAATACATTTAATATATAAAGTATTTTGATTGCAGCAAATACCAAAAATAATATTATTATTACAAAATAAAAAATACTATTCGGCGTCGGAAGTAAATTAATATATTTCGGAGTTTCATTATTATTGGCATTAATTATAAAAAGATATATTCCAAATAAATAAATAAGGGCAAATACCGCATCCAGTATAACCGTAATAATAGCTGCATTCTTATATGAAATTTCAGGATAAAGCAATGTACCGCAAGAACGGCATTTTTTAGCATATTTATCATTCACAGTTTTGCATGATTTGCATTTAATAGTTTTAGCCATATTTTTTTATACGCTCCTCATTTAATCAGGGATATTATTTATATTTTAATTTATATAATCATATTTATAAATAATAAAATTGTCAACTATTGTATAATAGTCATATTTTTTTAATCAGTATTTTTTAAA
>NZ_CAJUPR010000018.1 GCF_910588665.1 uncultured Brachyspira sp. | reverse complement strand
AAATAATTGAAGAAGAGTCTGCATCATCGGAAGATAAAGAAATTAAAGAAGAAGAAATTATCAATAATGAGGAAGATTTAACAGAAGAAGATAAAGACAAATATAAATATTATCTTAATAAATTTGAAGATAAAGTAAATGAAGAAGAATTAGAAGATCTGGTATATATAAATAATGTTCAATTAGATGAAATAAAAGATTCGGATTTGAATATGCTTGAGAATATTATTAAAGGCGATGAAGAAGAGGGAGCGGAACTTATTCGTATAGACGATAATCCGAATTGGGAAGAGAATATTAAGGCTAAATCTGTGGAAAATTTCGATTCTATGGACGAGCTTTTTAAGAAGGAGACTAATATGTCTGAAGAAAAAGAATTAGAAACTATTGAAAAAGAAAATTTGGACAGCGCTGTAGAAATTGAAGAGGAGTTTAGTTTAGGAGATGATAACGGACCTATACTAATGGAAGATGAAAATCATAAATCAAGAGATGATGATGATTTTGACGGAGAAATTACTCAGTCGGATTTGGATTATGCTATAAAATTATTTGAATCGGAAGAGGCCAGCGAGAATTTGAGCGAGTACAGTTCAAAGCAGGATATTTTATTATCAGAAAATGAAATTAATAAATTTAAAAAATTATTCGGATATTTCAAAAATATTGTTGAAAAAATGTCTCCTGAAGATTTAAACGATTTCTCAAAAACGGAATTTTATGATATGTATTCGTCTTTATTTAGAAAATTTAATGATTAAAAATAAAAGGGGCTTTATGAAAGTCCCTTTATTTATTAAAATTTTATTTAATTACTTATCTTTTAATAAAACTAAATCTTCACCCTCTAACTCTTTTACCCTTACCGATACATATTGATCCTGAGGTACATTAAGAGCAATACCTGTATAATTAGCGGATATCGGAAGCTCTCTTCCGAATCTGTCTACCAATACTAAAAGCGATACTCTGTTTGGTCTTCCGTAATCAAATAAAGCATTAAGAGCCGCTCTTATAGTTCTTCCTGTATAAAGCACATCATCAACAAGGAGTATTGTTTTATCTATAATATCAAAAGGTATATCGGTTTCTTTAATCTCAGGAAACTCAGAAAGCGATGATAAATCGTCTCTGTAAAGATTAATATCTATAGCTCCTATAGGGATATCTTTTTTTATTTTTTCTTCTAAAAGTTTTTTTAATCTTATTGCCAAAAAATCTCCCCTTCTTCTTATACCTACAATAGCTAATTTATCCATATTCTCTTTTTCTATTATTTCGGCAGCTAATCTGGGAAGAACTTTTTCGTATTCTTCGGCTTTCAGTAATACTCTCATTTTATACTCCTTTGATATTTTTAATAATTGCTTTATTTTATTATAATTTAATCGGTTTTTAAATTATAACGATTAAGATGAAAAAAATCAATATAATTATTTTTTACTTTTGCAAAAAATATGTTAAGTGTTTTTTCAGTTTACCGATATTATATACAAGGACAGTAAAAAAGTTAAAGTTAACATAAAAGTTGATAATTTTATTTTACTGTTATATAATCGAAAAATAAACATATTATTTTAAGTGAGGAAATTATATGGCAGACGAAGAAAACTTAGACTTGGAAGAAGGCGAAGAAGAGGAAGAGGAACAAGCCGAAGCCGCACCAAAGAAAAAATTTGGTTTAAGCCCTATGATTGTTAAAATACTTATGGGGATTGCTGCCATTTTAGTTGTGGCTTTAATATCTGGAATTATAGCATTTTTTGTTTCTAAAAGTGTTGGAAGAGCATCAGGAGTACAAGGCGGAGTAGTTGATGATATGGTAAAACAGCCGCCTCCGTCAATATATCGTATAGATCCTGAGTTTAATGTAAATACAGCTGATATAGATGTGGCTAGATATGTTAAAGTAAGCATTATATTAACCTATACTACCAATACAAAACAGCTTGCGGTAGAACTTCCTGAAAGATTTTATATGATAAGAGATAGAATTGCTATGATACTTAGTTCTTATACTTATGATCAGTTAAGGACTAATGAAGGCAGAGAACAATTAAAAGCTGATATTAAACGCGAAATTAATAGCATGCTTAGAAATGGTCAAATAGACGGCATATTATTTGATAACTTCTTATTAAGCTAATTACAATAACGGAAAAAAGGATACTTGTATGACAGAAGTATTGTCACAAAGCGAAATAGATGCATTGCTTAGCGCTATATCTTCAGGTGAAAGTTTAGATAATATTGATACTAAACATGTAGAAGTAGAGCATAGAAAGATAAAAATATATGACTTTAAGCGTCCTGATAAGTTTTCTAAAGACCAAATTAGAACGCTTCAGATGATGCATGAAAACTTCGCACGCGTTACCACAACTTCATTATCAGCGCAGTTAAGGACATTGGTAGGTATTCATGTAGCAAGTGTAGATCAGCTTACTTATGAAGAGTTTATAAGAAGTGTTAGCAATCCTTCTACTTTGGCTATTGTCAGTATGGATCCTTTAAAGGGAAGCTCCATATTAGAAATTGATCCTTCTATCACTTTTACTATTATTGACAGATTATTCGGAGGTCCGGGTGAAAGTCCTAAGAACTTAAACAGAGAACTTACGGATATTGAGTTATCAGTTATGGAAGGTATTATAGTAAGAATATTAGGAAATTTAAGGGAAGCTTGGTCTCAGGTAATAGACTTACGACCTCGTTTAGGTTCCATAGAAACTAACCCTCAATTTGCGCAGATGGTAAGTCCTAATGATATGGTTGTGCTTATTACTTTAGAAACTAAGGTAGCTGATGTTGAAGGTATGATGAACTTTTGTATACCGTATATTACTATTGAGCCTATACTTTCTAAATTCTCTGCTCAATATTGGTATGCATCTATTAGAAGAGGAAGCACCAGCGAAAATTTAAAAATTATTAAAGAAAAATTACAAAATATATATGTTGAAACTTCGGCGGAACTTGGATCTATGCAATTGCCGCTGTCAGACATTCTGAATCTTCAGAAAGGTGATGTTGTTAAGTTTACAGATACTAAGATTACGGATCCTGTTATATTTAAGATAGGAAATAGAAAGAAATTTTTATGCCGTCCGGGTATATCGGGCAGCAGAATGGCTGTACAGCTTACGGGTGTTATGGACGGAGGGTCTGATATAACCGAAGATGATTTATTAAAAGAGGAGGATTAATATTATGATGAGTGACGGTGCATTATCTCAAGATGAAATAGAAGCTTTGCTTAAAGGTACTGATGAAGCTTTCGGAGGCGACAATGGCGCCGCTAAAACATCTGGTAACGGAGGGGGTAATATAGATAAGCAGCTTTTTAATGAAGCCGCTAAGATGATAGCTGAAAATCAGGCTTTCTCGCTGTCTTCTATCTCTACTAAGACTGTAACTATCACTAATATTACCACCACAGTAGGCGATGTTAATAATCTGCATCAAATGCTGTCAGGAAAAATGATAGAGGCTAAAGTAGGGTATACTGGTTCTATTACGGGAAATGTTTATTATTTTATGGGAGAAAACGAGGCTTTAATAGTTGCTTCACTTATGATGGGGCAGAAGGAAGAGGCTTTAAATGATATGGTTTCTCAGGTATTAAAAGAAGCTTTCTCGCAAATGGTAGGAGTTTCCGACAGCGCATTATCTTCAAGGTTTGGGGGTAATTTTACTAATTCCCCTATAGAAACATCTATATTTGAAGATGCTTTCGGCATTAATATACAGGGACCTTTAGCCATAGTAAGCGGTTCTTTAACTATTGAAGGGGAAGTGGAAAATGCTCCTTATGTATTTGCTTTAGAACTTCCATTATTGCAAAGTCTGTTAGGCTCTTCTTCTGCAGGAAATGCGTCTAATAATTCTCAGGCAGATAATTCTATGTCAGGGCTTTTAGATAATCAGGCATTTGATTCTTCTCCGCAGTTAGGAGTACAGCATGCCGAGTTTAACTCTTTGATGCCTGCTTCTGATGTACAGGGAACTGGCAATATAGGTCTTCTTATGGATGTTACTATGAATATGACCGTAGAGCTTGGAAGGGCTACTATGACCATAAGAGATATATTAGGTCTTGGAGAAGGTTCAATAATAGAGCTTCAGAAATTAGCGGGAGAACCTGTTGATTTGCTTGTTAATGGTAAATTAATAGCTAAAGGCGAGGTTGTGGTAATAGATGAAAACTTCGGCGTGCGTGTTACTGATATTATTAATCCTATGGAAAGACTTACTAATAAACCTAGATAATAAATTAAAATAATTAATTTATAAATAAAAAAGCTGAGATATTATTCTCCGCTTTTTTATTTATAAAAGTTATATTATTTTATTGAAAATTATTTTACAAACATATATACTATTAAAGTATATAGAATTATGAGGTTGCTTAAAATATAATAATGAGCGATAAAAAAGAAGATGTTTCAAAAATATCCGAAGGCAATATAAGTCTTCTTATGGATGTTTCTATTAATGTTACTGTTGAGCTTGGAAGGGCTAAATTAAGCATTAAAGATATATTAGGTCTTGGAGAGGGTTCAATAATAGAGCTTCAGAGATTGGCGGGGGACCCTATTGATTTATTTGTTAATGGTAAATTAATAGCTAAAGGTGAAGTTGTTGTAATAGATGAAAGTTTCGGCGTGAGAATTACCGATATCGCTGATTCTATATATGTTATTGAAAATAATAATAAAAAATAATACTCTTTTTCTTGACTTTTACTATATTATTACATATAACGATGCTGTAAATGATTTTAAGGAGTTTAGAATGCATATTTTGTCAGACGCCCAATATAATTTTTCTAAATTCTATAAATCTTTAAAATGCAGTTTATTAAAATCTGATAAGCAATATTCTATATAAAATAAATTCTTATTCATTAATAAATATTTTGATTTTTAATTATTGAGGTGTTGAATAATGCAAAGCGATATAATATCAGATAGTTTGTTCTTATCTATGAAAGAATTTTTAATTGATTTGAGAAGAGATTTGCATGCTAATCCTGAACTTGGTTTTGAAGAGTTTAGAACATCAAAAAAAATTTCTTCAATATTGGAATCTCTTAATATTAAGCATAAGACAGAAATTGCAAAAACAGGAATAATAGCAGATATAGAAGGTAAAGATAAAAATTTTACCATAGCTTTCAGAGCAGATATGGACGCTTTGCCTATGGAAGATAAAAAAAACTGTTCATACTCTTCAAAGAATAAAGGCAAATGTCATTCCTGCGGACATGATGTGCATAGTGCAATACTTACAGGCATAGCAAAATATTTTTCACAGATACAGCCTCCATGCAATATAAGGTTAATATATCAGCCTGCCGAAGAAACTACAGGAGGAGCACTTCCTATGATAAATGAGGGGGCATTGGATAATGTTGATATTATTTACGGTCTTCATGTACGCCCTGAAATAAAAATGGGACAGATAAGCATATCATATGGAGCAATGTATGCAGGTTCGAATATGTTTGAAATTCATATTCATGGCAAATCGGCTCATGGCGCTAAATCTTATAATGGTGCAGATGCTATAATAATTGCATCTCATATTATAACTCAGCTTCATAGTTTTACTTCCGCATTTACAGACGGCAGTATGAGGATTCATATAGGTACTATAAACGGAGGAAAGGCAAATAATATAGTATCGGATAATGTAAAAATGGAAGGCATTATCAGAATGCTATGCGATGATGATGCAAGAAATATCAGATTAAATAAGATAAAAAATATTGTTGTAAATACTGCTGACAGCTTTTCTGCCGATGCCGAGTTTATTAATATTCCTTCTTATCCTGCTTTGATTAATCATGATGATGCTGTAAATATAATAAAGGATACAGGAGAGTATCTTTTGGGTAAAGATAATTGTTTTGAGGAGAAGCCTAACATGACAACAGAAGATTTCAGTTATTATCTTCAGAGAGTAAAAGGGGCTTTTTTTAGTTTAGGGGTATCAAATGAAAATATAAATATACCTATTCATAATGGTTTATTTGATATAGATGAAAATGCAATTAATATAGGTGTGAAAATACAAGTATTAAATGTTTATAATACATATAAAAATAAAGATAAACTGAAATAATTATTTTTTATTTTTGCTATGGAAAAAAATAAAATACAATATATAATAGGAGATGAATATGCCGTTATTTGAAGGATCAGGTGTAGCTTTAATAACACCTTTTACAAAGGACAATAAAGTTAATTATGAAAAACTGGAAGAGTTAATAGAATTTCAAATAGCAAATAAAACTGATGCCATAGTAGCGGCAGGCACCACGGCGGAAAGCTCCACTCTTACAGCTGAAGAAAGAATGAATGTTATTAAGTTCTGCATAGAGCATACAAGAAAAAGAACTTTAGTAATAGCAGGTACAGGGACTAATAATACGGTTTCTGCTGTAGAATTCAGCAGAAAATCTTATGAATACGGCGCAGATATAGTTATGGCAGTGACTCCTTATTATAATAAAGGAAATGAAAGCGGACTTATTGATTATTATAAAAAAATTGCGGGCAGTGTTAAATGTCCTGTTATTGTATATAGTGTTCCTTCAAGAACGGGTGTGAAATTATCTCTTAATGTTATTAAAACATTATCTGAAATTTCAAATATTCAAGGTATTAAAGAGGCAAGCGGTGATATCAGTTATGTTGCTGATATTGCAAATACAGCACCTAATATGGATATATATTCAGGAAATGATGACATAATAACACCTATGATGGCTTTAGGTGCTAAAGGAGTTATATCCGTTACAAGTAATATTATTCCGAAAGAAAATCATGATATGGTTATGAATTTTCTTAATGGGAATGTAAATGAAGCTGTTAAATCTCAAATTAAATATATGGATTTTATAAGAGCCATGTTTATAGAAACTAATCCCGCTCCTATAAAAGAAGCTATGAATATTATGGGGTTTGATGTAGGAGAATGCAGATCTCCTTTGGGACCTTTGAGTTCTGAAAATAAAGAGCATATAAAAAATATTATAGATAAATATAAACTAAAAAAATAAAATATGGAGTAAAAATATGAAAGTAATAATACATGGAACAGGAGTTATGAGTTCAATCTTAAAAGAAGTTATAGAAAAAGATGGCGAGTTTGAAATTACAGGCTTTGCTGATGACTTTACTAATGAAAAAGGGGATATGATTATAGATTTTTCTCACTTTTCAAGACTTTCAGATATGATAGACTATGGCGTAAAAAATAATATACCTATGGTTATAGGTACAACAGGTTATGATGAGACAATGCTTACTAAAATTATTGAAGCTTCCAGTCATGTGCCTATAGTATTATCATCTAATACTTGTATAGGTATTAATCTGATGAATGAAATTCTAGCTAAATTAGCTCCTCAGCTTAGAAATTTTGATATAGAAATTATTGAAACTCATCATAATAGAAAGGTTGACTCTCCAAGCGGTACGGCTAAAAGTCTTTATAATATAATTAATGATGCTTTAGATAATGAAATGTCATTTGTTAATGGAAGAAGCGGTTTGCATGTGAGAGATAAAAAAGAGATAGGAATACATTCATTAAGGGGCGGTTCTGTTATAGGAGATCACAGTGTTATTTTCTATGGAGATGATGAAATTGTAGAAATAAGACACTCTTCTACTTCCAGAAGAATTTTTGCTAACGGAGCAATCAAAGCTGCTAAATTTTTATTAGGAAAAAAACCTGGTCTTTATAGAATGAAAGATGTTTTATCACAGTAAGAAGATGCAGAGATAAAAAACAAATAGTTATACTGATGTAAATTAATTGTAGGAGATATTGAAATGGATATGTTGGAAAAATCTGAAGATATTATTGCATATATTAAAAATTCTAAAAAGAAAACGCCTGTAAAGATATATATAAAGGGAAATCTGCCTAAAATTAAAACTAATGCTAAAGTCTTTTCTTCAGGCGAATTGCATTTTATAATAGGGGATTATGAAGATATTAAAAATATATTAAATGAATATAAAAAATTTATAGATGATTATTACTTGGAAAATGACAGAAGAAATTCAGGAGTTCCTACTTTAGATTATTTTGATGTTAATGCCAGAATAGAACCGGGAGCCGTTATAAGAGATAAGGTAAAAATAGGCAATAATGCTGTTATTATGATGGGAGCTATTATCAATATCGGTGCCGAAATAGGGGATAACACTATGATAGATATGGGAGCCGTTTTAGGAGGACGCGCTATAGTAGGAAAAAATTGTCATATCGGAGCAGGCGCTGTACTTGCAGGAGTAATTGAACCGCCTTCCGCTAAACCTGTTATTGTTGAGGATAATGTTGTTATAGGTGCTAATGCTGTTATTATAGAAGGAGTTCATATCGGTAAAAATGCTGTTATTGGAGCAGGCGCTGTTGTTATAGAGGATGTAGCTGAAAATCAAGTTGTAGCAGGAAATCCCGCTAAAGTTATTAAAGATAAAGATGAAAAAACTGCTGATAAAACTAAATTGGTAGATGATTTAAGAAAATAATTAAAAATACTTAATTTATAATTAATCATATTAAAAAGTGCAGAATTAGTCTGCACTTTTTATTTTTTACTCAAATTCGTAATATTTTGAGTATATAAATAACATCAGGTATATAAATATATTTTAATTATCAGCATATTAAAATATATTATTTATTTTTTTAAAACTTAAAATAATATAATTTATATTCTAAATTTAAACTTTTTTATTATATAAATTGACAAATAAAATATATTTGTTAAAATATAACATTATTATATACAATAATATTATATATAATATTTACTGATAGGGGATTACTATGATTGCTCTTAATAAAAATATACTTCAGGCACCTTATTCTCTTATAAGGAAACTTACGGAAAAAGCACAGAAAAAAGAAAATGCCATAATACTTACTATAGGAGAACCTGATTTAAAACCTCCGAAAGAATTAATTGATTATGCATGCGAATATGCTAAAACCCACACATTAGGATATACACATTCTGGAGGAGGCGAATATACCAGAACATTGGTAGCCAATCATTATAACAAATACTATAATTCAGATATAAAAGCCGATAATGTTACTATGCATATAGGATCTATGGAAGGCATATCTTCCGTATTTAGAACCATATTAAATATTGATGATGAAGTTATAATACCTGCCCCGTTTTTTTCTCCATATGAACAGGCTGTAAAGCTTTCTTACGGCAAGCCTGTATTTTTAGATACAAGAGATGATCATTTGGTATTAAAGCCTGAGGCAATAGATAAAGTAATTACTGATAAAACTAAAGCGATACTTTTCAGCAATCCCGGAAATCCTTCAGGATATATGCTTAAGAAAGAGGAAACAGATGATCTTGTTAAATATTTTGAAAAAAAGGATATATTTATAATAGCTGATGAAATATATTCTGCCATATCATTTTATCCTTTTACATCATTTGCCTCTTATCCTTCCATAAAGGATAAAGTTATAGTTCTTAACGGTTTTTCAAAATCGCATTCTATGACAGGCTGGAGAATAGGATACAGCATATCCCCCGAATATGTAAGAAAATGCCTGCTTAATGCAAGTTTTAATAATGTAGGAAGTATGGTTGCTCTTTCCTGCGCTATTGCCGAATATGCTATGGAGAAATACCCTGTAATAGAAAGTTTCAGAGATATTTATAAAGAAAGGGCTTTCTTCTTAGGCAAGGAGCTTTCCGATTTAGGATTTGATGTTATAGAACCCAGAGGGGCTTTTTATTTATTTGTAGGATACGGAAAAATTTCAAAAGAACCTTCGCTTGACTTTGCTATGAGATTATTAGATGAAACAGGCGTTGCCGTAGTACCAGGAATCGCCTTTGGAAGCGAAAACTATTTCAGAATAGCTTTAACTCAGGATATACCCATATTGAAGGAAGCAGCAGAAAAGATAAAAGAATTTGTGCATAAATAAAAAATTATATAAAATCTAAAGTATATTTAAAATTTTACTCTTGTTTTTTATATTAATAAATATAATTATTCTGCAAAAAATATATTTATAACTGCATTAATATTTATTATACTTATAGGCCTTATATAATATTTTGTCTTTTCTAAAACCATAAATTTGTTTTTATCTGTTTCCGAGTTTTTATAATTCATTATATATTTAATTCCTTCAGAATGTATGCTGCTGTATTTTATGTTTAATGTCAATATCTCTTCATTATCATCTGGAAGATCATTCGCTATATCAAAATAAAGCATTTGTTCTGTTTTATTAAACTCTTGATTTTCTATTCTTTGAAATTTGGCTATTATTATTTTTGTTCTATTATTTTTATTGAAATAATCATATTTGAAATTGATATTTTCTATATCATTATAGCTTTCTGCAAATAATTCTTCATTGTTTTTAGAGTTTTTGATTTTTTCTAATAATTTATAATCCATTTTTTCATTTAAAATAACTGATGTGAATTTACTAGATGATATTCTCTCATCATTATTAACTTTATAATTTATAAATTTAATATTATATTTTGAAATTTCTTCTATGGATATGCCATTTTCAAAGTGAATTTTTTTTCTGTAATTACTTCTTATATCCTCATAAGAAATTTTTGCATTATCATAAAATGTAGGTATAACATAAGAAAAGAATGATAATTTTTTTGTATTTAAATTATATAAATATGCATTGGTTCCCAAGTATCCTGTGGAAGAAATCCAAGGATAGGCGCCTAAGCCTAATAATTCACAGCTTTTTCTATTTATATATTTGCTTCTGATTTCACCTGTAAGCATTTTTACAGTTTTATTATTATTATTTTTTTTAGCTTTTTCTATTGTTTTTATAGTATTATAAAGTTTTGAAAGTATAGCAAAAGCAAATAATTTATTAAAAGAAGCATGTTTATTTATCATAGATTCAATACTCTTAGAAATACTCCTAAACATTTTAGCTAATTCAGGCATATCTTTTACCTGAAGCTTTATACTTAATTGTTCTGCTATATCAAAATCTTTTTCACTGCATGAATATAATCCTTTTTCAAAAATATTTTCAATGAATTCTTTTGAAAACTTTAAAATATTTTCATCTATTTCTTTATTATCTTCTTTAATTTCTTCCAAAGAATTATACATCTGCTTATATTTTAATATTGCTATTATTTTATGTGTGCAAATGGAAGCATCTTTACATGAACATACTGATTTTTTTATACTGTCTTTTTTCGGAAAATAAATAGTTATATTTTCTTCAGGTATAGTGATTTCAAGCATTTTATTTTCTTTTATGTCAGCTTCAATATCATCATACAATCTGTCTAATGCATATTCGAAATTTTTCTTTGTGCTTAATTTTATTATTTCATCAAAGGTAATATTTTTAACTTCATCAAATATATTATTTTCTTCTTTACTTTCAATTTCTTTATTATTGTCTGTATTATCTTTTTCTTTATTTTCATTATGAGTATTGTTTTCTATAGTATTTATATAGAGAATTGACATTATAATATGTTTGCATACATCTTTTGAAGGGCATGAACATTTACTTGATTTTATATCTTCATCTAGTATTACTTCTATTTTTTCGCCTGTATCTATTGTAATTTTTATTTTTCCGTCTGTCTCTTCAAGCTTTATTTTTTCAGGGCTTGAAGTTATAATATTATCAATATCTTTTACTGAGCGGTTGTATATTCCTTTATTTGTTAATGTGAGAAGGAAATTTTCATTTGTATATTGTTTTAAATTATTAATTTTTTCAGTCATTAAAATATTCCGTTATAATTTTATTTATATAAAATTAATTAAATCATCTAATTGTATTTTTTTATTTATTGACTAAAAAATAATATACTAAAATTAATAAATTGTCAAAGTATGCATAATATTATAATAAATAGAAAAGAGCATACATATAAAATGCATACCCTTTCTATATTTATATTCGGTAAAATTATATTTAATCTTTTTTAGTTTTCATAAAGAGTATTAAAATACCGCTTGCTATGAAATTGCTTGCATAAGTTCCTATAATTACGCCAGAGAAGAATGTAAAGGCAAAGTCATAAAGAATGAATCCTCCCCATATCATTATTGCAAGCGCTGCAAGAAGCGTTGAAATACTGGTTATTATGGTTCTTCCTACAACATTATTGAGGCTGATATTTACAATATCTTTAAATGGCTTTTTTATATCGGAGTTTTCTCTGATTCTGTCAAATACAACAATAATATCATTAATTGTATAGCCTATCAAAGTAAGCATTGAAGAGAGAACAAGTACCGAAAATTCTTTATTTAAGAAAAGAAGTATGCCGAATACTATAACAACATTATGTATAAGAGTAATTATTGCTGGAAAAGCATATCTGTAATTGAATCTTATTGTAATATATATCATTATTATAATCCAAGAAACAATTATAAGTATAAATGCCAGTTTCAGATTATCAGCAGATACAATACCGCTTATAATGTTGCTTCCTATTAAATTAACATTATCCATGCCGTATTTATCATAAAGCACTTTCATAGCCCTATCTGATTCTTCGTTTGAGCCTCTGAATCTTAAAAGAAATGCATTAATATTGGCATCTCCTTCAAGCTCCTGAATATTTACAGTTTCAGCTCCGAAATTACTGTATAAAACTCTTATTTCTGAAATATTAATAACTTCCTTATTATTTATCTGCACTTTTAATTCAACGCCGCCTGCAAAGTCAATACCCATATTGAAGCTATTACTTCCGAGTTTGCTTACAAATAAAACGATGGAAGCTGTAAACAGTATAGCGGATACAACAGCCGCAATAGGCATAATTTTAACAAACGGTATCTTATTTTTTGTTATATTATTATTTTCTTTTTTATAAGATTTATCCTTATTCTCTTTTTTTATCTCTTCACTCATTATAAAATCCTATTTATTTTATATAAAGAAAAAACCTGCTTTTTTTACTGCTTTAGTTTTTATTATTTCTTCATATATGTATCTGGTAATAAAGACAGCCGTAAACAGATTTATCAAAATACCAAAGAACAAAGTAATGGCAAAACCTTGTACAGGACCGTTTCCGAATATCCAAAGTATTAATGCTACAATTATAGTTGTTATATTAGAATCAAATATTGTAGCAAAAGCTCTGTCATATCCCGATATAATGGCATCAGATATATTGTTTTTTATTTTTAGTTCATCTTTTATACGCTCAAATATTATAACATTAGCATCAACTGCCATGCCCATGGTAAGTATAAGTCCTGCTATACCCGGAAGGGTTATAGTAAATCTTAAAGGAGATAGAACTGCTATAATAAGTACGACATTTACAAGCATAGCTATTGTAGCCAATACTCCTGAAAGCCTGTATACAGCTATCATAAATACTGAAACTAAAATAGCCGCCATAAGCAAGGCTGAGGCTCCCGCTTTAACGGAGTCTGCCCCTATAGACTGACCGACAACTTCTTCTTCTACTATGCTTACATTTATAGGCAAAGCGCCTTCTTTTAATATTCTTGCCAAATCCTGAGCTTCTTCTAAACTGAAACTTCCGTCAATATATCCTCTTCCCATATTAATTTCATCTCTGATATTAGGCGCACTTATAACTTTATCATCTAAAACAATTGCAAGCATTCTGTTTTTATTTTTAGCCGTAACTTCTGCAAATTGTACAGAACCTTCATTATTAAGTTCAAATTCAACAGTGATTTTTCCGAATTCTCCGCTGCCTACCTGAGCATTAATCAAAGTATTTCCCTCAAGAGAGGGCTCTTTATTAACTATAACAGGAGCGCCCCTGATTCTTCTTCCGAAATCATCTCTTTCGCTGTAGAAATAAAGCTGTCTGCCGTATTCAGGTATTTTAGAGATATTGGTAAACACTCCCATAAGCATATCATTTGTAGTTAAAGAGGCGGTTGCTTTTTCATCAACTAAGTTGAATGTTAAAGCTCCCTGACTTAATACAATATTTTTTATTCTGTCTGGATCTCTTGCTCCAGGAAGCTCAATAACAACTCTGTCTTCTCCCTGCTTTCTTATTCCTACCTCGCTTACTCCGAATTGATCAATTCTTCCTCTAAGTCTTGAGATAAGTCTTTCCATAGCATCATTTTTTTCTTCGGCAGTGAGAGATGAAACATTTCTTTCAAGTCTTCCTGCATATTCTTCAAAATCAGCCTGTAAAACTATTCTTATGCCGCCTTGCAAATCCAAACCCATATTTACAGATTCTCTTCTTAATTTTTTAAGAGACTGAACATTATCAATTTGCTCTTTGGTATAGCCTTTTGCTATCATTTCGTCTAAAGATAAATTACTTTCTTCTTTTTTAATCTCGGGTGTGAAAAAATACCATCTTATTGTAGGATTAATAAACCAAGCCATTATGCCAAGTCCTATAATTATAAATGCCAGTCTTAAATTATGACTCATTACATCGTCCTGTTATATGATTTTTTATTATTCTTTTTTGTCTTCTGCCTGAGCTTTTTCTAAATCTTCTTTAAAATGATTTTTATCTTCTATAGTCTTTTTATCTTTTTTACTTTCTTTTTTAGGAGGATTTAGAATCTCTTCCGTAACAACTGCAGATATTGAAGATTTCATTATTTCTATTTTAGTATTTTCGCCTACTTTAACCACAGCAATTCTGCCTCCTTCCTTATCGGATACATATTCTGCAATTATTCCGCCTGATACTATAACTTTATCTCCTTTTTTTAATTCGGCTATGCTTTTAGCTAATTTTTTTTGCTGCATTCTCTGCGGTCTTATCAGCAAGAAATAAAATATGGCAAATATTACTGCCATCATGCCGAAAGATATTATAGGGCTGCCTGCCTGACCTTGAGCACCTTGCGCATATAATGTGGCTTGGAACATTCTTTTATTACCTCTTAATTTTTTTTATTTTTTGATTGTATCATATTATCAATAATTTATACTTATGTCAATATTTTTTATTATTTAATTATTTCAATAATAGGATAAATATTCAGATGAAATTTAATATCAGTATTATAAAACTCTATCTGAGAATTTCATTAATATCAAACTCGTCTCTATATTTAACATTTGACCAACCTGAACTCTTATAAAAAGAAGAATTAGTAAAAGAACTCTCATATTCTTTTCCAATATTTGGAAGATATAGATTAATTTGCTTAGGAACTTCAGCAAATACTCAACCATTAAACTTACAGTTTGTATAATCTTCTTCTTTCATTCCATAATATACAAAAGATTTTAAATTAGTGCATTTACCAAAAGCAAAATTCTGAAAATTAATAACTTTGCTTTTTATTAATATAGTTTTTAAATTTGCTGAATTATAAAAAGCATATGTACTGACATTAGTAATATTCTCATTTAATACTACTGTTTCCAATCCGCATTCTTGAAAAGAATTATTTGCAATATTAGTAAGAGAAGCAGGAATTGAAACATTTTTTAATTTCGGAGTATTATTAAAAGAATTTGAACTTAATTCATATAATGAATCTGGAAATACAATATTAGTTAAATTTATGCAGTTTTTAAATATTTCATTTCCTGTTATATGAAGATCATGAGGCAGTTTTATACCGGCTAATTTATCTAAATCTTTGAATGCCTGATGCATTGTTTGTAAATTTGTGCAGTTTTTTTAATCCAAATATATTAACCTGTCTGAACCTTTAATATAATCTTTAATAATCTTTAATTTATTACTATCTATAATTTCCTTTAAAGCAAAGCATATTATAAGGATTGCCATTTAAATATTCATTCATCTTATTGGTTAAATCATTTTGGTTTATTATAGATAAATCTATATAATCTCCTGTTATATAGTAAGAATCATTATAATTCATATAGTGGCTTAAAAGATTTTTATTGCAGGAAATAAAAGAAATATAAATTAAGATAATAAAAATAGTTTGTTTTGCTCTGATTATTTTAATAAAATTTTTATGCAATGCCAAAAGAAAAGCTGATAAATATAAAATTATAATTGATTGATTGATAATTATGATATCTCCAGTTAAATATATTATAGTGAACTTTAAGCTTTATGTCAATGATTTTTTAAATTGTTTATTTTTCAGTATTTGATAATAAATCCTATATAAATTAATTTGAATAAAATTATTAAATACGGCTTGATTTTTTTTAATAATATGCTAATATATTCTGAAATTGAAAGCTCGGGTGATGGAACTGGTAGACATAGCAGATTTAAAATCTGCTGGTACTTGTTACCGTGCCGGTTCGATTCCGGCCCCGAGCATATATAAACTAAAGCGGAGAATAATTTACAGAGTTTTATATCTGTAATTTTTTTATATTAGAATATGGTAAATAATCACGATAAACTTTCTAGGCAAAATTTAATTATATTAATAATAGGACTCTTATTATTTGCATTAAGTTTTTTATTTACAGCAATGATCGGACAGCATCCTGAAGGTTTTTTAGGTTTTTTAGCTCCTTTTACTATGCTTGCAGGAATAATTACCATAGCGGCTGGTTTTTTATATAAATCTGACTCTTAAAGTTCTATACAATTTTTATTTATTATCAAATAGTTTCTTATAAATATTATCCTGCTCCTCTAAATGAACAGCGAAACCGACGGCTATTTTATTATTTGTAGCCTTTATTATTTTTCTTGCTCCTTCCTCTCCGAATCCTCCGCAAAGTTCTATGCAGTCAATACCTTCTTTTTGAAGTTCTTCTGCTGCTTTGCATGCTTCTTCAATATTAGAGACACCGATAATCTGCGAAATATTATTATGTATGTATGCTCTGTCTTTTTTACTGTCAAAAATTTTATCCATTATTATATAGGCAAATTTCATTTATAAAGCCTCCTTAACTTTTAAAAGTTTTTTATCTATAAATTAAGAAATCATAAAATTAAGTATATATGTTTTTTTAATTTAAAACAAATACTTTAGAGCTTTATATTTTATTGGCAATAATATATCTTTTATGTTATAATTCATCATCATTCTTGAATTAATAATTATTAAATTAATACAGAGGTTTTTTTATGATTATAAAAAAAATATTATTCATCTATTTATTATTATTAATAATATCTTCCTGCAAAGAAAAAGAAAAAAAAGAGGAAGAAAAAATAAATATCAGAAATATCAGCATAAGTTCTCCTGAAAATATATATCATACAGCATATACCAATACAGTAAAGATTCAGGGCAAGTATGTTGATATAGGCAGCTCTTATTATTCCTTATGCGGAAGAAAAGAAGGAGAATACAGCAAAGATTATGATATATTTGAAGCAATACAAAACGGCAGTCTTAAAAGAGTAATGGAGCTGATTGATGAGGGAACAGATATGCAGTATGACGGTGAAGAAATAAGTAACGGCATAAAATCATTGTATGCATCCGGAGCTACGCCTTTAATATTTGCCGTATTTTACAGGGATTTAGGAATAATTAAATATCTTCTTGATAATAAAGCCGATCCTTATATATGCGATAATGACGGCTGGAATTCTTTTATCTGGGCTTGCAGCAGCGGAAATATTGATGCAATAAAAATGCTTATTGAAAAATATCCTGATTTGATTAATTCAAAAAACAGAGCCGGTGCTGACGGTTTTCTTTCAGCGGTATCAGGCGGGAATACTGAAGTACTTGAATATTTGGTAAAAGATTTAGGTATGGATATGGAAAGTGTTGATGAAGACGGCGACGGTATTTTATATTATGCTGATGATGATAAGATTATAGAGAAATTAAGAGAGCTTGGGGCTGATATTTAAATA
>NZ_CAJUPR010000017.1:13569-20211 GCF_910588665.1 uncultured Brachyspira sp. | reverse complement strand
GGAAATATGCATAAGAAAAAACGGAGAGTTAATAGCATAACTTTTTTAATTGTGTTTCTTAAAAGACTTGTATTTTATTATAAATTCAAGTCTTTTTTTATTTAAAATTTTTTATAACCTTAAAAACTATATTATTTTTAATGAAATAAAGATACGGAGGGTATTGACAAAAAAATGTAATATTATATTATAAAGCCTATAAGAGAGGATATGAAAAAAGTAAAAAAATTGCAGTCATGTATTAATTTATACGGCTGAATTTTTTGTAATTTTAAAATACATACGCAGTATTTATCTTTCATTTCAAATATAAAAACATTTTATTAATTTTACTTATATTATGAGCGGCATTTTTAATTATTTAAAAAAAATATAGTTTTAATTGTGTTCTTAAATAAAAAATATTAAAATTTACCGTTTTAATTTTTACTTTATAAATAAACTATATGATATTAAATATATAGTTTATTTAAATTTATTAATTGCACAATAGGCTAAATAATTTAAAATTATGATGAAATGTAAAAATGAAAGATCTGTATAAATTAGATAATGCGGCAAAACTTTTTGTGTCTATAAAAAATAAAAAGAATATGCCTATATTCAGAGTATCTTCTGTAATTAAAGAAGAAGTGAACCATGAAATACTTCAGAAAGCATTAGACATTACTAAAAATAGATTTCCTACGCTTTCTCTTATGATAAAAAAAGGTATTTTTTGGAATTATTTTGAAGAAAATCATAGAAAATTAATTATTCAGGAAGATAAATATTATCCATGCTATTATATAAACAGTAAATTGAACAGCGGATATTTAATGAGGGTAGGGTATTATAAATATAGAATTTTTGCAGAAATATATCATTCGCTTGCAGACGCATCTTCTCTTATAAGTTTTTTTAAATCTCTTCTTTATCATTATTTTATATTATTAGGAAAAAAAATAGACGATAAAAACTGCGATATATTTAAAGATAATATATACAGCGCTGCCGATTATGATGATAGTTTTTTTATTCATACAAGAAATAAGAAATCATCAAAGAAAGAAAAAAAGATAAAAAATGTTTATTTGATTAAGGGTAAGCCACTTAAATTTTACGGGGATAATGTTGTGCATGGCGTTATGAGTTTAAAAGCCTTAAAGAAAGAAAGCAGGAAATATAATATTACCATCACTGCATATATATTATCCGTTGCAGCATATTCTATTTATGAAACTAGAATCAGAAAAAGATTTGACGGAAAAAACATAGTTATTTGCATGCCTATTAATTTAAGAAAAATATTTACTTCAATATCTTTAAAAAATTTTTTCGGTATAGCCAATATTTTAATAGAAACAAAAAAAGAACTTACTTTTGAAGATATAGTAAAAACAGTGGATATGGAAATGAAATCAAAAATAAATAAAGAGAGATTAGAAAATTTTATATATGAAAACAGAAAATTAGAAAACAATATTTTTATAAGATTTATGCCTTTATTTTTAAAAAAATTTGCCGTTAACTTAGCATTTGAACTTTTTGAGGATAAAATAAAAACTATGACAGTGTCTAATTTCGGTAATGTGGTATTACCCGATGACATGAAAGATTATATAAGTCATTTTGAGGCTGTTGTATATCCTACAATAAACAGTCCTTTAAATTGCGGTTTATGCAGTTTTGATGATAAGCTTTCAATAACATTCAACAGAACAGTTATGGAAACGGATATAATAAAATATTTTTTTCAATATATATCTAATATTTTGAAAGTGGAAATATATTCTAATGATTTCGGAGTATGATAAATGGCTTACTGTATTAATTGCAGATTAGAAATAAAAACTAATAAAGGTATATGTCCTTTATGCTTCAGAGAATTAAATAATAATGGGGAAAATAAAAAAATAATGTATGAAGAATATCATTCCTATGAATGGTTTTATAATAAGCAAAAGAGAGTTAATGCTAAAAGGCTAGTATTATTATCGGCGTTGATATCTATTATTATTCTTATAATAATAAATATATCCTCAAAAAGCAGGTATAATTGGGCTGTAATATCAATAATGTCCATATTAAGCGGATATTTTACTTATGTATGCTTTACTGCAGATACTTTATATTTAAGGCAGAAATTATTGATAGAGTTTTTTATACTCTTTCCTCTTCTTATAATAATAGATATATTTACAGGTTTCTGCAAATGGTCTTTTAATTATGCCGTTCCTTTTTTATCTCTTGCTTTAAATATAGCTATGCTGCTGATTGCCGTTATAGATAATAAATATTTTAATGAATATATGTCTTATATAATATCTTCTTCATTTATATCAATACTTATGATTATACTGCCTTTATTTCATTTTGAGCGTTTAAGCAGTTTATCGGCATTCGCAGGAGGAATCTCCGTTATTTTGACTATGCTTATATTTTTTAATACAGATTTTATTTTATCTATTAAAAAGATTTTTCATTTATAAAAAATTACGGAGTATTGTTTATGAAAAATAAATCAGACGGAAAAGAAAATAAAATATATAGACTTGTAAAAAAAAATAAAAAAGAAGCTGAGAAAATAAGAAAAAAGAGTTTATTTGAAGAATATTTAAGCTATCCTAGTATGGCTGTAAACTTTATAAAGGCTGACAGAAAAATAAAGCCATTGAAATATCAATATGATGAAAATAAAGCCCAATATATATTATATTTTCCAGCGCAGATAAAAGATTATGAAAATGCTAAAAAGCAAATAATAATTTATATATACGGAGGAGGCTGGAGGGAAGGCAGCGCAGATTTATACAGATTTGTTGGAAGAAGATTTGCAAAAAACGGATTTCATACTATTTTATTAGGGTATAGGCTTAGTAACAAATATAAATACCCATCTCAAATAGAAGATGTGTTTTCAGGATTTAATAAAGCTTTGTCTGTATTAAAAGAAAAACTGATTGATTATTCAGATATAATTGTAATAGGCTCTTCGGCCGGCGCTCATTTGGGAGCATTGCTTGTTTATAATAAAGATATGCAGAAAAAATATAATACTGATAATAATATTTTTAAAGGATATGTATCGCTCGGAGGTCCTACGGATTTAAATGTATGTACTAATGATATAATAACACAAATGCTTAATCAATTATTTGAAGACGGTTATAACAGAGATTTGGCAAACCCCTATTATTATATAGACGGAAGCGAAAAAACAAAAGTGCTATGCGTACATTCAAAGTTTGATCCTATATGCGATGTTCAAAACTCCATTAATTTTTCTGATAAAATTAACAGTTTTAATGATAATTTGGCTCAATGTATGATTTTTGAAAATAAAAGTATTTATCATAATAAGTTAGTTAATGGCATATTTTTTGAGGATATGGACAGCGAACATATATTAAATAAAATATTTAACTGGATAGAAAAATTAAACTAATAATAAAAAATTGTTATTAAATGTATTTAAAAACTAATAATACAATCAGTTAAAGCAGTTTTCCTTTCATATCTATGCATAAATCAAGTATCGAAACTGCAATAGCGGCTTCTATTACAGGAACGGCTCTAACTGCTATGCATGGATCATGGCGCCCTTTAATAATTAAAGTTTCCTCTTCTTTAGTTTCCATATTTAATGTTAATTGCTCTTTAGATATTGAAGGAGTAGGTTTTATTACAGTATTAATCACTATCGGCATACCGTTTGATATTCCTCCAAGTATGCCCCCATTATTATTGGTTTTTGTTTCCACTATTTTTATATTATTATATTCTTTTAAAGCGTATTTGTCATTGCATTCGCTTGCTTTATAATTTACAAAATCAAAACCTAGTCCGAAATCTATTCCTTTAACGGCAGGAACTGCAAATACTGACTGAGATATTCTGCTTTCTATAGATAAATAAAAAGGCTCTCCTAAACCAGCAGGAATATTGAAAACGGCTGCAGTGATAATTCCTCCAAGCGAGTCTTTATCTGCTTTAGCCTCTTCTACAGCTTTTATCATTTTATTCATAGCCTCATTATCAAATACGCTTAATTCTTTATTGTAATTATTTATAAATTCTTCATAGCTTGGAAAAGCATTATTAGGATATTTGTCTTTTATATTGTATATTTGTTTTATATGAGCTGCTATATTAATATCAAATTTTTCTTTTAATGCCAATTTTGCTAAAGCACCTGCAAATACTAAAGGTGCTGTAAGTCTGCCTGAAAAATGTCCTCCTCCTCTTATATCATTAAAGCCATCATATCTGAGCATTGCTGTATAATCGCTGTGGGAAGGTCTCGGAATAGTTTTTAAATTAGAATAATCCGTACTTCTTTTATTTTCATTTTTTATAATTGCTGCAATAGGCATTCCTGTACTTTTTGATTCAAGTATTCCAGATAATATTTCAGCTTTATCTTTTTCATGTCTTTCGGTTGCAAGCTTGGTATTTTTAGCACTTCTTCTTTCCATTTCGCTGTCTATAAAATCATTGTCTATATTAATGCCGTAAGGAAAACCGTCTATAATGCAGCCTATAGCCGTGCCATGAGATTCTCCGAATAAACTTAATTTGATATTGTTTCCGAATACGCTTCCCATAAATATATTCCTGAAATTTATATTAGTTATATTATTTTTTATAAACTTTCCATTTTATATTGATAATCAAAAAATTATTTTATTCCTAATATTTCAACGCCTGTTTGAGTAATTAAAACGGTATGTTCAAAATGCACAGCTAAAGAATAATCTGGAGTAGATAAAGTCCAGCCGTCTTTTTCTTTTTCATATTTATCTGCACCATTTGTTATCATAAGTTCTAATGCCAATATCATATTAGGTTCAAGCGCCACATCATTATTTGGGTGATAGAAATTAAATATATAAGGAGGTTCATGATATTCATATCCTACCCCATGACCTGTAAGCGATTTTATAACATTGAATCCGTATTCATGCACTTTGTTTTCAACAGTTTTTCCGTATTCGCTTAAAAGCACATTCGGCTTAAGTTTATAAATGGCATACTCCAAAGATTTTCTGCATGCATCTATAAGCTTATAGGCTCTGTAATTAACGGATCCTATTCCGCCTTCAACAACTATAGTTCTTGCACAATCGGCATAGCAGCCGTTATATTTAACTCCCACATCAACGCATACAGGCTCGCCATGAACTAATATTTTATTATTTGTAGGTCTTCCATGCGCTATTTCATTTCCGCTTGATATGCTTGTGGCAAATCCGTAATCTGGAACTTCCAAATTAGCAGGATATGCATTTTGAGATTTTATATATCTTTCAACTTCCTTATCTACTTTAGAGGCTCTCACTCCCGATATACAGAGCTTAAATGCTAAATCTATAGAGTTTTGAGCTATTTTTGCGGCTTTTTTTATATTTTCTATTGTATTTTCATCTTTGATTTTTGGTTTTACTATTTCTCTGCTTTCTTTTATAAACATTTTATTTTATACCTTATTTTAAAGATTTAGGAGTAAATATATATAAAAGAATTACCAATACTATGGCGCCAAGTACGGCAGATGACAGATTTATCTTTATATATTGTATATTGCTTATTCTCGGAAAATAGTAAGAACCAAGCAAAGCGCCGACGGTTGCTATAAGAAACATCATAACCCAGCCTCCGAATACATTTATTTTCAGTATCTTTACAAATACCAAGCTGACGGCTATTCCTATAACTATGAATGCAGATACAACTATAATATATTCCATCTATTTTTTCAACCTCTGATTAATATATTAATTGCTTGAAAGCCCTATAAAAAACGATTTTAATATTTTATCGTCATTTTCTATCGGAACAAATACCATGTGCGATATGCTTTCTCTATCGGAAGCATCAAATTTATTTTTTAATGAATCTGAAGCAAAAGGGTCTGATACATATAATGTTTTTTTATGAGATAGAATTTTTTTAAATAAGGCTTCATTTTCATTAATATTTAATATGTTTTTTGTATTATCAGATAAATTCTGAGACTCTGATATATCATAACTGCCGTCATCTTTTCTTGTGAGAACTGCGGCATGCTTGATATTAAGTCCTGACTGATCTTTTATCCATTCCAGCATATCATTCATATTTTTATTAATAAATTTCTTTCCTTTGAAAGCCTTTAATACACTTTTCCAGTTTTCAGTCATATTTTCTTTAACTTTTTCCTCTGCTTCTCTGTAAAAATCGTCTGGAGATTTAGGCACTTCTTCAGGATCATATAAATCCTTATCTATTAAATCTTCCGTATCAAAAGTATCTTTTTCATCAGCAGGTTTTATTATATCTCCGTCATCATATTCTTCATTATTAAAATTATGTGATATATCGGAGTTTTCTTTATTATAATTTTCTTCATCTTCATAATCATTTAATAAAAAATCTCTATTAAGTGAAAAATTAAAAGCATCTCCCGAAGAAAAATATTCCTCTTCTTTTTTAATTATCTCATCTTCTAAAATAGAACCATGACTTATCAAAATATCCCCCTCATTATTATCGTCTATAATATCATCAATTCCTTTTATAATATCATCGTCTTCCGAATTATCTTCTTTTTTTTTACTGTCAATTATTTCATCTAATTCTTCACTTTCTCTATCATTTTTATTATCAATTTCATCATCTAAA
>NZ_CAJUPR010000017.1:0-13469 GCF_910588665.1 uncultured Brachyspira sp. | reverse complement strand
TTAGGTATATCCTCTAAATCCTCAATAGTATCTTCTATGTTATTCTCTTCATCATCTAATATATTATCCGAGTCTAAAAGCTCATCGTCTGAATATTCCTTCATTTCAGGATATGCATCTTTATTCTCTTCTTCATTATTTTCTTCAGATAGTACATCATCTAAATTAGGTATATCCTCTAAATCCTCAATAGTATCTTCTATGTTATTCTCTTCATCATTTTCTAATGTGTTTTCTAAATCTGATAAATCTTCTAATTTGATACTTTCATCATCTTCATTATCCAGTATGCTGTCTAAAGCCGATAAATCTTCTAATTTTATATTTTCATCATCATTTATATTTTCACCGCCGTCTTCCAATACATCATCTAATTTTACTGCTTCGTCATTATAATTCTCAGCATTATTTAAAATCGGAGCATCATTTTCAGCTTTTATGTCTTCAATTTCATCTATATCAGGAAGATCAATTTTACTGCTGCTTTTTATTTTTTCTCTTTTATTTAAATATTTTATACTCTCATCGTCTAAAGCCTCAATATAATTATTATAATCATCTATATTAAACTCTTCATCATCATTTACGATATTTGAATTTTCATAATTATCAATATAATCTTCGCTTTCATTGTATAAATTAAAATTTTCTTTATTTTCTAAAATATCAGATTTTTTTTCTCTTTCTATTAAAGAGGCTGTAAGTAAAAATATAAAAGATGATGATAAAATAGATAATATTATATATTTTAAATATTTCTGTACTATAGGTACATTTAATTCTAATATTCCTATACTAAAATTATCTATATTCTTAACTTTTCCTGAATAAAAAGCGAAAGTGTTGTTATCTGCTTCAATAGTGCCTGAGTTTGATATATCTTTATTCATATATTGAGTTAAGCTGTCTCTTGATATGCTGTTAATATCTATTGAAGGATTATAATAAATAACACCGTTAGGAAGTACAACAAAGTTTAAATTATATGAAGTATTTTCAAATATTTTTTTAAATACGCTTGCAACTATATATCCTACTTCTATACCTCTGTCATTTTGTATAGGCTTAACAAAATAAACTCCGTCATAGTCCTTATCAAAAAATGCAATGGCTTTAGAATTTTTATAGCTTTCTAAATCTATAGGCTTAGTTTTTACAGGAGAAGAAAATACGGATTTACCGTCTGCTAAATATAAAGAAATGGTATCAAAAGCATAATTTCCGCTTCTGAATATTGATATAATTCTGTCTCTCTCTCCCTCGTCTATTCCGTTTAATATAACCTGCTGAATGAGATTAATAAAAGGATAACTATCTACTATTTTATTTAATCTGCTGTCATAATCTTTTACAAGATTTACTATGCTGTTCTGACATATCAAAGCATTTCTATCAAGTTTTTTTGTATCAACATCAAAAGCGTCTTTTTTCAGACCGAATACAAATGTGATAAATAAAGCAAGAACTATTAAATTTATTAATATAGATAAATATACAAAGATAGATATCTTATTATGTTTGTCAGACATATAACACCTCTAAATAACTATTATTTTTTTGTTATGCTTTTTTTTGCATCTTCCTCTGCTTTATTTATTATAGAAGACAGCATTTTATCAAAAGCAGCAAATACATCATCCGTTCTTGAATTTGAAGAACCATATAAATCGGACGGTTTTGTATTTTCTCTGCGGCTTTCTTCTTTTTCATTTTTTGTTTTTATATTATCAATAGCTTTATTGTATGAATTTAATATATCAATACTAATATTGCTATAATCATTGCTTGAGTATTTGAATAAACTTTCTGCATATTCTTTCTTTTCTTCTTTATAGTTTGATAATAAATCGCTTTTTACTATTTTTTTATCAAAATTATTATATTCTTTGTATTTGGAATTATTTTCATTTTTTAACATATTTTCATCTGATGATAAATCTTTAACAATAAAATTATTTTTAGATGAATTATTTTTTAATTGATCATATACAGATATTAATTTCTCTTCTTCTACTATATTATCTTCTAACTCTTCTATATTATCGTTATTTTCTTTATCTGATATTTTAATATCTTCAATATAGATATTCTCTTCTGTATTATAAATATTGTCTTCAAAAAATGATTCTTCTATGGATCTTTTATATTCTTCCATAAGATCTTTTTTTATACCAGCAAATGCGCTTTCCATATTATCATTGCTGGCTTCATCATTATTATTTGATGCATTTTCTTTATTTTCTAAATCTTTTTTTGACTCTGAAAGCTTATCTCTGCATAAATTTATTTCTTCTTTTATAGCCGACACTATATTCATTATATTTTTTCCTATATTAAAATTATCTTTATGTTGCAAGCTGCTGTTTTCTTTTAAATATTGCTCAGGCACCTTATAATGTACTTTTTCTATAATAGGCGGCATTTCTTCTATAGGGTTGGATTTAGGCAATGAAGAGTTTATAATATTTTTATTTATTAATTCATCATTTCCTTTTATGCTTTTAATATAATCTTTATCATTTTTAACTTGTATAATATACTTAAAGAAATAAGCTATTGCCTTAATTAATAACTTACATGCCAATATTAAAAGAGCTGTTATTGCTAATACTATAAGTTCAAAGTAATTAGGATATTCTTTTCCTATCATAGAAACAGAAAGCGAATCATTAACAGTAAAGCTAGGCTGTTTTTTATAGTATGCATATTTATTTATAACGCTTGAAACTTTTTCTATATTATTGTCTCCCACCGCTTCTCTTACATTATAAACTGAGTTTCTAGCATCGCTTATATAAAGTCTTTTATCAGCTACTTGATAGTACATAGCTATATCTGATACATATGCATAATCGTTTCTAGTTGAAACTATTATTTCTCCGTAAGGATTTTTTATATATTCCATTATATAGAATGTATTTTCATTTGTGGCGTTTAATACCAAAGATCCTTTTGTCTTAATTTCTTTTACTAAATTATCCTGAAGTTCCAAAGGCCATGATTTATTTCTTGACATATATAAATTCAGAAGCATTTTTCCATCGGTATTGAAAACAGTCATTCCTCTTAAATACGGATTTTCAAGCGTCATTTTATAATAGCCGTTTTTATATTTATCCAATTGCGTTTTTGAAACATTTTTATTCGGATTAAAATCTTTTAGAGAATCCGCAGTCTGATACATGCTGTAGCCTACATAGTCTGATATCGACTGAGTTATTAAATTAACTTGATATTCGGATACGCTGTTTCTTTTTATCTTCATTTTTACTGCAATTTTATCTACTCTTTGCATCATCATATCCAAATAATCATTTATAAATACTGTTGCAACATTATTTTCAGGTAAAATTGTATTGCTTGCGGCTCTTGCAAACATTGCGGCTATAAATATAATAAGAAAAGATATCATCAAACTTAAAATAGTTTTCATTATTTTCTGCTTTATGTTTTCATTCATAATGTTTATGCCTTTAATAAAAAATTGTTTTATACAAAATATATAAAAAACTACGATTAATTATCGGATAAAGTAAATTTTACTTGAAAGTTTTTATTTATGGATTTATTGAGTGAATATTGATAAAATAAAAGCTCCGCTGAGCCGTATATGACATAAATGCGCCTGACTTTTAGCGTCAGGTGGGTTCCTCAGAAACATGACCTTGATTTCTCAAAACCGTATCGCGAATTGGCGAGCCTATCATTAATGCTCCGCTCCAGATCCCTTATGCATTAATCTATACTGGCGCAAGAATGTACAATCGTTTGACGAGAACAGCAGAGTTATTTACAATATAAATTCTTTTTTATTATTTGTCAATACCTTAATTATTAACATATATCATATAATTACAAATATGCTTGACAAACAATTCATAGAAAATATAATAATAAAATTATTTTTATTAAAAAATAAAAGGGTGTATTTATGATTAAAAATATTATATCGGATGTCGGAAATGTGCTTTATGAATTTGATGTTTACGGCTTTATTAATAAATATATAGACGAAGAGGATAAAAAAGACTTTTTGCAAAATACATTTATGAATGAAAATTGGCATTTGATGGATAAAGGGGATTTGCCGTTTGAAGATGCAAGAAAATTATTTATAAATATAAATCCTAAATATAAAGAAATCATTGACAGTTTATTTGACAGCTCATTAACTTTATGTCTTAATAAAAATAATAATAATGTTTCTCTTTTGAAGGAATATAAAAAAAAAGGCTATAATATATATTATCTTACAAATATGCCTTGTGAAACTTTTGAGGCATTAAGGAAAGAAACGGATTTCTTTGACAATACTTGTATCGGCGGAATTGTTTCAGCTCATATTAAAATGATTAAGCCTGATAAGGATATTTATAAATACTTTTTAAATAAATTCAGAGTAAAAGCAGATGAATGCCTGTTTATAGATGATAATATAGATAATGTTAATTCTGCTTCGGAAATTTCAATAAATGCGATGCAGCTTAAAAAAATAGATGATATGAAAAATATATTAAGAGAAATACTGAAAGAATAATAAATTATGAATATTATAAAAAAATTATTGTTGGCTGTAAAGTCTAGGTACGGCATATTATTTCCGAGTCTGATATCTTTTTTTATATTGGTAAATTTGGTGGCATCAGTTTGGATAAGCAGCTTTATATATGAGCCTAATATTACCAATCAATTTTATATATTTTCGGTATTATTTTTTCCGCTTACAAGCATTATAATCGGAATTATATTTATAATTAAATTTATTACCGATGCCTTAATGAAGAAGGAGGGATCTCATTTAAAATTGGTTATAGTTCTTATTATAGTACTTATGACCGTAATACCAAGCTTGTTCCTAAGCAAAATATCTACATATATAATAAAAACTAATTTGAATCTATTTTTAGATCATAATATCAACAGCTCTGTTTCTTATATTGTAGATCTTTCAAACAGAGAAATAATAGATAAGCAGAAATTTATGTCGGATATTATTAAAAAAGTAGGAATAGAGTATTTTAATAATTTATATAGGAGTTTAGAAGTTGGAAAGATGGATTATGAAATTATAAATAAAATAATTGACGATTCTGAGTATTTTAATAATATAGTTTTTTTATCAAACTCATATAATGCAAATAATATAATTTTTTTTAATTCTGCAAATTATATACCGCTTGATATTAATTATAAATTAGAAAATAAGGATATATTATTTATTAATAGCGAGTACAACGGATTTTTTTATGTTAATGCCGTTATACCGTTATCATACGGCAATAATTATGTAATATGGTCTGAATCTATGTCTAAAAATTATATAGAAATAAGAAATAATGCTTTGGAGGCTTTTAGAATATATAATTCCGTAAGTATGTTTGCAAATGAATTTTCTATTATACTTAGTATTTTATATATATTTATACTGGGAATATCGGCTTTTTTTTCAATAATATTCGGAATAATTCTTTCCAGACTTATTACCAGACCTGTGAGTTTGATATTAAATGCAACTAATTCTATTACAAATGCGGACTTTAATATAGATATGAAGCTTGGAGGTGTTCATGATATGAGGAATCTGATACATAGATTTAATGTAATGGCCAGAGCATTGAAATATCATAGGGATAGAGAAAATACCAGAGCCCGACTTGAAACTTGGAGAGAAGCTGCCATTAAAGTAGCACATGAAATAAAAAACCCTCTTATGCCTATAATTATGAATGCTGAACTTATAGAAAGAAAAATATCTGTAAATATGACGGATAATGATGTGCAGAAATATAAGAATTCTGCAAATATTATAATAAAGAATGCCAATATTATTATTAATCTTATAAAATCTTTTTCCGAATTCTCATTTTCTATTAAGCTTTCCAATAATAAGCAGTCTGTTAATGCCGCATTGCTTGAAGTTTTAGATTCTTTTAAAAATATTAATACTGTAAAGTTTAATGTGATTTTAAGCAGGCATGATTATTTTATTAATATGGATAGAGAAAAACTGATAATGGCATTTAGAAATTTGATAAAAAATGCCTTAGAAGCTATGGAGCAGTCAAAAAGTTCTATAATATATATATCTTCATATCATGAGATTATAGATTTAAATGAATTTTTTATAATAAGCATAACGGATACAGGAATAGGAATAGAAAAAAATAATATTCATAAAATATTTGAGCCTTATTTTACTTCAAAAGAAAAAGGTACGGGAATAGGTCTTTCCACTGTAGAAAAAATAATATCGGAACATAGCGGTACTATAGATGTTGAATCAATACAGGGAGAGGGTACAACTTTTTTTATAAAATTTATGATAGAGTCATAGGGATTCTATTCTTCTTACTAATTTATTTATATGAGAAGGATACTTCATGCATATTATATTATATTTTTCAGCCTCTTTTTTCAGATCTATATCAATATTTTCATATAAAAAAAATATTGTAAACTCGTTAAAATTAGGCATTTTTTTAAGTTCATTAATAAATTCTATTACATTAATCCATACAAGATTAGGATTAAATACCAGAATTTTTACGCCGTATTTATATATTTTACATGTAAGTTCATACAGATTTTCAGCTATAAACACATTTATTGAAGAACTTTCTAAAACAGCTTTTATTTTATTTAATCTGTTATTGTCATCATCTATTATTATAGCTGAGTAATTCATAAGCACACTCATTTATAGTAATTTAATGTGCCGAGAGAGGGACTTGAACCCTCACTGAGTCGCCTCAGGCAGATTTTGAGTCTGCTGTGTCTGCCAATTTCACCATCTCGGCGATATGTAATTTTAAAATTACATGAATCAAGATTTTTTTTAATTGTTTAATTATAAATTATAGCAAATAAAAATCAAGTATTATGTTGTATATTTTTTCTTTTTTTATAGTTATATGTTTATATTTATTATAAAATATGATAAAATAGATTCGCTTGAGAGTTTTTATTATGAAGATTACATTAGATATGTCGGTATCTAAGCTTCTTGATGCTTTTGACAGAGAATTTGGAGTGTCTTTAGGCATATATAAAGGAGCTCATAAATCCGATAATATTAAGTTATTTGAAATATCCGACCCAAGAAAGAATCAGAAAGCTTTTATTGTTGTTAATAAAGATACCAGTGTTGAAAGCGTAGAAGCTATGTTCAGAAATACATTTGGAATAAGAGTTCAGGTTAAAGATAGGGACGGCAATACAGTAAGTCAGGGAAGCACATTGGGCGGTATTAGGAAATTGGACAGGGGCTTTACTGATAATGAAAATATAAGTTCTTCTGATGATGAAGATTATGAAAATAATGCAAATCTTGAATTAATACTTGACGAATCCGAAGAAGATGCAGGTAAAAGAAATAAAAAGAAGAAATCATATTTTTTTAAGCCTAAAACCGCTAAGCATACTGTGGAGGATAAAATAAAAGAAATAGACAGATATTACTTAGGTTTTCAAAGATCTGAAAGATATAAATCTATGGTTAATCTGCTCTCATGTATAGAGGAAGCTAAATTGACTTATCCTGAATCTAAAGAACTTATAGATCATATTGAAGAGATAAAATCAAAATCTTTAAATATATCTAATTTAAGTATAAAAAAAAGAAAATTTGCAATATTTGTATTAATTATAATAACCTCCGTTTTATCAATTATAGGAATAAGTACTTGGGGATATACTATGTTTAATAAGATTAAAAAAGAAAGAGAAGCTGACAGTATTATTCAGGAGATAGATAATCTTAGAATGAGAAAGGGATCATTAATGGAAAGAGGCAATATATCTGAAGCAAATGCTATAGATGAAAGCATAAACTCTAAATCGCAAAGACTTAACAGCATTAAAAATGAATCTGCAGAATCTATAGCAAATTATTTAATTATAATGTCATTATTTATGGCGGGAGTGCTTGCTGTGTTCATATTGAGATTCAATAAGTATAATGTAACTTCAATAAGATTTGGAAAAGCAACATAATAAATTAACATAATTCTACTTGATAATATATAACTATATGATATTATATAATCTGATACATAATAGCGAGGATATTAAATGGCAAAAATTACTATACCTTTAAATGAAGTAAGAGAGGGAATGAAAATAGCTAGCAATATATATAACAGTGATGAAAAAAGAATAGTAGATATTGGAACTGTAATTACAAAAGATATTATAGAAACTTTAAAAAGAAACTCTATTACTTCAGTAAGCGTAATAGAACTTTTAGATTTAAAAAAAGAAAATACAGTTAATACTTCGGGAGACGGAAAAAAAGCTGCTGTAAGAGGAATAGTTGAGGAAAACGGAAAAAGAATATTAAAAATAGACAGTGCGGAAATTAGCAAGAAATATGAAAGTACGGTAGAAAAGACTAAATCATTATATAATATTGCAAAAAGCGGAGGCAGTATAGATTTTGATGCTATGAAAAAAGAAGTTAATAATATGCTTTCTTCTATTGTTGAAAATAAAGATGCACATTCTTATTTGTCTATGCTTAAAAGAAAAGATGAGACTATGTATAAACATGCCGTAGATGTTGCAACATTATCTGCCATTACAGCAGGAGAATTGAATCTTACTAAAGTTGATATGTCTAATATTATGCTTGGAGCTTTAGTTCATGATATAGGAAAAGTTCTTATTCAGGAAAGCTTATTAACTAAAATTAATCTTACAAAAGAAGAGGAAGCCATATTGAAAAAACACCCGACACAAGGCTATAAATTGGTAAAAAGAGATAATTTAGATGATAATATAGCTGATATTGTACTTGAGCATCATGAGAAGTATGACGGAACAGGATATCCTTTTCAAAAAGATAATAAAGATATAAGCTTATACAGTAAAATAGTATCTATTTGTAATACTTTTAATAATCTTATAACAAAAGGGGAGCATGGAGTACCTTTTTCTCCTGATAAAGCCGTAAAAGTTATAATATCGCTTGCTAAAAAAGATTTTGACAGTGATGTTGTTAAAGCTTTTCAAAAGGCTGTAGGCTTTTATCCTAATAATACAAGAGTTAAGCTGTCAAACGGAAGCATAGGAAGAGTAATAGAACAAAATCCTAATCTGCCTTTAAGACCCGTACTTTCTATTGTTAAGCATCTTGACGGTACGGTAAGCGGCGGACTTGAAGTAATTGATTTATCTGCATCCAGCGATTTATTTATAAAAGAAATAATGTAAAAGTATTTTAGTATTTTAATTTTTGTTTTTTGCTTAAAAGTTTTATTAAATATTTAAGTTCATACTTTGAATAGTATTCTTTAATCATAGTAACGCCTTTTTTATTAAAAAAAGTAAAATATTTGTATTTTTCTAGTATAGATAAAAGCTTTAAGAAATGATCTTCATCTAATTTAAATGCTTCAGATACCTCTTTTACAGAATAAAGTTTATTATCATCTTTAAAATATTTATTTAAAAACTTATACGATTTTACTATAATTATTATTTTATTAACTATTATTTTAATGAATAATGCAGCTATAAATATTAATAAAGAATATTGTACAAGTTTAGACACAAATTTATTAGTTAGCCTGATTAAATAATATAAGATTCATAAATATTTCTCCAAGTTCGGTTTTATAACTTACAGACAATATTTTATCATTTTCTCTTTCAAGCATAGACATCTGCTCGCTCATAAGTATGGCTGGAGGAGTCATATCAAGATCTATATGTTTTGTTGACAGATCATTTATTGCACTGCCTGCAACCATATTTACAAATTCTTTAATGGTTGCTATAAATATATCATCTATAGTTGTAATGGATTCCATATTAAGAGCAGATGCCAATTTGAAAGCAGTTGCTTTATTCATATTAAACATAAGTCTTCCGCTTAAATCTCCCGTAATGCCTACAAAAACTATAACGCCGCCTACATGATTGGCATTTCTGTATATTCTTACATCTCCTTTGCCGACCTTAGAATTGAAGTAGCTTTTTAATATGATTACGGTGCCTTTACTGAAAGCATTTACAACATCTAAATCAAACATATAATATAACCTAATAATTTTATTTTTATCTATTGTCGGAAATAAATATTATATTTTTAAGAGTATAATACTATTATGTAAATTATCAAGCATAAATATTATAATTTTTTTAAAATTAATAAAATATTTCATAATCTTGACTACAAGTAAAAAGAATGATATCATCTAATAAAATTATATAGTTATATACATAAGTATCCGATAATATTATGAGAGATAGAATGCTTTGCTTATCTTTTACATTATTAATATTTGTATTTGGTTTATTTATAAATATTTTTTGTAAAAACATAAAAACGAATGATAAATTAATTAGTATTACAGTAAAAGGAGCCGTTGTTAATCAGGGAGTATATTATTGTAAATATGGAATTTCAATATCTGAAGTTTTAGAAATTTGCGGAGGCTTGACGGAAACAGCATACCTGCCTATTGGATTTGACTATAATATGCCGATAATTGATGATACTGTTATTAATATACAGAAAAAATATTCAACTATAAGAAAAAATTATGAAGAGAATTGATAGTGGAAAAAGAATTCTATAGTATTTTTGAAGATAATAAAGACATCTCGCTCAACGAGTATGATATAAATAAATTATTCAATAAAATTATAGAAATTAATGAAAATGATTTTCCTGTAGTATCAATAGGAAATACAGATAGAGACAGTCCTAAAATATACGCCAAATTAACTACAACAGAATATAAAAAAGAAATTAATACTGATAATAAATCTGAAATATCAGGTGCTGCATATTCCGAAGAAGAAAATAAAAATTATAAAAACTTAGAGGAAACTTTAAGCTTGTCTGAAAGCGATTTAGAAGTGGCGGATAATTTTATTGATTCTGAAATAGATATGTCCAGATTATTTCCCTCTAAGAATGATGATAAAAATGTACAATTAGAAAAAAAAGATGATAATTATAATAAATCTGACATAATAAATAATATATATTCTAAGGAAGATATTGATATACATAAAAAATCCGAAGAGCAGTCTTTAGAAGGATACGAATTAAGCAATATAGAAACTGTTGAAGATTTTAATTTGGATAATAGTTTTAAAGAAGAGAATCCTCTTGATGATGCTGAAGAAGACAGCGGCGTAAATCTTTTAGACGGAGAAGAAAATACTTCTGACAATATAGTAAAAGAAGATAATAATTATTTATCAGAAGAAGAAGATTCTTCATCTTTAGACATGAAAGATTACAGCGATGAAGAGCTTCTGGATATAAATCATATATTATACAATGATGAAGAAAGCGATATAGATAATTTAAATAATATAGATGAAGAATTGGAAGACCTTCAAAATATAGAGAATCAAATTTTATACAGTTTTGATAATGAAGAAAATATTACAAATGAAGCTATAAAATTAAATGAAGAAGAATTAAATAGTATAGAAGAACATTTGGAAAAAGCTGAAAAAGAATCTGTTTTGGAAATGAAAGATTATACTGATGAAGAGCTTTTAGATTCTGATAATATACTTGAAGAATTAGAAGAATCTCCTTCGCTTGAAGATGATAATATTGAAGAAGAGTCTTCTGATAATACATCTGATTTAGATATGCCCGATTACAGCGATGAAGAGCTTTTAGATTCTGATAATATACTTGAAGAATTAGAAGAATCTCCTTCGCTTGAAGATGATAATATTGAAGAAGAGTCTTCTGATAATACATCTGATTTAGATATGCCCGATTACAGCGATGAAGAGCTTTTAGATTCTGATAATATACTTGAAGAATTAGAAGAATCTCCTTCGCTTGAAGATGATAATATTGAAGAAGAGTCTTCTGATAATACATCTGATTTAGATATGCCCGATTACAGCGATGAAGAGCTTTTAGATTCTGATAATATACTTGAAGAATTGGAAGAATCTCCTTCGCTTGAAGAGGATAACACTATTGATGAAAATGATTCAAAAGATGAATTATCATTGGATAAATATACATTAATAGAAAACGAAGATGGTACAAAAGTAAAAAGAACATCGTATGCAAAAGATAATATAGATTTGGAAGATGCCGTATTTTCTGATGAGCAAAATTATGTTGTTGAAAATATATATTCCAAAGAGCAAGATATTCTTATGAGGGAGATATATGAAAAAAATAGTTTAACAGAAGAAGAACTTGAATCTTTTGATATAGTTGAAGATTTTGATTTAAATACTTTCTTTAATAATGCATCTGGTAAAGAAGATATTTCAGATGAAATAGTAATACCGGAATTAGATGATGGGATTTCTATAGACTCTTATGATGATAACTCATTAACTATAGATGATGATTTAGAATTACCTGAATTGGAAGATGAAGATACAGAGGAAATAGAGTTTATAAAAGAAGATAATTTAAAAGAATATGAAACTGATGCATTATATAATGATAAAAATGTTATAGTACCTGATATAGATAATGTTGATTATATAGACGAAGCAAATTATATAAATGAGATTGATGACGATGATGATGTTATACAGTTATCAGGCAATGAACTTGATTTAATAACTAGGGATATTAATATATCGGAATCATCTGAAAGTAATAATGAAGATATAACTTATGATTACAGAGAAAATAATTATGATTTTTCTGAAGTAGATGATGATGAATTGGAAGAGATAGATGATAATTATATGAATGAAAATAAAGGATTAGAAGATGAGGAAGAAGCAGCTGAAGAAGAAATAATTGAGGAAGAAAATAGAGATACAGAAGAAATCAATGACACAGAAGATAATAAAGAATCTGAAGAAGAAATTGAAGAAAAGTATGCAATATTGGAAGATGAAGAAAATAAAGAAGAAGAGATTATCAATAATGAAGAAGATTTAACAGAAGAAGATAAAGCTATGTATGAAGGCTATTTGGATAAAGTAGATTCATCTTCAGAAAATGAATTATCCGAAGAAGAAAAGGAAATGTATAATAGCTATTTGAATAATGAAGATAATAAAAAAAATGAAGAAGAAAATACTCTTTCATTAGAGATAGAAGAAAATAAAGAAGAAGATGAAAAAGATGCGGAAAATGTAACTGAAGAAATCAAAGACATTGAAGATAATAAAGAAGAAGAAATTAAAGAAGAACTTCCTTCAGTTAATGATTATATATCTAAAATGCTTGATAATAAAGAGTCAGAGAACAGCGATGCAGAAGCTTCATCAGATGATGATTATATATCTAAGTTCAAAAAAATGAATGAGGAATATATTATCAGTCAGGAAGAAATAAATAAAGAATCTGAAAATAAATCTGATACAGAAGAAGAAAATACTCTTTCATTAGAGACAGAAGATAATAAAGAAGAAGATGAAAAAGATACGGAAAATATAATTGAAGAAATCAAAGATATTAAAGATAATAAAGAAGAAGAAATTAAAGAAGAACTTCCTTCAGTTAATGATTATAT
>NZ_CAJUPR010000016.1 GCF_910588665.1 uncultured Brachyspira sp. | reverse complement strand
CTATCAAAAATTAAAGATAATAATAGAAATGTTGTATAGTAAAAAATATATTAAAGATACAAAATAATTAAAGACAATCCCAGAAATAAAGAATATTAAAAAAGATATAAATATATCAAAAATAATCTTTAAATAATGTAATTGTTTTTGTTTTACTTTTTGACAAAAAGTAAACAGCTTTTTTGATTCTTTTTTATCTGCATAAAAAAGAACAAATAAATCAAATAATAAAATACAATCCCAGCAATATAGAATAATAAAAAATAGAAAAATAAATAAAAAAAAGCGGAGCTCATATAGCAATAATAAAGCAAGAACGAGGCGGCGGGATTATTTATAAACCCGCCGTAATCAGCCGAGTTCGAGCATAGCAATAATAAAAAAAATTATAAAGCTTCACAACCGCCTATAATATCAAGAAGTTCATTAGTAATATGTTCCTGTCTTGCCCTGTTTGCCTTGTTTTTAAGATCTGCTATTAACCTTTCCGCATTGTCGGTTGCATTTCTCATAGCAATAGACCTTTCTGCATTTTCCGATAAAAAAGAACTGGTAAGCATAAAATAAAAATAAGTTCTTATAGCCATAGGCACAACCTCTTTTAAAACATCTTCTATATTAGGCTCTATAATATAATCTAATTTTTTCTTGATTTTATGACCTTCAATATCTTCTTCATCGGGTATCATAGGTATTAAGCTTTTAATTTTAGGTATATGCACAACTCTTGTATAATATCTGGTATATATTACTTCAACTCTGGAAGCATTATCTGCAGCATACTCATGCATAAGACGCTGAACTACTGCCGAGCAGTCATCAAATGTGGATTCTTCATCTATACGGGGATATTTGCGGGCTATTTGTATATCCTGCTTTTCAAAATAAACTTCTCCTTTTTTGCCTAATATATGAAGCTCAACTTTTCTTCCATGTCTGTTATGATGTCTTATTCTTTCCATAGCCTCATCAAAAATTTTAGTGTTGTAGGAGCCGCATAATCCTCTGGAAGAAGTTATGACGAATAGTATTATATTTGTTATTTTTTTCTTAGGAGCGAGAAGCGGATGAATATGATCCATATCCGAATGGGATAATTCTTCCACTATCCTGTTTAATTTTTGAGTAAAAGGTCTCATGCCTTGTTCTAAAGTAAGTATTTTAGCGCTTCTTGAACGGGCTATCATATCCATAGTCTTTGTTATTTTATGCGTGCTTGATATGGCTTTAATTCTTGCCTTTAATACATTAAGTTTCTCTGCCATAATAAAAACTCCAAATTAATTATCTTCTAAATCTTTATATAACTTATCTATTATATCATTGTCAATATTTTCATCAAATTTACGGGCAAATAAATTATCTTTTATATTGTTTTTTAATTTTTCATAATCCTTAATCTTTAGGTTAATGGGAGCTCCTCCTCTCCATATAATATATCTTAAAGCATTATTTATGCAGTTATCTTTAAATTTGCTATTTAAAAGTATTGACTGAAAAAAGAACTCATCGCTTCCCCAAGTATAATTAAATCTTTTTAAAAACTTGGGATTTGTTTTATTATAATCAAGTATGTATTTTACTGCATTATCAGTTAAATTCCACCACTGAGAGCCATAATATATATTTTCAGGAGTAGTTCTCTTTATGAAAGGAATATCAGATAAAACTTCTCTTAATTTTCTGCCTAATAATTTTCTGTATATTTTACCGAAATTATAAGCATTTAATCTGAATGACATTTCTTTATAAATATTTTTACTGCTTCTTATATTTTCATACGAAATAAATTCTTTATCTTTATTGATATTAAAAAAATTAATTATTTCATCATTGGTTTTTAAAACTATATCCTGACCGCTTATAAAAATATATCTTTCATAATTATTTTCAGCCGCTTTTTCAATTAAAAATAAAGCTGCATGAACTAAACTGACATCTCCATGATAGGTTTTAATTTTTTTATAAATATTTACATTATCAAAACTTTCTATATATAATCTGCTTCTTTTATCTATATGCATATAAATATCAAAATCTTTTTTAAGATGATTAATCAATCTCATTATTTGATTTTGATTCTTATGTGCTAATATTAAAAAACAAATTTTACTCATAATTCAGAACTTAGATTTAAACTCTTCTATAATTTTATAAAGATCATCAATGTTTTCTATATCTTTTTTCTCTCTTATATCGTCAAGAACATTTTGCTTATCTGCTTTCATATACTGCAGAAGTCTCCATTCAAATTCATGAACTCTGTCTGTTTCAATATTGTCTAAAAAACCTTTAGTGGCTGCAAATATAATTACAGTCTGTTCTTCAAAAGGTATAGGGCTGTATTGCTTTTGCTTGAGAAGCTCTACCATTTTAGCCCCCCTGTCTAATTGAGCCAAAGTTGCTTTATCAAGTCCTATGCCGAGCTGAGAGAAAGCCTCCAAAGATCTGTATGAAGCAAGGTCAAGCCTTAAAGTACCTGCAACTTTTTTCATAGCCTTAGTCTGAGCATTGCCCCCTACACGGGAAACGGATATGCCCACATCTATTGCAGGACGCACTCCGCTCATAAATAAGCTGTTAAGTAAATATATCTGTCCGTCGGTAATAGAAATAACATTTGTAGGTATATAAGCCGACACTTCATTATCCTGCGTTTCTATAATGGGAAGAGCCGTTAAAGAACCGCCGCCTAATTCATCGCTTAGTTTTGCAGCCCTTTCAAGTAGTCTTGAATGCAGATAGAAAACATCGCCCGGAAAAGCTTCTCTTCCCGGAGGTCTTCTAAGAAGAAGAGATATCTGTCTGTATGCATTAGCCTGTTTAGTTAAATCATCATATATAATCAATGTATCTTTTTTTTGGCTATACATAAAGTATTCAGCCATAGCGCACCCTGCATAAGGAGCTATATATAGAAGAGGCGCAGAATCTGAGGCTGAAGCTGCAACCACTATTGTATATTCCAAAGCCCCGTACTTTCTTAATGTATCCACAACTCCTGCAATAGTGGAGGCTTTTTGCCCTATAGCCACATATACGCATATAACCCCTGAATCTTTTTGATTAATTATAGTATCAATGGCAATAGAAGTTTTTCCCGTTCCTCTGTCTCCTATTATAAGCTGTCTTTGTCCTCTTCCTATAGGTGTCATAGCATCTATAGCTTTAATGCCTGTCTGAAGCGATTGTTCTACCTTCTGTCTGTCTGCAATTCCGGGAGCGGGGAATTCCACCATTCTTTTTTTATCTGAGTTTATTTCTCCGTATCCGTCTATAGGAACCCCTAAAGGATTAACGACCCTTCCTAAAAGCATCTCTCCCACAGGAACTTCCAATATTCTTTTAAGTCTGCTTACTTTGCTTCCTTCCTTAATTCTGTAATAATCGCCTAAAATTATAGTGCCTATAGTCTCTTCTTCCAAATTAAATGCAATACCTACAGAACCGCATTCAAAAAGTATCATTTCATTTGACATAATATGCGGAAGCCCTATAATTCTGGCTATACCGTCTCCGACTTCGGCAACTTCTCCGACTTCATTCGGAGTAAAATCGGCTTTGTAATTTTTAATCTCTTCTTTTAAGAGGGCTGCAATTTCATTAGCTTTTATATTCATAAATAATTCCTCAATATAAAAATATCAATTATTATCAGAAATAGAAAATTTTAATTCTTTAAGCAGTCTTCTTATACTGTAATCATAAACAATATCTTCTATTTCCACTATAACACCGCCTATTATATTTTTATCTGTATCAAAAGTAAAATGTATTTTTTTATCATTAATCATTTCTGTAATGCATCTTTTAAGATTTTCAATATCCGAAGCATTTTCATTATCCGAAGCTGTTATAATTTTTACAACAACTATATTATAATATTCATTGCATAAATTTTCATATTCAACTATTACAGCAAACAAAATATTAATTAAATCTCTTTCCATCAATATGGATATAAGATTAAAAGTTTCTTCAGATATATTGTCAGCATATATTTTTTTTAATATGCGCATTCTCAGATTACCATCTATAAAGCTTGAGTTAAAAAAATTAAATATATCATTATCCGATAATAAAGACGAATAAACTATATCTAAATCGTTTTTAATTGTTTCTATTTTGCCCGTATCAGATGCAATATCAAACATGGCTTTTGCATAATTTTTAGCGCTGGATCCTTTTTGTACAATACGGTTAAATCTGCTTGCTTTTTCTTTAGTAATCTCTTTAAGAACTTCTTTTTTTAGATCGCTTAAAATATTTTCAGCAATAGACTCCATATCATAACTCCTAATAATTTATGTAATTTATACTAATTCTCGTAGTTGAATTTATTCTGCATTAAATCTATTTGTCTTTTTATGCTGTAATCATAAATCATAGATCCCACATAAACTATTATTCCTCCTATAATGCTTTCATCTACAATAGCTTCATATGAAATTTTATTATCAGAAAAACATTTAACCGTTTGAACAATATCTTCCGCAGTCTTATCATCAATAGGAGATGCCGTAATAATACGGACTCTCACTATGCTGCTGTAATCGTACGCTATCTCTTTATATAAAGAAACTATATCGGGCAGTGCATCTATACTGTCATGTTCTGTCAGTATAGACACAAAAGTATATGTTTCTTTAGAAAGCAAAGGCTTTAATCTTTTTTCTATTAATTCTTTTTTATTCTTTTTTAAAATTAATTTATCAAAAAAATATTTTTTAATTTCAGTATCTTGAAATAATTTAGAGCATTCATAAAGCTCTTCATATATTTCTTTTATCATTCCAAGTTCTTTTGCTATATTAAATATAGCATTTGCGGTAGGTTTAAGCAATTGTAATTTTTTACCTTCTTCCATAAGCTTTATGCTTCCTAAAAAATATATTATTTCTCATTTTCTTTATTTGCGCTGTTTATAAACTCATTAATCAAAGCCTGATTATCATCTTTATTAATATTTCTTTTCAGAATAGTTTCTGCCATAACTACAGCAATATCAAGAGCCTGACGCTTTACGCTATTCATAGCCTCTTCTTTAGATCTGTATATTTCATTCATAATTTTATTTTTATTAATTTCCGCCTCTTCTCTGGCATTATTAATAATTTTGTCTCTAACTCTGTTAGCTTCGATTCTTGCATTTTCTATAATAGAACTGGCTTCTGCTTTAGCATTATCTATCTGCTCTCTGTATGCCGCTAAAGATTTTTTGGCATTTTCTCTTGTTTTTTCAGCTTCTTCCAGATCTTCCTGAATTTTATCAGCCCGCGCATCTAATCCTTTCAATATTATTTTCCAAGTAGAAGCTCCTAGTACAGCAATAACTAGTAAAAATGTAATCCAAGTCCAAATAATAATACCGGGATCTATTTTTAAAAGAGCCATAATACCCCCAAATTTTTTCATTTATTATTTTGTAAATAATGCAAGTATGCAGATAACCAATGCAAATAATCCTACGCCTTCTATAAGCGCGGCCGCTATAAGCATAGCTGATTGTATTTTTCCTGATACTTCAGGCTGTCTTGCAATTCCTTCAACCGCTCTAGAACCAATAAATCCTATTCCTAATCCGACTCCTATAGCGGCAAGTCCTGCCCCGATTGCTGCTCCCATAATAGAAAGTTCCATTTTTTTATTCTCCTTTATATTTAAAATTTTTTTATTAAATAATCTAATATATAATTAATGCTCATCGCTGATGGCAATCCCAATATAAACTGCCGATAATAATGAGAATATATAAGCCTGTAAAACTGCCACAAACATTTCAAGTATATATATAAACAATAAGAATAATACGGCAAAAGGCGAAACCAATAAAGTTCCGGACATAATAATTAAATAAGGTATTACTATCATCATTATATGACCGCCTGTAATGTTTGCAAATAAACGGATTGCAAGAGCAAATGCTCTGTTAAAAAGAGTTATAAACTCTAAAACCCATATTATAGGTATAAGCGGTATAGGAAGTCCTTTAGGCACTAAAGTAGTCCAATATTTTAAAATTCCTTTTTTTCTTATGCCTGCAAAAACATATACTGCAAATACTATTATAGCTATAGATGCCGTAAAACCTATATTTGCACCAAGACCTCCCGCTATATATGAATGTCCCCCGTCTTCTGTGGGAAACTGTATTAATGCGGGAATAAGCCCTAGTATATTTGAAAATAATACAAATAAAAATACAGTTAGGCAAAACGGAATATACTTTTTTCCCTGTTCTCCTAATGCTGCGCCTATTACATCTTTATTCATATAATTTATTAAGCCTTCTAATATGCTTTGAATATATGTAGGTCTTCTGAAAGGTCTTTTTAATTTATGCGCTAAATATTTCATGCTTGCAATTGATAAAATACCCGCTAAAGTTACTAAAATTACATGTTTAGTTATTTTAAAATTAAAATCTATATAATGACCGAATTTTATAGGAATTGTATAAAAAGGATGCTCCGTATTATCGGCTATTTCCTCCATTATAAAATCATTAATATTTTCAGATGCATAAAGAGTATTTATATTTAATAATATAAAGCTTAATACTAATATAAAAATTTTCCTAAGCAAAACCAATTCTTTAATCATAATAAATAATTACTGCCTGTATATTAAAGTTTTCTAATATAAAAATAATTTAAGAAACAATTTAATTTGAAATAATTTTATAACTATTAAATAAAAAATCAACTATTATTATTTTTAAAATAATTTAAATTAAATTAAAAATCAGCCAAAGCTTCAGTTTCGCTGGTAAATACTGAAAAAAAACTATTTATTTTTGTAAGTTCAAATACCTTTTTAACAGGGTCTGTAATTTTTACAAAACATATTTTGCCGTTTACTTTCTTAAAGGCGCTTAATGCCGAAATAAATACTCCTATTCCGCTGCTGTCTATATAATAAACATCTTCCATATTTATTATTATTTTTTTTGCCCCGAATTCTATCTGAGAAAAAATAGAATCTTTTAAATCAGATGAGGTATAAACATCAATGTCTCCATCTAATTTTAATATTACAGTGTTATTATCCAGCTCTTTAATATTTACTTCCATAAAAAACTCCATTTAAAACTTTATTGAAGTGCTTGATATATTTATATTAAACTAAATAAAAATATTTACAATAGTCAATCATAAATATTTTTTTGTATAAAATGTATAGTATTATAAATGCTTAATTAATTATATAAAATAATTATACAAAAAAATGTAAATTTTAATTAATAAAATGTATTGACAAATAAGCATTATATAATAATATTTCAATCTGTAAATAAAAATGACATATATGTCGTTTTTATTTGCTTTAATTTTTTAATAAGAGGTGAATATCAAAGTAATACAATGCCTAAAGTAAATCAAGAGTATTTTGAGAATAAGAAAAGGATAATATTAGATGCCGCTGTAAGAGTTTTTTTAAGAAAGCCTGCATACAGCGTTACAATGAATGATATTGTTAAAGAATCACAGTTGAGTCGGGGGGGGGTATACAAATATTATTCAAATATAGACGATATCATTATTTCATTACTCAATGGCAAAAAAATAAATGTAAATCCGAAAAGTATTATAGAAAAATATAATGATGAACCTGAAAGGGCTATATTTGAATTATTTGAATATTTCAAAAAGTTTTTTTTCATAGCGGCAAGCGAATTTGGTAAAATAATGTTTGAACTTCATCCTATATTTTTTAATGATAATAAAAGATTTAAGAAGCTGAAAAAAAATATAAATAAAGATGTTTCTCTTTATTTCTGGTTTGCAGAATTATTTTTATTTATAGACTGCAAGATAGAAGAAAAATATTTCAAACCGCTGGTTGATCATAATGACATATATATGCAGATAATAGCAACTATAAACGGAATAGGTAAGGAATTAATATTAACAAAATATTATGATTTTGATATATTATCATATTATTATAAAGATTTGCAAATTAATCTTAATAATTTAATTGATAATTTATATAAAACCGTATTGTTTTTGCTTGGAAGCAGATATAGTTTTGATAAAATTACAGAAAATGAAAAAACTGAGAGCTAGATTCTTTTACAATTAAGGAGTTTTGATGAGAATTAAGATAAATTTTATATTAATATTTTTTACTGTTAATATTTTATATTGTCAGACCAACACATTAACTTACGGCGTTTATATGGAAACTATAAGAGATCAAATACCTGAATTAAAGATGAATGCCGTAATTGAAACTAATGCAGAGATGAACTTACTCAGCGCTAAGAGTTCGGGCGATGTAAACTTAACCGCTCAGCTTGGGGCTGTTGGAAAATACGGAAGTTTATCGGCAGGCGCTACATCCACAACGGCAGGTCCTACGGTAGAGGCGGCGGGAATACAGGCGGGAATAGGCGTAGGTTCTTTAATACCGTACAGCGGAACTGCATGGTCTGTTAATTTAACTCATAATTCATTTTTAGGAGGAAAATTATATCCGAACGGCAACAATTCGGTTGATTTTAATAATTATCAGCCTTCCTTAACAATACAGGTAACTCAGCCTCTGCTTAGAAACTTTTTCGGTACTTTAAATAAATATCCCATAAAAGATGCTGAGTATGCACTTACAATAGCTAGGCTTCAAAGGAGATTAGATGATGCAAGCGTTGTAGTTTCATATCAGAAAATTTATTATCAATGGATAATGTATGAAAAGCTTCTTGAATACTACAGAAACATGTATATTACGGCAAGAAGATTTGAAAATCAGATGAGGGACAGATATAATAACGGACTTATAGATAATGATGCCTATCAGAATTCCAGAACTCAGACTATGGTATACAGCGATTATTATGCTCAAAATCAGGTTTATTTAGACAGTCTTTTAGCATCTGTAAGTTTCTTTATGCCTGTAACTAATATAAGACCCGATCATGTTGCTTGGGATGCATATTTAGATTTGGGAAGCAATATGCAGATGGAGGCTTTGGCTTTTTCCGACAGTATTAACGGACAGATTGCATATCAGTCAAAAATAAGAGCGGAATATGCTCTTGAAGCTATGAAAAACGGAACACTTCCTAATTTAGATTTTGTAGGAAGCGTAAGCTTAAACGGTCTTAGTCCGAACAGCGAAGGATATTTTAAATCTTTCGGAAGTATGACGAATGTTGATTTCTTTGCAGGATTTCAATTTTCATACCCTATAGGAAACAGGGCGAACAGAGCACAGTATCAAATGGCTGAGAATTCCTTATATGGAATTATAGCACAATATGATCAATTGGAAAAAGATTTTAATACGCAGCTTAAGACTTATATTTCAAGATTTAATGCATATAAAAATCTAATAGCAAGCAAGCAAATGCAGATAAGGGCAATCAATTCAAGAATAAATACCCAGCTTCAGAAGCTGGATCAGGGGCGTTTGGAAATTGATGATTTGCTTACATCAAGATTGGATTTAGCAGCTACGCAAACGGAACTTTTGAATCTTCAGTATGAGTTTATAACTATCATATTTGATTACAGGGCTTTGATTGCAATGGATTATGAATAATTAAATTTATGCAGTTTTCATAAATACTTGGAAGAAAGTATATAAAATTGTATGAATATCAATTTTTTAAATTAACATTTGTGCAATATAGTTAGTTTTTAGTTTAACACAAACATAATATATGAATAAAAAATAGGAGATTTAGCAGTATTATGGAAAGAATTATAGTATTTTTTGCAAAAAAAACTATGCTTGTAAATATAATAGTAATGGCAATATTATTTGTGGGCGGTTATTATTATTTCAATTTACAAAAAGAGTCATTCCCGTCTACCGATTTAGATATGATGTTAATATCCGTTATATATCCTGGCGCTACTCCTCTTGATGTTGAGCAGAATGCCGTAATACCTATAGAAGAAGAATTACAGGGTATATCAGGTATAGATGAATACAGCACTACAATAATAGAAAATGCAGCTATTATTATAGTAAAATTAGATGAGACTATACCTAACAGACAGCCTGTTAAAGATGAAATATTCAGGCAAATGCAGAATGTTCCTGATATTTCTGCCGATGTTGAGGAAGTTACCACATATGATTTAAATCCTAATAAAATGGACGTATATACTTTAGCGGTGCATTTCAAAGAAGGCATGCAAGGAGATGAAAGAGAGTTATTTGATTTCAGCAAAAAACTTGAAAATGAGCTTATAAGACTTGAAGGAGTATCCGAAATAAGAATAGACGGAAGAACAGATCCTGAAATAAAAATATATGTAGACCCTATAAAAATGCAGGAAAATTATATTGCCTTAAGCGATGTTGTTAATTCTTTAAGCATAAGAAATGTAAGAGCTACAGGCGGTGATATAGAATCTCTCGGAAAAGAACAGACAGTTGTTACTTACGGAGAATTCCAAAATCCTATGGAAGCAAGCAATGTTATTATACGCTCTACTTTTAATGGGCAGAGAGTAAGAATTGATGATATAGCCCGTGTTCAAGCAGGATTTGAAGATAAAACAGTATTTATGAGAGTTAATAGAGAGCAGGGATATTCATTATCGGTTGTAAAAAATGCAAATGCCGATATTATTAAAACTATAGATACTGTAAACCAATATTTAACCGAGAATGCCGATATAATACCTGAAAATATACAGGTTTCCGTTATGGGAGACAGATCAAGAACTATTAAATCTCTTTTAAGTATTGTAACTTCAAACCTTGTACAAGGATTTATTATAATATTTTTAACATTAATTATATTTTTAGATTTCAAAAGTGCTATGTTTACAAGCTTAGGTATGATTCTTACTATGTTTTCATGTTTTATATATATGCAGGTTACAGGAATTACATTTAATACTATGTCATTAGCCGCTATTATTACTGTTTTAGGTATGATAGTGGATAACTCAATTGTAGTATCCGAGAACATATTTAACTTTAAGCAGGCTGGATATAAAGGACTTGAAGCCACAAGATTAGCCGTAAGCGATGTTGTAATGCCTATGGTTGCATCCACTCTTACAACAGTTGCCGCATTTTTTCCTATGCTTACAATCAGCGGTATAATGGGTAAGATATTAAACATTTTTCCAAAAATAGTTATATTTACTCTTGTTGTAAGTATGCTTCAGGCTACTTTGATTTTGCCTAATCAATTGCAGGACAATGAGGATAAATATAAATCATATAAACCTAAAAAGAAAAGAAGATTTAAAAATCCTCTTGATTTTGATAAAGATGCTCTATTCAATAAAATGAAAATACCTTTTGGTGTAATATTAGAGAGATTAATAAAAGTAAGATATATAGTTATAGGTTTCTTTGTGCTTATGTTTGTAGCTTCGATATTCTTAGCGCAGAACAGCTTCAAGAATTTCGTGCTTATATATGATACAAGCGCCGACACCATAGTTATTAATATAGAAATGCCTACAGGTACAACTAAAGAAGTTACAACCGAACATATAGAAAAAATAGAGGATGCAGTTGCAAATGTTGTAAAACCTGAAGAGCTTATAGCATTATACTCCCTTGTAGGCAAGCAGGTTGATAAAGAAATGGTTTCTGAAGAAAAAGGAAGTTTAGCAGGCATAATGGTTTATTTAGTTCCTGCGGCTGAAAGAGCCAGAACTGCTGATGAAATTGTTTCTTTAATAAACATGGAAATAGATAAAACAGATATAAGGCAGACAGTTCCTATATTTACTATTAATACAAAAGGAAGCGTTGATCCGGGAGATCCAGTTGATATTAAAATTGTAGGAAACAATACGGAGCTTGCCAAAAAAGCTAAAGATGATATAAAATCTTTTTTAGCCTCAGTTCCGGGTGTTATCAATATTGATGATGATGATAAAGTAGGTAAAGAAGAATTAAGAGTTATGCTTGATTATGATAAAATAGCCGAGCTTGGGGTTAGTGTGGCAAATGTTGCAAATGAAGTGAGAACAGCATATTATGGTACTGAAGCCACATATATACAGGAGCTTGAAAATAAATTAGACTTCAGAGTTGTATTTGATGATAAATATACTTATGATATAAAATACTTAAATGATCTTTTAATACCTAACTCTCAGAGAAGATTAATATATCTTAAAAATCTTGCCTCAGTGGAAAAAGCTGCAGGACTTTCTACATTGAAGCATTATAACGGAGAAAGAACTATAACTATCACTGCAGGAATAGAATATGGGAAAAATACTTCTCAGCAGGTTATGAATGCCGTTAGAGAAAAATATAAGGATTTTGCTAAAGAATACAGAGGGCTGAAATTGGAGTTCGGCGGCGAGGCTAAAGAGACTGTTAAAGCTTTAAAACAATTAGCATTCAGTTTTGCTATGGCATTTATATTTGTGTATATAGTATTATTACTGCAGCTCAACAGATTTATACAGCCTATTATGATAATGATAATTATACCGTTTGGCTTGATAGGAGTATTGCTGGGATTTGCCATTCACAGAATGCCTTTATCATTTATGGGTGTTATCGGTATTATTGGTTTGGCTGGTGTTGTTGTAAATAACGGTATTATACTTGTTGATTTGATTAATAAAATCATAGATGAAGGAGTGGAAGGCGGTAAAAAAGGAGTTGCTAAAGCTATTGTTGATGGTGCTAAACAGCGTCTTCGTCCCGTATTTTTAACTACCGTTACTACAGTTGTGGGACTTTTGCCTACAGTTTACGGTATAGGAGGAAGAGCCGATATTATTATACCTATAGTTATGGCATTAGCTTACGGACTTTTATTTGCTTCGCTTCTTACTCTCATATTTCTGCCTTGTATGTTCATGGTTATGTTTGACTTAAAATTGATAAAAATCTCTTCTACAAGAAATCCTTCGGAGGAAATTACAAGCACTATAACCACTACTATAAATTAATCATAACTTGTACTTAATAATATATTTTAAGAAGTTAATAGAAAAATAAAAATTTTCTATTAGCTTCTTTGTTATTCTATAATAATATTAAAATATGCAGTATATTGATAAAAATATTAATATATAGTATTATATATTAATACAATATTAGTACGGATATAAATATAAATGATTAAATACAGAGAAATTAACTGTAAATCGGCATTAAATAGGGTAAATAATGAATATGGATTTTGCTATGATTTGAATATATACAGAGGCTGTATGCATAAATGCTATTATTGCTTTGCAGTTTATTCTCATAAATATATTAATTCAAAAGACTTTTTCGGAGAAATATTTGTAAAGAAAAATATTGCAGAAGTATTGGAAAAAGAATTATCTTCTAAAAATTGGAGCAGAGATATTATTAATCTAGGAAGTGTTACAGATAATTATCAAGAGGCTGAAAGAGATTATAAATTAATGAGAGATATTTTAAAGCTTCTTATAAAATATAAAACTCCTATGAATATATCCACAAAAAGCGATTTAATATTAAGAGATTTTGATTTGATAGATGAGCTTTCAAGAATATCTTCTGTAAGAATAGCTGTAACTATAACATCTTTAGATGAAAAATTATCTTCTATTACAGAGCCCAATGCAGTAAGTCCTTTAAGAAGATTTAATATTCTTAGAGAGTTTAAAAAAACTAAAGCAATAACAGCAGTTCATACTATGCCTGTAATGCCTTTTATAACAGAGGACAAATTAGAAGATATTTTTAAAAAAGTTAAAGAATACAATATAGATTGCTGTATCTGCGATGTTCTTAAATTAAAAGGCGAATGCAGAAAAATATATTTAAATTTTATAAGAGAGAATTTCTGCGTTTATTATAAAAAATATCTTTATATTTACGGCTCTGACGGACTTCTTAAAGATGAATACCGAAAAAAACTTAGCTCAAAAATAAAAGCATTGGAAGAAAAATATAATATATCTTGTAAAACCGAAAATATTTTTAATACAAAAAACATAGGTAAAATAGAAGAACCCAGTTTATTCTAAATTAATAATTATATAAAATTTAACTATAAATTATAAAAAACTTTATAAAATTAATTTTAAAAAATATATGCAATTGCTGAAAAAATTATTATACTTAATATATAAGAACTGATATTATATATGCGGTATAAGCATACATAATATTTTACTAAGTTCATATCTTTAATATTCATAATTTGGAGTTCTTTATATGAAAGATAAAATTTTCGGTATATTGCAAAGGGTCGGAAGATCTTTTATGCTTCCTATAGCCGTGCTTCCTGTGGCGGGTTTGTTTTTAGGAATAGGAAGTTCGCTTACTAATACTACAATGCTTGAAGCCTATAATTTAATGGGTATTTTAGGTCCCGGTACTATTACTTATGATATATTATCCGTATTAAGCGAAGCAGGAAGTATTATATTCGGAAATCTGCCTATTATATTTGCTATGAGTGTGGCTATAGGTATGGCAAAAAAGGAAAAAGAAGTTGCTGCTTTATCTGGTGCTATAGCGTTTTTTGTAATGCATGCATCTATAGGTAAAATGATACAAGTTATGGGCGGAACTGAAAAACTTTTGGCGGGATCCACTGCCAATGTTGTAGGCATATTATCTCTTCAAATGGGTGTATTCGGAGGTATTATAGTTGGGCTTGGAGTTGCGGCTTTGCATAATAAGTATTATACAATAGAGCTTCCGCAGGTATTATCATTTTTCGGAGGTACTAGATTTATACCTATAATATCTTCAGTAGTATTTTTAGCTGTAGGCATAGCAATGTATTATATATGGCCCCCTATACAGGTTGTGATGAATAAATTAGGAGATTTAATAGCGGGTTCGGGTTATGTAGGCACTTTATTTTACGGTATAATAGAAAGAGCTTTAATTCCTTTTGGTCTGCATCATGTATTCTATACTCCTTTATGGCAGACTTCATTAGGCGGTACTATGATGATAGACGGAACATTGGTTGAAGGTGCACAGAATATATTCTTTGCTCAATTGGGTTCTCCTAATACAACTGCATTCAGTGTTGATGCCACCAGATTTATGACTGGTAAATTTCCATTTATGATATTCGGTTTGCCGGGAGCTGCTTTGGCAATGTATAAAACCTCAAGACATGAGAAAAAAGCTGTAGTAGGAGCCTTGCTTTTCTCAGCCGCACTTACAGCAATTCTTACAGGTATTACAGAACCTATAGAGTTTACATTTCTTTTTGTAGCGCCTGTATTTTATGCTATTCACTGTGTGCTTGCAGGCATATCTTTTATGCTTATGCATATACTTAATGTTACTGTAGGTATGACATTCTCAGGCGGTTTAATAGATCTGCTCTTTTTCGGAATAATACAGGGAAATGAAAAAACTAACTGGGTATGGATTGCAGTGGTAGGCGCTGTTTATTTCTTTATTTATTATTTACTATTCTCCGCATTAATTAAAAAGTTTGATTGGAAAACGCCCGGAAGAGAGTCAGATTCTGAAGAGCCTAAATTATACAGAAGAGCCGATGTTGAAGCTGCTAAAAATTCGGTTTCAGCCGATTCTCAGTATGAGGAAGCCCCTTTAATAACGGAGGGTCTTGGCGGAAAGAAAAATATAAGCGATGTTGACTGCTGTGCTACAAGACTTCGTGTAACTGTTTTTGATCCGTCTAAAGTTATTGACGATACATTAAAACAAAGCGGAGCCGCTGGAATTATTAAGAAAGGCAACGGCATACAGGTAATATACGGACCTAAGGTTACGGTTATTAAATCAAGATTGGAAAATTATCTGCAAAATCCTATCAGCGATGATGAGGAATCTGTAACAGTAAAGGAAGTTAAAACTAAAGAAAATAAAAAAGAAGAAAAGAAAGAAGATGTAAAAGAAAGTTCAGGTATTTTTACAGATAAAGTATATGTACCTATAAAAGGAACTATTGTGCAGTTGGAAAGTGTTAAAGATGAAGCATTTTCAAGCGGGGCTATGGGTAAAGGAATAGCTATTGATCCTAAAGAAGGCAAAGTATATGCTCCTTTTGACGGAATAATAGAAACCGCTTTCCCTACCAAACATGCTATAGGATTAACTTCCGATAAGGGAGTGGAATTGCTTATTCATGTGGGCATGGATACTGTAAAATTAGGCGGTACTCATTTTATATCTCATATAGAAGATGGTCAGAAAGTTAAAAAGGGAGAATTATTATTAGAGTTTAATGTTGAAAAAATAAGAGAAGAAGGGTATCCTACTTTAACTCCTGTAATAGTAACTAATTGCGACGACTATAAAGAAATTATAATTTCAGCTTCAGGTTCTGCGGATGTTGGGGAAGATTTAATTGAAATAAAAAATTGAAATACAGCCGAATAATTATTTTTAGGAGACTTATTATTTTTTAAGTCTCCTTTTTTGGTAAAGTTTTTTATTATTGCTGGTGATAAACTTACCTATGGTATTTAAAAATTATAAAAATTGTGGGCTTCTGGCATTCGTAAGAATGACAGAACCTTTAAGCGAACAATTTTTATTAGCAATAATGATAAATTATTATTTATAATATATAATTGTTTTAATGATAAAAAATAGGAGAGTAAAATATTATTATGAAATCTGCGGCAACTATAGTATTACTTATATTGTCAAATACATTTATGACATTGGCTTGGTACGGACATTTAAAATTCAGCGGGTTTAAAGGTTTTGCAAAATTATCGCTTCCTTTAATTATATTAATCAGCTGGGGCATTGCATTATTTGAATACTGTTTTCAGGTGCCTGCAAATAGAATAGGTTTTCAAGGAAACGGAGGACCTTTTACACTTATGCAGCTTAAAGTAATGCAGGAAGTTATTACTTTAACTATATTTACAATTTTTACAGTAGTATTTTTTAAAACTGAAACTTTAAGAATAAATCATTTTATAGGCTTTTTATTTTTAATATTAGCAGTATTTTTTATTTTTAAGAAATAGTTTTTTATAAAAAAAATAAGATATCGGCATATTGTACCGCTATCTTATTTCAGTGTTTATTTTCTGCAACATTAGTATCTTAAAATATAATTATCAGTATCTTATATCATATTTTTTTACTCTTGAACTTGCAATATGGCTATCTTCCCATTGGGATCTAATTAAATTTATTCTCTGATTTGATAATTCTCTTATCAATGCATTTTTAGATGCATTATTTAAAGCCGTAAAAGAAGCCATATTAGGTTTTTCTTCAGATATTAATCTCATAACTGCAACTCCGTTATCTAATTTTATAACGCCGCTCATTTGATTAGTTTCTAAAGCAAAGGCATGATTATAAAAACTTTCTGAGGAAGAATCGGGTATAATAATTCCTTCAGATGTATTCAATACTCCTTGATTGTATGAGAAGGGATTTGCAGGTCTGTAATATTTTATATATCCGTTTCCATTTAATGTCTGCAGATTATTGATTCCTGAAACAGCAGCTTTTAGTATTTCAGCTTGTTTTGTTTTTTCAGCTTCTAACATAGCATCCATATTTGTATTAAGATATTCTCTTTTTAATACTTCGGCATTAACATCTGTATATTTTTCAGGTATTCTAATATCATTTACCAATACTATATAGTAATATCCGTTTGCATATATAGGCTGCAGTAAATTATTTCCTTTTTTATCTGAAAAAATTTTATTTGCAAAATCTTCGGAAGGCATCTGCATTCTGGTGAGATATCCCAATTTATAATTATTTGTATTAATGCTTTTTTCTAAAGCGTTTTTTTCAAATAAAGTTATATCATCTTTTAAAGTTTTATATAAGTTATCTGCAACTCCTCCGCTTTCTAATACTATCCAAGAAATATCTGCCTGTAGAAAATTAGTTTTATTATTATTAAAATAATTTTCTAAATCATAAGTCTGTATTTCATTTGATTTTACTATATCGGAAGCGCTTATATATAACATTTCAATATCTTTTTTTGTAAGATTTTTTTTATATTCTCTTTTCATTTCCAAATTATTTAATTTGACACAGTTAAATAATTCTGAAGATATAGTTTTTTCCAATATATATTCTGTTAAATCTTTTTCTATTCTTATTTTATCGGATTGAGAAGAGTTTTTAATAAATGATTCATAAGCCATTTTATTAAAAACTCCGTTTGTTTCTACAAATTGATTTTTCATAGCTTCAACTATGAATTTATCGCTTACATTTATATTTTTTCTTGCTAAATTATCCAGCAATATTGCTGAAACTGCTTTTCTAAATGCCAAATCTTCTATATAAGAATACATTTCATTATTTATTTGTATGCCTAATTGCTTATAATATTCTTCAAATTGCTTGAAAGCTATTCCGTAAGGACTTGTACTTGTATAATATATCGGCTTTCCATTAACTGAGCCTATTGCGGGAATTTTCTGACCTCCTCTTGTGTCAACAACTAAAAAGTAAACTATCAAAAGTATTGAAACTGCAGATACTCCTATCCATTGCAATGTTTTTACTGCAGTACTTTTCTTTTTTTGTACATTTTTTTTATTAGACGGCATTTATATTATCCTTAATTTTTTATTAAAAATATATTATAACTTTATGATTATATAAGAAGAGTTTAAAAAATTCAAGTTTTTATGATATTAAATTTATAAATCTTATATATGGTTTATTTAATTTTATAAACCATATTAATAGTTTGGAGCCTTAGATGTGATTTTTACATCATGCACATGGCTTTCGGCTAAACCTTGATTTGTTATTCTTATAAATTCTGCTTTTTTCTGAAGGGTTTCTATGTCTTTTGCTCCTATATATCCCATTCCCGCTCTTATTCCTCCTACTATTTGATATACTACATCTGCAATATGTCCTTTATATTCTGTAACTCCTTCTATACCTTCTGGTACAAATTTTGATTTATTAATAACTTCGCTTTGAAAATATCTGTCTTTGCTTCCGTATATCATAGCTCCTACAGATCCCATTCCTCTGTAAGACTTATATTTTTTTCCGTCTATTATAATAACATCTCCCGGAGCTTCATAAGTTGAAGAAAATAATCCGCCTGCCATAATTGCATCAGCACCCGCAGCAAATGCTTTTACTATATCTCCCGAATATTTAATTCCTCCGTCAGCAATAGCACCCACATTATTTTTTTTAGCAATTTCGGATGCATCCGATACAGCGGTGAATTGAGGTACTCCAACTCCCGCTATAATTCTTGTAGTGCATATTGAACCTGCTCCTATTCCTATTTTTATTGCATCAACTCCCGCATCAATCAATGCTTTTGCTCCGTCAGCCGTAGCTATATTTCCAGCTATAATATCAATCTGACTGTATTTATTTTTTATCTCTTTTATTGCATTTAATACATTTTTAGAATGTCCATGTGCTGTGTCTATTACTATTACATCAACTTTTGCTTCTATAAGTTTTTCTATTCTGTTATACCTGTCTTCAGATATTCCTATAGCCGCTGCTGCTATTAAAGAGCCTTCGCTTGATAAAGTGGCTTTTTCCTTATCTTCTATTTTATTAAAACTTTTTACGGTTTCCACTTCTTTTGCCTGCTGTTCCAATGACATATTTTTATGTATAACTCCCAAAGCTCCGCATAATCCCATAGCTATTGCCATTTTTGATTCTGTTATCGTATCCATTGGAGAACTTATTAAAGGTGTGTTTAATGTTATTCTTTTTGTAAGTTTTCTTTTTAATGATACATCTTTTGGAAGAATATCCGATTCTTTTGGCACCAATAACACATCGTCAAAGGTTAATGCTTCTTTAATATTAATAGGCATAATTACTTTTCCTTTTTATTAAAATTTAGATACAAGATATTTTAATAAATTATTTTATAGTAAAATTTTTTTAATTGCAATGATTTTTTATTGTTTTATATAATATATATATATTAGAGTATATGAAATATGTATTAAATGTTAATTATATTTGTGAAGTAATGTAAAATTTTACCTATATTTTAATATTTTAAGTAAAATATATTTACAAATATATTGATATACATTATACTATAATTGTAAAAAAAATTTACCTAATAAGAGGAGGATAAACATGAGTATTGCAGTAAAAAACAGTGATAATTTATTTAATTTGTATGAAAATTATTTTGATGAGACGGATTTAACTTTAAGCGATTTTGCAAACTTAAATAAAAGCGAACTTTTATCTTCTTTGATTAAAGAGGCTGAATATCTTAATGCTAATAAATATAATATATCTGAAAAGGATATTGAAAGCATTCATTATATTTTAATAAAACTTTCTATTATAGCAAGGGTTGATTTAATTACGGTTATGAGTTCCATAAAACATAAAGATATATCTTTTAGAAATAGTCTTAAGTACTCTAAATCGGTTATAGACTGCTGTCTTAAAATAATTATAAAATTGTTAAGTAATATGGATAGCGAGCAGATTAATTTGTATTGTATGGATAAGTTTATAAATAATGATATAATATCTCATACCAGCAGAGTATTTATTACGGCTATAAGATTTATGAAATATTATAATAGTAGTATTAATAATAACATAATAGTAGACATAAGAAAAAAATTTAATATTAAATATGCTGAGTATTACAGAAGTGTTTTTGATAAATTTAATATTAATAAAAAAATATCAAAATTAGAGCATGTATATAAATACGGATTAAGGGATATATTATTTAATGAGATAGTTAATATTTCCATAGCGGCATTTTGGCATGATATATCAAATGTATTTAACAGTTATAACAGTGACTATAGTGCTGAGAAATGCCATTCATATTTAAAATACTTTATTAGATATAATGATGACATATCATTAACAGTGGGACTTCATAATGAATATTATGGATACGGCAGCGGAGTATTTTTAAATTGTTATAACGCTTATATTAATTCAAATAATTTTTATTACCCTGATTATGCTGTAAGTTTTGATTATAATGATACATTAAAATTGAAGAGTATATCATACTTTCCATCTAAAGTTCTTGAGCTGATAAATTTATTTGACGGAATAAATTATTCCTATAATAATATACTAAATAATAATGATGCTTTATTATTAATTAAGGAAAATTATTTAGATATGAAAGTAAAAATAGATCCTATAATTTTTGATATATTTTCATCATTTGTATATTATAATGAAAAATTAATAGCATAAATATTTAAAACAAAAAAAGAGGAAAAAATCCTCTTTTTTGTTTTAAATATTAACTTTTATAATAAAAATTAATAATTTTCAACTATAATAAAAATTAATAATTTTCAACACGCACTTCAAAGAATTTCTTAGCATGTTTGCAGACAGGACAAAGTTCAGGAGCTTCTTCTCCTTCAACTATAAATCCGCAGTTTCTGCATTTCCATTGAACTTTAGTAGCTTTTTTGAAAACGCTTCCGCTTTTTACAGCTTCTCTTAATTTAGCATAACGCTCTCTATGTTCTTTTTCAACATCGCCGATTAATTTCATAGAACGTGCTATTTCATCAAAACCTTCTTCAGTAGCTTCTTTGGACATTCTTGGGTACATATTTTCATATTCTTCATTTTCACCTTCCCAAGCTGATTGTAAGTTTTGAAGAGTATCTCCTATACCGTTTAAGAATTTAAAGTGAATTTTAGCATGTTCTCTTTCATTTTCAGCAGTCTCAAGAAAAATAGCAGCTATTTGTTCATAACCTTCATTTCTTGCAACACTTGCAAAATAAGTATACTTATTTCTAGCCATAGATTCGCCTGCAAAAGCTTCATGTAAATTTTTCTCTGTTTTTGTGCCTTTTAAATCCTTCATTTTAATTCTCCTAAAAAATATATAAATAATTAGTTTATAAACTTAAATTATTTAGCAAGTTTTATTCTTTCAGCTACATAATCCCAATTTACTAAATGATCTACAAAAGCTGTTAAAAAATCTGGTCTTCTGTTTTGATAATCAAGATAGTATGCATGCTCCCAAACATCGCAAGTCAAAACCCCATGTACCTTATCAGCAATAGGATTCATAGCATTAGCATATTTTCTTACTTCTAATTTTCCATTATTTATTACAAGCCAAACCCAGCCTGAGCCAAATTGAGTTTTACCGCCTGTTGTAAACGCTTCTTTGAAAGCATCAAAAGAACCGAAATCAGCTTCAATTTTTGATTTTACTTCGGCAGGTATAGACACATCTTTTTTCAGCATTTTAAAGAACTCTTCATGATTATAAACCTGTCCTGCATTATTAAATACAGCTTGTTTATCTGCATTATTATGCGATAAAGAAATTAATTCTTCAATACTTTTTCCTTGTAATGAAGAGTCTTTGGATACTAGATCATTTAGAGTAGTTACATAAGTATTCAAATGTTTTCCATGATGGAAGTCTAAAGTATTAGAAGACATATATGGTGCTAAATCTTCTTTTCCGTAGGGTAATTTCATTAATTCAAACATATTTTACTCCTTAATTTTAATAATCATATTATTTTAATAATTATAAACTATTTTAAATTTATGTCAATAACTTATTAAATAATACTACTATCTTATTAGTAAGTATTGCTAATAAGATAGTAATAGGCATACAGTATTCAAACAGTATGCCTATTATTATAATTTATTTTTTAAACTGTTTTTTTTAATTAGCAGCTGTTTCTTCTGCAGCGGCTGTTTCAGAAGCGGCAGGATTCGCAGCCTCATTTTCATAATCTCTATATTCAGATCTTACTTCTCTATTTAATATTTCGCCTTCTGTATTGCCGTAAGTAAATCCTAATTCATCATAATATTTGGAATATTTGGCTCTAAATCTGTCAGAAGTAGTATACAGCACTTTATGATATTTAGTTATTAATAATTTATATTTAGCAGTTTTAATATTTTCATCTTCAGTTTTTAAAGTTGTTAAATCCCAAAGATTATTAAACATTTCATTTAGGAAATAAACTTTGCTTACATCGCTGTTTTGATTTATAGTAGCTAAATTATAATTAACGCCTGCTAAATAAGTATTTAGCATAATTAAATTAGTAGTATCATTTTTAGATGAGCTTTCATTATTTAAAGCATTCATTAAGTAATATCTGCTTTTAGCGTAATACCCCGCCGTTCCTTTGAAAAGATTAAAAATACCTGTGTAAAGATTCAATTCATAATCGGCTTGTATTAATTCATTAGTTTTGCCGAGTATCTGATATATAGGTTTTATTTCATCATAAAGTCTGAAAGATTTATCCAATTCATACAGAGCTATATCTATATTATTATCATTAGCCAAAGGTTTGGAAACCAAATCATAGTAATAAACGGCATTATAGAACATTTCATTAGTATCTGTAAAATTAACATTTGTATAATTTTCTAATATTTTATTAGCCTTATAAACAACTCTGAAAAGGTAATCTTCTTTTATTTTTGTAAGATTAGTTTGAAGAAGATTATATTCTCTGTCAAGAGCAGCATCATCAGTATTTCTCAAATCAACGAAAGAAGGTGCAAAGGTTGTTATTTCGCTAACTGTGTCGGCTGATTGATCAGTGCCTTGATTTTGTTCAGCAGTATCTGCAGTTTGCTCCGCTGCAGTTTCGTCCTGAGCGTATGCCTGACCTAATGCTAGGATTATTACGCTTAATATAATAAATAATTTTTTCATATATAACTCCTATAAGTTTTTATTATAATTATGCAACCACATATAAATACCGCCTAAAGTTTTATAAAGCAGCATTTTAGGCTGAGTGTTTGTATTAATTAGAGTACCGACTGCCAAATCTAATTCATCAATAATCCATATAATACTTTCATCTGAAATAGAACTTGGAAATACATAGCTTCTATTTTCTGTTTCTAGTAAGTATTTATCTTCTAAAGACTTTTTAAGTATATTAATCATCTCTTTAATACTGTCGGTAATATCATACTCGCTTTCACTCATAAGGGCCGTTAATGAGGCTGTCTGAGATGGAAAATTATTTAAAGCGGAGTCCATAAAAGATAATAATAATTTTCTTATATTATCGCCTGTATTTGATTTTTTGTCAAGTATATATTTTACAGCTTTAGATACGCTTCCGTAAGAATTTTCAAGTGCAAGGGCTGTTTTTTCTTCATTTAATCTTAATCTTTTCATTAATATGGATCTCAATGTGTTTTCAGACAAGGAAGAAAATTTTAATTCCATCATTCTTGAACGCAAAGGCTTCATACCGTCCTGAACCAGTTTATTGGTATCGGATGTTATAAGAATGAATATATTATTATCCGAAGGTTCTTCTAAAGTCCTTAAAAATATATTAGGAGCTCTTTTATCCATTAATTCTATACCTTCAATAATAATAATTCTTTTATCTGATATTCTCGGCTTTCTGTAAGTTATCTCTATAATATTTCTTATTGTGTCAAGAGGAATTACAGTGTGAATAATATTATAATATATTTTTTTTAAGGCATCAAAAAAACCGCCTTCTATGGAAAGTTTTTTCTTTCCGCCCTTATTTTTAACTATATTTAATGCCTCTTTAGATTTGTTTCTGTATATAGAATCTATAAACTCTGCATTATCATCATTTAATTCATTTAGTGTATAGTTTGCAGCTAAATAATAAGGTTCTATTAATGCATATCTTGAAGTTTCTTTTTTATTTCCCAATATATACTCTTTAGGTTCGCTGGAAGGATAATTATCATAGCTGTCAAATAGCATAGATTCAGCTTTATATAGTACTGATCTGCATGCAGAGTAAAAGTTATTAAATAAATGAGGCAGTTTGTATTCCAAATACTGATTAAAATATAATTCGGCATTTCTAAATCTTTCATCTGTGCCCGCTACTATAACATCGGGATGTTTATACTGATCTATCATTTTGCATGATTTGCATTCATCGCAGTAAGTTCCGTTTCCTCTTTCGCAGTTAATTGCCTTTGCATAGTTTAAAGCGCTTTCAAATTTTCCGACTCCCTCATCTCCGTAAAAAAGATAGGCATGATGAAGTCTTCCGCTTTTATATATTCCTGACATTATTTTTAATGCCGTTGTCTGACCTAATACTTTAGCCAATATTAAACCTCTATATATATTTTTACAGAATATATTTATAATGCATGAATAAAATTATATCAACAATAATTTTTTATGTTTATAAATTATAAGTGTAATTATGACGATATTATACTGTTATCTTTTAATTTTTTATGACAATATAAAACGAGGTACATTTAATGGCTTTAAATGATGATATGATGAATGAAAAAAAAGACTCAAACGGTAATTTCAATGAATATATTGAAAATAAAGTTTTTGATATTTCCAAGAGGGTGGAAAAATTAGAAAAATATAACATAAATACTGAAGAAAAAGAAAAGTTTATTAAAGATATTGTGGAGAAAGAAAATAAAGAGTTTTTAAATGTATTTAATGACGGAATAATAAAAAACAATTTGAAGTATAATAGTTTAATATCAAAAGTTGATGAGAAATTAGAAAAAAGCATACTATCGCAGAACTCTAAATTGTCTAAAGATACTGAAGAATTATTTAAAAGACAGGATAATTTTATAAGAAATTCAAATGAATTAATATGCCAGAATAATTTCAATTATGAAAAGATTATTAATGAATCTGTAAAAAAAAATGAAGAGTTTTTTAATACTATTAATGACAGCATAATAAAAAATAATTTAAAATATGAGAGTTTAATATCTCAGACTAGTAAAAAGTTAGAAGATGAAATATTGTCTCAAGGTATTAAATTTTCAATAGACAAAGAAGAATTATTTAAAAAATATTATGAGCTTGTTAATAATTTAAATAATAAACTGTCTTCTCATACTGAATATTATAAAAAAGAAATAGATAATTTATCAGATAAGCTTGATGAAAATAAAGAAGAAAATATAAAGCTTTTAGATGAAGA
>NZ_CAJUPR010000015.1 GCF_910588665.1 uncultured Brachyspira sp. | reverse complement strand
TTAATTTTGATGAATAAAGATGAATAAATCAGAAAATTTTTTATAAATATTATTAGGATAATAAAACCAATAAACGAATATATTAATATTTTTATAAAATAAGAGAAAAGTATTATATATGGTGATAAAAAACAGATATTATAAAAGCATATTTTAATAGGTTAAAATAATATATAAAAATCAATAAGTCAATCATAAATTACTTGCAAAGATATATATATTATAGTATCATTTATAAAAATATTATGTAAATGCGGTGATTATTAATAAATGTTTAAAAAGAAAAAAAATCAGGAAAACAGCAGCAGTTCAAAAAAGAAAAAATCAAAATTCAAAAAAATTATACTGCCTATTTTTATAGTATTCTTATTTCTAATAATGGCGGCAGGTATAATCGGGATATACTTTGTAGGAGGCGTATATAAAGATTGGGTCTCAAGAAGAGAACAAAGTATGGCTATGCTTGCCGAATATTATGATATAATAGTTATAAGAGGCAATGAAAAGAGAATAAGATATTTTAATCCTTTAAATCCATTCGGAGATTCACCGCCTACAAAAATATATGATAGAAATAATATATTAATAGGCGAATATATGCCTCCAGCTTATGAAGTTGTTAATGTGGACGATATAAACCCTCTTTTGGAACAGACTCTTCTTTTAATGGAAGATCAAAAATTCTATTCGCATAAAGGCATTAACTATTTCAGAACAATCTATTTAGGTGTTCAGACTATCTTAACAAGAAAAATAGTCGGCGGAGGATCCACCATTACTCAGCAATTAGCTAAATTATTATTTACTAAAAGCGAAAAAACTATAGAAAGAAAATTATTTGAAATGTTTGCAGCAAGAGAAATAGAACAGAAATACACAAAAAAAGAAATTCTTGCTATGTATTTTAATACTGTTTATCTTGGAGATGGAAATTACGGATTTGAAGCCGCTGCAAATCATTATTTTAATAAGCCTTTAAGACAATGCAGATTATTGGAATATGCCATATTAATCGGAATGCTTCCTAATCCCACATACTATTCAATAGTCAATAATCCGGACAACAGCAGAAGAAAAGTTGAGCAGATATTATCAAGATTGGTAAGAAACAGCATAATAGATAAACAGACTATGTCGGAAGAATTGAATCTTTTTGATAAGCAGTATACTAATATAAGCAGACAGGTAAAAGGCGCTCAATGGAAAATGACTGTAAACAGAACTCCTTATGTTAATGAATATGTAAGACAGGAATTATTAAATTATTTCAATAAAGATGAGCTTGCCCTGTCAGGACTTAAAATATATACTACGGTAAATGAAAGATATTACAGAATTGCAGATTCTGTAATGAAAGAAAATATAAGGAATTTGCAGCTGAGTTCCTCAAACAGAAGCTATCAGGGGGCAATGGTATCTATAGATCCTAAAACAGGCGGAATATTGGTTATGATAGGAGGAGACGGATACACATTGCAAAATCAGTTTAACAGAGCTGTACAATCAAAAAGACAGATAGGAAGCGTAATAAAGCCTTTTATATATTTATATGCATTTGAGGGAGGTGCACAGCCTTTTTCAACAATGCTGGATACCAATTACAGTTATCCTCAGGGAGCGGGAAAACCTGTATACTCGCCAAGAAACTTTGACAGAAAGTACAGAGGAAAAATAACTTTAGAAACGGCTTTATCAAAATCAATTAACACAATAGCGGTAAAATTATTAAATGATATAGGGCTTTCTTATTTTATAGAACATTCAAGAGAGTTTTTCGGAGAAAATGCTTATATACCCAATGCTTTATCTATAGGATTAGGCACTATGGAAATGAGTCCTCTTGATTTAGCCTCAGCCTACAGCGCTTTAGCTAACGGGGGCATTAAATATGAAGCTTATATTGTAGATAAAATATTTGATATTGATGGAAATGAACTCAGCGTTACAGCTTTAGTTGATAGAACTCCTCATAAAATAAGCTCAACTTCTCCAGCATCATACTATTTTTTAAATACTACTTTGCAGAAAGTCATAGCACCCGGAGGAACAGCCTACAGAAGCGCCAATACTTATGGATTTAAATATCCTTCTTACTCTGCAAAAACAGGAACTACAAGCGAACACCGCGACAATTGGTTTGCGGCATACAATGATGAAATAGTTACAATCACATGGATAGGAAGCGACAGAAATGATATCCTTCCGAATAATGTTACAGGAGGAGCCACCACAGCTTTAGCTACATTTCAGTATCTGAATGCGGTAACTCCTATATCTAAAAGGGAATTTAATTGGAATATACCTGAAAATGTAATGGTGGTAGAAATCTGTCAGGACTCTGGGCTTCCGAGAAATCATACATGCATAAATACCGTGCCTTTAACTATAGGAGGCAATGTCGATTTATCCACCCAATGCAATATAGACCATATAAGAAGCGGAAGCGGAGTAAATAATTCAAACACGAATGAATATAATACTGACAATGACGAGTTTTATTATACTCCTTTAGATAAAAGTACATCTAATCAAAATAATCTTCAAAATAATAATATATATTTACTTCCAGATGATAATATAGAAGACCCTAGTCTTGGAAATATAAGAAGTTAATTTTTTCAAAAATTATCTTTAAAAGTTTTTTAATATTGTTATAATATATTCATTTGCATTACTGCATCTTTTTTATGTATATAAGGAATTATATAAATGATTAGTTTTTTTAAAAGTCAATCTACTGAAGTCAGACGGGATTTAATACTTCATGCTCCTATAATCAACACATTAATAATGCTTTCTATTCCAACTCTAATGATGAGTTTAGTTCAGTCACTAATTCCATTGATGGACGGGCTTTTTCTTAATAATGTTACGGGCACTATTATAGCCAGCAGCGTGAACTTTTCAGAGCCTATAATAAATATGATGACGGCATTATCTCAGGGTTTGGGAGTTGCCGCTATGGCTATAGTAGGTCAGTATAACGGACTTGGGGATTTTTTAAATGCTAAAAAAATATCAACTCAGATAGTTGTTGCAGGAATACTATTCGGTATTGCTATGGGACCTACGCTTTATATTGTAAGCATATTGGTTTCTATGAACTTACAGCCAGGAATTAAAGAAAATGTATATCAGTATCTATCATTATACAGTTTTGTTATGCCTATGACATTTTTAGCTGCTTTATATAACGGTATAAAAAATGCCAATGGAAAGCCTGAAGCTACTTTTATAAGAAGCGTTATACTTCTTCTTTTAAAAATAATATTTAACTTTATATATATTTATTTTATGCATTTGCAGATAGTAGGAAGCGTACTTGCATCATTTTCCACATATCTTATAGTTACCGCTTGGATGTATTATGACTTATTTATAAAAAAAGGCGATGACAAATTATATTTAAAAGATTTTAAATTTGACGGCTCTATTTTAAAAGAACTTATGGTAATAGGAGTTCCTTCAATGCTTACTACATTTTTAAGTAATTTAGGATTTTTCCTAATTAATACCGAAGTTGAAAAATATGGAGCCTCTATATTAAATGGTCAGGGTATCGCCAACAATATAACTACAGTATGTTTTAATCTGCCTGCAGCATTTGGTTCGGCTGTTACAACTATGGTTAGTATGAATATAGGGGCTAAATATGCAGATAAAGCTAAAAAGTCATGTTATACAGGAATGCTGTTAAGCGCTGTTACGGCTGTTATACTTATATGCATAGTTATACCGCTTACGCCTCATATAACCATACTATTTACAAGAGAAGCTGAAGATTTATATGTTGCAAACGGATCTCTGCCTATATTTGCATTAGGAGTATTAGGTTTCGGAATTACTATGGTGGTGCAGGGAGCTTTAATCGGTCTTGGAAGAACAAGGATACCTCTTATAATAAGCATACTTAGAATATGGCTATTAAGATTTATATTTATTATTGTAACTACAAAGTATTTATCATATTGGTCAGTATTTTGGGGAAATTTATTTTCAAATACTATATCTGGTATTATAGCACTCATTATTATATTAAAAGTTCCTTGGACATCTGTTATTAACTTAAAAACTCAAAACAGTATTATTTTAAGAGCAAGATTATTTGCAGATTCTCTTGGGGCTAAACTATTTCCTAAAAATATCGGCAAGAGAAAAGATTATGTTAATAATATGAGAAATAAATTAAGTAAAATTAAAGATCCTGTAAAGCTTATTCTTTTTCATGAGAGAGAAATAGAAAAAATGAAGGAGAGAGAAGAAAAAGCTAATAAAAGGGAAGAGATAAGAAAATCTGAGAGAGAGGAATGGAAAAAGCAGTTGCAGGAAATAAAAGAAAAAAGAGAAAAAATAAATAAAGAAAGAAAAGAATATATTGAAAAAAGAAAAAAAGAAAAAGAGGAAAAAAAGATTCAGATGAAACTGTCAGTTCAGGCAAGAAAAGAAGCCAGACTTAAGCTTAAAGAAGAAAGAAATACAGAAAAATTAAGAAAAAAAGAAGAGATAGAAAACTTAAAAAAGAAAAAAGAGAGATAATATTTATGAACATAACTCTTATAATATTAATAGCGGGAAGTTCTAAGAGATTTGAAGGAAAAATAAAAAAACAGTTTATAAAAGTTGACGGCAAACCAATATTTATGCATACTTTGATTAATATTCTTAAATTTCATTTTAATAATATAATATTGGTAAGTTCAAAAGATGAAGTAAAAATAATAAAAAAATATATAATAAAAGAAAGTTCTATAAAAGAAAATTTTAAAAAAAATATGTATTATATAGAGGGAGGAAGCGAAAGAGTTTATTCCGTATATAATGCTATGAAATTTATAAATGAAAATATAAAAACTGATTATGTGTTTATTCATGACGGAGTAAGACCTCTTGTAATTAAAAAGGAGCTTAATGCTTTATATGATGCCGCATTAAATAATGATGCTGCAATACTGGCTTCTAAAGTGGTAGATACTATAAAAAAAACTGATAAAAATAATAATATAATAGAAACTATAGACAGAACATATATATACAGGGCAGCAACGCCTCAGGTATTTAAATTTGACAACTATATGAAAGCCATTAATAAATATATTGCAGATGAGGATTCTCATTTACCTACAGATGATGCAGAAATATACAGTAAATATTTCGGAAAAGTAAAAATAATAGAATGCTCTTCAAATAATATAAAAATTACTAAAAGAGAAGATTTAGATATTTTTATAAAATTAAAATAAAATTATATATTAATTATTTGCTTTTTTTTTTATTAAATGATAAAATTTACCCCATAAGTTATTATGGGGTATCCGTTTTGAAATGCAGTATATGTGGCAAAGAAAAAGCCGTATTACATATTCAGGAAATTATAGGTAATGAGCGCAGGCAGATAAATATATGCAGAGATTGCGAAGCTAATGGAAATATAATAGAAAAATGCTTAGAATTGGAGTTTAATAATATAGATGCCGTATTTCCAAATTATAAATCGCTGACTTCCAAAAAGAAAAAATCTAATCCTTCGGTAAAAATATGCAAAGTCTGCGGATATTCTTTAGATGATTTTTTAAAAACAGAAACGGCGTCATGTCCTAAATGTTATGAATACTTTAAAACCGAGATAAGCAGATCTATAAAAAAAATACATAGAGAAAATAAACATATAGGAAAAATATCTAATAAAAATATTACCGATAGAGATGTAGAAACTAAAATAAATCAATTCAAAGAAAAAATAGAACTTCTTATAAAAATAGAGAAATATGAAGAAGCCGCTTTGATAAGAGATAAATTAGAATATTTAAAAAAAGATTTAATATCTAAAAAAACTAAGAGCGAAAAAAAAGATGTCCGTTAACAATACTGCAAATTGGATATATCAGAAAGGCGAAGACGATAATATAGTGCTGTATTCTAAAATATCTATTTATAGAAATTTGGATAATATAAAATTCTTTCATCACATGGATAAAGATGATTTTGATAAAACAGAAGCTATTTTAAAATCAGGCATAGAAAAATTAAATCTTGATTTATCATATACAAAACTCATTAATCTGCCTGCAATTAATATCAGAATGCTTATAGAAAATCTCACAATACCAATAAATAAAAATATGGTGAATGCATCATTATTTACAGATGCAGATGAATCTCTTTCTTTATTAATCAATTCAAATGAACATTTAGAAATTCAGACAATAAATAGAGGATTGGAGCTAGAAAAATGCTTTAATAGAGCATACAGTATAGAAAACATATTAGATAAAAACATAGATTTTGCTTATGATAAAAAATTCGGATTTCTTACTGCTTCTCCCAGCATAGTTGGTACTTCTATGAAAGCGGAGGTTTGTATTGCTGTACCTTGCCTTATTTGGAAAACTCCAGATAATATTGATTATATTATAAACGAATGTATGAAAAAAGGTTTTGAAGCTAATATTAAAAACGGCATTATTAAGATAAGTAATAATATTATGATAGGAGTTACAGAAAAATTTATATTTGACAGTATCATAGAAAAAGTTAAAGAAATATCTGAAAAAGAAAAAAAAATAAGAAGCAGAATTAAAAAATTAGACAGATTAAAAGCCGAAGATAGAATATACAGAAGTCATGCCATTCTTCTTTCTGCAAGGTCTTTAAAATACAGAGAACTTATAAATTATAGTTTATGGCTGAGACTTGGAATCTATTATGATATGATTGACGGCATCAGTTTAGATACTATATATTATATGACATTCTTAGGTAAAAAGCATCATTTAAAGCAAATGTACAAAAATAACATATATTATATAAATACAGATGAAATAAGAGCTAATGTTATAAGAGATATATTAAAAAAATAAACATCATAGAGTTAAATTTATTCTGTAAATGTCAGTTTTTTAGTATATGAAAAGTCAAATTTCATTGAGTGTACTGTAAATGTTAAAGTAATTTTAGCATCGCATTTAAAACTCTTGCTCTTTAAAGCATTAAAAGCAGTTTCAAATACATCTAAATATTTAGCATTAAAATTTAAATTAATTTCTCTTGATTGATTCGGAGGTATCTTCAATGTTTCCGAAGAGTATGCCGCTGAGAATGTTTTACCAGAAGTATTAATAAGTTCTATTTTAATCTTATCTATAGGAACTTCAAAATCAAAATTATTTTTTATCTCTAAAAGAGTTGTTAAAGTCATATCTTTTAATGTAATACTTGAAATAGAAGCTTTTTTTATTTTAATATCAGGTTTATGCTTTTCTATATAATTTCTTGTGATTTCTTTTGCCGATGATTTCAATGTTTCGCAAGATGATAAAACAAATATTGAAAATAATATCAATAATAAAATTAATAGTTTCTTTTTTAACATATAATGCCCTTTTATATTATATTTTTTATAACATATACAGATATAAATTTAAGAACGGCATAAATATTTTATAATATCCAATATATCCATATCCTTTCTTTTATCTTTTAAATTTACAGGTATTACTGAAAATACTTTTAATTTTCCGCTTATAATATGAATTCTGAAATCCGATTTCTTCAGATTAACAAAATCACTTATAAGATTTGATACTTCCTTATTATATATAATTATATTAAAATCAATATCGGCATTATGATGCGACTTTACCAAAATATTATCTGAGGATATATAAATAAATTTCTTTTCTACAGAGTTTAGAAGATTAATCTTTAAATTTTTAAGTTTAATTTTTATAGGATAATTATTTTTTATATTTAATGTAATTTTCAAATATGTGCAGTCCCATTCAAATTTCTGCAGAATAATATTCTGTAAACTAATATCTAAATATAATTTCATTATTAATTTATCCTGAAATATAAAAAACTGCAATCTATATTAAGAATTTAACTTTATAAAAAATTCAAGCATTAATTTACCAATCTTAAATTACATTCATGTTCTTCTTTTTTATATATAGCCTGTCTTTTCATAAGAATATCAAAATCAACTAAATGTCCGTCAAATTCAGGACCTTCAACACAAGCAAATTTAGTTTCATCTCCTACTTTTACTCTGCAGCATCCGCACATACCAGTACCGTCAATCATAATAGGATTCAAACTTACGGTAGTTGGAATATTATACTTTTTAGTAAGTATTGATACAAATTTCATCATAATAGCAGGACCTATGGCTATAACCTCAGAAATTTTCTCTCCTCTCTCATATATTCTTGTTATCATATCAGTAACAAGTCCTTTTTCTCCTAAGCTTCCGTTATCGGTACAGATAAGAACTTCATCTGATATTTTTTTCATCATATCTTCCATAATAATAAGCGATTTATCTCTTGCACCTAATATTGATATAACTTTATTTCCTGCTTTATTATGCGCCTCTATAATAGGATGCAAGGGAGCAATACCTACTCCGCCTCCCACTCCTAAAACTATTCCGTCTCTTTTCTCAATATGAGTAGGCTGACCCAAAGGTCCTATAATATCCATTATTTCGTCACCCGCCTGAAGCCGCATAAGTTTGGCGGTAGAATAACCCGCACTCTGAATTACTATCATAATAGTACCGTTTTTAGTATCTGCATCGGCTATTGTCAAAGGTATTCTCTCTCCTTTTTCATCTAACCTGAAAATAATAAAATTCCCAGCCTTACGGTATTTAGCTATATCAGGAGCCGCCACCTTCATCATAAATACTTTTTCAGACCATTGCTCTTTGAGAGCTATCTTATAGCCCATAAAAATTCTCCTTAAATATAACTATATTTAAAAATATTATTCTGCAGAAGATGAAATATTTTCTTCCGCTTTATTATCTTCAGCGCTATTTTTAATCAAATCGGAATGTTTAGGTATTTTTACTCCCAATCTTTCCACCAAGCGGGCTTTTTTACCTACTTTCTTTCTAAGATAGTAAAGTTTAGCTCTTCTTACTTTTGCTTTTCTTATAATATCAACATGATCTATTCTAGGAGAGTTTAGCAGAAATATTCTCTCAACGCCTACACCGTAAGAAATTTTTCTTACTATAAAGCTTTTATTAATTCCTTTGCCGCGAATAGAAATAACTGTGCCTTCATAAGCCTGAAGTCTTTCTCTGTCGCCTTCTATAATTTTTACCCATACTTTAACAGTATCGCCTATTTCAAAAGGCAAAATAGATTCTTTTTTATATTTTGCTTCTACTAATCTTATCTGTTGCTCCATTTAATATCTCCTAAATAATTTATTTATATTAATGTTTTAATTTCTATAAAATTCAAAATAAACAAATATAACATTATAGAATATAATTTTTGCATTTTATCATAATATTCTAATTTTATCAAGTAAAAATTCAAAAAATAAATCATTTAAACACTGCAGATACCTGCATACTTTTTTAGTCAAAAATTAAGAAAATATAATGAATGATTAATAAAATATCTGCAAATAAAAAAGCAATGCATCAATAAAAACACATTGCTTTTTATAATTGATTATAGATCCTGTGCTATCTCTTCAATTTTAAATATTTCAAGTATATCCCCTTTTTTTATATCGTTAAAGTTTTCTATAGAAGCTCCGCATTCATAACCTGATGCAACTTCTTTAACATCGTCTTTAATTCGTCTTAAACTTGAAATTTTACTTGTGTATATAAGTACATTGTCCCTCATCACCCTAACGCCTGCATTTCTTTCTATTTTTCCGCCAGTAACATAACATCCTGCAATAGTTCCCACTTTAGGAACATGGAATACATCTCTAACTTCAACGGTTCCGATATCAACTTCTTTTTTAAGTCTTTCAAGAGAGCCTTTCATAGCATTCTGAATAGATTCTATTGCCTCATAAATAATATCGTATCTTTCTATAGGTATACCTAGTTTTTCCGCCAGTTCCTTAGCTTTTCCTGAAGGACGCACTCTGTAAGCAATAATAATAGCATTAGATGCATGGGCTAAATTAACATCACTTTCAGTAACGGCTCCTGAAGCACTGTATATTGAAGCAAAACGTATTTTATCGCTTTGTATTTTATTTAAAGCGTCTCTCAAAGCCTCCGCACTTCCCTGCACATCAGCCTTTATTATAACCTTAAACTCTTTCATAGATTCGGAAGCTATTTTTTCATAAAGATTTTCCAAAGTAACTTTAACATTAGCTTTTAAAGCCTCCTGCTGTTTTAACTGCACTCTTTTATCAGCTATAATCTTAGCCTCTTTTTCATCAAGCATAACATTAAAAGATTCTCCAGCTTCGGGCGTCTTTTCAAACCCTAAAACTTCAACAGGAGTAGAAGGCAAAGCCTTATTAACTCTTTGACCTAAATCATTAACCATTGCCCTAACTTTTCCTACGGAAAGACCGCATACAAAATAATCTCCTATTTTTAAAGTTCCGTTTTGAACAAGAACAGTACCCACAGGTCCTCTTCCCTGATCAAGAGACGCTTCAAGCACTATGCCTATAGCTTCTCTGCTTGGATTAGCCTTTAATTCCAATATTTCGGCTTGCAGTATAATAGCTTCCAGTAATTCATTAATGCCATGTTTAGTTAAAGCACTAACTCCTATATACTGAGTATCGCCTCCCCATTCTTCGGGAGTAAGTCCGTATTCTGATAAAGCAGCTTTAACCTTATCCATAGATGCATTAGGCAAATCCATTTTATTTACAGCAACTATTATAGGCACATTAGCCTCTTTGGCATGATTCAAAGCTTCAATAGTCTGGGGCATTACTCCGTCATCGGAAGCAACAACAAGTATTACTATATCCGTACTTTTAGCTCCCCTTGCTCTCATCATAGTAAAGGCGGCATGACCTGGAGTATCAATAAAAGCTATTTCACCGCTTGGTATTTTTACTTTATAAGCACCTATATTTTGAGTGATTCCTCCGCTTTCTTTAGAAGTAATATTACTCTTTCTTATTGCATCCAAAAGAGAAGTTTTGCCATGATCAACATGCCCCATTATAGTAACCACAGGAGGACGCTCTTTTAAATCCTCTTCTCTGTCTTCTTTTATTTCAATAGTAGCTTCTTCCTGCAAAGATACAACATTTACCTTGCATCCGAAATCATCGGCTATAATCGTAGCGGTATCGGAATCTATTATATCATTAACTCTTGCCATAGTACCCATTCCCATAAGTTTAGATATAATATCAGAAGCTCTTAAATTCATCTTTTTAGCTAAATCACCTACAGTGATAGTTTCCATTATGCTGATTTCTTTTTCAACACTTGCAAGTCTTTGCTCCTGCTGACGCTTTTTAGCCTGCAGTTTATTAAATATTTTATTTTCCTGTCTTTGAGCTGCTTCGGCTTTAGAATCTTTCTGGAATGATTTTTTATCATATTCTTTTTTATCATATTCTCTTTTTTTATTATCTTTTTTCTTAAAAGAAGAAACATCTTCTGCAGAAGCGGGAGGAACTTGAGTATCTTTATATTGCTTATTTTCTCTATTATGAGAAAAACTTTTATTCTTATAATCTCTATTATTTTCTCTGTTATCTTTATTTTCTTTTACAAATTTCTTCTCAGGATTACTGATTTGTTTTTGTGTTTTTGTCTTTTCCGTTTTATTATGTATTATTATCTTCTTTTTTACTATAACTTTTTTAACTTTCTTAACCGCAGCGGCAGCCTGACTATCATCATTGTTGTTAGATGCATTATTTTTTTTTATTATAACTTTAGGCTTATTATCAGAGACTGCATTTTCCTGATTTATAGTTTTTTCATTATTATCATTTTTTTGAGACATTATCTCCCTTTCCCGTTTATATTAAATTTTAATTATTTGTTCTCGGCAATAAATTATTATTTTGCTGAGGTAATGCGGTATTATTATCCCCTATCTGAGGAGGAAGTATGCTTGCTTCTCCCAATACTGCAGTATTTCTTTCTATTACCGCTTTATCTTTTAAATCCTGTATATCTCTTTCAACTAATTGCTGAGCATAAGTATTTTTATAAAACTGAACAATATAAGGTGCTGTTTCAGTGTTATACTGCGTTATACCGTACTGCTGCAATTGAGGCTTTGCCTGTTCAAAAAAAGCCTTAATTTGATCTTCGGTAGGATCAGGTATATTTTTAGAAGCATCAGACATAAGCTTTGCTACATAATATTGGAATTTAATATTTCTGATTGAAAGATTAATAAAATCCTGAGCATCTTGAGTATCAAAAAATTTTTCTTCTTCGCCTTTATTTATAAGAAGAATAGAATTTATTAATTGATCTGCATATACCTGCTTATACTGATTATCATTAGCATATAAAGCTATTTGATCGGCATCGGCTCCCTGCAAAACTAAAGACGCCTGCAAATCTTTATTGAAATTAGTCTGATTAATAGTAAAATTATCAATCTTTAAAACCCATTCTCCTTCTCCTCCTTTTAAATAAGATAAAGAATCGGAAGATGTTTTAGATCCGCTTTTCGAACTCTCAGAACAAGATACTAGGGCTAATGATGATATTATTAAAAATAATTTTATAAAGTTTTTTAAACTCATAAATTGATACTCCTTAAAATAAAAAAACAATTAATAATAGTATAGTGTATCATATATAATTTTTTCCGCAAGTAAAAAAAATATAAAATTTATATACAAATTTTAATAAAAAATAAGATTATTTCTTTCCAGAATACATATTTATTACTAAATTAGGCAATTCTTTTTCTAATATGCCGTACCATATAGACTTTTTTCTTTTAAGCGTTTTGCTGCTCATAGCAAAGTTCATTAATTTATTATATGTTTCATTAGCTTTCTGCACATTCTGAAATATAGGTATATGATTAGCAGGAAATATTTCCAATATATTTGCCTCTATATCTTTCTTTATAACCACATCATATATAGGCAGAATTTTTTCATATCCCGCACAAATAATTTCGGCATACTCCAAAACGGTTTTATCAAAATCTGGTATGGTATTTAAAAGCTTTATTATCAAAGCGAATGTATCTATAGCCTCTTTATAGTTCTCTTTAACTACATAAGCACCGTTTGCTAAATCGCATAAATCGCATATAGTGCTGTTGGTATAACTTGATATATATTCATTTACATGTTCGTCTATCTGAAACGGCGGCATTGATTTTGAAACCTTTGATATCAAATCTAAAATAGAAGTAAACATTCTCTGCTTCCATAAATTACCTTTAATACTCTTTATAAGCTCTTCCATTTCACTTGAAAATTTTTCTTTATACTTCTCATCGGGATTGAATACAGCTTCCACTATAGGTATTTCAGTTCCTTTAAATGATATCATACCATTATCATAAAAATATATAATATTCTTTTCAAATATTTCGCTTTTTATTTTACTGTTTTCTTTAAGAAAGTTAAACTGAAGATTCTTAGTTACTATTACTTTATTTTCTTTAGGAGCTAAAGTATTTGCCCTTGCCTGCATTCTTGCGGCATTATTAATAAGAAATCCTGATAAGTCTCCGTCTTCGGTTATAATAAGAGAACTGTTTGTATTTCCTCCTGATATTCCTGCACTTATTTTAAACTCGGGCAAACCCGCAGTGTCAACTCTGGGATACTCATCTAATAATCTTTTTTTGCTAAGCACGCCTATAACTGCAATAGTTGCGCTTAAAGCGTCCGTTGCGGTGGGGCATACCATAATAATTTCATCGCCCTGCTTTCTATGAGATATAACATTATAAAATTTAGTAACTTCGCTCAATTTATTTTGCATCAAATCATCTAAGGCATGAAGTTTAGACAGATTATTTTTATTTTCCTCGCAGAATTTTGTATATCCATGTATATCAAGCATAGCAATATAAACATCTGCTATTGATAGGCTTAATTTTAAATCTCCTGCAAAATTATATTTAGGATTCTCTGCAACAAACTGACTCCAAAGCTTAGGATACAATTCCTTATCTAAATTATTAAAAAATCCCCAGTTAATTTTTCTTATAAGTTCAAAAAGACCTTTTAATATTGATTTATGATCATGAACTTTTTCAAAGTTTACATTTTTAGCATAAGTAAATATTGCAGAAAATGTTTTTATATGACCTGAAACTATTTTTTCAGTAAGATGAGTATATAATTCATATTTAGAAGTAGATTGATTATATTCTTCTATTTTATTCACTTTTTTCCTCTTAAATTCTTTGCCTAAAAATAAAACAGCGGTTATTACTTTAACTTATAAATAAAAAAAATCAATACTCTATTATAATTTATTGATATATTGAAAAAAACAAAAACTATTATTAAAATATAATATATAATTTTAAAATAATTGAATTATGAACAAGAAAAAAGTAAATGATAATTTTAATACGGAAATAGCCTTATACAGACCTGAAATACCAGCAAATACAGGAAATATAGGAAGATTATGCGTGGGGCTTAATATAACATTACATATAGTGTCAAAACCTTCTTTTATAATCAGCTCCAAAGAAGTAAAAAGAGCAGGACTTGATTATTGGCAGTATCTGAAATTAATAAAACATGAAAATGAAAACACATTTTTAGAATACTGCATAAGCAATAATAAAAGAATAGTGCCTATTACAAAATTCGGAAAGCATAGATATGATGAATTCGATTATTCCAATAATGATATGCTTTTATTTGGAAGAGAATCAACAGGATTAAGAGAATCATTATGGGAAAATGATTTTGAAAACTCCGTATATATACCTATAAGCGATAATGTAAGATCTATAAATCTGTCAAATACTGCTGCTGTAATTTCTTATGAGGCATACAGACATATTTGTCTTAATAATTAAAAAAATAGTATATGATATTTTATAATTATGAAATTAAAGCATTATTGCCATTAGAGTCTATAGCTGTAATTAAAAACATATCCTCAACATAAAGCTCTCTGATAGCTTCTGTCCCCAAGTCTTCAAATGCTATTAACTTTGAAGATTTAACGCAATCAGACATATAAGCGGCAGCTCCTCCTATAGCAGAAAAATAAACGCCCCCATACTTTACCATAGCATCTATTACCTCTTTACTTCTGCCTCCTTTTCCTATCATAGATAAAAGCCCGAGCTTTATAAGTATTGGAGAATAAATATCCATTCTATAGCTGGTTGTAGGTCCTATGCTTCCCATAACTTCATTCGGCTTATTAGGAGAAGGTCCTGCATAAAAAACTGTCTGATTTTCTATGTCAAAAGGAAGTTTGATATTATTATTTATCATATCAATTAATCTTTTATGAGCCGCATCTCTTGCCGTATAAATAGCGCCTGTAAGACTCACCATATCGCCCGCCTTTAATAATGATAAAACCTCTTTTGTTAATGGAGTATTTAATTTTTTTATTTCCATAAATTATATCCTAACATATTATAATACAATTTCACTATGTCTTGTTGCATTACAGCCTGTGCAGACGCATACGGGAAGAGAAGCTATATGTGCGGCATACATATTTATATGAACGGCTAAAGCTGTTGTTTTACCTCCAAATCCTGAAGGACCTATATTCATTTTATTAATCTCTTCAAGCATCTCTTCTTCCAGCATTTGCAGACGGATATCATTATTTTTTGTACCTATTTCTCTAAGCAAAGCCCTCTTTGCAATATCTGCGCATTTCTCCATACTTCCTCCCAAACCTATGCCTATTATCATAGGAGGGCAGGCATTGGAAGACGCCGATTTAACAGTTTCATAAACAAACTCTTTTACCCCCTCTATACCTGCAGAAGGAGGAAGCATTTTTATTTTGCTCATATTTTCACTGCCGAATCCTTTCGGAGCTGCAGTAATTTTTATTTTATCGCCGTCAACTATATTATAATGTATTATTGCAGGTGTATTGTCATTTGTATTCTTTCTTTCTATAGGATCATTTACCACAGACTTTCTTAAATAACCTTTTGTATATCCCAATGCTACTCCTCTGTTAATTGCATCGGTTAAATTACCGCCTGTAAAATGCACATCAATTCCTATATCAATATATATTACAGCCATTCCTGTATCCTGACATATAGGCTTTAATTTTTCAGAAGATATTTCAGAGTTTTTTATAAGTACATTTAAAATATTTTCCGCAAGTTTATTTTCCTCCAAATCCCTGCTTTTTATAAGGGCATTTTTTATATCTTTATTAATATAAATATTAGCCTTTATGCATAAATCAGCGACAGCATTAGTTATGATATTTACATCTATGTTCCTCATATAAAATAATCCGAAATAAAAAATCAATTAATTCTTCTATAAATAATATTTTTTTATAAAGTTAATTATAAAAAAGCCCAAAGGCATTAAGACTTTGGGCTTTAATATCTACATTTGTAATAAGTCGCTTAAAAAATTATCCTATAATTCTCATTATAGATTGATTTTTCATATTAGCATTAGCAAGCATAGCTGCTCCTGTTTGCTGTAATATCTGTTCGCGTGTATAAGCAACCATAGCCTGAGCCATATCAGCATCGCGTATAACGCTCTCAGAAGCTATAGTATTTTCAGTAGCTATCATTAAGCTTTTTACCATAGATTCCATTCTGTTTTGAACGGCGCCTAATTCAGCTCTTTGAGCTACTACCATTTGTATGCCTTCATCTATTCTTCCCAAAGCCTGATTGGCTGTTTCTACGGAAGAAATAGAAAGAGGAGTATCTCCTCCTACTTGTAAATTAGCCGCAGTCATAGAACCTATATTAACGGATACTCTTTGATCCATATTGGCTCCGATATGAAAAGTTATAGGAGTCTGACCATCAGCAGCAAAACGTCCTGTTAACATATTCATTTTATTGAATTCAGCCTGGGAAGCAATTCTGTCAACTTCGGCTACTAATTGATTAACTTCAACTTGAATTAAAGCTCTGTCGCTGTCGGAATATATTCCGTTAGCTGACTGAATGGCTAATTCTCTCATTCTTTGCATAATGTTAGTAGTTTCATTCAAATAACCTTCTGTTGTCTGAATGAAAGAAATACCGCTCTGAGCATTTCTAGTAGCCTGCTGTAAACCGCGGTATTGAGAACGCATTTTTTCAGATACTGCTAATCCTGAAGCATCATCTCCTGCAGTATTAATTCTCATACCGCTGGAAAGCTGACTTATTGTTTTAGTCATTGAATTTCCTGTTAAACTCAATTGCCTGTTTGCATTTAATGCAGAAATATTATTGTTGATAATCATAACTACCCTCCATGAATAGTGCTTAAAATATTTGTTTGTAATTTTTATTTTTCTAAAGCTTTTTATATTATGTATAAAAATGCTGTTTATCCATCCCCTAAAAAACAGCAGCATAATATTAACTTAGCATACAGTATTTATTATAATATATTTTAAAAAAAAGTAAAGACTAAATTTTTATAAAAAAATTCCGATACAAAAGTTTTACTATACAAAAATACATAAATCTGTATATTTTATTGACTTTTTGATAATATTAAATTAAAATTGATGGAAATACGCAATAAAAACAGGGTAATTATAAAAAAATATGAAATATATAACTATGATTTTTATAATAGCCGCAATGCTGTTATCCTCATGCGATAATGCAAAGGCTAATGATTATAAAAAAAGGCAGCGGGCAATAGAAATAAACTTTTATTTTAATGCTGATGATGCATATAATTATATAAAAGCTCAAACTGATTTAGGACCTAGAAACTACGGTTCGAAAGCTCATAAAAAAGTAAGAAATTTTTTTAAAGAAGAAATTTCAAATATGGGATATCAGGTATATTCTCATAATTTTGAAGCTCCCTATATAAAAGAAAGAACAGGAGAAAATATATATGCATTTCTAAAAGGAAAAACAGACGAATATATAATAATAACAAGCCATTTTGACAGCCGTTCTGTTGCAGAAAAAGATCCCATACAATTTAACAGAAATAGTCCTATAAGCGGAGCAAATGACGGAGCAAGCAGCAGCGGGGTTTTATTGGAACTTATGAAAGCTTTAAAAAACTATGATATGCTGCCTTACAGCGTATGCTTTATATTATTTGATTTGGAAGATGACGGAAATTTATTTGATGTGAAAGGAACTTCTTTAATAGAAACAGATTGGATACAGGGCAGCATCGCTTTTGTAGAGGATATAATATTAAAACAAAAAATCATTGATGAAAAAAAAATTAAATTCGGAATACTGCTTGATATGGTGGGAAGCAAAACAGCTAAATTCAAATATGAAAGCTTCGCTCATACATATTATTCGCAGATATATAATAATGTTTGGAAGTATGCGGATAATTTAGGATATGCCGAATACTTTGCAGATGATCATTACGGAGCTATAATAGATGATCATACGCCGTTTTTAAATGAAAGAATCCCTTTTATTGATATTATAGATATGGGATACCCTTTTCATCATACAAGCCAAGACACTATAGATAAGATAGATAAAAAAACTCTTCAGGCAGTAGGAGAAACTATTGAATACACAGTAATAAATGCTGATAAAGTTTATTAGCAATTAATACAAATTATACAAAATATAATTTAATAGATTTTTATATAATAAAAGCAGATGTATATGTAAAATAAAACTTAATAATTCAATGATTATTTATTTTACAATAAAGCTTTTAAAAATGTTATAATGGTCAAAATATTGAAAAATACTAATTATTAATTTTTTAAGGAGGTTTTTAATGTTTGAATATTATTTTGGATATATATGGATACTAATTCCCGGAATATTATTAGGGTTTTGGGCTCAGATGAAAGTAAAAGGAACCTATGCAAAATACAGCAGAATGGAAAATAAAAGAGGAATTACAGGAGCTCAGACTGCCAAATATATATTAGAAGGATACGGAATTAATATTCCTGTAGAAAGAATAAGCGGTACATTAACGGATCATTATGATCCTTCGTCCAGAGTTTTAAGACTTTCCGATGATGTTTATAACGGCACCGATGTTGCGGCTTTAGGAGTTGCAGCTCATGAAGTAGGACATGCAATACAGCATGACAGAGGATATGCACCTCTTTCCCTAAGAAACGGATTTTATCCTTTATGCGCTATAGGAAATCAATTCGGACCTTATTTAGTATTAATAGGCATCATAATAGGAGGAGCTGGAAGTTTTTCATATTATATAATGATTGCAGGCATTATACTTTTTGCTTTTGCCGTATTTTTCTCTCTTATAACATTGCCTGTGGAATTTGACGCTTCAAACAGAGCTATAAAGATACTGGATAATGGCGGTTTTTTAGACAGCGAAGAGCTTTACGGAGCTAAAAAAGTATTATCTGCCGCAGCTTTAACTTATGTTGCAGCCGCAGTTACCGCTGTACTTACATTATTAAGACTTTTAATGCTTGCTCAAAGAAGAAGAGATTAAAATTTATTTAAGAGGCGTTATTTTAAGTAATGCCTCTTTATTTTGTTTTGTAAAAATTTCTTGAACTTTATTCAATAATAATTAAAGCAAATATGATAATTTGCAAAAACAGAAAAGTATACTAGATGCAAATCGTTTATGAAAAAGTTTTTTATATTATTATTCATAATATTTATTTTCCGATTTAATATTTATGCTCAGATATTTAAACCGTTTAGAAAACTATATACTATACAAACGGAAAAGTTTGAAATCATTTTTCCTTTAGAATCCAGAAGAACGGCTGAAAATCTGGCAAAATCCGCAGACAATATATATAATAAATACTCCAAGCTTTTAAATAGCACCGTAGGAGGAAAAATACCTATAACTATAACTCCTGATATTAATATGTTTAATTCGGCTGCAATGATTATACCGTATTCCAGTTTAATACTGTATGATACAAATTTAGATGAAAATTTCACCAGCTACAGTAATAACTTTGAAAGCGTATTTATACATGAACTTACGCATCTTCTTTCGCTTGCTTCAGAGAATACGGGAATATCTTCAAAAGTAATGGGCAATTGGGCTTCATTTGTTCATATAAATGCCGTACCTTTTATGATGGAAGGAGCCCCTGTAAGTGCTGAAAGCTTTACAGGATTTGGAAGGGCAAATGATCCTTTAGTTAAACAGAGATTAAGACAGGATATATACGAGGGAAACTTCAGAACGCCAATTCAGGCATCTTATTTATGGACTAAAATACCTTATGGAAATGTTTATTATGAATACGGCGGTTTATTCTCAAAATATCTGCAGGAAAGATTTGGCATGCAAAAGTATAATGAGTTTTGGAAGAGAATGCAGACAAAACTTCATTTTTCATTTTTAGTTTATAATTCGGGTGTTTACGGAGCTTTCAGAAAAGTATATGGAATGAAGTTTATTGAAGTATGGGCTGATTTTCAAAATTATTTAGTATTAGCAAATATTAATCCAAGCGAAGATTTGAAAGTAAATGATAAGGAAACTTTTATTAATGATATTTATTCATATAATGATACATTATACTATATAGACGGAGATATCGGAGCATTATATTCTTATAGTGAAAAAAGAAATAATGAAAACGGTAAAAAAGATTTAAATCTTGAATTTTTAATAGACAGAAGCTCTGAGAGCTTGGACATATCTAAAAATACGGGCAATGCATTAATAGTTTCTTATACTTATAATGCGGGTCTTTACAGATATATTGTCAAAGAATATGATCTTAATAAAAAAAGAAGAACAAAAAGAAAATGGTTTGATATGCAGTATGCAAGATATTTCAGAGAAGGCATTATAGGAATATCAAAAGATCTGCATAATTCTATTTTAGTATATATAAACGAAAATAATGAAAAAGAAATACTGCTTCCCGCTAATGATAATTTCGGATATAGTTCTCCTACCGTAATAGATGATGATAATATAGCATTAATAGTTACGGAAAACGGCATTAAGCATATAGCCGTATTTAATTATATAAATAAAACATTAAAGTATATTGATGCAAAGGATAAAACTCTGAATTATGTAAGATATTTAAGATACTCAGGCAATAAGCTCCTCTTTTCATACAACAGCGATGACAGATTCTATAAATTAGGAGAAATAGATTTAAATAATAACAGTATGAAGCTTTATACAAAAGATTATTCGGGAGGCGTATTTTCTGCGGTATATGCTGGTGAAAATATCTATTACAAAGGAAGATTTTCTGAATATGACAGACTTATGAAATATAGCGACAATGTATATGCTTCAAAAAATTTTACATATACCGATAAAACAATTAATAAATATGAGTTTAAACCTCAGGCAGATATTAAAAATTATAATGCTTTTAAGTATATTAAACCTTGGGCTATGTGGGTTCCTCTTCCTCAGATAAATGACACATATCCTTTTATTATAAACGGGCTTGGCATATTATCGGTTATAGCTTCTCCTTCTATAGACAATTTAGCTTTGATTTGGATTGGTTATGACATACCTTCAAATTTTCTGCAGACTCAATTAGATATTTCTTCTTTTAGTATGCTATATCCTTTATACTTCGGATTTAAAAGCGATGTAGTATATTCTTTTTATAATTACTGGAGATTAAGCTCTTATCTTGCTATGCAGTTTATGCTTAATACCGAAAGCGATAAACTATATTTTTTATTAGAGCCTTCAATATCAGGATATTTATTTTCCGAATTTGTTATTCCTAATACAAATACATCAAGCGCATTCACTTGGAAATATTCTTCATATATTTTTAATCTTTCTCTTAAAATGTCAATGATATTCAGAGTAAAAACAGATAAGCCCTACAGAGATGATTTAGTCGATATCAGTCTTTACCATGTATATTCTGTAAAATATAATAAATTTGCAATAGATTTCAGCACTAAGTTTCAGACAAGATATATTCCTATAAGAGCTGGTTTTTACGGTTCTTATGCATTTGACAGTATTGCTCCATTTGACGGTTCTTCCATTATATTCGGAGGAAGAGAAGTGAAAGCTCCTGAAGAGTTTCATGCATATATTCAAAATAAAAGATATGAAAGCAATTTTCTTTTAGGCGGAGATTTTGAGCTTTTAGGGTATTTAGATTCTAATTTTAATTTAAGCCATATATATTTTGATAATTTATTTGCATCCATATCATACAGATATGCCTATTATTCAAAAGAATATATGCATTCCATTGCTTTGAAGACTGGAATTAATGCAAGCATACCGATAACTGGATATCAGAATATTGCTACAGGAGAGCCTTATATATTAGTAGCTTTGAGGCTTCCTATTAATATTGATAAAAATATTCTACGCAATTATCCAACTTTAAACGATATTTATATAGGTTTCGGACTTCAAATGTCTTGGTAAATGAATGCAGAATTAAAATAAAGCATTGGAAAATAGAACAAATTTATATATCATATAAAAAGCATGAGATTTTTTAAGTTCTCATGCTTTTATCATTATAATTATTTCCAAGCAGGAAGATAAGAACCTTTAAAATTTTCATTATAAACTTTTTCAACTATATCGGACTGATAAGCGGCAACTACTTTTTTATATAGTTCATTGTCTTTATCTTTAGTTCTAGCAGCTATTAAATTTACAAAAGATTTTCCGCTGTAAATAGAAGGATCATCTTTGAATATATAATCCGAACCGGGATTTAAATTAAAATCTATTGCATAGTTTCCATTGATAACGGCGCAAGCAACATCTGGAAGCACCCCGTAAATAGCTCCTGCGTCCATTTCCACGATTTCAAGATTAAGAGGATTTTCAATTATATCCATTATACTAGGAGTGTCTCCCGCCTCAGGTCTTACTTTAATAAGTCCTGCAGCCTGAAGAACTTTTAAAGCTCTTCCTCCGTTGGAAGGATCATTAGGTATGGCAACCTTATCACCGTTTTTTAATTCTTTAACATCTGTAATATTGGTAGAATAAATATTCATAGCGGATATATAAGTATCTGCAATAGCTGTAAGATCATATCCTTTATTTGATACTTCATCATCAAAATATGCATAGTGCTGAAAGGCATTCAAATCAATTTCACCGTCATTCAATGCCTGATTAGGTATAGTATAATCAGAGAAAGAAACCAATTCAACAGTGATTCCTTCCTGAGCTAATTTAGCGGCTATAGGATTCCAAATTTGATAATCAGACTCTCCTGCAAAACCTACTTTTACAATCTGATTATCTGATGAAGTTTTACCTCTGCATGAAGCTATTGATAATGATAATATCACAGCTGAAATTAATAATAAAAATTTTTTCATATTTTTTCTCCTTAAATAAACTTTATGATAGTTAATAAATTATATTATTAATAAACAATAATTTCAATAAAAATTATACGGATAATGCTTGTTTTTCTGTATTTTTTTGCATAAAGCCGTTTTTAATAAATCTTATAGTTACAACATTTTGCTGAGAAAATTAACTATTATAAGATGCATTAAATAATTAATTATATATTATAAAAATAAAAAAACTAAATATTAAACTTAAAGAATGCTATTATAAAATGATAAATAAAAAACTTTGGTCTTGTGAATGATTTATCATATTTTAATTAAGCTTAAAATATTCAAGCTCTGCATATACATTACGGGTACCATCAACAACTTCTCTTCCAAGCAAAACGCTGCTGCTTACCAAATCGGAGTTCTTACGATTAATATTATTTAATTCATTAATAGCGGCTGCAATCTCTTTGACGCTTCCCTCTTCTTTAAGCACATCATTGCGTAAATTCACAAGAACATCGGAAACTTCTTTAGCCGAGTTTTCTATATTAATAAGTATATTAAGAGAATGTTTTACGGATTCATCTCCTGTCTCTATCTTATCAACTGTGTTTTTAATTATATCGGTAATTTTTTCTGCAGCATCATTTACATTCTGCGCTAAAGATCTTATCTCGGAAGCTACAACGGCAAATCCTTTTCCCTGCTCCCCTGCTCTTGCAGCTTCTACTGCGGCATTAAGAGAAAGTATATTAGTTTGAAACGCTATGCTTTGTATAAGCTTTATTATATCCGATATCTCTTTGCTTGACTGAGATATATCAATCATATTATTAGAAATCTGAGTTACAGCTTCAACGCCTATTCTAGTTGAATCTGCAACTTTATTGCTCATATCTTTTACATCATTGGTATGATTTGAAGTTGCTGATATCGAGGAAAATAAATTCTCTATAGCCGCACTTATTTCCTTTATAGCGGCAGCCTGAGAAGATGTTCTATCCGATAAATTATCCATACCATTTGACATTTTATTTGTAGAATTATTTATTGAAGACATATTCATCTTTATTCCAGAAACTATAGACGATATTTTTTTCTGCATATCATTAACAGAATTAAGCAAATGGCCAGATTCATCTTTCAAGGCTAAATCATTTTTGTCAAACAAGCTGTTAAAATTACCGTCTTTCATTAAATCTATAATATTAATTGTATTTTTAAGAGGCTTTACTATCTTTCGAACTAATATCCATTCAATTAAAAGTATTATAATCATAACAATAAATACTGCCAGCATTAAAAATCTGAATTGTTTATGTACTATTGAAGCGTCTCCTTTAAATATAAGGAGCCAAGAGGCATTATCCGTTTTTTGTATAGAATACCATTTATTTCCGACTATTTTTATTTCGCCTATATGAGAATTAAGTCTGCCTTTAAATTTAGAAAAAATAGGATCTTTAAATAAATTATTATCTTCATTTAGAATATAATCGGAGTTTTCATGCGTAATGTATATGCCGTTGGAAGATACGATATAAAAGCTTCCTTCAAAAGTTTTTTTAATATTCTCCATAATATTATTCATATTTATAAAATCTATGGCAAATACTCCCTTCAATTTTCCATTAGTATATACAGCTTTGCTGAATGTAACTGTAAGCTTATTTACGGCAAAATCTATATACGGCTCACTTATAACTATATCATCGGAAGATAATGCATCTATATACCATTGTCTTTCAGTCTGATTATATGTGTGCGGATATTCTTCCAATGTGTTTATATATATTCCGCCTTCTGAATATGGAACAGTATCCCCGAAATACATATTTAAATATTCGTCATTAGATTTTTTTACATTTGTAATGAATTGTCCGAAAGTTTCTAAATTCGGATTTGCTTCCAAGTTATGGGCTATCAAATTAATTGTACTCTTTATTTCCTGTACATAGCTTTCAGTTTCAATTTTTGAGTTCAGAGCCTGAAAATACTTCTCATTCAGAAACTGAGATTTATATATAGGCTTATAAAAAATATAAAAAATTAAAAATGCAATAAATAAAAATACAGAAAAAATACTTAAGAATTTAAACATCAATCCTTTCTTCATAAATAAAAGTCCTGTAATATGCATTAATTAACTAAACGAAAATAATTTATAATTATTGTAAAAATGGAGCGGGCGAACGGAATCGAACCGTCATCTTTAGATTGGAAGTCTAAGGTAATAACCATTATACGACGCCCGCAGAAAATATAACGCTTTTATTGTTTAGGCATTATAACATAACTGAAAAATAAATCAATAGATATATTTAATTTTTTATGCTTAATAGACGCAGCTTCATATTAAAAAAAGAAATGCTTAAATGTAGCATATAAATTAAATATAACATTTTTTCTAAAAATATTATTTCAGAATCGGAAACTACACAATTAATATGAATATTTTTTATATATCATATCAAACATCATCTTTCCTGCATTATAGCATTCCGTAAATACATCTTCCATTACAGTAAAAGATATTATTCAATCTATTAACAAGCAATTTTTAACCATCTCTTAATATTATCTATATTTTTATATTGCTGTCATAGTATTTATATTATCAGAATATTTAATTTATTATTTAAAAGTAAAACTTACAATTTTTGCAAATATAGTTAAAAATTAAATAATACTATTGAAATATATACATAGTCTGTTCTATAATGTTGGTTCCAGTTTCAAATCTTAAAAATGGAAATTTTCCCATTATTCCTGCTATTATGCTTGAAGGCGGAGTTGTGGTAAGTTTATTATACTCATATACATGATCATTATATTGAGATATAGATTTCTTTTCATCTTCTACAATGGGACGCATTTCATTTAAAGCCGCTATATAATTCTGATTTGTTCTAAGAACAGGATAATTTCTTGCCGTATAATTAATCTTATTTATATTCTCTGTTATTCTAGCCTGAATATATTGATATTCCTGAAATGTTAAAGGTTTTTCTATCAATGTGCTGTCGGCTTCTACCGTTTTTATTCTTCTTATATAATTGCTTAAAGCATGCAATGTATATATATCTATTTTAGGTATAACCGATACAGCATTATAATAATTTTCGGAAGCTGTATTTTTTTTATAATATATATCTATTATTGCATTTAAAGATTCTCTTGATAATCTCTCTTCTTTTAGAATAGATTCTTTTATTGATGTGGTAGAGACTATCATAAATATGCTGATAGCTATTATATTAACTATAATAAATATTACCGCCACAGCAGAACCTCTCATTATGCCTCCAAAATATTTTTATATATGCAGAATTATATACTATTAATTTTTTTATTCAAATATATTTATAAAACAGCATATATGCTTTTATGTGATAAATATATCATTAAAACTGCCTTGACTTTTTAAAATTATTATATAGAATTATAATTTTTAATATTACTAAGATTAAATTATAAAAATAATAAAAAATAGGAGTATTTTATGTTTAAAAATAATGTTTTTTTAATTGTTATAGCTTTATCTTTAATTTTAACCGTTTTTATAGGATGCAAAGAGTCTGAAGAAAATAAATTATATGTGGGTACTAATCCCCAATTTGAACCTTTTGAATATAGGGAAGCAAATAAAATAGTAGGATTTGATATAGACTTAATTAATGAAATTGCTAAGCTTATAGGAATAAATATTGAAATTGTAGATATGAGCTTTGACGGACTTCTTCCCGCTTTAGAAGCTAAAAAAATCGATATAATAATAGCGGGTATGACTGAAACTGAAGAGAGAAAAAAATTTGTTAATTTCTCAGATTCCTACTACGATTCTAAGCAGTCAATTTTAGTAAAGGCTGATAATAACAATATAATATCTTTTGACAGCTTTACTGGAAAGAAAGTCGGTGTTGTGCTTGGATATACTGGTGATATATTGGTAAGCGAATTAGCCAATGTGGAAGTTCAGAAATTCAATGCATCATCAGAAACTATATTAGCATTAAAATCCGATAAAGTGGATGCAGTGGTGCTTGATTATGAACCTGCTAAAAATTATGCCGCTCAGAATCCCGAGTTAAAATTAGTTGAAACAGATTCTGTTATAGAACAATATTCAATAGCTATGAGAAAAGAAGATACAGAACTGCTTTCTAAAATAAATGAAGCTTTAAAAACCATAAAAGAAAACGGTACTTATGACGCTTTGATAAAAAAATATTTTGTAAAATAATATTATTTCTGTAACAGGTTTTATTTTATGCTGGAATATCTAGAGCTTCTTAAAGTAATATTTTTATCTAACGGAAGATATATATATATTATACAGGGATTAATATTTTCCATATCAACAACAATTCTTGCCACAATTTTCGGTATATTATTAGGTATTTTTATAGCCTTGCTTCAGCTGTCTGAATTTTATCCATTTAAAAATTCAAAAAAATTATCAAATTTTAATCCTTTATCAAAAATAGCATTTTGGTATGTTAATATTTTAAGAGGAACGCCTGTAGTTGTTCAGCTTATGATATGGGCAAATGTGGTTTTTGTTGATTCTTTAAGAAACACTCCTATACTTATTATAGCAGTTATTGCTTTCGGCATCAATTCTGGGGCTTATGTTGCAGAGATTATAAGAGCAGGAATACAGAGTTTGGATAAAGGTCAAATGGAGGCGGCAAGGGCTTTAGGTATGAACTACCCTCTTTCTATGAAATTAATTATAATACCTCAGGCTATAAAAAAAATACTGCCTCCCTTAGTAAGCGAGTTTGTAGCACTTCTTAAAGAAACTTCGGTTGTAGGTTTTATAGGAGGCGTTGACCTTTTAAGATCTGCAAATATAATTACAAGCCAAACATACAGAGGAGTTGAGCCTCTTATAGCTGTAGGCATTATATATTTTATAATGACTTCAATATTTGCTATGTTTATGAAAAAAGTGGAGGAGGGGCTTAGAGAAAGTGATTAAAATAAAAAATCTGCATAAAAAATTCGGTAAATTAGAAGTTTTAAAAGGCATAAATGTAAATATTGAAAAGGGAGAAATTATTGCCGTAATAGGTCCTTCAGGAAGCGGAAAATCTACCTTTTTAAGATGCATAAACAGACTTGAAGAACCTTCTTACGGGGATATCGTTATAAACGGAAAAGATATTATGGATAAAGACACCAATATCAATTTTATGAGGCAGGAATTAGGAATGGTATTTCAGCATTTTAATTTATTTCCTCATAAAACCGTTATGGAGAATATTATTTTAGCTCCTATAAAAGTAAAAAAACTTCCTAAAAATAAGGCTTTTAAAAAGGCGGTAGAACTGCTTAAACTTGTAGGGCTTTTGGACAAAAAAGATGTATATCCAAGCAAGCTTTCGGGAGGACAGAAACAGAGAATTGCAATAGCTAGGGCTTTGGCCATGGAGCCAGACATTATGCTTTTTGACGAACCTACATCAGCTTTGGACCCTGAAATGATTAAAGAAGTTCTTGATGTTATGATAGAGCTTGCTAAAAAAGGTATGACCATGCTTATTGTTACTCATGAAATGGGATTTGCTAAAAATGTTGCAACCAGAATACTATTTATGAATGAAGGACAAATACTTGAAGATGAAAAACCTAATGAATTTTTCTCTAATCCTAAGCATGAAAGAGTTAGAGAATTTTTATATAAAGTATTAAATCACTGATTTATAAAATTACCATCTTTAATAAAATCAGAATTTACAATATAAAAATTCTAATAATTAAAAGGAGAAATAAAGAATGGTTTATGATATATTTTCCAATAAACTTTCAATAGGAATTATATCTTATGCAGTATTTATTATATCGGCAAGCGTACATGAATATTCACATGCCAAAACCGCATATATGTTCGGAGATGATACGGCTAAAGATATAGGAAGACTTACTCTAAATCCTCTTGCGCATATTGATATATTGGGAAGCGTTATACTTCCTATAATAGCCGCAGTTACAGGAATACCCGTTATAGGCTGGATGAAGGCTGTTCCCGTTAATCCATACAATTTTAATAATTTTGAAAGAGATCAGGCTTTAGTATCATTTGCAGGACCTTTTGCAAATCTTATAATTGCATTTATATCTTTTACTGTAATGAAAATACTTACAATAACAACAGACGGCACTTTTTTAATATATAAAATTATAATGATTTTAGAACAAAATAATAATGCCTTTTTTAATTTACTTAATAAAGCTTTGCCTATAATTTTAACAATGCTTTTTATGTTTTATACAATAAATATAATGCTTATGTTTTTTAATCTTCTTCCTTTTCCGCCTTTAGACGGAGGCTGGATATTAAGATTCTTTTTATCTTCCAAAGGTAAAAACGCTTATGATAAAATATATCCTTACGGTTTTCTGATACTTTACGCCCTATTATTTTTCGGAATATTAGGAACTATACTTGCATTCATACAGACTATATCGCAGTATTTACTTGGAAAATCAATTAATATTATATTCTCTATTTAATTAATTTTCTATAAAAAATTAAAATTTACCATACCACCAATCCCATTTAGGAGAATAAAACATATACTCTATAGAAAAATTAAAAGTAGAGCTGTTAGGAACATTACCAGAACCCCAAACAATTTTCTGATAAGATACCGTCATATATAGAAAATCGGATATTGTAGCTTTGAACTTAACAAAAGGTTCTAAATATGTAAAGCTTGAATCTTTTCTGTAAGGAAATACATAAGTTATGCCCGTATATAATGTTATAAAAGGCGAGGTCACAATTTCTAAAGCTCCGATTAATTCACCTGTTCTTAAAATATCTTCTTTTAGATTATCTCTTGTATCTAATGTATAAGCAAATAAAAAGTTAAGAGGTATTACTTTAGGAATTCCAGCAAGCATTATAGTGGCATATATATTAAAAGGATCTTTATTTTTATGAGAATAGAAATGATTACTTTTTAAAAAACTATAGCTTACCCCAACCTCAACACCTACTGATAAATACCAATCTAAAAGAGTGGCTTTAACAGAAGCATTAATAGAATCAAAATTAAAAATATCCGTCATATTTGTTGCGCTTGTAATATCATTTCTGAAGTCCTGTCTTTGATATGTAAAACTCGCAGACATATCTATTTCTAAATATTTAATAGGTCTTATACTGAAATAAGGCATAAATGTAAAATATAAATCTCTTCTGCTTATATTCTGATTATAAGGATCTAATGTATAGAGCTTTCCGCCTTCAAACCAAGAGTTATATTCTGAAAATATTCCGCCTATTCCCGCCGAAAACATTTTATTTTTTTCTATTAAAGGTGATAAGTCAAAACTATAATCATTCTTTCTTGCAAAAGATATCTGATAAAAACAAAATAATATAAAAAAGATAAAATATATAATTGATAATCTATTTTTCATAATATCGGCAAAACAATTACTTGTTCTTTAATAAATCAAGATTCTTTTCTATATTATATCTGTATCTTAAATCGGTAACTAATATTTGATATTCCTGCTGAGTTTTAGCCTCAATTACAATAGTTTCAAGTGCCTTCTGAGCGTCCGCATAAGGCAGAGAATCTATATTATACATTTTTCCGTATTGTTCATAAGCTGAATTTATCTCTTCTTCAGTAGGCTTAGGTATTGACGATCTTATGGTTTTATCTATATAATTTGCCGTAACAGCACTTCTTGTTAAAAAATTTTCTATAGCCTTAGCCTGCAATGTATCATAAAAACCAGTTTTTTTAGCTTCATACATCATAATTTCACGGGCTACAAATGCCTTAAACATACCGTCTCTAGCCTGTATTCTTAATGCCGCAGGTATATTCGCTCCCGCCTGCTTTATAGATTCATTAAACATATTGTTAAAATCGGATAGAGGCACTTCAGTATCATCTATAGTTATGCATGGATCTGAGGCTGATGAATATTTTATATTATAATTAGTTTTAGCAGAAGCTATAATTTTATCGTATTCATTACGCATACGCTCCTGCAAAATAGTAGTTTCTATTTCCATAGCAACCTGTTCATAAGTTACATTAGGACCCAAAGATGCCTGAATTCTTGCTCTGTTATTATTAAAAAATCTTCTTTTTTCCTCATCGGAAACAACTGCAAAATCATCTGAGACTTTTTCCTGCATATAAAGCTGAGACAATTGATTATCCCTTTCTTTAGATATTAAACTTACAATCTCTTCATCTTTATCATAACCTTCATCAACAGCCTTCATATATACAAGCTCCTGTTCTATAATCTGAGAAGCAAATTGCCATAACTGAAAATCATTAGTAAGAAGCAAATTAATAGCCTCTTTAGGCGCACCTCTTAGAATAGTAAGGTTTGATATTTCGGACATGCAATCTTCAACCGTCATAAGTTTTTTGATATTTCCCTGAGCATCTCTTATTCTGATTACCCAATTAGTATCCTGAGAATATAAAAAAGAAGAAAATAAAATTACGGAAAAAAGCGAAACAAATATTTTTTTTATCATACTAAACAAATCCCAATCATAAATCAATAATCCTCATAATCATCGTCATCATTGTTTGTAAATCTATCTCTTTTTTTGTTTTTACTTTTAAATAAAGAAACTATGGATTTAAATATATTAATAATGCTGAAACCGCTAGATATATCATTAGTCATTATACTGAAATTATTAATGCTGTTGGATAAACTGTTAAAAGATTCATGTATATTATCCAATGTGCCTTTAACTTTAACGGTTCCATCATTCACCATACTTGTAATGCCGTTTATTTTTTCACTAATAGATTCAACATTTTCAAGTATTCTGTCAAATCTATTAGTAAATCTGAAATATCCAGCAAGCATAATAAAAAATATAGCTAATGCCAATATTAATACTGAAATAGCTATAAATGCTAAGGATATAGCCATAACATTAATCTGAAATGTAATATCTTGCATTGTATTTATTCTGCCGCTTCTTCAGAAGATTTTTTCTTTCTTTTCTCAATAAAATCGCTGGTTTTTTCTTTTCCCTTTTCAACCATTTCTGAAGTCTTTAACATACCTCTATGATACATATCATCAACTTTATATTTGATATTATCCACAGTTTCTTTAAGATCTTCTCTAGTCTCTTCTCCTGCTTTTGGTGCAAATAAAACACCTAATGCAACTCCAGCTGTTAAACCTAATAAAAACGAAAACATACCTGATACTTCTTTAGACATAACAATATCCTCCTAGTTACATAACTTATTTTCAATATTAAGTTTAATTTACATTTTTGTCAACTAAACAAAATATTTTTATTTATATATAAAACTGATAAATAAAGAAATGGTAATATTGTTTTTTTATATTAAAATATTAATATATATTATTAAAATTAAAGCAGATTTTTAAATAAGGATTTTTTTTATGGAATTAAAAGTATTGAATAAGCAGAGTAATTCAAGAATGTGTATGGTATGCGGATTAAAAAATGATTTGAGCCTGAAAGCCGAGTTTTATGAGCTTGAAGATAAATCATTATGCGCATTAGTAACTTTTAAAGATGTTCATCAGGGATACCCTTCAAGAGTTCATGGCGGAATACTTGCGGCTATTTTAGATGAAACAATAGGAAGAGCTATGATGCCTTATACGGGAGAAGATAAATGGGGCGTTACTATGACGCTTAATTCAAAATACAAAAGACCTGTACCTATTAATGAACAAATAAGAATAATAGGAAAAATAACTTCCGGAGACGGAAGAATATTTGAAGGAAAGGGATACATACTTTTAAATGATGATAAAGTGGCTGTAACGGCTAAGGGCACATATATATGCATGGGATTAGAAAAAATAGCAGAGATGGATCCAAATAATGAAGAGGATTGGTTTGCAGATAAAAAAGATACTGACCCTAAAATAATAAATCTCCCTTAAAATTATAATTTCTTATTATTGCTAATAAAAATTGTTCGCTTAAAGTTTCTGTCATTCTTGCGAATGCCAGAAGCTCGCAATTTTTATAATTTAATCTTAACAATATTTAAAAATTATAATTTATTAAAAATAATTCTTTGACTTTTTTTATAATTTAATTATACTGTAAATATAATAATTTTTCTAATTCGGAGTGTTAGAATATGGCTGTTTTAGTATGCGGAGGAGCAGGATATATAGGCTCTCATGTAGTTAACGAACTTTTAAAACAAAATATAGAAACTGTTGTTGTGGATTCGCTGGAATACGGACATAAAGATGCCGTAAAAGACTGCAGCAGTTTTTATCATGGCAATATAGGAGACAGCGTTTTACTTGATAAAATTTTTAAAAGTCATGATATTGATTCAGTAATGCATTTATGCGCCTATATAGAAGTTGGAGAAAGCGTTAAAAATCCGGCTAAATATTATTATAATAATGTATCTAATTCAATAAATCTGCTTAACTGCATGCTTAAGGCAAAAATAAAGAATTTTATATTTTCATCTACAGCAGCGGTTTACGGAGAACCTGAAAAAATACCTTTGGAAGAAGAATGCCGTAAAGAGCCGTCAAATCCTTACGGAGACAGTAAACTGGCATTAGAAAAAATACTTTCTTGGTATTCTAAAGCTTATGATTTTAATTATACGGCTTTAAGATATTTTAATGCATCAGGAGCACATCCCAACGGACATATAGGCGAAGACCATAGCCCTGAATCGCATTTAATACCTCTTATACTTCAGGTTCCTTTGGGAAAAAGGGAATCTATAAAAATATTCGGTGATGATTACCCTACTCCGGACGGCACCTGCCTAAGAGATTATATACATGTATGCGATTTGGCTTTGGCTCATATTGCCGCTATGAACTATCTGAAAAAAGGCGGTAAAAGTGTTTCGTGCAATTTAGGAAACGGAAACGGATTCAGCGTAAAAGAAGTTATTGAAGTGGCTAGAAAAGTAACGGGGCACCCTATACCTGCAGAAATTTGTCCCAGAAGAGCGGGAGATTCATCAGAGCTTATAGCAAGCAGCAAAAAAGCAAAAGAAATTTTAGGATGGACTCCTGCTATAGATTCATTGGAAACAATAGTTCAAACCGCTTGGAATTGGCATAAAAATTACCCGAACGGATATAATGACAGATAATTTTTTATTAAAACGATGAAAGATGTTCATAATATATTATGAACATCTTTTTTATAATTAATATAATTACAGATTTAAATAATATCAATATTATCTGTTTCTGTAATATGATTTATTATAGCCGCTTCTGTCATTATATCTTTTGCTGCTGTATCCGCCTTTTCTCTTTGAATATACTTTAACGCTTCTGTATGGAGGCTCACCGTCGCTTTTAGTTTCAACATCCTGATCATTTTGCAATTCTAAATGTATAATTCTTCTTTCATAAGGCGACATAGGATCCAAAGACACAACCCTTCTGGTTTTTTTAGCCTGCTGAGCAGCCTGACGGGCAATATGCTTCAAAGTTTCTTCCCTTCTTTCTCTATAGCCGTCAACATCTAATATAATATGTCTTTCAGCGTCATCATTAAATTTTTTAGAAGCTATTAATGAAATGATAAACTGCAAAGCTTCTAATGTTGCGCCTTTCTTGCCTATTAAAACGCCGGAATCCTGCGTAGAGATATTGATGTAAATTCTTTTTTCGCTTTCTTCTTTGGCATTAACTTCGGCTTCAACACCCATATATTTTAATATATTAGATACTATAGACTGAAACTCGCCTAAATTTGTGGAAATTTCTTCATAATAAACTCTTATAATAGTAGGAGACTCTTCCCCGAAACCTAACAGCGTTCGCTTGCCTTTATCTATTACCTCAATTCTAACCTGATCCTCTGTAAGATTAAGCTCTTCAAGTGCCTTATTAACGGCTTCTTTTTCTGATTTAGCGCTAAACTCTTTTACTAACATAAATATCCTCCTTTCTATATGATAAGCAATTTTTTAATTTGCTAATAATAATTTTACTTCTTTTTTCTTCTTTTCTTTTTCAATGTCTGTCTTACAGCATTTTTATTAACAATTTTGCTGTTATTAAGCTTATCCATTTTTGCGGTTATAAACTGCTGAATAACACTGAATACATTCTGTGCTGTCCAATATAAAGCAAGTCCGCTTGCAAAATTATAAAACATAATCAGCATCATAAGCGGAAAAATAGCAGTCATCATTTTCATCTGAGCAGCTGCGGATCCTCCTCCCGCTGAAGATGAAGGCTGCAGTTTCATACTTAAATAACTGGTAACAGCCATCACTATAGGAAACAAGTTGAAATTAAATCCTCCTATTATCGGAATACCCTGAGGAAATACAAATAATTTATCAGGAGAAGAAAGGTCTGCAATCCATAAAAACGGCGTATTTCTAAGCTCCACCATAGACTGCATGAGATAGAAAAAGGCTATTAATAAAGGAAAAGGCAGAAGCATAGGCAGACAGCCTCCTAAAGGATTTATCTTCTCCTTTTTGTATACAGCCATTATTTCAGCATTAAGCCTATCAGGATTATCTTTATACTGCTCTCTTATTCTTTCTATTTTAGGATTGACTAACTGCATCTTTTTCATAGACTTATACGATGCATTGTTGAGCGGAAAAGTTACTAATTTAAATAGGAAAGTAAAAAGAAGTATAGCCCATGCATAATTTTTTGTAATATTATATAAAGCATTAAGTATAACATCTAATATATATGTTAAAGGTCTTAGATTAATTCCTAGGAAAGACTCCTGAAATATGGATTCATAAGATTCTTCTAAATAATATTTTGAAAAAATATTTCTGGCTTTAGGTCCTATAAATACCGAATAACTGTCTGTAACCGAAGATCTGCCCGCAATAGTATGTTTTGATACTAAATTAGCAAGATGAAAATCGTTTCTGTATTCATTGGTTGAAGGTTTTGAAAATGTCATAGTTTCAAAAACCGCGCTGTTAGACTGTGCGGGCGAAGATATTATTGCAAAATATCTGTTGTTTAAGGCAGCCCATTTATCCTCTCCTTCATATATATTATATTTTAACTGATTAGTTTTAATCTCTCCTGAAGAAGAACCCAATCCGAATAATCTTGAAAATATATTATCCTTTACTATATCGCCTGTTAACAATATCTTAGATTTTCCGCTTCCTTTTATTAAATACTGAGCCTTTGTAGCGTCCTCTCTTACTGCATTTTTATCGGTTCTATAGGGTCCTATTCCAGTACCTAGAAAGTATGAATAAAACATAGGCAGATCTTTTTCGCTTAGATTCTCTATAGAAACCGAATTTGTTAATTGATAAGGATCTTCTCCGAAAGCAAAAGTTTTAGTTATTCTTATTTCCGAGCCGTCAATAAATGCATTTGCACTATAAATAACATTATCATTATTTTCTTCCTCTATCAGCCTATAATACAAGTTTTCGGGTATGGCTATAGAATTTGAAAGATTCTGAAAAGTTACAGTAAAAGGATATATATTTTCATAAACCTGCTCTACCATATCTATAATTTCGTTAGTATTATTTTTACCTAAATCCTGAGGATGATAATTTTTTAATTTATATGAGTAAAGCGAACCGTTTTTAAAAACAGCTACAACATATTCATTTTCTATAGTTTTTTCATTATTAAACTGCGTGTCATTATTTTCTGCTTTCGTTATTTTCTGCATCTGATCAGTATTTAACATATTAGTTTCCGCCGATTTTACATTATCAACTGCAGCATTAGAATTTGTATTTATATTATTATTATAAACAGGCTTAACTATTTTAGCTTGATAGAACATATATAGAAACATAATTATACCTGAAAGTCCTATCGCTATAAACATTCTTTTATTACTGCTCATACACTATTAAAGCTCCTTAAATAAATATTACAACAAAAAGATTATTCAAACAATTAAAACCGAAGGACAGTACAACATATAAAAATATTATGGTACAGGATCATATATTTTTTTTGCTAGAGGATTGCATCTAAGTACTCTGGTAAATGCAAGAAAACTGCCCTTTACAGCACCATATTTAATAACAGCTTCTTTAGCATATTCCGAACATGACGGTATATATCTGCATGAAGGTTTTAAATAAGGCGACACTGCTCTTTGATAAAAAAAAATCAAAAGTAGAAGAATATTTTTCATAGATATAATTAAACCTTCTGGAATAATTTTAACAAATCTCTTTTGCAATCATTAAATAAAGGAAATTTATAATTATCAAATCTATTAACTATAATAAAATAATCATATCCGATAGGAATTTTATCTTTTTGAGTTCTGTATATCTCCCTGACTATTCTTTTAACCTTATTTCTGCATACCGAATTAGTTCTATTTTTTTTTATAGTTACAGCAAATCTGGAATATAAACGGTTATTTTTCAAAAGCAGTATAGTATATCTTGAATTATATATCCGCCTTATGCTGTTATTCTTATCAAAAAATACTGATATATCATTTCTATGCTTTAACCGCTCTTTACTATATAATTTCAAATAATATTCCCCGCAAAATTTTTCTATATGTACTGATTAAAAATCACTTAATATTTTTACTCGTCTGCTGAAGTTAAGCGGTATCTTCCCTTTCTTCTTCTGCGTTTCAAAACATCACGTCCATGCTTAGTTGCCATACGCTTAAAAAATCCGAATTTTCTGGCACGGCGTAACTTACTTGGCTGATAAGTTCGTTTCATATATGGTCTCCTTAAAGATTATATTTCTTTAATTAATCTCTAATTAAAAAAATTATATAAATATACTGGATTATTTTACTACATAAAGTTTATTTTGTCAAGCATACAAAATACTATAGAAATACAATATATATTTTGTCAAATTTACACTGTTTGTATATATAAAATGTATGAGTTATAAATTTGATATTATACTATTTAATGATATAATAAAGCTAAGATGAAAAAATACATACTTGAGAATAATTTAGAAGATATTACATCATTAATAGAAAACATATTATTGGAAATAAGAAACTATATACCGAATGATGAGAAAGATTTATTTTCAGCGGCATTATACGAAGTTATTATGAATGCCATAGAACATGGAAATCTCAATATTTTATATGAAACCAAAAAGGAATGGCTTAAAAAAAATATTTACCATTTAAAATTAAATGAGCTTTTAAAAACAGAAAAGGCAAAAAATACGCATGTTGAATTATATCTTAATATAGAAGACGGAAATATTACTATTATAGTTAAAGATCAAGGCATAGGATTTAAACCGAAACAGCAGACAAAAATAATTAATGAAGATGGATTTGCCCGTGAAAGCGGCAGGGGAATTATGATGATTAAATCTTATTTTGATGAAGTTAAATTCAATAGAAAAGGAAATATTATAACCTTAGTAAAGATTATAAAAAAAGAAGAATAGTTTTTCAAATATATTATAATATGCAAATAAGCTGATAAATATAATTAGACTTCAAAATCCTCAGACAATTTTTTTACTGTAAGAGGCAGTATTTTATGTTCCTGTTCTAAAACTCTTTTCTGCAAAACCTGAGGAGTATCATTTTCTTTTACTAAAACCTTAGCCTGCATTATAATATCGCCTCCGTCTATAGTATCGGTAACATAATGCACGCTGCATCCAGATTCATTTTCTTTATTTGCAATAACAGCCTCATGAACATGGATTCCGTACATTCCTTTTCCACCGTATTTAGGAAGAAGAGAAGGATGTATATTAATAATTTTTCTCTCCCATTTTTTTATAAAATTACTGTCAGCTATGGATAAAAAACCTGCCAATACTATTAAATCTATATTTGAAAGCTCCTCATCTATTCTTTTAAATAATTCATTTTTATATATTTTTTTATCTATAATGATGGCTCTTATTCCAGCATTCTCAGCAATACTTAAACCTCCGCAGTTTCTGTCTGCAATAACAATATCTATTTTGTAATAATTATTATCCTGAGATTCTATTAATGATTTTAAATTACTCCCCCCGCCTGAAATTAAAACTGCTACTCTAAGCATATACCGCTTTTATCCTCATTATCATTTTTAGTTATATATCCTATATCATAGGAATCTTCATTTTCAGATTTTAAATCATTTATGATATGCTTCTTATCCTCTTTGGAAGCTATTATAACGAATCCTATGCCCATATTAAAAGTATTATACATCTCTTCTTCTTTAATATTTCCAATATATTTAATATAATCAAATATATTAGGAGTATTAAAACTGCTCTTATTTATTACGGCTTTATATCCTTTTGCAATAGAGCGCGGAAGATTTTCTATTAAACCGCCTCCCGTAATATGAGCCATTCCCTTAATATTATATTTTTCAAGCAAAGGCAATACTTTTTTAACATATATTTTAGTAGGAGTTAAAAGAATTTCCCCTATTCTTTTTTCCTCAAATAAGGCATTATAATCGCATACAAGCTTTCTTATAAGAGAAAATCCGTTGCTGTGAAATCCTGAAGAAGCAATGCCTATAACAGCATCGCCCTCTGATACATTAGATCCGTCAATAATTTTATCTTTTTCTGCAACGCCAACGCAAAAACCTGCAATATCATAATCTCCTTCTTTATAAAAACCAGGCATCTCGGCAGTTTCTCCTCCTATCAAAGCAGCTCCAGCCTCCTTACATCCGTCGGCAATACCTTTTACTATTAAGGCAGCCGTTTCACTATTTAATTTTCCGCATGCTAGATAATCTAAAAAGAAAATAGGCTTAGCACCATGACAAAGCACATCATTAACGCACATAGCAACAGCATCTATTCCAACCGTATCATATTTTTTCATAGAAAAAGCTATTTCTAATTTTGTACCTACTCCGTCCGTTCCAGATACCAATACAGGATTATTATATTTTCCAAGCTCATACATAGCAGCAAAGCTTCCTATATTATTAAGAACATTACTATTCATAGTTTTATATGCAGCTTCCTTCATAAGAGAAACGGCTTTATATCCTTCTTCTCTGTTTACTCCGCTGTCTTTATAAGAAACACTCATGATGATTTACCTTATATTTTTATGAATTTTTAATTTATGAAAATAATGCTTAAGTATATCAATATTTTTTATATTTACAAGAAAAATTTTTATTTAATATTACTAAATAATTATATAAAAATAAAAAATATATATGTATTTTATTACCTAAACTCTATCTGAGAATTTCATTAATATCAAACTCGCCTTTGCAGTATGCCTTTTTATAATATTCCTTAGGCCAGCTGAAATTATCAAGCTCATGTCTTTCAATATTCGGCAGGTATAAAATCAGTTCATTTGTAGGAGCTTGATAAAATGCATTTCCCAAAAATATAATATTTTTATTTGTATCTCCGTAATATACAATTTTAGTAAGATTTGAACAATAAGCTAATGAATTAGTACTAAATCTTTCAAATGCTTTGTTTACAACTAAAGTTTTTAAATTTGTAGATAGCATTAAACAATTATTATCCAATATTTTTAAGGCATTTCCTAAAATTAATATTTCAAAAGAACTATTAGAAAAACAACCTGGATAACATGTTTCAACAGAATCTGGAATTTTTAAATATTTTATTTTACTGTTTTCAAATGTACCTAATTAGTTAAATTTATGCAGTTTTTAAACATATAATTCGCAGACAGCTTAAAATCATAAGGCAGTCTTATTGCCGATAAATTAGTTAATCCTGTAAAATTCTATTGATTATGAATATCCAAATTATTTGTCTTTGTCCAATTTGTGCAGTTTTTTAAATCCAAATATATTAATCTGTCTGAATTACTTATATAGCTTTTTATAATATTTAATTTATTTAAATCTATATTTCCTTTAAAGCAAAGCATATTATAAGGATTTCTATCTAAATATTCATTCATTTTATTAGTTAAATCATTTTGGTTTATTATAGATAAATCTATATAATCTCCATACAGATAATAAGAATCCTTATAATTCATATCCGGGCTTAAAATATTTTTATTGCAGGAAATAAAAGAAATAGAAATTAAAATAATAAAAATAGTTTGTTTTGCTCTGATTATTTTAATAAAATTTTTATGCAATG
>NZ_CAJUPR010000014.1 GCF_910588665.1 uncultured Brachyspira sp. | reverse complement strand
AAAATGAAGCGGTCTATTATTATAATATAATAGGCTGTTTTATTTTATAATTTTTATGCAGAATAAATTTTTTTATATCAGTTTAATAATTATTACTTAATACAGCGATTTATAAGAATATTATAAAGTTATTAATAAAATGTATTGCGTTAAATTAATCAGTATTATAGTTTGCATTTTAAGATAAAATAATGCATGTTTCTCAAAAAAATTACTGAGTAAGAACACAATGCATCATAATAGTTGAATGGGCTATTAAATATTTAGAAGCAGACAATAAATAATTATTAATTTTAAAGGCATAATATTTTTATATATAATTTTTTAATTAATAGGGATAAATTATGTATAATGAAAAACATTTAAAAAATATATACAAAGCTTTAGAAAAAGCTGAACTTCTTTATAACAGCTGTATATGCTGCGGACATATATGTCATGTTGATAGAAATAAAAACAATATAGGAAGATGTAAAATTTTTGAAGATACGGAGCATATAAAAACAGCTTCTCATACTTTGCATTTCGGAGAAGAACCTATGCTTGCAGGAGAAGGCGGAAGCGGTACGGTATTTTTTTCAAGATGTAATTTAAACTGTGTATTTTGTCAGAATTATCAGATAAGCTCTGAAGGATTGGGCAGTATAATTAATACCAAAACATTGGGCGATTATTTTTTGTATTTGGAAAATCAGGGGGCTGAAAATATAAATTTGGTAAGTGCCTCTCATGTGATATATCCTGTTTTGAAAGGATTAAAATACGCTTTGGAAAAAGGGCTCAATTTGCCTATAGTTTATAATACAAATGGTTATGATACAAAAGAACTTTTAGATTGTTTAGAAGGCATTGTTGATATATATCTGCCTGATTTAAAATATGTTTTTGATGATAAAGCTTTTAAATATTCAAAAGCTGAAAATTATTTTAATACTGCAGTAAATGCTTTGGAAATAATGAAAAGTCAGGTTGGAGATTTATATATTAATGACAGAAAAATTGCTGAAAGAGGCATTATAATAAGACATTTAGTTCTTCCTAATAATGAATCGGATTCTTATGATATATTGATAGAGCTTAAGGAAAGAGGATTTTTAAATAGCTTTATATCTTTAATGTCGCAGTATAGTCCTAAGTTTAAAGCTTTGAGTTTTGAAAATATTAACAGAAAATTGTATAAAAAAGAATATGATGATATAGTTAATTATGCTTTGGATTTGGGATTTGAGAATCTATTAATTCAGGAAATAGAAAGTTCTGAAAATTATCTGCCCGATTTTACTAAAGAAAAACCTTTTTTATAATGACGATAATTTTATTAAACAGAATAAAAATTAAATTTAATTAATCATTTTATATTTTGACAAAAATATTATATAATGTATAATTAAGTAAAGTATTATTTGTTTGATTTTTTAAGGAAAGTTTATGAAAGAAATTTTTGCACTTTTGGAAAGCGAAGAGGTTGAAAAAAGACTTGAAGCTCTTGAAGAATTGGCAAAAAATGTAGATAATACCAACAAAACGGCTGTAATTAAAGCATTAAAGCCGCATATACTGGATTGGGACGAGAATGTTCGTTTTAGAGTGGCTCAGGTATTAAAATTGTATACAGGACAATAATATGGGAAGAATAATATCTTTTTCCAGCGGAAAGGGCGGTGCAGGAAAAACTTTATGCTCTGTAAATTTCTCTGCAGAACTGGCTTCTAGAGGATATAAGGTTTTAATATTTGACATAGATATTAACTGTTCTAATGTTTTTATACTGCTTCATGTAAAACCTCAATCTAAATTACAGGAATATTTTGAAGGTGCTTTGACATTAAAAGACTGCGTTATAAAAAGCGAACATGGCATAGATGTTATAAGTGCAGGAGTTAATATACAGAGATTTGTACAATTTGAAAATGATTTTAATTTGTCAAATCTTGCTAAGGATTTAAAGATTTTGGCTGAAGATTATGATTATGTTGTCATAGATTATGCTGCTGGAATTACTCAGCCTATGATGCGTTTTTATGAGATGTCTGATGATATTATTCTTATAGCTAATCCTGAAATAACATCGCTTACGGATCTTTACAGGCTTATGAAGATGATATATGTTAATAATATGACCGATAAAATGTATCTTATAGTTAATAAAGTAAAAAATATAGACTGGGCTATTAATTTATATAGAGAAGTTAAAAAAGTAACTGCAAAATTTTCATTAGATATTAATTTGGTTCTTTTGGGCCCTGTTCTTTTTGATGAAGAAAAAGTTATGATTTCAGTACAAAAGAGAACGCCTATTATAATACTATATCCTAAAACTCCTATAAAAGGTAGTTTTTCATTATCGGTTACTAGGTATTTGTATGATATAGGAGTTATGAAAGATGAAAATGCAAAAGAAAAAACTTTTTCAGACTTTTTCTGATTTTTAATAAAAGTATTTTAAATTATTATGCGCTATGTTTTTTAATTTGACAAATATATATAATACTGCTAAACTGTTGCAAGTGCATATTATGGAGTATATGTTATGAGTAAAAATATTGTTATAACTATAAGCAGAGAATTCGGAAGCGGCGGAAGATATATAGGAGAAATGACTGCAAAAAAATTAGATATACCTTTTTATGATAAAGCTATAATAGAAATGGCTTCGGATAAGACAGGTTTTTCATCAGAATATATAAAAGAAAATGAACAGAAATTAACGGGATCTTCTCTTTTTAATTTTGCAATAACTTGTTCTTATGCAGGAAATATGGTTTTCGGAAGCGGAGAGTCTTTGCAAGATACTATGTTTTTTGCCCAAAGTAATGTTATTAAAGAAATAGCATCAAAAAATTCCTGTGTCATAGTTGGAAGATGCGCTAATCATGTATTGGAGGGAATGGATAATTGTATTAATGTATTTATTTATTCGGATATGAACAGTAAAATTAAAAGAGCAGTCAGCGAATATAAATTAGACAGTTCAAATATAGAGAAAATACTTAGAGAAAGGGATAAATTAAGAGCTAAGCATTATAATTATTATACTGGAAAGAATTGGGGAGATGCAAGAAATTATCATATTTGCTTGAACAGTGATTTTATAGGAGCAGATAATACTGTAAAAATAATATTGGATGCGGTAAAATCAATATCTGATAAATAGGTAAATCTTATGAAAATAATAGCTGATTTACATACTCATACGCTGGTAAGCGAACATGCTTACAGTACAGTTGATGAAATGATGATTTCGGCTAAAGAAAAAGGTTTTTTGGTTTTATCTGTAACCGATCATGGACCTGCTTCCAGCGACGGAGCTAAAGCTGTGCATTTCAGAGCTATGCATAATCTGCCTGATTATATAAACGGAGTAAGACTTCTTAGAGGCTGCGAAGCTAATATAATTAATTATCATGGAAAATTAGATTTGAGTTCAGATATATTAAATTATTTAGATTTTGCTATAGCTTCCTATCATGAAGATTCTATACATCCCTTTTCTAAAAAAGAACATACTAACGGATACGCCGAAGTTATAAAAAATGATGATATTGACTGTTTGGGACATATAGGAAATCCTAAATTTGAATTTGATATCGAATATATAGTAAAGTTATGCAGAGAATATAATAAGCTTATAGAAATTAATTCTTCATCATTTATTATAAGAAAAGGAAGTTTTGCTATATGCAGGGAAATTGCTTTAACCTGTAAAAAATATGAAGTTAATATTGTAGTTACATCCGATGCCCATTCAAAATATAAAGTCGGAGATCATAAAGATGCTTTGGAATTATTAAAATCTATAGACTTTCCTGAAAGACTTGTACTCAATGCTGATTATGACAGATTGATTGGATATCTTAATATAGAAAAATGATAGTATTTTTTTAATTATCAGATTTTTTGTTTCTTCCATAGGTGCAGTATGAGGAATAGAATGAGGTATAATAACAAAGCCTGTTTTGGATTCTCTTAATATGTTTGAAGTAAGTAAAATAAGTTTTTTATTATCTTGCACCATTTTATCTATGAGTTTGTATACTTTTGCCGTATTTAATATAAAGCATGACAGTCTTATAAATATTAAAATATCAACTCTTCCCGCATTAGGCATAATAATAGTGGGAATAATTGGTAAGATATTTTTTCTTATGTTATAGATTTTTTAAAGTGAAAATACAGCAGTGGGATTGCAGTCATCTATTTTTGATTATATTTATATTATTATATTATTTTTACTTTTAAGAATATGTTGTATTAATAACTTCTTACAATTTATATAATTCTTATCTTAATATATAAAGAATATTATTAAAAGTCGGGTTTTATATGCGCCTATAATAATTAATGTATTTTTTGCTTGACAATTTGTATTTATTTGATTATATTTATAGATAGTATGCGTATATCTCTATACGTTTTTAACTTTATAGGAGTAGTTTATTTTAAATTATAATGGAAGAAGAATTATTTTCTAGAAAGGAGACGGTTAAAGATATTTTCGGCATTATAGAAACTAAATTAAAGCATGGTTTGTTTACGGAATCTATGGAAGATTTTGATAGGATTATGTCAAAAGATTTTGAATGTGAAAATCTATATGAAAATATATCTTGCGTTAAATTTTGGATTAACAGACTGGAAAAGTTTAAAAGCGCAGAGAGAAACAGTATAGAATATTGCAGGCTTTTAGATGCTTCGTATAAAAAATTTAGTATTTTTGTAAGAGGTAAATCTTATGATGATAATTTAATATCAATTAAAGCTATACATTATTATGTATATAATAAAATTATAGAATTAATAATGCAGCTGAATACCAATGATATTGAAGGCGCTGAAGAGCTGCATTTGCTTTCCAATGCTTTTATAGAATTAAAGGATTATTCCAGAGCATTAAAGTCTTATGAATATTTAAATACTATAGAGCCTTATAATTCAAAGACTCTCAGTTATATTGCTATGCTTTATAATATATTAGGCGATGAGAAAAAGTGCAAAATGTATATAAGAGATGCTTTATTTTATGATCCTTTAAGCATAGAGTTTGAAAATATAAGAATAGAAATACTTAGAGAAATCAAAGATATAATAATTAAAAGAGGAGTTCATAATAATAGTCAGGAAGAGATAATATTATGGATGAGCGCTTACGGCGAACTTATGAATATATTAGATGTGAAAAGGCCTTTGAGCGAACAGGAAGAGTTTGAGCTTAGAAGAAATATATCTCGTCTGGAGGCAGATTACAGAAAGTTAAAATTAAGAGAAATAACAGCCCCAAAGCTTTTATCTTCATACTCTTTTTTAACGGCATATCTTATTATGAGACAAAGCGATTCCGATGCAGAAGAGATTAAAGTATGGGGCAGAAAAATGGCTATGATAGATAAAGACTTACTGCAATACTACATAAAAATATTATATAAGGAGTGATTAACATGTCAGAAGCTCTGCAAAAATTGGAAAAGATATTTTCAGAAGAAACATTCACTAGAAAACCGCTGCTTAATTATACCGCTAAATACTTTGCAGATTTATCAAGTATTATTAACGATATAAATGACATTAATTATATAAATACGGCTATGGAGACTGCGAAGATGCAGCTTGAGAAAAATCCTAATCATATATCAGCATTATATGCAAACGGATTTTTAAATTTAAAGACTTTAAATTATTCGGATATGAGTTTGGAGAAACTTTTAGGTATTTTTAAAAATGCTAAAAAGTGGAATATAGTAGAGTTTATATGCCATAAGATTTTAGATGAATATTATGAAAGCGATTATGCTTTAAGATATTTGGCAAGCTATTATCAAAGCAGCAATAGAGATGCCGAAGCATTGGAGATTTGGGAAAGACTTATAAGATTTGATGTTTCTAATCCTGAACTTCCAGAAAAGATAGCGCATACAAAAGAGATGTCAGGAGATATAAGCAGCGCTGTGCATTATTATAAAATTGCTTTTGAAAGGAATCTTTTAAGAGAAAGAAATAATGCAGAAAGCGATATTAAAAAGGTATTGGAATATGAGCCTGATAATTATAATTATCTGCTTAAGTATGAAAATGCTTTAAACACATTAGTAGATTCTAATATAATGATAGATGTTTGGAAGATAATATTTTTTCATTACTTTGAAAATAACAGATACAGCGATGCATTAAAAACTATAAAAAATCTTCTTAATTATGAACAGGATATAGTGGCGCAGAATAATAAAAAGGCTAAATTTTTCAGACACAGACTTGTAGATGTATATAAGGCTTTATATCCCAATCATACGCTTTTTGAAAAAATAGAGGAGATATCTTCTATTACGAATGTAAATAAGAAGCCTAAAGACTGCATAGATATTTTTGAGAAGTATATACAATATGATGTTGATAAATATGTTATTCACAGAAACTTCGGTGTAGGTAAAATTAAGTCTATAGATATTAATAATGTTAATATAAAATTTGTATCTCAGGAAGATATTAGAAAAATGACATTTGATATGGCTATACAATCCCTTACAACATTGCCTGATGATGACATTAATGTATATAAGGCTTATAGAATTAATGAAATTAAAAAAATAGCTGAGGAAAACCCTACAGAGCTTTTAACTATTATTTTAAAATATAAAAAAAGCATTACTACAAAAGATTTAAAGCATGAATTAACATCAAAACCTTATGTTGTGTTGTCAGAGTCATTGTATACTAAGTGGATTGAAGGCGCTAAGAAATATGTGAGAGCTTCTACTGCTGTTAAATTTGATAAAAATACTTTCCTATATAATGAAGAAGCTGATACTTATGATGCCGAGAGTTTATCTAAATTTAATAAAGCGGATAATTTCTTTGAAAAATATCAAATATATATGGAATATTTGACATATACTTCCAATATGAATTCCGAAGAAGCAGAAGAAATGAACAGCTATTTTGTTAATGTTTCTAAGGATAAAAAATCGCCGAATGATGCAAGAATAGTAAGCATAATATATTTAAGAAGTCAGTCAAATTTATGCAGCGGCATACCTTTGCTTTCGGATATAGTTAAAGATATTGATGATTATACTCATATTTATGAAATTCTTCCTTCATCTAATTACAGGGAAAAATTTATAAAAGCAATTTGGGACGGAAGAAGAGATGACTATTATAATATAATATTAAAAATGCTTTATTCTTCTCATGTTAAAAATCATTATCTTATAGTAAATAAATTATTTGAAGATGGGAAAGCTAATATGCTTGCAAAAACTATAGATGATATATTTCTTCATTACAGAGAGTGTCCAGAATCGTTTGTTTATTTTGCACAAAAGATATTAGACGGTGAATATTATGATAATGCAGAAGTTAATATAAATATCAATAAAAATTCCCTTATGATAGGACTTCTTAATATAATACCTCATTTATTAAAGATAGTTGATAAAAAAGAAACTTCCGCTCAGTCCAGAAAACTTTTGAAGTCTGTTTATGATTTGGTATTTGATAAAGCTTATTTGCTTAAATTTATAGAAAATGAATCTGAAGATGATGTTAAAATAATATTCAGTGAATTTCAAAAGCTTGTTAATTTGGAGCAGCATTATAAAACGGATATTATTTCTGCCGTTATAAAACGCTTTCCTAATTGGAAAATATAGCAAATTAATATAAATCTGCGGATTTTTAAAAGTCTGTATTTTTTATATACAGTTAGTTTTATGAAATTACTATATATAAAAAATCAAAAAATAATGTAGCATTATTGTTAATAGTAGTGTATAATATAGAACAAATTTTTAAATGGATATTACTATGAAATTAAGATTATCAAAAAGAGCATTAAAAGAAGATTTTCAAAGCAGTTTTGTTAAAATTATGCTTGAGGTTGCAGCTAAGGGCGATTTAATATCATTTGCAGGCGGTTTGCCTAATCCAAAATCTTTTCCTGTAGAAGAAATTAAAGCCGCTGTAAATAAAGTTCTGGATACTAAAGGCGCCTATTCTCTGCAATATAATAGTGCTGAAGGATACGGACCTTTAAGAGAGTTTATTTCAAACAGATATAAAAAACAAGGTATTGATATTAATTCTAATGATATACTCATTACTAATGGTTCTCAGCAGGCATTGGATATTATTTCTTCATGTCTGATAGATCCTGATGATGATGTTTTAGTTGAAGATCCGTCTTATTTGGCTGCTTTACAGTCATTTCATCTTTATAATCCTAATATTCATACTATTAATTTAAATGAAGACGGTGCGGATATTAACGAGTTTAAAGAGGCTGTGAATAAATATAATCATAAGTTTTTTTATTCCGTTCCTAACTTTCAAAATCCCACAGGAATAACATATACAAATGCCGTTAGAGAGAGCATAGCAGATATTATAAAAGATAAGGATACTTTTTTTATAGAAGATAATCCCTACGGAGAGTTAAGATTCAGAGGCGAGCCTCAAAAATCTTTAGGAATATATTTGGGAGAGCAGGCTATACTGCTTGGAACTTTCTCTAAAACTGTTGTTCCAGGTATGAGATTGGGCTGGATAGCATGCAGAAATAAAGAATTATATACTAAAATGAAAGATTATAAACAGCTTATAGATTTGCATACATCTACATTTTCTCAGTTGGTTGTGAGTCAGTATCTTGAGGATAATGACTATGATGAACATATAAAAAGAATAATAGATTTATACGGCAGGCAATGTAATTATATGCTGGAAGCTATGAATAAATATTTTCCCAGCGATATGCATTGGACGCATCCTGAAGGAGGTATGTTTATATGGGCGTCGCTTCCTAAAGGAATTGATGCCGTTGAATTTTCAAGGAAAGCTTCCGATGAAGGAGTTGCAGTTGCTGCAGGAGAGCCTTTTTATGAAGCTAAAAGAGGTTTAGGCACTGTAAGACTTAATTATACCAATTCTAAACCTGAAGATATTGACAAAGGCATATTAATATTGTCAAAAGTTATTGAAAAAATGCGTAAATAATAATTTTTATTATTTATTTAAAATATTATTGTACTCGTTCTTTAGCTTCTTTTTTGATGACGCAAAAAATAACATTATAAATATATTAAATAATAAATTAAAAAATAAAAAAACAATAATAGAAATAATAAAATATAAAACTATAATAAAAAAAGCGATCCTAAGGAGTACATAGTTGTCAAGTATAATAATAAATTATTTTTGTTTTACTTTCATTTAAATTAATTGTTCTATATTATATATATGCGCATATAAAAATTAAGTCAAAAGGAAAAAAAATGATTAAGAAATTAACTTTATTTATGCTGTCTTTATTTATTTTTGCTAGTTTTGTATACGGACAAACAGCTAAATCTACTTTAGATGCTATTGAGCAATCATATAATGGCGAGATGAATGCATCTGCAAGCTATGCCGAGTTTGCTAAAAGAACTCAGAATAAAAGTGTTGCTGCAATGTTTAAAGCCGCTTCTGCTGCGGAAGCTTTGCATGCCAAACTTTTAAGCGATATGGCTGTATCTTCAAAAATATCATCTAAGGCATTAACGGCTAAAATTAATACTGTTAAATCAGGTACTGATAATGATAATTTAAAAAGCGGTATAGCAGGCGAAACTTATGAGTATACAAAAATGTATCCAGTTTTCAGCAAGGTTGCCTTATCAGAAAATAATAAAAATGTTTCCGATTTAATGAATAGAATAGCTTCCGTTGAAAAAACTCATGCTGCATTATACAATAAAACTATGCAGGATTTAAATGCTAATAAAACTTTGCCTACAGTTTATTATTTATGCCCTGTTTGCGGATATGTTGAAGCAGGTTCGGCTCCTGATAAATGTCCTTTATGCAATGCCTCAGCTAGTTCTTTTCAGGCTTTTAGTTAATTATATTTATAGCTAAGAATTAAAGCATTGATAATTTAATTATTATCAATGCTTTTTATTTTATTATAACTTGACAAATTATTAATAGCTTATATTATATTTTAAATAATTTTTAATTGGAGAAGTTAATAAATGCCTTATATGAATGTTATAGTCTGCACTTTTATAATAATTTTAATTATTCTTTCAGTATTATTAATAATAAAATCTAAAAGCAAGCCTAAAGTATCTTTAACAAGTTCTAAAAATAAATTTTCTTTATCATCTATTTTTAATACATCGTCAATTAATGATGAGTTTTTTGCAGGTTTAGAAAATAAATTGATAACCGCAGATGCAGGTGTCGAAACTACAAAAGATATTATTTCAAAATTAAGAGAAGCAATAGAAAAAGACAATATTAAAGAGCCTTCCGATGCAAAAGAATATTTAAGAAAAATATTAGTATCAAAATTCATATCAAAAAAATTAGAATTAAAAGATAAAAACATATTATTTATAGTAGGAGTTAATGGGGTAGGTAAAACAACATCAATAGCAAAACTGGCAAATATACTTAAAGATGAACATAAAATTATAATAGCGGCGGCTGATACATTTAGAGCGGCGGCTATAGAGCAGTTGGAAGAATGGGCTAATAGGCTTTCTGTTGCAATAGTTAAAGGTCAGCAGGCGGGAGATCCTGCAAGCGTATTATTTTCAGCATTGGATAAAGCTAAATCATCAAATGCGGATATAGTAATAGTAGATACCGCAGGAAGATTTCATAATCAGGAAAATTTACTAAGACAGCTTGAAAAAATGAAAAAAATAGCTAAGGAAAGATTTTCCGAATTTAATTTTATTCCTGTATTGGTATTGGACGCCAATGTGGGGCATAACGGCATAGAACAGGCTAAAGTTTTTACTAATGCTTTGGATATACAAGGAGCTATAGTTTCAAAATTGGACAGTTCCGCTAAAGGAGGTGTTGCCCTAAGCGTGGCGCATTATTTATCGCTTCCTATATACTATGAAGGATTAGGAGAGAAAGTTGATGATTTTAAAGAGTTTAATGCTGAGAGTTTTGTTGATGCCGTACTGCAGTGAAATTTAATTAAACTTTATATTGGAGTTGTATTATGTCTTTAACTATTAAGCCTTCTGAGATATTCGGATCTATTTATATTCAAATGAGCAAAAGCGATGCGCATAGGGTTTTAATAGCATCATCTTTATCTGAAAAGCCAAGCATAATAAAGCCTTGGATTAAGAATATAGGTGCTGATATAGAAGTTACTAAAGAAGCTGTCTCTAATTTTTCCGATTTAGAAATTATTGATGACGGACTTAAAGTTATACCTAAAGATATTATTAAAAATAAACTTAATATAGATGTAAAAGAATCAGGCACTAGTTTAAGACTTTTAATTCCTATTATATCAGCATTGGGTATTGATTGTAAATTTGAAGGATCTAAAAAATTATTTTCAAGGCCTATAGATATTTATAAAAATATATGGAAAGAGCAGGGATTGGAATTTGAATTAGGTGAAGATTTTCTTAATGTTTCAGGAAAATTAAAAAGCGGAGATTTTAAAGTTGCTGGAAATGTAAGCAGCCAGTTTGTAAGCGGACTTTTATTTGCATTGCCTTTATTAGACGGAGATTCTAAAATTATTATAGAAGGCGAGCTTCAATCCGCTCCTTATGTTATGATGACTTTAAAAATTATTAAATCCGCATGCATAGAAGTTTGCAGACAAGGAAATAATATAATAGAAGTATACGGTAATCAGAAATATTGTTCAATTGATTATGAAATAGAATCTGATTGGTCTCATGCCGCATTTTTTGCTGCTGCGGGTGCTTTGGGAGGAGAAGTTGCCTTATACGGTCTTAATAAATATTCAATACAGGGCGATAAGGAAATTATTAATATACTTAAATTTATGGGGGCTTCTATAATTTATAATAGCGATAATTCCATAACAGTAAAAAAAACTGGGAGACTTAATGCTATGGATATAGACGTTTCCAATATACCAGATTTGGCTCCTATTATTACTGCATTGGCGTCCACAGCTAAGGGCGTTACTAAATTATATAATGCTTCCAGATTGAAATATAAAGAAAGCGATAGAATAGATGATCTTAAAGATAGTTTTAACAAAATAGGCGCTAAGATAAAAGTTACTGAAAATGAAATATATATAGAAGGCGTTGAGAAGCTGGAAGGAGGAAATACAACTTCTCATAATGATCATAGAATAGCTATGTCTCTTGCAGTAGCTTCAATTGTTTCTGAGAGTGATATTGTAATAGATGATGCTATGTCTATTAATAAATCTTCTTTTAATTTTATAGATCAGTTCAGAAGTATAGGCGCTGTAATTATCTAACTATTAAAATATTTTTTCTTATTTCTAAATCTTAACCTTATTACCCTGAATAAAGCCTCTGCTATTATGTTTTTAGACATTTTTGATTGCCCGTTTCTTCTTTCATAAAATATTATAGGTTCTTCTTTCACCTTATATCCGTTGCTTTCAAAAGAGTAATTCATCTCTATTTGAAAGGAATACCCTGCAGAAAGTATATTTTTGAAATTCATATTTTTCAATACGGATGCTCTAAAGCATTTAAATCCGCCTGTAATATCCATAATTTTAGATCCTAATATAAATGAGGCATATCTGTTTCCATAGTATGATAAAAAAAGTCTTCTTAGAGGCCAGTTTACAACACTTATTCCATTACAGTATCTTGAGCCTATAACCAAATCAAGTTTTTCTTCTTCCATTCTATTTATAAACTTTATTACAAAATTAGGATCATGAGAAAAATCTGCGTCCATTTCTATTATATAATCAGGATTGTATTTAAATGAATGCTGAAACCCCGCAATATATGCAGGTCCAAGTCCTTCCTTTTTTTCTCTTTTTAAAAGATGTACTCTGTTATTATTAAGATATTTTTCAACTATACTTGCGGTACCGTCAGGACTATTATCATCTGCAACTAATATCTCTATATATTTTGGCAGTTCTAACACGGTGTTTAACATTTTTTCTATATTATCTTTTTCATTATATGTTGGAAGTACTATAACGGCTTTCATTTTTTTCCTTAAAATTTATTGATTTTATTTTTTCTTATATGATTATCTATATTAAACATTATGTATTTTACATATCTTTCATGAGATGTTCTAGGATCCATTATATTTTTATATGAAAATACTTCATTATTATCTATATTATAAAATACGATATCTCCGAACATAATTATATCATTATCATCTATAGCATTATCTATACCTATTAAATTAATTTTTATACCAACAGATATTGATGTTTCTATAATCTTATATCCCACTATATATGAGTTTTCATAGTCTAATTCCATATTTATAGAATCTGCTAATTTTTTGAATACTTTTATTTTTGCTTCTTTATTTCTGTATTTTATAATAATATTTTCTTTTATATCTCCCTCTTTAAAATTAAAATTAATTTTCTGCATTTGATTAAAAGGCTGTTTTATATTTAAATTAGCCAATAGTTTTTTAGCCTTTTTAATTTCTTCATCTGTCATTTCTATAGAGCTTGCTAATGATAATTTATGACGACTGTTTATTTTATATTCTTCGTTATCTAATGTAAAGAATTTATTTGATTTTTTATCATATCTGACATGTTTTAATATTTTATCATTTTTACTATATACAGTCCATATAAAAATATCCGATAGCAGACTCATAATATAATTTTCTATAAATATATTTTTCCAATTATTTGCCTGCCATTTTTTTCCAGTCATCAATGCTTTATGCAGTCTTAGAGATTGAAATCTATATATAGACTTTATATTGTTTTTTAAGCTATGAAATTCATCTAGTAATTTTTCACTTATATTGCAGTATTTATCTATTTTTGATATATATTCTTTATTTTTATTATCGTATATTTTTTCAATATATAATTTTTCATTTATAGTTAAAGTAAATGAATTAAAATCGTCTTTTAATATTTTTTTACCGTATTTATTTATAGAAAAATTAGGTATTATTTTATCTTCTAATCCATCTTCTGAAATATTAAGTTTCTTTGCAGCGGATTTAAATGCCGATTTGGAAGTATTTTTTATTTGATAGTATTTAAAATTAGTTTGTATATAATCTATAAGAATGAGGGAGTAAATACTTCCATTGAAAGCTAATGCTGATATAGCATAATTTGCAAGCGAAATTCTTCCAGATTCGCACCAATTTTTTAAATTATAAATTACTTTTTCTATTTTATATTCCGATTCATATACTAAATACAGCATCATAACATATTTATAAGTTATATCAGCTCCTTCAAATATCCATCTGTCATATATGTTTTTTATTACATTGATAAATGAATCAAAATTGAAATATGAAATAATTTTATCTAAATATTTTATCTTTGTAGGCAGTTTGAGTTTTGAATATTCCAAATATATATATTTTATAATAATTATTGGTATAACTTCATTAGAATCTTTCATTTTAACGCCGTATAATAATGATTCGTCTAAGCATAATAGATTTTTTTCATATTTTTTATTATAATTTTTATTAACAAAAGCTACTATGCTATTAATATCTTTGAAGCCCGATTTAATTATCTTTTTATTTTTCCATTTTTTTAATATATCTTTAGCTAAATTGCTATTTAAAGTTTTTAGGTATTTATAAGATTCATTTTTTTTACGGTTTATTATTTTTATAGATGCTTTTCTTATATTAGGCGATTTACTTCCTAAAAGAGAACATAATATCTTGCTTGATTTAAAATCTATTTCTTTGCTGTAAAGTTCATTTAAAAACGGAATAAAGTTTCTACTGTTTTTTGTGACTCTGTTTATGAAATTTTTATTTGAGAATAAGTTTTCAAAATATTCAGAGTTTTTCTTTATAATAGAATAGAAGAAATTATTAAAATCATTATTCTTTATTTGTACTGCAAATGAATTGTAATATGATATTCTATCATTATATGAATAGAAAAATATATAAGAAATAATAATATCTGATAAAGGCATATCAAGATTAAGAAGATAGTCTAAACTTTCCTGATATGTTATATTGAAGCCTTCTTTTCTGATTAAAATTAAATATATTAAGCATTTATAATTATTGGTTTTTAGTATTATATTAAGAAGTTTTTTGGATTTTTTAGAGTAATCGGAAAGCAGTAAAATATAATATATTCTGTAATTGTTTAATATACATTTTTTTATAAACTCTATATCATCTGCGCTTGGAGTTTTTTTTATATTGTAAGGTCTATATGGTCTTAAAGCACTGTAATATCCGAATGCCGATTTTTTTGTATGAAATTTTTTTATTAACTCATATCTTTTATCATCTTCATATATAATATCATTATTTATTACAGTTATACTGTTTGGAGTTCCTATATGTTCCGCAATATTATATTTTACATAGTATGAATTGTACATTTTTTGAATAAGTAAATCTATTTTTTTATCGGCTATTTCCAAATTAGCTTTTTCATCTTCATTTTTTAAAAGTACGGCTGTTAATATTAGATACATTCCGCAATTGCTGCTGTTTTCTAAGGTTTTATATAATGAATAGAAATATTCTCTGTCTCTATTATAAGTACAATTGGCTTCTCTTAAAAAGTCTAAAGCATATACATCATTTTCAATTATTCCTTTATTAATAATGCATATCTCTTTTTCTAAATTATAGCCATCGTATCTTCTGCTGAATAAAGAACTATTAAATTTCTCCATAAATTACCCTTTATTTATAAAAATTATCTGTTTTTAATATTATACTATTATTAAAATAAATACTATAATATTAACTTAAAAATTTTTAACAGCTAATTGTCCGCAGGCTGCAAGTATTTCCTGACCTTGCTTAAATCTTTCAATTACTTCAATTCCGTTATCTTTAAGTATGGATTTAAATCTTAATATAATATCTTTATTAGGTCTCTGTAAATGAGGCGCATGATCTACAGGATTCATAGGTATGACATTAACTTTGAAAGGAAATTCTTTTTTTAAGTTAACTATTCTGTATGCATCATTAACCGAATCATTTATATCTTTAATAAGAACCCATTCAAAAGTTATCATTCTTTTTCCGTTTTTACTGTATCTTTTAAGAACAGCTGTAAGATTTTCTATCGGATATCTTTTATTTATAGGCATAATTTTATCTCTGATTTCATTTTTCAGAGAATGTAATGAAACAGCTAATCTGCAGTCTAAATCTTTTTCTATAAGCTGTTTTATTCCTGCAGCCTCTCCTGAAGTTGATATTGTTATATGTCTTATACCTAAATTAAAACCTTTAAAAGAATTGATGGTTTCTATTGCTTTGAAAAGGTTTTTTGTATTTGCTAAAGGCTCTCCCATACCCATAAAAACAATAGAATTAACTTTTTTAGTTACAGCTCTCATTAAAATAAACTCGGCAAGTATTTCATCTGCTGTTAAGTTTCTAGATAAGCCCATACTTCCCGTTGCACAGAAGGCACAGCCGTATCCGCATCCTACCTGAGATGATAAACAAAAAGTTACTCTGTCTTTTTTATTCAGTATAACGGATTCTATTTTTTTCTTATCATATAATGAAATTAATAATTTCTGCGTTCCGTATTCATCTTCCGATATATTTTCTATTTTTGAATTATGTATAAAATAGTATTCATCTAATAAGTTTCTTAAATTTTTAGGTATATTGCTCATCTCCTCAAAACTTAATGCATATTTTTTATATATCCAATTAAGTATTTGCGAGGCATGAAATTTAGGAAAATTATTCTCTATACAGAATCTTGATAATTCATTTTCCGATATATTCATTATAGATATCTTTTTAGCCATAATTATTCTTAAAAGTTTATTATTTTTATTATTAATAATTTTATTTTTTCTATAAACTTATATTACTCAGCAGCTTATTTTAGGTGGGGTATTATCATTATTGCCGGCAGAACTTGAATTATCATTTTTTGACTTATAATCATTAACATAGAATCCTTTGCCTTTAAAAATAATACCGCTGTTTAATGATATCATTCTTTTAGCTTCGCTTCCGCATTTAGTACAGTACGCTTTAGCTTCGGCTGTTATTGACTGAAACTCTTCAAACTCATTTCCGCAATTTTCGCATTTATATTCATAAGTAGGCATAGTTTTTCCTTATTTTAAATTATTTTGAATAATATATATTTAAATAAAAATCTGTCAAGTATAATTATTTATTATTATATTTAAGAGCTGTATAAAATAAAATGCATATATATATATTTTTTTTATTTAAAAGTCTGTGCAAAAACCTTTATATTTTTCTATATAGCTAATCGGATTATAGGACAGTTTTGCCTTTCTAAGTCCCAAATCCCCAACATCCTGCTCTCTGTTTACAAATTTAAATCTTTCATAATCGCTTATATAATTTTTTAAATTTTCTAAAAACATTCTGTTTATTGCCTGATAAGTTCCTTTATAGTTTCTATCTCCTCTCTCAGAATGAACTACTATAGTATCTCTCATACTCAAATCAGCTATCGTATATGCCGCAACTTTTTTATCAATATAAATAGCACCTCCTATTATATTTTTTATAATATCCCAATTAGCAAGCAATGTTTTTATCATTATAGTATCAGCCTCAGCTCTTACTTCATGCGATAATAATTTTCCGCTTTTGAAAGTTTCGCATTCTTCCATATAATTTTGATTATTTTTTTCATATTCCTCCCATTCGGATTCAAAATCAAGTATATCTTGTATAATGGTTTTATCTATAGGTTTGTATTCAAATTCATTTTTTATAAATTGATTATACAGATTTTTTTTGTTATGAAATTTTTTGCCAGGGAGGGATGCAAGCTCATTAAAATCGTATATATATTCCCATTCGTCTCTGGAATCTTTCATTTTTATTTTTGTAGTTTTTTCCCAAAATAAGGCAAGTTCTTTCGGTATTCTTATAATAGCCTCTCCTGATATTTCGCAAGGACTGATACCATTGCAGAAATCGGAATTAAACCAATCTCCGACAGGTGCCCAATATATAGTATACGGAGACTTCTGTCTTATCCAAACTAATTTTTCAGTAAATGCCCATTCAATCATATATATATCTTTCAGTCCAAGCATATTCATAAATGTATAATCTGCCGATTGCTGAGGAGTTATGGAAAAATATTTATTATAAAGTTCTTGTTTTTCTAAAGTGATAGGCTCAAAATCAAGCATATATTTTATCCTTTTTATTTTATTGACTGCATATTATATATCAAAATTAATTAATGTAAATGATGCATATATACTATTGGCTGTTTTTATTAATAAAGATTTTTACTCTTCTAAAAAAATCGCTTTTGCAGTTTTCATCTGTAAGTATATATTTAAGCATAAATCTCAAATATGGATGATATACATACATAGTTTCTTTTATAGTCATTTTGGTTTTGCCGTTTTCTGCATCTTCAAATATATAAGTCCATAAAGCCGTAAATTCATTTTCTGTTTTTACTATAGATATTTCGCTGTTTTCTATTCTTCTTACCTCTATTAATTCCTGATAAGTTCTTCTGTTTGAATAAGTCTGCATAATTTTTAATTTGTTTCCAGATATTTTTTCGGTATGAACTGTGGAAATATATTTTAACCAAGCGGGATAATTTTCATAATTTATGATAAGATTATATAGTTCATTTCTTTGCATATTAAGTATTTGAGTTTTTTCTTTTGAAAAAGAAGGAGGGATTCTTTTTCCTATAAAAGTCGGAAGAAATATCATAACAGCCATAAGTATCAGAGGCAGTATTATGAATATAGGTATTACATAAATAATCATTTATTTTCCCTTCTATTTAAAGTATAAAATTTTGAATTGTAATATTTATCAAAGAAATTTTTTAGTATTAACAGTATTATACTGCAGAAAGGCACTGCAAATAAAACTCCTAAAAATCCGAATAATACGCCTCCTATAATTGTGCTGAACATTACGGCAATAGGGTGAATTTGAACGGAATCTCCAAGTATTTTAGGCGCAATAAGTCCTGAATCAAGTATCTGTATAAATCCGTATATAGCGCATATTTTTAAAGCTCCATGCCACCATACAATATCGGTTATAATTCCTGTAAATAATGCGCTTGCAAAAGCGATGAAAGGTCCTATAAACGGTATATAATTTAATAATCCTCTAAGTAAAGCTAGTACAAGTGCGTATTTCATATTTGCTATAGAAAGCAGCATATAAGTTATTATAAAGAATGATACAGCAAGTACTGTCATTCCTCTTATATAGCTGTTTATAATATAATTTGATCTTCTTATTATATTACTTACATATTTCTGCCATCTTATAGGTATTAATTTTATTATATTTACCTGTATATTTTTAAAATCCAGCATTAAATAAAAAGTAACAAAAGGCAGTATTACAAAATATGAAAATATAATGCTGAATATGGAAATAACGCTGTTTATATTTTGAAATCTTAAATCCATTGCTTTTTTGTAAAATAAAGTCATAATTCCGTTATTTCCAAATAGAAAATCTTTTATTGCATTAGAATCTATTTCTAAGTTTATATCAAAACTTTTTCCTATGGTTCTGTTTAATTTATCTGATATTGAAATTAAAACTGATGAAATTAAGTTATATGTTTTATCCACATATTGAGGCAGGCTTTTTAATATTATTCCAATCTCTTCTATGATTCTTGGTATTATAAATACAACGAATATTATAGCTATTATTAAAAGCGGTATGAATATCATTAGCACCGCTAATATTCTAGGCATTTTATATTGTATTTTACTTATCAGAGGATTAAATAAATATGCAGTAAATATACCCCATATAAAAGGTGCAACTAAATATCCTGCTTCTTTTATAATCCATAAAGAGAACAGCGCTAATATTAATACTAATGAAATTTTTGCCCATATATATTTCCAAAAAGGTATTAATGCTGCTATAATAATAATAAATAAGATAATAGGATTTATTATATTTTTTATTAAATAGCAAAAATAAAAAAAAGCACTGGTTATTATTGCTATTAATAATATATCTCCTCCTATAATTAAAACTCTGTTATGTGTCAGAGAATTATTATTGTCTTTGGAAGTATAACCGTTTTTGTTAATCATATAATATATTTTTTATTTAAATTAGTTATGTTAATAATATAATATAAATATTTTTTTTACAATGATATTTATAAACTTTATTGAAAAATATTGTATTTTTTAATAAATGGTATTGCTATTTTTTTTATTTGTGGTATAATTCAGCCCATATTATTAATAAATGATTCTAAGGGCCTGTAGCTCAGATGGCTAGAGCGTTCGACTGATAATCGAAAGGTCGGTGGTTCAATTCCTCCCAGGCCCACACGCTCAGGTTCCTTTTTTATTGCATATAACGGGGGTTTAGCTCAGTTTGGGAGAGCAACTGCCTTGCAAGCAGTAGGTCGTGGGTTCGATCCCCATAACCTCCATATTTTTATTAAAAAGTAATTTTTAAATACAATATAATTTTATGATTTTAAGAACTTATCAGAATTATGAAGATGTTATTATCCATAACTATGATGCTGTCCATTATATTAATCCCTTTTAGTAATATATACGCTTTAAGTCAAGATGAGGAAGCTTTCTTAGATGCTGCAGTTTTCGGCGATGAGGATATTATAGAAAAAATTATTGATAAAAATATCAATATTAATATACAAGATGATGTAGGAAATACAGCTCTTATACTAGCAAGTATGGGTGGACATATAAAATCGGTTGAATTGCTTATAAAAGCTAATGCCGATAAGTTAATAGCAAATAAATACGGAAATAATGCTTTGTTTTACGCTAAGCAAAAAAATTATACAGATATAATAAAACTGCTTGAATAGCTTCATTTATTATAAAATATAATTTGTTATTATTATAATTTCATCTTTTCTGTTTAGCATGCAGCTATTATTAGGATTTAAAACAATATCATTATATCTTTTTATTCCAATTATTATAATTTTTTTTCTAAGCAAATATAAATATGCTTCTTTAAAAATTTTAGATTCGTCAAAGTAATCTGAATAAGGCGATATTATTATATCCTTTCCGTTTTTGCTTAAAAGTCCGTAGAAAATATATAATATATTTGAACTTAATGATGCCTGAGCCATAAGCATTCCTATTAATTTACCGCTTACTATAAAATCTCTCACATCATCGGAGTATATTAAATTTCTTTTTTGTATGGAGTTCAATAAAGATAATATGGCTATATTTAAATTTTCTTTTCTTATAACCTGTCTTATAATCAGAAGTATATTGATGCTTTTAACATCAGTAATATTGTCTTCGGATATTAATACTATTTTTGTTATAGCTTCATCTTTTAATTTCTGCCTTATGAACTTATATTTATTTTTTTGAGATTTTATTAAATTATAGCTGAGTATGCTTATATTATGATTTTCCATATATTCAGAAATTTCTTTTATTATTTCATCATATCTTTTTTCCTCGCATATCAGTAATATATTATTTTTATATTTTATAATATTCGGCTTTATATTATCATATTCTTTTGAATAATCATCATTATTGTTTTTTGAAAGCAGTACAAGTCTGTTTTCTTTTTTTAATAAATGCTCATAGTTTGGTATTAATAATTGACTTCTGTCTTCTTTGGTTATGCCCAATAATATCATTCCTCTGTCAAGATATTTTAAAGCGGCTTCTTCAAATTTAGAGCCGTTAAAATTATGATCTTTTTCTATATAAAACACATTTCCATCATTGGAAAATAATTCCTCATAAACATTGCTTAGCCCCGTATAAATTATGCTTTGAGCTATAAGCTTGTATAATATTTCATACTTATAAATTATATGTATGACAAAATATTTATCTTCAATAGATTTTATAATTTCAATTGTATCTTCTTCATGCACAAGCATGCATATATTTATTCTGCTGTCAATTTTTTCTTCTTCTACAATTTTTTTTAAAGCCAAAAGTATATTAAGTGATTCTGTATCATCATTATTTATTATTGATACGCTTGATGATTTTGCTATATTAAGTAATTTAATATTTTCAATTCTGCCCAGAGCTCCTTCTCTTATTATTATATTAGTTTTTTTATATCCTTTTATAAAAGATATTCTTTTTCTTATTATATCAATATTATGTTCAGAAAGTATTACAATAGTTTTTGCTTTGGTTTTTATAAAGTTTTCTATTATAGTTAGGGCTTCCTCTCCGTATCCTAAAATAATAGAATGATTCTTTTCCATAATAAAAGCATTTCCTTTGCTTAGATTATTAATTCTGTCCTGAAGCGCTTTATTTATCATAGCTATAAGAGAACCCCATCCGCATACTCCTATAAAAGTAACAATTAAAAAAGTTATTAATATTCCTTTATTTCCCTCCACAGATGATATATTGCCGGTATCAATAAACTGCATTAAACTATCCCAAAATGCATCTTTTGCAGGATATTTAAAAAATATTATTATAAATACTGAAACTATTAAAAGAAGAATTATTATTGCAAATATTAATAGTATTAACTGGTATAATAAGCCTCTATTAAGCATTCGGTCAATTCTGTATTTTATATATTTTAATATATCTTTCATAAAAAATACTCATAATTTTGTATCGTTAAATTATACTAGAGTAGATAAAAATTGCAAAATATTTTTTTATTTTCAGTTTATTTTTATTAATTGAGTTTACATAATTTTTTTCTATTGTTTTTTTTAAACAATCCGAAAATTATAGTGATATTATGTAAACGTCGGGGTAGTTTAATGAATAAAGTTGTAATATTAGGTTTTATACAAGCGGTAACGGAGTTTTTACCTGTATCAAGTTCGGGGCATTTGAGAATAGCTGAGTATTTTCTGAATTTTTATTCGGAAAATATATTATCATTTGAGATTGCTCTTCATTTCGGAACATTTTTAGCAACCTGCATTATATTTAATAAAGATATAATAAAAGCTGTAAGCGGATTTTTTTTAGGACTTAAAGATTTCCGTAATTCAAGCGTTAATAATGAAGGGTTCAGAATGTCTGTTATGGTAATAATAGCTTCCATACCTATTGCCGTAACAGGTCTTTTTTTAGAAAAGTATTTAAGCAATTTAAATTTAGACAGAATAGGTATTAATCTTATTATAACAGGCTCCATACTTCTCCTTACCAGAAGATTAGATAAAAATATTTACGGCAATGATTTAAAAGATATATTTACTATGACATATAAAGATTCATTTTTTATAGGGCTTGCTCAGTCTGCAGCTATATTTCCGGGAATATCAAGATCTGGAATGACTATAAGTATTGCTTTATTTTTAGGACTTAATAGAGATTTGGCTGGAAGATTTTCATTTTTAATATCTTTGCCTGCAATATTCGGAGCGCTTCTTTTATCATTAAAAGATATTGTATATTTTGATATTAAATATGCAGCTGTAGGTTTTATTACTGCATTTATATTCGGATTTATTGCTTTAAAGTTTTTGATGTCATTTTTAAAAAACGGAAAACTTTTCTATTTCGGTTTTTATTGTATTATAGCTGGAATGGCTGTTTTCTTTTATTTCATGAAAGTATGATTTTTTAGGTATTGGAGTTTTATTATGTTAGGATTATTTAAAAAGAAATTAACAATACAAAAGAGAGCAGAGCATAAGAAATTTGAAAAAAATATAGAAGATGAAAATTATAATAATAATTTTTATGAAGAATATGAAAATAGAAATCCTTTTTTTGATATAGCGGGATTTTTATGTTTTTTGTCTGCGGGAATATTGCTGCTTTCATATTTCAGTATGAATATGGAGGATTTGAATTCTAATAATGAAATTAGAAATTTGCTTGGTATATTTGGGGCTTATATATCAAGCTATTCATTTTTAGCATTCGGATTTTCCTGTTATGTTATACCTGCATTTTTTATATATGCTGGAGTTAATATTATATTAAAAAATTCAACTGATAAAATATTAATGTCTTCCGTATCTTCATCTGTATTAATGATACTTTTAAGCGTATTATTAAATATATTTTTAGGAAGTTTGGATTTTTATAATAAAGGCGGTATGCTTGGAGAGTTTATCGGGGGCTCTTTAGTGTTAATATTCGGAAAAACAGGCGCTGTTATGATAGTAATATCAGCTCTTATAATAACTGCTATAATTTTTGCCAAAGTTTCCATAATGGATTTAGTTCATTATTTTAGAGATATTTTAAAAAATGTTGATTTTGAAAAAATTAGATATATAGAAGAAAAAGTTGTAAACGGAATAAAAGATTTGGATATAAAGTCTGTAAAAAATAATGAATCTCATATAAATAGTTCTAATAATGAAAAAGTTTATACTAAAGATTATATACCTATATTTTATGCAAAAGAAGTTTCAGATTTGGATTTTAAAATTCTGCCTTTTATAGAAAAAATAGAGAATAAAAATTATTATTTTGATGAAAAAAAATACAGAGAAAAACTTTTAAATAGAAATAATTTTACCAGTACATTTTTTAATGATGCAAATTCAGATAATAAAGAAGCTGATAATATTTTAAATGAATTAAGAGATATTAAATTTAATGGTATAAATGTAAATACATTGGAAAATACAGAAGAAGATTTGGGATTAGCTTTGGCGGAAGCCGTATTCGGCAGCGGAAATAATACCTATTATAAAAATAGTATTGAAAAGGAATATAATTTTTGTATAGATTTTACAGATAAAAAAAAAAGTAAGGAATTTGAAGATGATTTAAATAAATTCGAGAATCTTGATTATAATATTAATTATTTAAAAAAGTCCGAGTTTAAAAGAGCGGCTTATAATGATTCTGTTAATAATTATGCAAAGTATAATGTTGAAGAGCAATATATAAAAGCAAATAATACAGATGATTTTCTATATGATTATAATTATATAGAAAAAATATCAGCAGATAAAGAATATGGTTTTAATGAACTTCAAGCACTAACTGAAGAAAATACGGACAGTAAAGAAAATAAAAAAAGTGAAGAAGAAGCTGAGATACTAATTAAATTAAATAATGAGCATAGTACAGATAAAAATATTGAATATGTTTCACCTTATAATAATTCAGCAGCATCAGATAACGGCAAAAGAAAAGCTTTTGAATTTGCTATGGGCTACGGAGCAAAAAGAGAGTATAACAGATATAATCATATACCTAATTATAATAATATTGCAGATAGTAAAATAGATAAATTTGATTTAGATGAAAAAGAGCTTTATAATGCAGGCAGTATGGAGGATAACAGATTAAAAACAGCAGATAATTATAGCAGCAAAGTAAATACCGATGGGCAATTTCTGGAGTCTGATAATGATTTAACAGATTATAATAAATCATCTGAAAATACTGCTTCGTATAATACAGCAGATGAAGAATATGAAGAAAATAAAAATATAGAAGAATATATAAAAGATAACCCTCAAAAAGAAGCAGGGTTTATAAATATAGAATCTCAGAAAACGGTTGATACATTAAAACCTATGAAATCTGTTATAGGTACAAAATCAATGAATAATTTTGATTCGGATAGAATACAATCAAATTTTGATACAAAATATGTTGATAAGCATTATAAATATCCGCCTTTTGATTTGCTGAACAGATCCATACCCGTTAATGATGGCGCTATGATGGAGTCAATTAAGCAAACGGCAATGCAGCTGGAGCATACATTGCTTGATTTTAATATAGAGGCAAAAGTTACTGGAGTATCAAGAGGACCTGTTATCACAAGATATGAACTTGAAATCGCATCAGGAATAAGAGTTTCAAAAATATCAAACCTTACGGATAATATAGCATTAGCATTAGCTTCTGAGAGTGTAAGAATAATAGCTCCTATACCAGGACGCTCTGTTATAGGAATAGAGATACCTAATAAAGTCAGAAATGCAGTTTTTTTGAGAGATGTTCTGGAAAGTACCGATTTCAGACAGTCAAAATTGGATATACCTTTTGTGCTTGGAAAAGGAATATACGGAAATAATGTTGTATCAGATATGTCGGAAGCTCCGCATTTACTTGTTGCAGGCACTACGGGTTCGGGTAAAAGCGTATGCTTATCTACAATAATACTTTCGCTTTTATATAAGTTCAGACCAGATGAATTAAAGTTTATATTTGTGGATAAAAAGAGAGTAGAGCTTTCCATATATAACGGTATACCTCATTTAATGTCGCCTGTTGTTTCCGATGAGAAAAAAGCCACTATAGTATTAAGATATATTGTGGATATAATGGAAAAAAGATATGAGAGAATGGAGAGATTTTTTGTAAGAAATGTAAAAACATATAATGAGAAGGTTAGGCAATTATTAAAAGAAGGAGAAACAGAATTTAACGGAGAGCCCTTAGAGTTATTTCCGTATATAGTTCTTGTTATAGATGAGCTTCATAACTTAATGGTTGTTGCATCAAAAGAGGTTGAGGATTTGATATCTCGTTTGGCAGGGATGAGCAGGGCAGTTGGAATACATTTGATTATAGCTACTCAAAGACCTTCAGCAGATGTAGTTACAGGTGTTATAAAAGCTAATTTGCCTACAAGAGTGGCATTCCAAGTGCCTAATAAAACCAATTCAAGAATTATAATTGATATGTCTGGAGCCGAACAATTATTAGGCAAAGGAGATGCTTTATTTTGTTCTTCAGGAAGTCAGATGCCTGACAGAGTTCAGGGGGCTTTTGTATCCGATAATGAAGTTAAGAAGGTTGTTGATTATTTATCAGGACAAATGTCTCCTATGTTTGATGAGAGTTTGATTGCAGCTTTAGAGGGAAGCGATGCAGACGATAAAAATACGGACGAAGAAGATATACTTGACGAAGAGCTTTGGGAAGATGCTGTGAAGCTCGTTGCAAGGACGGGAAAAGCAAGCGCTTCATTTTTACAGCGCCGTTTAAAAATAGGTTATAACAGAGCCGCAAGAATAGTTGAGATAATGGAGCGTCAGGGCATAGTAGGACCTGAAAACGGAAGCAAACCCAGAGAGGTTTTAATAACTTTAGACGAATAAAGATATATATGCTTATAAAATGGGGTAAAGTTAAAAATTAATTCTCCCGATTTTTATTTATAATATCAGATAATAATAAATAATATAAGATTAATACTGCATAATAAATCTATATTAATCAGTGATTATATAATATTTTATATTTTGACTTTAATTAAAAACTTGAAAAAATATAATTTATATTATATTCTATACTATTAATGATAATAAAATAATCAACAAATAAGAAAGGACAATATTATGAAAGCATGGAGAGGACTTTTAAAAGAATACAAAAAATATCTTCCTGTTACAAATAAAACTCCATTAATAACTTTGCATGAAGGAAATACTCCGCTGATAAAAGCCGAAAGAATAGGCAGGGATTTAGGCTTGGAATTATATTTAAAATATGACGGGCTTAATCCCACAGGTTCATTTAAAGACAGAGGAATGGTTATGGCCGTTTCTAAGGCTATTGAAGAGGGTTCTAAAGTTATAATGTGTGCTTCTACAGGAAATACTTCTGCATCTGCCGCAGCTTATGCATCTAAAAGCGGTATAAGCTGTGTGGTAGTCATACCTGACGGAAATATTGCTTTAGGAAAATTAGCTCAGGCTTTAATGTACGGAGCTAAGGTTATAGCTATTAAAGGAAACTTTGACGATGCTTTGAAAGCGGCTGTGGATATTACAAATAAATCTCCTATAACATTGGTAAATTCTATAAATCCTTACAGACTTCAGGGACAGAAAACATCTTCATTTGAGATTTGCGATGTATTGGGCAAGGCGCCTGACTATTTATCCGTACCTGTCGGAAATGCAGGAAATATATCCGCCTATTGGCTTGGATTTAAAGAGTATAAGGAAAATGGTAAAATATACAATCTTCCAAAGATGATAGGTTTTGAGGCTGAAGGCTCTGCTGCTATAGTGCAGAATAAGGTTATAGAGAATCCTCAAACATTAGCCACCGCTATAAAAATAGGAAATCCTGCAAGCTGGAAACTTGCAGTTAATGCAGCAAAGCAGTCAAAAGGCTTTATAAATTCCGTTACTGATGATGAGATATTAGAAGCTTATAAAATGCTTGCTTCGGAAGAAGGAATATTTGCAGAACCTGCATCTGCCGCTTCTATTGCAGGTATTATAAAATCATGCAAAGCAGGAAAAATAAAAAAAGGCTCTTTAGTAGTTTCCGTACTGACTGGGAACGGACTTAAGGATGCTGATAATGCGGTAAAAATATCCGAAAAGCCTATAAAAGTTGATAATAATGCGGAAGATATAAGAAAGGCTATAGGAATATAATAATGAAGAGACTTTGGGACAGCAAATCTAAAATATTAAAAAATAATAAACTTGCAACTTTTAAAATACCAGCAACATCTGCAAATATCGGTTCCGGATTTGATAGTATCGGGATTGCTTTGGATTTGTATAATGAAATACATATTTACTCTAATGAAAATTCAAAAAAAATAGAATTTGAAATAATAGGTGAGGGCGAAAAAGAAATATCTAAAGATGATAATATGATACTTTCTGCTATGAAATTAGTATATAAAAGACTAAAGGAAAAACCAAATAGAGGATATATCATAAAATGCATAAACAGAATACCGCTTTCAAGAGGTCTTGGAAGCAGTTCTGCGGCTATAATAGGCGGACTTCTCAGCGCTAATTATATATTAGGAAATAAGCTTTCGGCTGAATATGATATATTAAATATGGCTGTACAATTAGAAGGTCATTCGGATAATGTGTCTCCTGCAATATTGGGCGGTATAATATCAGGAGTTGTCCGTAAAAATGAAGATTTTAAATATGTAAAAATAAATCCTCCTAAAAGCTTAAAAGCTGTAGTAGCCGTTCCTGATTTTTATTTAAGCACTGAAACTGCAAGAGATGCATTGCCAAAAGAGATAGATTTTAAAGATGCAGTGTTTAATATTTCCAGAGCTGCTCTTCTCACATCTGCATTTTATTCAAATAGATTTGATTTGCTTGAAGTTGCAACCGATGATAAACTTCATCAAGATTACAGAGCAAAGTTTATACCAGGATTAAAAGAATTATTTAAAAAGGCAAAAAAGTGCGGCGCATATTCTGTTACTATAAGTGGAGCTGGCTCTTCAATACTTGCTTTAGTCAGAAATGATGAAAAAATAATTAAAGAAGTATCTTATGCTATGAAAAATAGTTTTTCTAAAAAGAAAATAGAATCTGAAATAAAAGTTTTAAATATACCGATGAAAGGTATAATAATAAAATAGATAAAAAACATACTGAAATATTATCTGTATGTTTTTTATTATTAATTGTTAATTAAAATTTAAGTATGAGTAAGAATAACACCGCCATATACAGCAGTAAAAATTTAAGGACTAAGCTATTCTTATTTTTTAATTATTTTTATCATTGAATATAAATATAACCTATTTAAATTTATTTCTCTCATTAAAACTTAAATATTATAATTTAATTATGCAAAAATATTAAATACTTTACATAAAATAAATATTTATTATTATATTGATATTTTATTTGTATTATGTTAATATAGTTATGTAAACTATATTATGATAATAAGATTATGATAATTAATACTAAAGACAGTATAAAAGATAAATACTTAAAAGAAAATTTGATAGCATATATTGGCAATAAAAGAAGACTTCTTCCATTTATAGAAAGTACAATTTTGAGAATATTAGAAAATAATAAAATAAAAAATGCATTGGATTTATTTGCAGGCAGCGGAAGTGTATCCAGACTTTTAAAAACTTTAAATTTGGAAGTTTATTCTAATGATTGGGAATATTATTCTTATATTTTAAACTACGCTCATTTATCCATAAATATTGAAGATTTAGATAATATGTTTGTTCATACAGGCGGGCTTATTAATACCATAAATATGATTAATAATATTGAACATATAGACGATGAAGAGAGATATATATCCAAATATTATGCTCCTTTAGATGATAATAATCCTGATTTGGAAAATGAAAGATTATTTTACACTCATTACAATGCCAAGAAAATTGATATTATAAGATATAATATAGAGAGACTTTATAAAAATAATGTTTTGGATAAAAAAGAATATTATTATTTAATAGCTTCTCTTATATATGAAGCCGCTACTCATACAAATACTTCAGGAGTATTCAAAGCTTTTCATGCAGGTTTTGGAGGAAGAAATAAAGATGCTTTGCATAGAATATTGGCTCGTATATCATTAAAGCAGATACCTTTATATTCTGGCAGGAATTGCCATGTAAGTATGGAAGATGCTAATCAATTTGTTGTAAAAAATAAGAATAATCATTTTGATTTAGTATATTTAGATCCTCCTTATAATCAGCATCAATACGGAAGCAATTATCATCTGTTAAATACAATAGCTTTATGGGATAAACCCGATATTAATAAAAATATTTATTTAAACGGTAAAAAAATAAATAAAGGCGGTATTAGAAAAGATTGGATAAAGACAAGATCTTTATATTGCTATAAAAAAACAGCAAAAGACACTTTGATAAGTCTGCTGGACAATATAGATTCAAAGCATGTGGTTATGAGCTATTCTACTGACGGTATAATAGAATATGACGATTTAATATCTATATTAGAAAATAGGGGACATTTAAGTATTGTAAGCTCTGAGTACACTAAGTATAGGGGAGCCAAAAGATCTATAGTTAATAGAACTAAAAATATAGAGTATTTATTTGTAATTGATACGGAAAAGAAAAAATTAAGTTCTGTTAATAAGAATTTAAAGTATATAGAGGATATAAGATTAAAGCTTGATAATCCATTAGATTGTTCTAAAGATAATATTACATTTGATTATGATAAAGAAAATATAATAATATTAAATTTGCAGTATTCAACTCATATAATAAATAAAGATGAGATATGCAATAGTCTTAAAAATAAGAATTTAGATTATATAAAAATGTTTTCTATGTTTTTGGATAAATATGTAAAAGAAAACAGCGTTGAGGCTCTTAAAATATATTTTTATCATTTTAACAGCGCCATTCTTTCTAATAATGTGAGGCTTATTAAATATTTCGGAGAATATGTACTTAAGGTTTACAGCAGATTATGCACTAAAAAATCCAGCGAATATTTGATTGATATTACCAGCAGTATTTTAGATATTATATCTTACTGTAATAATGAAATAAGTATTATTTATAAAATAAAACAGAGAATTATTTATAATATAAAGCATTCAAATATTTCTGAAACAAGCAAAAATAAATTATTAATTAGACTTGAAAAATAATAAAAAAACATTATATATTTTTAAATATATAAAAAATAATGAAGTGATTATATATGATTAATATTTTTATAAAAATTGCCTTTATAATGATTTTCGGATTTAGTTTTTTGTATACTCAAAATAGCGATATAGCCGATACATTAGAAATATTTAATGATATAAGAGAAAAGAAAAATTTATATCCGTTGGAAATTAATGATACTTTAAATGAAATTGCCGATATAAGAGCTAAAGAACTATCCGTTAATTTTTCGCATATCAGACCGAATAATACTAAATATGATGAATTAATTTATGAGAACAGAGTGATTGTTTATTCGTCTGATGAAAATATAGCTTACAGATTTAAAAATCCTCAGACTGTTGTAAGTTATTGGATGAATTCAAATCAGTATAAACTTAATATTCTAAGCGATAAATTTACGCATGTAGGTATAGCTCATTATTACAGCAACGGAGAAGATTATTGGGCTGTAATATTTGCACAGTTAGTAAGATAAAACAGATTATTTTTTTAATTCTAATATAATATCAAGTATTTTCTTTCTCAAAGTTTCTATATTAATATTGTTTTTGGTACTTATAAATAGGGCATCATCATAAGAAGTTAGTATTTTATTTTTCTGTATTTCATCTATGCTGTCGGATTTATTAAATACAAGAATACTTTTTATATGAGATGCATTTATTTCCTTAATAATACTTTCAACATGAATAAGTTTTTCATCTATATTTTTGTCGCCTGCATCGGATAAATGCAAAAGCAAATCAGCCTCTGCAACCTCAGACAATGTGGATTTAAAAGATGCCACTAAAGTATGCGGAAGTCTGTCTATAAAACCTACTGTATCGCTTATTATAACTTCCATAGGGGCATCATCGCTTATATATAATTTTCTAGTATGAGTATCTAAAGTGGCAAATAATTTATCTTCAACATATACGCTTTCTTTGCAAAGCAAATTAAATAATGTGCTTTTCCCTGCATTGGTGTATCCTACTATTGCAATCCTAAATGTATTTTCTCTTCCTTTTCTTCCAGTAACAGCGGATTTTTCTGCTTTTTTTAATTGATTTTTTAATTTATGTATTCTTTCTCTTGCCCTTCTTCTGTCATATTCCAATTGTTTTTCACCTGCACCTCCTCTTAATCCGATGCCTCCTTTTATTTGACTTAAATTTGTTCTTTTTCCTTTTAATCTCGGATATTCAAATTCTAAAAAAGCTAATTCTACCTGCATCTTTGCAGTCATAGTTTTAGCCCGTATGGCAAATATTTCTAATATTATTTCCGTTCTTGTAAGTGCCGTTATATTTGAACCTTCTTCTATTTTATTTACCTGAGAGCCGCTAAGTTCATTATCAAATATAAAATATTTTACATCCTCAATGTAAGCTTTCTCTTTCAGACTTTCCAATTTACCTTTTCCTATATAAGCATCTGAATATATTTTCTGCTGTATAAATGAGTATCTGCCTGCAGCTTCGTATCCTGCCGTATTGCATAGCATATATAGTTCATTTAAAATATTATCTGCATTTATTTTATTGTTTTTATGCTGTATGAGTATTATATATGCTTTTTTTAATATATTATTTTTACTATGCATAAAAAATTTACTGCCTAATTATCAGTGAATTATAAAGTTCTATAGTTTTATCAGATAAATACTGCCTTTTGCTCATAACAAAAATAACCGATTCCAATACAATTTCAAGAAATGCATTATCAAAATCTATAAAAATTTTTTCTCTGATTTTATCGGCTGCTTCAAGATTACGGGTAGGCTCAAGATAATCGGCGGCGTATATTATTTTATCAAGCATACTCATATTTCCATGTCCGACAGTATGGCTTTCCACAGCATTTAAAATTTCTTTGTCAGTTATGTTTAATTCTTTTTCAGCTATTATGGAACTTACTCTTGCATGTATCAAAGCTCCCGTTATATAGCTTGGATATTCTGTATTATCATTTTCTATTATTATTTTTTTCATTTCATCGTCTTTGTATCTTTTTCCCAAATCATGGCATAAAGCTGCAATTGAGGCTTTATATATGTCTATGCCGTATTTTTTGGATATTTCTACAGAAAGCTCTCTCGCAGATAATATATGTTTTTCTCTAAAAGGCAGAAATTTTTTTATATATTCTATAATTTCTAATTCTTTATTACTAAGCTTTTCCATTATCTGTAATCTCCTATTATATTAAATATATTTTATCAACCTGCAAATAAGCATGATACGAAATGATTATCATTAATATTTTTTGATTTAGGAATGGTATTTCTGCATTCACTTTTGGCATATATGCATCTTGTATGAAATCTGCATCCTGATGGTACATCATTTGGTATTTCTCCTTTGATGGGAAGTTCTTTTATTATATTCACTCTTCCTGAAGAGGCGTCAGGCACTGCGGCAATTAATGCTTTAGTATAAGGGTGTTTAGGATTATTTATTATTTCATCAGAATTGCCTATCTCTACAATATTTCCTAAATACATTACGGCTATTGTGTCTGCAAAATATCCTGCAGTTGATAGATCATGAGTAATATATATATAACTTAAATTCTTTTTTATCTGAAGTTCTTTCATCATATATAAAATTTCCGCTCTGGTGGATAAGTCTATCATAGAAACAGGTTCATCTGCAACTATCAATTTAGGATTTAGTATCAAAGCTCTTGCCGCTGCTATTCTCTGACGCTGACCTCCAGAAAGCATATGCGGATATCTTTCCATAAACTCTTCAGGCGGATTTATCTTTACATCGCTTAAAGCTTTAATAACCATTTCATTATATTTTTTTTCATCGCCTTCAATATTATGAATATAAAGAGGCTCTTTTAATACATCTTTTATTTTAAATCTTGGATTCATAGAAGCATAGGGATCCTGAAATATCATCTGAACATTTCTTCTATATCTTGATGCTTCTTCTTTGTTGAAATTATTAATGTTTTCATTTTCAAATATAATATTTCCTGAGGTAGGAGTTATTAATTTCATTATAAGTTTTCCTACAGTGGTTTTTCCGCTTCCTGATTCTCCTATAATTGCGAATATTTTTCCTCTATTTACATTGAAGCTGATATCATCAACGGCTTTTATTACTTTTGATTTTTTTATAAAACTTTCAATAATATTGGTATGCGCAGTAAAGTATTTTTTTACATTTTCAAGTTTTAATATTATATCAGGATTCATTTATATCTCTTAATAGTTTAATTCTTAAATAATAGTAATATATTATAATACAGAAATCAAGTATTTTAATATTATTTTATATAATTTTATTTTTTAATTAAAGTTGAATAATATTATTAAATTAAATGACAAGCGCATAAATGATTATTTCCTGTATCTTTTAGTATAGGTTCTTCATATCTGCATTTATCTATTTTTTCTTTGCATCTTTCATAAAACATACAGCCATTCGGAGGATTTAATAAATCAGGAGGAGCGCCTTCTATAAACTCTAATTTGCTTAATGATTTATTTAGTCTTGGGGTAGCTGCTAACAGTCTTTTTGTATACGGATGTTTTGCATTTTTATATATATCCTCATTAAATGCAAGTTCCGCTATTTTTCCTGCATACATTACGCATACTCTGTCTGAAATTTCAGCCTCCAATGCCAGATCATGAGTTATAAATATAAATGATAAGTCGAAATCTTTTTTTAATTTTTTAAGCAAATTTATTATCTGAGCCTGAACTATAACATCTAATGCTGTAGTAGGCTCATCAAGTATAATTAGTTTAGGTTTTAAAAATAATGCTGATGCTATAACGGCTCTCTGCTTCATGCCTCCTGAAAGTTCATGAGGATATCTTTCAGCGGTGCTTGAATGAAGACCTACATATTCTAGGTATTCTTTTATAAGTTTATATGCCTGAGATTTATCCATATCAATATGCCTATTTAAAGTTTCAAGCATCTGACTGCCTATAGTGTATACAGGAGTAAGGGAATTCATAGCCCCCTGAAAAACCATAGAAATTTTTGACCATCTTATATTTTTTCTGATATATTCTTCTTTCATATCAATGATATTTTCATTGTCAATAATAATTCTCCCGCCTTCATATTTTCCGGGTACAGGAGGCATTCTTAAAATAGATGCAGCAAGACTAGTTTTTCCGCATCCCGATTCTCCGACAATTCCTAAAGTTTCTCCTTTTTTTATTTCAAAACTAATATCATTAATTGATTTGACTATACCGTTTGAAGTATGATAATACATTTTTAAATTTTCTACTTTTAATATATCCTGCATTTTATTTCCATTTTAATTCAAAATAAAAAAATATTATGTTAATTATAATACAATATTAATATTTTACAATTATATTTTTTGTTTTTATTTACTGGAAAAATGCGGTATATATTGACTGCTTTATATTTTACACTTTTTTTATTTAGCAAATAATAAAGGAGTAAATCTAAATAAGATTTACTCCCTTATAATATTAAATTAATTATATTAACCAAGTATAGCCAAAAGCACTCCTGCGGCAACTGCAGAACCTATTACGCCTGAAACATTAGGACCCATAGCATGCATAAGCAGGAAATTATGAGGATTAGATTCCTGACCCACTTTATTAGCAACTCTTGCAGCCATAGGTACAGCGGACACTCCTGCTGCTCCTATAAGCGGATTGATTTTTTCTTTGCTGAATACATTCATAAATTTAGCAAGAAAAACTCCTCCTGCAGTACCCATAGAAAACGCTATTAAGCCTAATACCAATATACCAAGCGTTTCAAAGCGTAGGAATTTATCGGCAGCCAATTTACTTCCTACAGATAATCCGAGCATAATTGTTACTATATTTATTAATTCATTCTGAGCCGTTTTTGAAAGCCTATCAGTAACTCCAGATTCTTTTATAAGGTTTCCGAACATTAAAGCCCCAATAAGAGGCGCTGCATCAGGCAAAAGCAGAGCAACCAAAATTATAACTGCAAGAGGGAAAATAATTTTTTCTCTTTTGCTTACAGGACGAAGCTGCTTCATTTCAATTTTTCTTTCATTTTCGGTAGTAAGCATTTTCATAATAGGTGGCTGAATAATAGGAACTAAAGCCATATATGAATAAGCGGCAACAGCTATAGCTCCCAATAGATGCGGAGAAAGTCTTGAAGATGTAAATATGGCTGTAGGACCGTCGGCTCCTCCTATTATACCTATTGAAGCGGCATCTTTTAGAGAGAAGGAAATAACAGGCACATAAGCGGATATAATCATAGCACCTAGCAAAGTACCGAATATTCCTATTTGAGCTGCAGCGCCTAATAATGCAGTTTTAGGGTTTGCAATAAGCGGGCCGAAATCTGTCATAGCTCCTACACCTATAAATATAAATAACGGAAATAATCCTGATTCAATACCAAAAGTATAAATCTGACCTAAAAAGCCTCCGCTATTTAAAGTTATAGGTATTCCATTAATAATTTCCACTATAGGCAAAGAGGCAATATTAGCAATAGGGATATTGGCAAGTATTCCGCCCATACCTATAGGAATAAGAAGAAGAGGTTCAAATCCTTTAGCAATTGCAAGATAAACTAAAAGAAGCCCCACACAAATCATTACTGCATTCTGCCATAGAGGTACAGATTTTACTTTAATATCGTTTAATTTAGTTTGATATTTTTCCTGCCTGCTGTTTTCAGCTTTCATCTTAGTTTCGGCTATTTCCTGCTCGCTTCTGGGAAATAGTCCTCCAAAAGCTGTATTTCTCACTAAAGAAATAAGCGAATCTTTTATATTAAGAGGTTTATCAGTACTTTCCTGAGGCAGCACCACAGATGCTGTCATAAAGATAAGTGCAAATACTAAAAATATTTTTTTCATTATTTTTTATCTCCTTAAAGACAGGTATAAATTATTAGCCGACAATAGCTAATTCCTGACCTGCAACTACAGCATCGCCCGGTTTAACTTTAACTTCTTTTACCGTGCCGTTAATAGTTGATTTTATTTCTACTTCCATTTTCATAGCCTCCACTACCAATATAGTAGTACCGTCCTGAACTTGTGTTCCTGCTGGGGCAAGTATTTTAAGAACCGTACCCGGCAAACCTGCAGTAACAGGTGTAGCAGAACCTCCTGAAGCAGGAGCTGATGACTGAACGGAGCCTGCAGCAATACCGTCTTTAATTGTATAATCATAGCTTACGCCATCAACTAGAGCTTTTCCGTTTTCTATTTTTATACCGTAGCTTGACCCCCCAACAGTAACTGTAACCTCATTACCTGCAGCTTTAATACCGTCTGAAGAAGAAGCTCCTGCATTTTTTCTAATGCCGAGTTTAGCTTCTCCTTTAAGAAATTGTATGCCTTTTTCTTTACAAGCGGCTGCTATAAATACATTTTCATCGGAAAGATCTGTTATGCCTGCATCTTTTAATGCCTGTTCAGCGGCTTTTCTTCCTTTTTTAGGATTTTTATCATCTATATCCATAGCAAGTTCTGTTGTAGGCTGCAAGCCTAATTGTTCGCCTGCTATTTTTACTATTTCAGGATCTGGAGCTGAAGGAGTTTTGCCGAAATAACCTAATACCATTTTGCCGTAACCATCGGCTATTTTTTTCCAATTTCCCTGCATTACATTATTAAAAGCCTGCTGAAAATAGAACTGCGATACTGGAGTTACGGAAGTACCGAATCCTCCTTTTTTAACAACCTCAGTCATAGCTTTTATAACTTCAGGGAATCTATTCATAACATTAATGTCTCTCATCATCTGAGTATTTGCAGTCAAAGCACCGCCCGGCATAGGAGCAAAAGGAATCATAGGCTCTACGGTTCTGCTTTCAGGAGGAAGGAAATAATCTTTCATGCAGTCTTTAAATACTTCCTCAGCCTCTCTTATTTTATCTATATCTATATTAAGAGTATAATCTGTGCCTCTCAAGGCATGCCACATAACAATTAAATCGGTTTGACAGGTACCTCCTGATACAGGAGCGGCTGAAAGGTCAATGCAATCGCATCCTGCATCTAAAGCGGCTCTGTATTGAACAGCGCCTATGCCTGCAGTTTCATGACTATGAACTTGTATATGCATATCGGAACCTAAAAGTTTTCTAGCTTCTTTAACTGTATCATAAACAACTTGAGGAGTGGTAGTGCCTGAAGCATCTTTAAAGCATACGGAATCAAAATCAACATTATCCTTAATCTGCTTTAATACTTTAATATAAAAATCGGCATCATGAGCGCCTTCGCATCCAGGGGGCAAGGCCATCATACTGACGCATACCTGATGCTTAAGTCCTGCTTCCTTAATGCATTTTCCGCTGAAAATAAGATTATTTACATCATTTAAAGCGTCAAAATTTCTTATTGTAGTTATGCCATGCTTTTTAAATAACTGAGCATGCATTTTTATCATTTCTCTAGGCTGAGATTCCAAACCTACAACATTAACCCCTCTGGCTAAAGTTTGTAAATTAACATCATTACCGACAGTTTTTCTGAAAGTGTCCATTACATCAAAAGCATTTTCATTATTATAGAAAAATGCGCTTTGAAAAGTAGCTCCTCCGCCCGATTCAAAATATGTAACGCCTGCTTTTACAAATGCCTCTACAGCAGGCATAAAATCTTTAGATAATACTCTAGCGCCGTAAACGGATTGAAAACCGTCTCTGAATGCCGTTAGCATAAATTTTATTTCTTTTTTAGCCATTATCATTTCTCCTTATTTTACTATTATATAACTTTTTTATTTTTTAGCGATATGAATATGCGCCAAAGCAATAGCAATAGCCGTCATTTTATCATTACCCGATGCTTGAACTGCCGAAGGTAAAGGAGCAGCTTCCGTTTTAGGAGGAGGCATTAATTTATCTACCTGAGCAACTATAGCTGCAACTAGCTTCATAACATATACTAATATGATTAAAAACAATACAACAATGACTATTCCTATGATCATTATTTGTAGCGCTTCTATGATACTGCTGTTCATTAAAAACTCCTATTTATATAAATTTCAATTATTAAATTATACACTATTTTTTACTTATATACAAGTAATTTTATTACAAAATACAATGTTTATTTCACAATATTATTGACTTTATATAAATACTTTATATAATAATACCGATTTAGTCAGCTTAAATTAAGGTAATATATGAATATTAATTCATCTATATCAGATATGCCGATAGCAATTTTTGATTCAGGTTTTGGAGGATTAACAGTTTTAAAACAATTATTAAAAATACTGCCTAATGAAAATTATATATATATCGGAGATAATATCAACATTCCCTACGGAGACAAATCAAAAGATGAAATAATAAATCTTACATTGAAAATGACGGAATTTCTAATAAGCAAAAAATGCAAAATTTTAATAATAGCATGCAATACCATATCTGCCTGCGCTTATGACATTTTAAAGCAGAAATATGAAATTCCTATAATAGAGGTTATATCAAATGGCATAAGAGAAGCTTTGAATAATACAAAAAACAATAATATATCAATAATGGGCACAGAGTTTACAATACATTCAAATATATACAAAGATAAAATAACACAACAAAGCAGGAATGCTGAAGTTACTCAGGTAATATGCAAAGAATTATGCCCTATGATAGAAAATAATTGGGATAGTCATAAAAACAGATTCGATGTGCTGAAAAATTATTTAAAAAATATAGATAAAGAATCGGATACTTTAATACTGGCATGCACTCATTATCCTCATATAATTAACGATATACAAAATTTACTGAAAACCGATATTAGTAATTCAATAAAAAATATAATAGATCCTTCCTATTATACAGCCTTATCCGTAAAAAAATATTTAGAAAAAAACAATATTCTTAATATGCGAAATCAAAAAAAAATAAATATATACACAACTGAAAATATAGAAAGAGAAAAAAAAATCATAAATATATTTATGTCCAAAGACGAAATATATGATTTTAATCAAATAAAATTATAAATTAATAAATTTCTTTTATGCCTTTATCAATATCAAATATCCAATGCTTATTAAATACTTTTCTATATGAATATCCGAATGGAAATTTTCCTATTGATACTGCAAAAAATTTATTTCCCCTGTTTCTCTGGCTTAAGCATATAGCAGCTAAATTATTAGGAATATCTTCCATTATAAAATCGGATAATACCAGCACATCGGCATTTTTGAAGCTTGAAGTATTCATAATCCTATTTGCTTCATAAAGAGCCTTATATATATCGGATCCTCCATAGTAGCTAAGCTTTAAAAATTTTATTAAATCTTCAATCCCGTTATATCTGCTGAATCTGCATGAATATATTTCTGTGCTGAAATTGATAAGATAAACATTTCTGTTTTCCGATAAAGCCTGCATAACCATTTTAAACATTACGGCTTTGGCGATATATTCATTAATGCCTTTCATAGAACCGCTTGTGTCTATGCATATAATCATATCTCCTTTGCCTTCTTTATATCCAGCTTTAATTCTGTTAAATTCATTTTCATTAAATGCATAAGCTTTTTTATCAAAACACATAAGTCTGTTTTCTATATATTTTAGTTTAAATAGCTTCTCACTGTTTTCATTGCATAAAAGAGAAAGTTCCTCTGGAATAATATTTTCTATGTCTTTTGCAAAATATATTCCGACAATCTCTTCTTTAGAACTTATCATCTTATTTGTATATTTGTATGTATTTTTAAACTCAATATTCGTTAAAGATTTTTCAGCATCAGCTCTTTTTCCCATAGTATCGCATATAATTTCTATATCTTTATACTCATTAATAAAATCAACCCATCTATTTAATAAAGATATATCCTTTTCCTCAAGTTCTCCTGCTCTGAAATCCCATAATACTCCCGTTTTTATTCTTAAAATATTTGACATATATTTTAATTTTTTTAATAAAATTATCCAAGATTCTATATCATTAATAAATTTTTTTCTTCTTTCTTTTACGGTATATACAAGCCAATCATTATTTTTTATATTATAATTTTTTTCCCATAATGAAACAATATTATTTTTAATAATATTTAAATTATAACCGCTATTTATTTTATCTTTCCAAAAATCGGTATTTGCATCACTTGATAAAATACTAAAGCTATTTAAATCGTTTAATATATCCTCTTCGGATGCATATTTATTTTTTAGTTTTTTTAATGCAATATCTAATTCTATTTTATTATCATTATAAGGATTATTTTCATGAACAAAAGTATCTAAATCTTTTTTCCATTTTGTAATCTTTATTTCAAGTTCATTTTTCAATCTGTCATCATCAATATTGTTAAAAGAGCCGTAAAATAAGCCTCTAGCCATAACTTCTGTTTTATTTATCTCTTTGTTATAAGAATCTATATTAAATTGCTTCATAATTTTCTATTTCGCTTTTTAATCTTTCGGCATCCAATTTTTCGCTTTCAAGACCTGCCGTATAGGAATTAAATATATCTTCATATAAGCAGAATTTTTCTCCGGGCATAAAAACGCTCTTTGAATATGATTTACTTTTATTAAAATTATTTTTTGAAGTATTTATAATATTTTCAATACTTAATAGCAGAGAGTTTATAAGATTTAAATATTCTTCTTTTTTCTCTTTAGTCTGCTTTTTCATACTTGTTTTCTTCATATAATATTCAGGTTCTGCATAATCTAAAAACTCATAATTTTTTGAAAGCATATCGGCAGAAAAACCATTGGCAAATAAGGCTGAGTTTATTTCAACAGTGCATTTATCAGAAGAGTTAAAATTGCATCTGAATTTTCTGGTTTGATTTCGCCCTATATCCAACGGATAAAAATATCCTTTCTTTCCTAATTGTTTTATAGGTATATAAATTATTGTTTCTCCCTTATTGCCGTATTTATCTATATTTACTGATAAAGTTTTAGCTATATGCGGCTTATCATCAATATTTTCCGTATCATATTTTTTTTCTAAATTATAAAACTCTTCATCAATATTTTTCTGAATTTTTTGAAAGTTTTCTCTCCATTCATTAATATTATCATTATAAAAACGGCATGATTTTTTAATAGAGCTTTCAACGATTTTCTTTACAGCATCAATATGCTCTTCGCTGCTCCATAAGCAATATTCTATTAAAAAAGCTTCATAAATATCCGCCTCGTTTTTTCTGCTTAAATATGCTGACATTTTTAATAAATATGAAATATGCTGCCATCTTCTATCTGACACATATATTGCGATATTCTTATTATCTTCATTAAATTTTTCTATGGAAAGCTTTATATTATGAATTATATCAATAACCGTTTTTGAAAGCTTTATATTGCCTGCTTCTTTTCTTATTTTTATCCATTCATCTGATGAAATTTTTAAATCATCATCAATATCTATATATGAATGACTTTCAGTATTCTGAAGTATTTTTTCAAAATTATTTTTATTTTTTATAGGGCTTACCATTAAACGCATAATAAATCTGTCATATAAAGCCTCAAGTCCCTGTCCTTCTGGCGGAGTTTCATTACTTGCCGAAATCAATGCCTTAAGCGGAACTTTTATTTCTTCATAACCGTTTTTAAAAACTCTTTCATTTATTATTGTAAGAAGCGTATTTAATATTGCAGGAGTGCTTTTCCAAATTTCATCTAAAAATGCAAAATCGCAATCTGGCAGATAGCCTTCTGTTTTCCTGACATATCTGTCGTTTTTTAATTCCTCTAAACTAATAGGTCCGAATATGTCCTCAGGCGTGCTGAATCTATGCATCAAATATCCGAAATATTTAGAATCTTTAAATGCCGAAGATACTCTCTTTGCTATAAAACTTTTAGCCGTACCCGGAGGACCGTATAAAAACACGGGCTTTCCTGCCAAAGCGCTAAGCAAAGTTAATGCCGCTATTTCCTCTCTTTCATAAAGATCTTCAGAAAGAAGCTTAATAATTTTTTCTATTCTTGATTTAGTATCTTTCATAATATTTATTATAGCATTTTTATTATAAATTGGAATTATTTATTTTATTATGATATAATTGACTAATATTAAATTTCAAAATGGAAATAAAAAATGATTCAATTAGAAAAAATAAAGCTCTTGATATTCGATATGGACGGTACTATGATAGACAGCGCCTGCTTAAATTATTATTCATATTACAATGCTTTAAAGCAATTTAATATAGAATTGGATAAAGAATATTATTATAATAAATGTTTCGGGCTTCATTATAAAGTATTTATAAGAAGTATTTTAAAATTAAAGAATAAGCTTGCAGATGATGACGGTAAAAATAATCAGCTTATAGAAGAAATACATAACAAAAAAGAAGAAATATATTTAGGAAATCTTAATATGATTAATATGCATCCTTTTATGTTAGAAACTTTAATTGAAAATAAAGATAAAAAAGAAAATAAGAAATATACGGCATTGGCAACAACCGCCTCTCCTAACGGAGTATACGGCATACTAAAAGAGTTTAACCTTAACGGATTATTTGATTTAATTTTAACTGGAGATGATATAGAAAATAAAAAACCTGACCCTGAAATATTCTTTAAATGTATGGAGCATTTTAAGGTGTCCGAGAAAGAAAGCATTATATTTGAAGACAGCAGAGTAGGACTTGAAGCTGCTAATAAAACAAATGCTTGGGTTATAAAGATTGAAAAATGGTCTGTATTATAGTTTATTATTTTTTTAAAAAATTATTGAAAAACATACTTATAAATCCTTTAGTCCAGCTGAATATTCCTATCTTTATAGATATAATTAAATATTCAAAAAAATTCATTTTTTTATCTGATGAAAACTCTATATGCATATTATCATTATCTAAATTCATTTCAAAATAACCATGATGAAAATTAAACTTATGATATCCTGTACCGTCGAAACCTATATTATTTGTAAAAGATTTTTTTGAAGGCCAAACGCATAATTTTTTTCTTTTATACATAATAAATGAAAAATAAACATCCCATAAATTATTTTTATAATTATGCTTCACCGATTTTTTTACAGCCAGTAAATGAAACCAAGAAAAAACAGAGCCTAATATTTTATGCTTAATGCTTTTATTATACCAAGAAATATCGCATGTATCCCAATTTATGCATTGCCATTTACTTCTCCAAGTACCCCAGCCCCAGCTATGAAAAGCATAAGTAAATATAACATCATATTTATGTTTTTCAGTGGCATGCTTATGAGAAAATGCTGTTACTGAAATAACATCTTCATCATCTTTATAATAATTTAAGGCATTATTCATAAACTCAAGAAAATATTTATTAGTTTCAATATCATCTTCCAAACCGATAAAATACTCATGCTTTTCAAATATTGTATTTACGGCTTTAATTGTGGAATATTTTATGCCTAAGTTTTTTTGAGATTCATATATATAAACATTTTTAAATCCGTCATTCAGCGTTTTAATATATTCCCTGATTTCAAAAACGGCTTTTTCATCTTCTTTTCTGCTTGGAGCATCTGAAAATATATATAAGTCCGTATCAGAGGCTAAAGTATTTTTCTTTAATGCTTCAATTACTCTTTTTGTATGTTCTATTCTATTATAAACCACTAAGCCTACAGGCGCCAAGTACATAAAAAACTCCTTTAATTTATGAGATATATAATTGATGAAAAATATTTATCAGATTATATATATGCAGAAAAGAGTTATTATGCATGCATATTTAAAGCGTATATTAAAATATATAATTTTATTTTTAATGATCAAATAATTTTTTTTAAAAACTAATATATATTTATTATAAAAAAAGTTTTGCAATAGCAATTGATTCTTATAGGAAAGAGAATATATTTTATAGTATAATATTATTGAGTTTTGAGTTTTGAGTTTTGAGTTTTGAGTTTTGAGTTTTGAGTTTTGAGTTTT
>NZ_CAJUPR010000013.1:159-45265 GCF_910588665.1 uncultured Brachyspira sp. | reverse complement strand
AAAATGAAGCGGTCTATTATTATAATATAATAGGCTGTTTTATTTTATAATTTTTTTATATCAGTTTAATAATTATTACTTAATACAGCGATTTATAAGAATATTATAAAGTTATTAATAAAATGTATTGCGTTAAATTAATCAGTATTATAGTTTGCATTTTAAGATAAAATAATGCATGTTTCTCAAAAAAATTACTGAGTAAGAACACAATGCATCATAATAGTTGAATGGGCTATTAAATATTTAGAAGCAGACAATAAATAATTATTAATTTTAAAGGCATAATATTTTTATATATAATTTTTTAATTAATAGGGATAAATTATGTATAATGAAAAACATTTAAAAAATATATACAAAGCTTTAGAAAAAGCTGAACTTCTTTATAACAGCTGTATATGCTGCGGACATATATGTCATGTTGATAGAAATAAAAACAATATAGGAAGATGTAAAATTTTTGAAGATACGGAGCATATAAAAACAGCTTCTCATACTTTGCATTTCGGAGAAGAACCTATGCTTGCAGGAGAAGGCGGAAGCGGTACGGTATTTTTTTCAAGATGTAATTTAAACTGTGTATTTTGTCAGAATTATCAGATAAGCTCTGAAGGATTGGGCAGTATAATTAATACCAAAACATTGGGCGATTATTTTTTGTATTTGGAAAATCAGGGGGCTGAAAATATAAATTTGGTAAGTGCCTCTCATGTGATATATCCTGTTTTGAAAGGATTAAAATACGCTTTGGAAAAAGGGCTCAATTTGCCTATAGTTTATAATACAAATGGTTATGATACAAAAGAACTTTTAGATTGTTTAGAAGGCATTGTTGATATATATCTGCCTGATTTAAAATATGTTTTTGATGATAAAGCTTTTAAATATTCAAAAGCTGAAAATTATTTTAATACTGCAGTAAATGCTTTGGAAATAATGAAAAGTCAGGTTGGAGATTTATATATTAATGACAGAAAAATTGCTGAAAGAGGCATTATAATAAGACATTTAGTTCTTCCTAATAATGAATCGGATTCTTATGATATATTGATAGAGCTTAAGGAAAGAGGATTTTTAAATAGCTTTATATCTTTAATGTCGCAGTATAGTCCTAAGTTTAAAGCTTTGAGTTTTGAAAATATTAACAGAAAATTGTATAAAAAAGAATATGATGATATAGTTAATTATGCTTTGGATTTGGGATTTGAGAATCTATTAATTCAGGAAATAGAAAGTTCTGAAAATTATCTGCCCGATTTTACTAAAGAAAAACCTTTTTTATAATGACGATAATTTTATTAAACAGAATAAAAATTAAATTTAATTAATCATTTTATATTTTGACAAAAATATTATATAATGTATAATTAAGTAAAGTATTATTTGTTTGATTTTTTAAGGAAAGTTTATGAAAGAAATTTTTGCACTTTTGGAAAGCGAAGAGGTTGAAAAAAGACTTGAAGCTCTTGAAGAATTGGCAAAAAATGTAGATAATACCAACAAAACGGCTGTAATTAAAGCATTAAAGCCGCATATACTGGATTGGGACGAGAATGTTCGTTTTAGAGTGGCTCAGGTATTAAAATTGTATACAGGACAATAATATGGGAAGAATAATATCTTTTTCCAGCGGAAAGGGCGGTGCAGGAAAAACTTTATGCTCTGTAAATTTCTCTGCAGAACTGGCTTCTAGAGGATATAAGGTTTTAATATTTGACATAGATATTAACTGTTCTAATGTTTTTATACTGCTTCATGTAAAACCTCAATCTAAATTACAGGAATATTTTGAAGGTGCTTTGACATTAAAAGACTGCGTTATAAAAAGCGAACATGGCATAGATGTTATAAGTGCAGGAGTTAATATACAGAGATTTGTACAATTTGAAAATGATTTTAATTTGTCAAATCTTGCTAAGGATTTAAAGATTTTGGCTGAAGATTATGATTATGTTGTCATAGATTATGCTGCTGGAATTACTCAGCCTATGATGCGTTTTTATGAGATGTCTGATGATATTATTCTTATAGCTAATCCTGAAATAACATCGCTTACGGATCTTTACAGGCTTATGAAGATGATATATGTTAATAATATGACCGATAAAATGTATCTTATAGTTAATAAAGTAAAAAATATAGACTGGGCTATTAATTTATATAGAGAAGTTAAAAAAGTAACTGCAAAATTTTCATTAGATATTAATTTGGTTCTTTTGGGCCCTGTTCTTTTTGATGAAGAAAAAGTTATGATTTCAGTACAAAAGAGAACGCCTATTATAATACTATATCCTAAAACTCCTATAAAAGGTAGTTTTTCATTATCGGTTACTAGGTATTTGTATGATATAGGAGTTATGAAAGATGAAAATGCAAAAGAAAAAACTTTTTCAGACTTTTTCTGATTTTTAATAAAAGTATTTTAAATTATTATGCGCTATGTTTTTTAATTTGACAAATATATATAATACTGCTAAACTGTTGCAAGTGCATATTATGGAGTATATGTTATGAGTAAAAATATTGTTATAACTATAAGCAGAGAATTCGGAAGCGGCGGAAGATATATAGGAGAAATGACTGCAAAAAAATTAGATATACCTTTTTATGATAAAGCTATAATAGAAATGGCTTCGGATAAGACAGGTTTTTCATCAGAATATATAAAAGAAAATGAACAGAAATTAACGGGATCTTCTCTTTTTAATTTTGCAATAACTTGTTCTTATGCAGGAAATATGGTTTTCGGAAGCGGAGAGTCTTTGCAAGATACTATGTTTTTTGCCCAAAGTAATGTTATTAAAGAAATAGCATCAAAAAATTCCTGTGTCATAGTTGGAAGATGCGCTAATCATGTATTGGAGGGAATGGATAATTGTATTAATGTATTTATTTATTCGGATATGAACAGTAAAATTAAAAGAGCAGTCAGCGAATATAAATTAGACAGTTCAAATATAGAGAAAATACTTAGAGAAAGGGATAAATTAAGAGCTAAGCATTATAATTATTATACTGGAAAGAATTGGGGAGATGCAAGAAATTATCATATTTGCTTGAACAGTGATTTTATAGGAGCAGATAATACTGTAAAAATAATATTGGATGCGGTAAAATCAATATCTGATAAATAGGTAAATCTTATGAAAATAATAGCTGATTTACATACTCATACGCTGGTAAGCGAACATGCTTACAGTACAGTTGATGAAATGATGATTTCGGCTAAAGAAAAAGGTTTTTTGGTTTTATCTGTAACCGATCATGGACCTGCTTCCAGCGACGGAGCTAAAGCTGTGCATTTCAGAGCTATGCATAATCTGCCTGATTATATAAACGGAGTAAGACTTCTTAGAGGCTGCGAAGCTAATATAATTAATTATCATGGAAAATTAGATTTGAGTTCAGATATATTAAATTATTTAGATTTTGCTATAGCTTCCTATCATGAAGATTCTATACATCCCTTTTCTAAAAAAGAACATACTAACGGATACGCCGAAGTTATAAAAAATGATGATATTGACTGTTTGGGACATATAGGAAATCCTAAATTTGAATTTGATATCGAATATATAGTAAAGTTATGCAGAGAATATAATAAGCTTATAGAAATTAATTCTTCATCATTTATTATAAGAAAAGGAAGTTTTGCTATATGCAGGGAAATTGCTTTAACCTGTAAAAAATATGAAGTTAATATTGTAGTTACATCCGATGCCCATTCAAAATATAAAGTCGGAGATCATAAAGATGCTTTGGAATTATTAAAATCTATAGACTTTCCTGAAAGACTTGTACTCAATGCTGATTATGACAGATTGATTGGATATCTTAATATAGAAAAATGATAGTATTTTTTTAATTATCAGATTTTTTGTTTCTTCCATAGGTGCAGTATGAGGAATAGAATGAGGTATAATAACAAAGCCTGTTTTGGATTCTCTTAATATGTTTGAAGTAAGTAAAATAAGTTTTTTATTATCTTGCACCATTTTATCTATGAGTTTGTATACTTTTGCCGTATTTAATATAAAGCATGACAGTCTTATAAATATTAAAATATCAACTCTTCCCGCATTAGGCATAATAATAGTGGGAATAATTGGTAAGATATTTTTTCTTATGTTATAGATTTTTTAAAGTGAAAATACAGCAGTGGGATTGCAGTCATCTATTTTTGATTATATTTATATTATTATATTATTTTTACTTTTAAGAATATGTTGTATTAATAACTTCTTACAATTTATATAATTCTTATCTTAATATATAAAGAATATTATTAAAAGTCGGGTTTTATATGCGCCTATAATAATTAATGTATTTTTTGCTTGACAATTTGTATTTATTTGATTATATTTATAGATAGTATGCGTATATCTCTATACGTTTTTAACTTTATAGGAGTAGTTTATTTTAAATTATAATGGAAGAAGAATTATTTTCTAGAAAGGAGACGGTTAAAGATATTTTCGGCATTATAGAAACTAAATTAAAGCATGGTTTGTTTACGGAATCTATGGAAGATTTTGATAGGATTATGTCAAAAGATTTTGAATGTGAAAATCTATATGAAAATATATCTTGCGTTAAATTTTGGATTAACAGACTGGAAAAGTTTAAAAGCGCAGAGAGAAACAGTATAGAATATTGCAGGCTTTTAGATGCTTCGTATAAAAAATTTAGTATTTTTGTAAGAGGTAAATCTTATGATGATAATTTAATATCAATTAAAGCTATACATTATTATGTATATAATAAAATTATAGAATTAATAATGCAGCTGAATACCAATGATATTGAAGGCGCTGAAGAGCTGCATTTGCTTTCCAATGCTTTTATAGAATTAAAGGATTATTCCAGAGCATTAAAGTCTTATGAATATTTAAATACTATAGAGCCTTATAATTCAAAGACTCTCAGTTATATTGCTATGCTTTATAATATATTAGGCGATGAGAAAAAGTGCAAAATGTATATAAGAGATGCTTTATTTTATGATCCTTTAAGCATAGAGTTTGAAAATATAAGAATAGAAATACTTAGAGAAATCAAAGATATAATAATTAAAAGAGGAGTTCATAATAATAGTCAGGAAGAGATAATATTATGGATGAGCGCTTACGGCGAACTTATGAATATATTAGATGTGAAAAGGCCTTTGAGCGAACAGGAAGAGTTTGAGCTTAGAAGAAATATATCTCGTCTGGAGGCAGATTACAGAAAGTTAAAATTAAGAGAAATAACAGCCCCAAAGCTTTTATCTTCATACTCTTTTTTAACGGCATATCTTATTATGAGACAAAGCGATTCCGATGCAGAAGAGATTAAAGTATGGGGCAGAAAAATGGCTATGATAGATAAAGACTTACTGCAATACTACATAAAAATATTATATAAGGAGTGATTAACATGTCAGAAGCTCTGCAAAAATTGGAAAAGATATTTTCAGAAGAAACATTCACTAGAAAACCGCTGCTTAATTATACCGCTAAATACTTTGCAGATTTATCAAGTATTATTAACGATATAAATGACATTAATTATATAAATACGGCTATGGAGACTGCGAAGATGCAGCTTGAGAAAAATCCTAATCATATATCAGCATTATATGCAAACGGATTTTTAAATTTAAAGACTTTAAATTATTCGGATATGAGTTTGGAGAAACTTTTAGGTATTTTTAAAAATGCTAAAAAGTGGAATATAGTAGAGTTTATATGCCATAAGATTTTAGATGAATATTATGAAAGCGATTATGCTTTAAGATATTTGGCAAGCTATTATCAAAGCAGCAATAGAGATGCCGAAGCATTGGAGATTTGGGAAAGACTTATAAGATTTGATGTTTCTAATCCTGAACTTCCAGAAAAGATAGCGCATACAAAAGAGATGTCAGGAGATATAAGCAGCGCTGTGCATTATTATAAAATTGCTTTTGAAAGGAATCTTTTAAGAGAAAGAAATAATGCAGAAAGCGATATTAAAAAGGTATTGGAATATGAGCCTGATAATTATAATTATCTGCTTAAGTATGAAAATGCTTTAAACACATTAGTAGATTCTAATATAATGATAGATGTTTGGAAGATAATATTTTTTCATTACTTTGAAAATAACAGATACAGCGATGCATTAAAAACTATAAAAAATCTTCTTAATTATGAACAGGATATAGTGGCGCAGAATAATAAAAAGGCTAAATTTTTCAGACACAGACTTGTAGATGTATATAAGGCTTTATATCCCAATCATACGCTTTTTGAAAAAATAGAGGAGATATCTTCTATTACGAATGTAAATAAGAAGCCTAAAGACTGCATAGATATTTTTGAGAAGTATATACAATATGATGTTGATAAATATGTTATTCACAGAAACTTCGGTGTAGGTAAAATTAAGTCTATAGATATTAATAATGTTAATATAAAATTTGTATCTCAGGAAGATATTAGAAAAATGACATTTGATATGGCTATACAATCCCTTACAACATTGCCTGATGATGACATTAATGTATATAAGGCTTATAGAATTAATGAAATTAAAAAAATAGCTGAGGAAAACCCTACAGAGCTTTTAACTATTATTTTAAAATATAAAAAAAGCATTACTACAAAAGATTTAAAGCATGAATTAACATCAAAACCTTATGTTGTGTTGTCAGAGTCATTGTATACTAAGTGGATTGAAGGCGCTAAGAAATATGTGAGAGCTTCTACTGCTGTTAAATTTGATAAAAATACTTTCCTATATAATGAAGAAGCTGATACTTATGATGCCGAGAGTTTATCTAAATTTAATAAAGCGGATAATTTCTTTGAAAAATATCAAATATATATGGAATATTTGACATATACTTCCAATATGAATTCCGAAGAAGCAGAAGAAATGAACAGCTATTTTGTTAATGTTTCTAAGGATAAAAAATCGCCGAATGATGCAAGAATAGTAAGCATAATATATTTAAGAAGTCAGTCAAATTTATGCAGCGGCATACCTTTGCTTTCGGATATAGTTAAAGATATTGATGATTATACTCATATTTATGAAATTCTTCCTTCATCTAATTACAGGGAAAAATTTATAAAAGCAATTTGGGACGGAAGAAGAGATGACTATTATAATATAATATTAAAAATGCTTTATTCTTCTCATGTTAAAAATCATTATCTTATAGTAAATAAATTATTTGAAGATGGGAAAGCTAATATGCTTGCAAAAACTATAGATGATATATTTCTTCATTACAGAGAGTGTCCAGAATCGTTTGTTTATTTTGCACAAAAGATATTAGACGGTGAATATTATGATAATGCAGAAGTTAATATAAATATCAATAAAAATTCCCTTATGATAGGACTTCTTAATATAATACCTCATTTATTAAAGATAGTTGATAAAAAAGAAACTTCCGCTCAGTCCAGAAAACTTTTGAAGTCTGTTTATGATTTGGTATTTGATAAAGCTTATTTGCTTAAATTTATAGAAAATGAATCTGAAGATGATGTTAAAATAATATTCAGTGAATTTCAAAAGCTTGTTAATTTGGAGCAGCATTATAAAACGGATATTATTTCTGCCGTTATAAAACGCTTTCCTAATTGGAAAATATAGCAAATTAATATAAATCTGCGGATTTTTAAAAGTCTGTATTTTTTATATACAGTTAGTTTTATGAAATTACTATATATAAAAAATCAAAAAATAATGTAGCATTATTGTTAATAGTAGTGTATAATATAGAACAAATTTTTAAATGGATATTACTATGAAATTAAGATTATCAAAAAGAGCATTAAAAGAAGATTTTCAAAGCAGTTTTGTTAAAATTATGCTTGAGGTTGCAGCTAAGGGCGATTTAATATCATTTGCAGGCGGTTTGCCTAATCCAAAATCTTTTCCTGTAGAAGAAATTAAAGCCGCTGTAAATAAAGTTCTGGATACTAAAGGCGCCTATTCTCTGCAATATAATAGTGCTGAAGGATACGGACCTTTAAGAGAGTTTATTTCAAACAGATATAAAAAACAAGGTATTGATATTAATTCTAATGATATACTCATTACTAATGGTTCTCAGCAGGCATTGGATATTATTTCTTCATGTCTGATAGATCCTGATGATGATGTTTTAGTTGAAGATCCGTCTTATTTGGCTGCTTTACAGTCATTTCATCTTTATAATCCTAATATTCATACTATTAATTTAAATGAAGACGGTGCGGATATTAACGAGTTTAAAGAGGCTGTGAATAAATATAATCATAAGTTTTTTTATTCCGTTCCTAACTTTCAAAATCCCACAGGAATAACATATACAAATGCCGTTAGAGAGAGCATAGCAGATATTATAAAAGATAAGGATACTTTTTTTATAGAAGATAATCCCTACGGAGAGTTAAGATTCAGAGGCGAGCCTCAAAAATCTTTAGGAATATATTTGGGAGAGCAGGCTATACTGCTTGGAACTTTCTCTAAAACTGTTGTTCCAGGTATGAGATTGGGCTGGATAGCATGCAGAAATAAAGAATTATATACTAAAATGAAAGATTATAAACAGCTTATAGATTTGCATACATCTACATTTTCTCAGTTGGTTGTGAGTCAGTATCTTGAGGATAATGACTATGATGAACATATAAAAAGAATAATAGATTTATACGGCAGGCAATGTAATTATATGCTGGAAGCTATGAATAAATATTTTCCCAGCGATATGCATTGGACGCATCCTGAAGGAGGTATGTTTATATGGGCGTCGCTTCCTAAAGGAATTGATGCCGTTGAATTTTCAAGGAAAGCTTCCGATGAAGGAGTTGCAGTTGCTGCAGGAGAGCCTTTTTATGAAGCTAAAAGAGGTTTAGGCACTGTAAGACTTAATTATACCAATTCTAAACCTGAAGATATTGACAAAGGCATATTAATATTGTCAAAAGTTATTGAAAAAATGCGTAAATAATAATTTTTATTATTTATTTAAAATATTATTGTACTCGTTCTTTAGCTTCTTTTTTGATGACGCAAAAAATAACATTATAAATATATTAAATAATAAATTAAAAAATAAAAAAACAATAATAGAAATAATAAAATATAAAACTATAATAAAAAAAGCGATCCTAAGGAGTACATAGTTGTCAAGTATAATAATAAATTATTTTTGTTTTACTTTCATTTAAATTAATTGTTCTATATTATATATATGCGCATATAAAAATTAAGTCAAAAGGAAAAAAAATGATTAAGAAATTAACTTTATTTATGCTGTCTTTATTTATTTTTGCTAGTTTTGTATACGGACAAACAGCTAAATCTACTTTAGATGCTATTGAGCAATCATATAATGGCGAGATGAATGCATCTGCAAGCTATGCCGAGTTTGCTAAAAGAACTCAGAATAAAAGTGTTGCTGCAATGTTTAAAGCCGCTTCTGCTGCGGAAGCTTTGCATGCCAAACTTTTAAGCGATATGGCTGTATCTTCAAAAATATCATCTAAGGCATTAACGGCTAAAATTAATACTGTTAAATCAGGTACTGATAATGATAATTTAAAAAGCGGTATAGCAGGCGAAACTTATGAGTATACAAAAATGTATCCAGTTTTCAGCAAGGTTGCCTTATCAGAAAATAATAAAAATGTTTCCGATTTAATGAATAGAATAGCTTCCGTTGAAAAAACTCATGCTGCATTATACAATAAAACTATGCAGGATTTAAATGCTAATAAAACTTTGCCTACAGTTTATTATTTATGCCCTGTTTGCGGATATGTTGAAGCAGGTTCGGCTCCTGATAAATGTCCTTTATGCAATGCCTCAGCTAGTTCTTTTCAGGCTTTTAGTTAATTATATTTATAGCTAAGAATTAAAGCATTGATAATTTAATTATTATCAATGCTTTTTATTTTATTATAACTTGACAAATTATTAATAGCTTATATTATATTTTAAATAATTTTTAATTGGAGAAGTTAATAAATGCCTTATATGAATGTTATAGTCTGCACTTTTATAATAATTTTAATTATTCTTTCAGTATTATTAATAATAAAATCTAAAAGCAAGCCTAAAGTATCTTTAACAAGTTCTAAAAATAAATTTTCTTTATCATCTATTTTTAATACATCGTCAATTAATGATGAGTTTTTTGCAGGTTTAGAAAATAAATTGATAACCGCAGATGCAGGTGTCGAAACTACAAAAGATATTATTTCAAAATTAAGAGAAGCAATAGAAAAAGACAATATTAAAGAGCCTTCCGATGCAAAAGAATATTTAAGAAAAATATTAGTATCAAAATTCATATCAAAAAAATTAGAATTAAAAGATAAAAACATATTATTTATAGTAGGAGTTAATGGGGTAGGTAAAACAACATCAATAGCAAAACTGGCAAATATACTTAAAGATGAACATAAAATTATAATAGCGGCGGCTGATACATTTAGAGCGGCGGCTATAGAGCAGTTGGAAGAATGGGCTAATAGGCTTTCTGTTGCAATAGTTAAAGGTCAGCAGGCGGGAGATCCTGCAAGCGTATTATTTTCAGCATTGGATAAAGCTAAATCATCAAATGCGGATATAGTAATAGTAGATACCGCAGGAAGATTTCATAATCAGGAAAATTTACTAAGACAGCTTGAAAAAATGAAAAAAATAGCTAAGGAAAGATTTTCCGAATTTAATTTTATTCCTGTATTGGTATTGGACGCCAATGTGGGGCATAACGGCATAGAACAGGCTAAAGTTTTTACTAATGCTTTGGATATACAAGGAGCTATAGTTTCAAAATTGGACAGTTCCGCTAAAGGAGGTGTTGCCCTAAGCGTGGCGCATTATTTATCGCTTCCTATATACTATGAAGGATTAGGAGAGAAAGTTGATGATTTTAAAGAGTTTAATGCTGAGAGTTTTGTTGATGCCGTACTGCAGTGAAATTTAATTAAACTTTATATTGGAGTTGTATTATGTCTTTAACTATTAAGCCTTCTGAGATATTCGGATCTATTTATATTCAAATGAGCAAAAGCGATGCGCATAGGGTTTTAATAGCATCATCTTTATCTGAAAAGCCAAGCATAATAAAGCCTTGGATTAAGAATATAGGTGCTGATATAGAAGTTACTAAAGAAGCTGTCTCTAATTTTTCCGATTTAGAAATTATTGATGACGGACTTAAAGTTATACCTAAAGATATTATTAAAAATAAACTTAATATAGATGTAAAAGAATCAGGCACTAGTTTAAGACTTTTAATTCCTATTATATCAGCATTGGGTATTGATTGTAAATTTGAAGGATCTAAAAAATTATTTTCAAGGCCTATAGATATTTATAAAAATATATGGAAAGAGCAGGGATTGGAATTTGAATTAGGTGAAGATTTTCTTAATGTTTCAGGAAAATTAAAAAGCGGAGATTTTAAAGTTGCTGGAAATGTAAGCAGCCAGTTTGTAAGCGGACTTTTATTTGCATTGCCTTTATTAGACGGAGATTCTAAAATTATTATAGAAGGCGAGCTTCAATCCGCTCCTTATGTTATGATGACTTTAAAAATTATTAAATCCGCATGCATAGAAGTTTGCAGACAAGGAAATAATATAATAGAAGTATACGGTAATCAGAAATATTGTTCAATTGATTATGAAATAGAATCTGATTGGTCTCATGCCGCATTTTTTGCTGCTGCGGGTGCTTTGGGAGGAGAAGTTGCCTTATACGGTCTTAATAAATATTCAATACAGGGCGATAAGGAAATTATTAATATACTTAAATTTATGGGGGCTTCTATAATTTATAATAGCGATAATTCCATAACAGTAAAAAAAACTGGGAGACTTAATGCTATGGATATAGACGTTTCCAATATACCAGATTTGGCTCCTATTATTACTGCATTGGCGTCCACAGCTAAGGGCGTTACTAAATTATATAATGCTTCCAGATTGAAATATAAAGAAAGCGATAGAATAGATGATCTTAAAGATAGTTTTAACAAAATAGGCGCTAAGATAAAAGTTACTGAAAATGAAATATATATAGAAGGCGTTGAGAAGCTGGAAGGAGGAAATACAACTTCTCATAATGATCATAGAATAGCTATGTCTCTTGCAGTAGCTTCAATTGTTTCTGAGAGTGATATTGTAATAGATGATGCTATGTCTATTAATAAATCTTCTTTTAATTTTATAGATCAGTTCAGAAGTATAGGCGCTGTAATTATCTAACTATTAAAATATTTTTTCTTATTTCTAAATCTTAACCTTATTACCCTGAATAAAGCCTCTGCTATTATGTTTTTAGACATTTTTGATTGCCCGTTTCTTCTTTCATAAAATATTATAGGTTCTTCTTTCACCTTATATCCGTTGCTTTCAAAAGAGTAATTCATCTCTATTTGAAAGGAATACCCTGCAGAAAGTATATTTTTGAAATTCATATTTTTCAATACGGATGCTCTAAAGCATTTAAATCCGCCTGTAATATCCATAATTTTAGATCCTAATATAAATGAGGCATATCTGTTTCCATAGTATGATAAAAAAAGTCTTCTTAGAGGCCAGTTTACAACACTTATTCCATTACAGTATCTTGAGCCTATAACCAAATCAAGTTTTTCTTCTTCCATTCTATTTATAAACTTTATTACAAAATTAGGATCATGAGAAAAATCTGCGTCCATTTCTATTATATAATCAGGATTGTATTTAAATGAATGCTGAAACCCCGCAATATATGCAGGTCCAAGTCCTTCCTTTTTTTCTCTTTTTAAAAGATGTACTCTGTTATTATTAAGATATTTTTCAACTATACTTGCGGTACCGTCAGGACTATTATCATCTGCAACTAATATCTCTATATATTTTGGCAGTTCTAACACGGTGTTTAACATTTTTTCTATATTATCTTTTTCATTATATGTTGGAAGTACTATAACGGCTTTCATTTTTTTCCTTAAAATTTATTGATTTTATTTTTTCTTATATGATTATCTATATTAAACATTATGTATTTTACATATCTTTCATGAGATGTTCTAGGATCCATTATATTTTTATATGAAAATACTTCATTATTATCTATATTATAAAATACGATATCTCCGAACATAATTATATCATTATCATCTATAGCATTATCTATACCTATTAAATTAATTTTTATACCAACAGATATTGATGTTTCTATAATCTTATATCCCACTATATATGAGTTTTCATAGTCTAATTCCATATTTATAGAATCTGCTAATTTTTTGAATACTTTTATTTTTGCTTCTTTATTTCTGTATTTTATAATAATATTTTCTTTTATATCTCCCTCTTTAAAATTAAAATTAATTTTCTGCATTTGATTAAAAGGCTGTTTTATATTTAAATTAGCCAATAGTTTTTTAGCCTTTTTAATTTCTTCATCTGTCATTTCTATAGAGCTTGCTAATGATAATTTATGACGACTGTTTATTTTATATTCTTCGTTATCTAATGTAAAGAATTTATTTGATTTTTTATCATATCTGACATGTTTTAATATTTTATCATTTTTACTATATACAGTCCATATAAAAATATCCGATAGCAGACTCATAATATAATTTTCTATAAATATATTTTTCCAATTATTTGCCTGCCATTTTTTTCCAGTCATCAATGCTTTATGCAGTCTTAGAGATTGAAATCTATATATAGACTTTATATTGTTTTTTAAGCTATGAAATTCATCTAGTAATTTTTCACTTATATTGCAGTATTTATCTATTTTTGATATATATTCTTTATTTTTATTATCGTATATTTTTTCAATATATAATTTTTCATTTATAGTTAAAGTAAATGAATTAAAATCGTCTTTTAATATTTTTTTACCGTATTTATTTATAGAAAAATTAGGTATTATTTTATCTTCTAATCCATCTTCTGAAATATTAAGTTTCTTTGCAGCGGATTTAAATGCCGATTTGGAAGTATTTTTTATTTGATAGTATTTAAAATTAGTTTGTATATAATCTATAAGAATGAGGGAGTAAATACTTCCATTGAAAGCTAATGCTGATATAGCATAATTTGCAAGCGAAATTCTTCCAGATTCGCACCAATTTTTTAAATTATAAATTACTTTTTCTATTTTATATTCCGATTCATATACTAAATACAGCATCATAACATATTTATAAGTTATATCAGCTCCTTCAAATATCCATCTGTCATATATGTTTTTTATTACATTGATAAATGAATCAAAATTGAAATATGAAATAATTTTATCTAAATATTTTATCTTTGTAGGCAGTTTGAGTTTTGAATATTCCAAATATATATATTTTATAATAATTATTGGTATAACTTCATTAGAATCTTTCATTTTAACGCCGTATAATAATGATTCGTCTAAGCATAATAGATTTTTTTCATATTTTTTATTATAATTTTTATTAACAAAAGCTACTATGCTATTAATATCTTTGAAGCCCGATTTAATTATCTTTTTATTTTTCCATTTTTTTAATATATCTTTAGCTAAATTGCTATTTAAAGTTTTTAGGTATTTATAAGATTCATTTTTTTTACGGTTTATTATTTTTATAGATGCTTTTCTTATATTAGGCGATTTACTTCCTAAAAGAGAACATAATATCTTGCTTGATTTAAAATCTATTTCTTTGCTGTAAAGTTCATTTAAAAACGGAATAAAGTTTCTACTGTTTTTTGTGACTCTGTTTATGAAATTTTTATTTGAGAATAAGTTTTCAAAATATTCAGAGTTTTTCTTTATAATAGAATAGAAGAAATTATTAAAATCATTATTCTTTATTTGTACTGCAAATGAATTGTAATATGATATTCTATCATTATATGAATAGAAAAATATATAAGAAATAATAATATCTGATAAAGGCATATCAAGATTAAGAAGATAGTCTAAACTTTCCTGATATGTTATATTGAAGCCTTCTTTTCTGATTAAAATTAAATATATTAAGCATTTATAATTATTGGTTTTTAGTATTATATTAAGAAGTTTTTTGGATTTTTTAGAGTAATCGGAAAGCAGTAAAATATAATATATTCTGTAATTGTTTAATATACATTTTTTTATAAACTCTATATCATCTGCGCTTGGAGTTTTTTTTATATTGTAAGGTCTATATGGTCTTAAAGCACTGTAATATCCGAATGCCGATTTTTTTGTATGAAATTTTTTTATTAACTCATATCTTTTATCATCTTCATATATAATATCATTATTTATTACAGTTATACTGTTTGGAGTTCCTATATGTTCCGCAATATTATATTTTACATAGTATGAATTGTACATTTTTTGAATAAGTAAATCTATTTTTTTATCGGCTATTTCCAAATTAGCTTTTTCATCTTCATTTTTTAAAAGTACGGCTGTTAATATTAGATACATTCCGCAATTGCTGCTGTTTTCTAAGGTTTTATATAATGAATAGAAATATTCTCTGTCTCTATTATAAGTACAATTGGCTTCTCTTAAAAAGTCTAAAGCATATACATCATTTTCAATTATTCCTTTATTAATAATGCATATCTCTTTTTCTAAATTATAGCCATCGTATCTTCTGCTGAATAAAGAACTATTAAATTTCTCCATAAATTACCCTTTATTTATAAAAATTATCTGTTTTTAATATTATACTATTATTAAAATAAATACTATAATATTAACTTAAAAATTTTTAACAGCTAATTGTCCGCAGGCTGCAAGTATTTCCTGACCTTGCTTAAATCTTTCAATTACTTCAATTCCGTTATCTTTAAGTATGGATTTAAATCTTAATATAATATCTTTATTAGGTCTCTGTAAATGAGGCGCATGATCTACAGGATTCATAGGTATGACATTAACTTTGAAAGGAAATTCTTTTTTTAAGTTAACTATTCTGTATGCATCATTAACCGAATCATTTATATCTTTAATAAGAACCCATTCAAAAGTTATCATTCTTTTTCCGTTTTTACTGTATCTTTTAAGAACAGCTGTAAGATTTTCTATCGGATATCTTTTATTTATAGGCATAATTTTATCTCTGATTTCATTTTTCAGAGAATGTAATGAAACAGCTAATCTGCAGTCTAAATCTTTTTCTATAAGCTGTTTTATTCCTGCAGCCTCTCCTGAAGTTGATATTGTTATATGTCTTATACCTAAATTAAAACCTTTAAAAGAATTGATGGTTTCTATTGCTTTGAAAAGGTTTTTTGTATTTGCTAAAGGCTCTCCCATACCCATAAAAACAATAGAATTAACTTTTTTAGTTACAGCTCTCATTAAAATAAACTCGGCAAGTATTTCATCTGCTGTTAAGTTTCTAGATAAGCCCATACTTCCCGTTGCACAGAAGGCACAGCCGTATCCGCATCCTACCTGAGATGATAAACAAAAAGTTACTCTGTCTTTTTTATTCAGTATAACGGATTCTATTTTTTTCTTATCATATAATGAAATTAATAATTTCTGCGTTCCGTATTCATCTTCCGATATATTTTCTATTTTTGAATTATGTATAAAATAGTATTCATCTAATAAGTTTCTTAAATTTTTAGGTATATTGCTCATCTCCTCAAAACTTAATGCATATTTTTTATATATCCAATTAAGTATTTGCGAGGCATGAAATTTAGGAAAATTATTCTCTATACAGAATCTTGATAATTCATTTTCCGATATATTCATTATAGATATCTTTTTAGCCATAATTATTCTTAAAAGTTTATTATTTTTATTATTAATAATTTTATTTTTTCTATAAACTTATATTACTCAGCAGCTTATTTTAGGTGGGGTATTATCATTATTGCCGGCAGAACTTGAATTATCATTTTTTGACTTATAATCATTAACATAGAATCCTTTGCCTTTAAAAATAATACCGCTGTTTAATGATATCATTCTTTTAGCTTCGCTTCCGCATTTAGTACAGTACGCTTTAGCTTCGGCTGTTATTGACTGAAACTCTTCAAACTCATTTCCGCAATTTTCGCATTTATATTCATAAGTAGGCATAGTTTTTCCTTATTTTAAATTATTTTGAATAATATATATTTAAATAAAAATCTGTCAAGTATAATTATTTATTATTATATTTAAGAGCTGTATAAAATAAAATGCATATATATATATTTTTTTTATTTAAAAGTCTGTGCAAAAACCTTTATATTTTTCTATATAGCTAATCGGATTATAGGACAGTTTTGCCTTTCTAAGTCCCAAATCCCCAACATCCTGCTCTCTGTTTACAAATTTAAATCTTTCATAATCGCTTATATAATTTTTTAAATTTTCTAAAAACATTCTGTTTATTGCCTGATAAGTTCCTTTATAGTTTCTATCTCCTCTCTCAGAATGAACTACTATAGTATCTCTCATACTCAAATCAGCTATCGTATATGCCGCAACTTTTTTATCAATATAAATAGCACCTCCTATTATATTTTTTATAATATCCCAATTAGCAAGCAATGTTTTTATCATTATAGTATCAGCCTCAGCTCTTACTTCATGCGATAATAATTTTCCGCTTTTGAAAGTTTCGCATTCTTCCATATAATTTTGATTATTTTTTTCATATTCCTCCCATTCGGATTCAAAATCAAGTATATCTTGTATAATGGTTTTATCTATAGGTTTGTATTCAAATTCATTTTTTATAAATTGATTATACAGATTTTTTTTGTTATGAAATTTTTTGCCAGGGAGGGATGCAAGCTCATTAAAATCGTATATATATTCCCATTCGTCTCTGGAATCTTTCATTTTTATTTTTGTAGTTTTTTCCCAAAATAAGGCAAGTTCTTTCGGTATTCTTATAATAGCCTCTCCTGATATTTCGCAAGGACTGATACCATTGCAGAAATCGGAATTAAACCAATCTCCGACAGGTGCCCAATATATAGTATACGGAGACTTCTGTCTTATCCAAACTAATTTTTCAGTAAATGCCCATTCAATCATATATATATCTTTCAGTCCAAGCATATTCATAAATGTATAATCTGCCGATTGCTGAGGAGTTATGGAAAAATATTTATTATAAAGTTCTTGTTTTTCTAAAGTGATAGGCTCAAAATCAAGCATATATTTTATCCTTTTTATTTTATTGACTGCATATTATATATCAAAATTAATTAATGTAAATGATGCATATATACTATTGGCTGTTTTTATTAATAAAGATTTTTACTCTTCTAAAAAAATCGCTTTTGCAGTTTTCATCTGTAAGTATATATTTAAGCATAAATCTCAAATATGGATGATATACATACATAGTTTCTTTTATAGTCATTTTGGTTTTGCCGTTTTCTGCATCTTCAAATATATAAGTCCATAAAGCCGTAAATTCATTTTCTGTTTTTACTATAGATATTTCGCTGTTTTCTATTCTTCTTACCTCTATTAATTCCTGATAAGTTCTTCTGTTTGAATAAGTCTGCATAATTTTTAATTTGTTTCCAGATATTTTTTCGGTATGAACTGTGGAAATATATTTTAACCAAGCGGGATAATTTTCATAATTTATGATAAGATTATATAGTTCATTTCTTTGCATATTAAGTATTTGAGTTTTTTCTTTTGAAAAAGAAGGAGGGATTCTTTTTCCTATAAAAGTCGGAAGAAATATCATAACAGCCATAAGTATCAGAGGCAGTATTATGAATATAGGTATTACATAAATAATCATTTATTTTCCCTTCTATTTAAAGTATAAAATTTTGAATTGTAATATTTATCAAAGAAATTTTTTAGTATTAACAGTATTATACTGCAGAAAGGCACTGCAAATAAAACTCCTAAAAATCCGAATAATACGCCTCCTATAATTGTGCTGAACATTACGGCAATAGGGTGAATTTGAACGGAATCTCCAAGTATTTTAGGCGCAATAAGTCCTGAATCAAGTATCTGTATAAATCCGTATATAGCGCATATTTTTAAAGCTCCATGCCACCATACAATATCGGTTATAATTCCTGTAAATAATGCGCTTGCAAAAGCGATGAAAGGTCCTATAAACGGTATATAATTTAATAATCCTCTAAGTAAAGCTAGTACAAGTGCGTATTTCATATTTGCTATAGAAAGCAGCATATAAGTTATTATAAAGAATGATACAGCAAGTACTGTCATTCCTCTTATATAGCTGTTTATAATATAATTTGATCTTCTTATTATATTACTTACATATTTCTGCCATCTTATAGGTATTAATTTTATTATATTTACCTGTATATTTTTAAAATCCAGCATTAAATAAAAAGTAACAAAAGGCAGTATTACAAAATATGAAAATATAATGCTGAATATGGAAATAACGCTGTTTATATTTTGAAATCTTAAATCCATTGCTTTTTTGTAAAATAAAGTCATAATTCCGTTATTTCCAAATAGAAAATCTTTTATTGCATTAGAATCTATTTCTAAGTTTATATCAAAACTTTTTCCTATGGTTCTGTTTAATTTATCTGATATTGAAATTAAAACTGATGAAATTAAGTTATATGTTTTATCCACATATTGAGGCAGGCTTTTTAATATTATTCCAATCTCTTCTATGATTCTTGGTATTATAAATACAACGAATATTATAGCTATTATTAAAAGCGGTATGAATATCATTAGCACCGCTAATATTCTAGGCATTTTATATTGTATTTTACTTATCAGAGGATTAAATAAATATGCAGTAAATATACCCCATATAAAAGGTGCAACTAAATATCCTGCTTCTTTTATAATCCATAAAGAGAACAGCGCTAATATTAATACTAATGAAATTTTTGCCCATATATATTTCCAAAAAGGTATTAATGCTGCTATAATAATAATAAATAAGATAATAGGATTTATTATATTTTTTATTAAATAGCAAAAATAAAAAAAAGCACTGGTTATTATTGCTATTAATAATATATCTCCTCCTATAATTAAAACTCTGTTATGTGTCAGAGAATTATTATTGTCTTTGGAAGTATAACCGTTTTTGTTAATCATATAATATATTTTTTATTTAAATTAGTTATGTTAATAATATAATATAAATATTTTTTTTACAATGATATTTATAAACTTTATTGAAAAATATTGTATTTTTTAATAAATGGTATTGCTATTTTTTTTATTTGTGGTATAATTCAGCCCATATTATTAATAAATGATTCTAAGGGCCTGTAGCTCAGATGGCTAGAGCGTTCGACTGATAATCGAAAGGTCGGTGGTTCAATTCCTCCCAGGCCCACACGCTCAGGTTCCTTTTTTATTGCATATAACGGGGGTTTAGCTCAGTTTGGGAGAGCAACTGCCTTGCAAGCAGTAGGTCGTGGGTTCGATCCCCATAACCTCCATATTTTTATTAAAAAGTAATTTTTAAATACAATATAATTTTATGATTTTAAGAACTTATCAGAATTATGAAGATGTTATTATCCATAACTATGATGCTGTCCATTATATTAATCCCTTTTAGTAATATATACGCTTTAAGTCAAGATGAGGAAGCTTTCTTAGATGCTGCAGTTTTCGGCGATGAGGATATTATAGAAAAAATTATTGATAAAAATATCAATATTAATATACAAGATGATGTAGGAAATACAGCTCTTATACTAGCAAGTATGGGTGGACATATAAAATCGGTTGAATTGCTTATAAAAGCTAATGCCGATAAGTTAATAGCAAATAAATACGGAAATAATGCTTTGTTTTACGCTAAGCAAAAAAATTATACAGATATAATAAAACTGCTTGAATAGCTTCATTTATTATAAAATATAATTTGTTATTATTATAATTTCATCTTTTCTGTTTAGCATGCAGCTATTATTAGGATTTAAAACAATATCATTATATCTTTTTATTCCAATTATTATAATTTTTTTTCTAAGCAAATATAAATATGCTTCTTTAAAAATTTTAGATTCGTCAAAGTAATCTGAATAAGGCGATATTATTATATCCTTTCCGTTTTTGCTTAAAAGTCCGTAGAAAATATATAATATATTTGAACTTAATGATGCCTGAGCCATAAGCATTCCTATTAATTTACCGCTTACTATAAAATCTCTCACATCATCGGAGTATATTAAATTTCTTTTTTGTATGGAGTTCAATAAAGATAATATGGCTATATTTAAATTTTCTTTTCTTATAACCTGTCTTATAATCAGAAGTATATTGATGCTTTTAACATCAGTAATATTGTCTTCGGATATTAATACTATTTTTGTTATAGCTTCATCTTTTAATTTCTGCCTTATGAACTTATATTTATTTTTTTGAGATTTTATTAAATTATAGCTGAGTATGCTTATATTATGATTTTCCATATATTCAGAAATTTCTTTTATTATTTCATCATATCTTTTTTCCTCGCATATCAGTAATATATTATTTTTATATTTTATAATATTCGGCTTTATATTATCATATTCTTTTGAATAATCATCATTATTGTTTTTTGAAAGCAGTACAAGTCTGTTTTCTTTTTTTAATAAATGCTCATAGTTTGGTATTAATAATTGACTTCTGTCTTCTTTGGTTATGCCCAATAATATCATTCCTCTGTCAAGATATTTTAAAGCGGCTTCTTCAAATTTAGAGCCGTTAAAATTATGATCTTTTTCTATATAAAACACATTTCCATCATTGGAAAATAATTCCTCATAAACATTGCTTAGCCCCGTATAAATTATGCTTTGAGCTATAAGCTTGTATAATATTTCATACTTATAAATTATATGTATGACAAAATATTTATCTTCAATAGATTTTATAATTTCAATTGTATCTTCTTCATGCACAAGCATGCATATATTTATTCTGCTGTCAATTTTTTCTTCTTCTACAATTTTTTTTAAAGCCAAAAGTATATTAAGTGATTCTGTATCATCATTATTTATTATTGATACGCTTGATGATTTTGCTATATTAAGTAATTTAATATTTTCAATTCTGCCCAGAGCTCCTTCTCTTATTATTATATTAGTTTTTTTATATCCTTTTATAAAAGATATTCTTTTTCTTATTATATCAATATTATGTTCAGAAAGTATTACAATAGTTTTTGCTTTGGTTTTTATAAAGTTTTCTATTATAGTTAGGGCTTCCTCTCCGTATCCTAAAATAATAGAATGATTCTTTTCCATAATAAAAGCATTTCCTTTGCTTAGATTATTAATTCTGTCCTGAAGCGCTTTATTTATCATAGCTATAAGAGAACCCCATCCGCATACTCCTATAAAAGTAACAATTAAAAAAGTTATTAATATTCCTTTATTTCCCTCCACAGATGATATATTGCCGGTATCAATAAACTGCATTAAACTATCCCAAAATGCATCTTTTGCAGGATATTTAAAAAATATTATTATAAATACTGAAACTATTAAAAGAAGAATTATTATTGCAAATATTAATAGTATTAACTGGTATAATAAGCCTCTATTAAGCATTCGGTCAATTCTGTATTTTATATATTTTAATATATCTTTCATAAAAAATACTCATAATTTTGTATCGTTAAATTATACTAGAGTAGATAAAAATTGCAAAATATTTTTTTATTTTCAGTTTATTTTTATTAATTGAGTTTACATAATTTTTTTCTATTGTTTTTTTTAAACAATCCGAAAATTATAGTGATATTATGTAAACGTCGGGGTAGTTTAATGAATAAAGTTGTAATATTAGGTTTTATACAAGCGGTAACGGAGTTTTTACCTGTATCAAGTTCGGGGCATTTGAGAATAGCTGAGTATTTTCTGAATTTTTATTCGGAAAATATATTATCATTTGAGATTGCTCTTCATTTCGGAACATTTTTAGCAACCTGCATTATATTTAATAAAGATATAATAAAAGCTGTAAGCGGATTTTTTTTAGGACTTAAAGATTTCCGTAATTCAAGCGTTAATAATGAAGGGTTCAGAATGTCTGTTATGGTAATAATAGCTTCCATACCTATTGCCGTAACAGGTCTTTTTTTAGAAAAGTATTTAAGCAATTTAAATTTAGACAGAATAGGTATTAATCTTATTATAACAGGCTCCATACTTCTCCTTACCAGAAGATTAGATAAAAATATTTACGGCAATGATTTAAAAGATATATTTACTATGACATATAAAGATTCATTTTTTATAGGGCTTGCTCAGTCTGCAGCTATATTTCCGGGAATATCAAGATCTGGAATGACTATAAGTATTGCTTTATTTTTAGGACTTAATAGAGATTTGGCTGGAAGATTTTCATTTTTAATATCTTTGCCTGCAATATTCGGAGCGCTTCTTTTATCATTAAAAGATATTGTATATTTTGATATTAAATATGCAGCTGTAGGTTTTATTACTGCATTTATATTCGGATTTATTGCTTTAAAGTTTTTGATGTCATTTTTAAAAAACGGAAAACTTTTCTATTTCGGTTTTTATTGTATTATAGCTGGAATGGCTGTTTTCTTTTATTTCATGAAAGTATGATTTTTTAGGTATTGGAGTTTTATTATGTTAGGATTATTTAAAAAGAAATTAACAATACAAAAGAGAGCAGAGCATAAGAAATTTGAAAAAAATATAGAAGATGAAAATTATAATAATAATTTTTATGAAGAATATGAAAATAGAAATCCTTTTTTTGATATAGCGGGATTTTTATGTTTTTTGTCTGCGGGAATATTGCTGCTTTCATATTTCAGTATGAATATGGAGGATTTGAATTCTAATAATGAAATTAGAAATTTGCTTGGTATATTTGGGGCTTATATATCAAGCTATTCATTTTTAGCATTCGGATTTTCCTGTTATGTTATACCTGCATTTTTTATATATGCTGGAGTTAATATTATATTAAAAAATTCAACTGATAAAATATTAATGTCTTCCGTATCTTCATCTGTATTAATGATACTTTTAAGCGTATTATTAAATATATTTTTAGGAAGTTTGGATTTTTATAATAAAGGCGGTATGCTTGGAGAGTTTATCGGGGGCTCTTTAGTGTTAATATTCGGAAAAACAGGCGCTGTTATGATAGTAATATCAGCTCTTATAATAACTGCTATAATTTTTGCCAAAGTTTCCATAATGGATTTAGTTCATTATTTTAGAGATATTTTAAAAAATGTTGATTTTGAAAAAATTAGATATATAGAAGAAAAAGTTGTAAACGGAATAAAAGATTTGGATATAAAGTCTGTAAAAAATAATGAATCTCATATAAATAGTTCTAATAATGAAAAAGTTTATACTAAAGATTATATACCTATATTTTATGCAAAAGAAGTTTCAGATTTGGATTTTAAAATTCTGCCTTTTATAGAAAAAATAGAGAATAAAAATTATTATTTTGATGAAAAAAAATACAGAGAAAAACTTTTAAATAGAAATAATTTTACCAGTACATTTTTTAATGATGCAAATTCAGATAATAAAGAAGCTGATAATATTTTAAATGAATTAAGAGATATTAAATTTAATGGTATAAATGTAAATACATTGGAAAATACAGAAGAAGATTTGGGATTAGCTTTGGCGGAAGCCGTATTCGGCAGCGGAAATAATACCTATTATAAAAATAGTATTGAAAAGGAATATAATTTTTGTATAGATTTTACAGATAAAAAAAAAAGTAAGGAATTTGAAGATGATTTAAATAAATTCGAGAATCTTGATTATAATATTAATTATTTAAAAAAGTCCGAGTTTAAAAGAGCGGCTTATAATGATTCTGTTAATAATTATGCAAAGTATAATGTTGAAGAGCAATATATAAAAGCAAATAATACAGATGATTTTCTATATGATTATAATTATATAGAAAAAATATCAGCAGATAAAGAATATGGTTTTAATGAACTTCAAGCACTAACTGAAGAAAATACGGACAGTAAAGAAAATAAAAAAAGTGAAGAAGAAGCTGAGATACTAATTAAATTAAATAATGAGCATAGTACAGATAAAAATATTGAATATGTTTCACCTTATAATAATTCAGCAGCATCAGATAACGGCAAAAGAAAAGCTTTTGAATTTGCTATGGGCTACGGAGCAAAAAGAGAGTATAACAGATATAATCATATACCTAATTATAATAATATTGCAGATAGTAAAATAGATAAATTTGATTTAGATGAAAAAGAGCTTTATAATGCAGGCAGTATGGAGGATAACAGATTAAAAACAGCAGATAATTATAGCAGCAAAGTAAATACCGATGGGCAATTTCTGGAGTCTGATAATGATTTAACAGATTATAATAAATCATCTGAAAATACTGCTTCGTATAATACAGCAGATGAAGAATATGAAGAAAATAAAAATATAGAAGAATATATAAAAGATAACCCTCAAAAAGAAGCAGGGTTTATAAATATAGAATCTCAGAAAACGGTTGATACATTAAAACCTATGAAATCTGTTATAGGTACAAAATCAATGAATAATTTTGATTCGGATAGAATACAATCAAATTTTGATACAAAATATGTTGATAAGCATTATAAATATCCGCCTTTTGATTTGCTGAACAGATCCATACCCGTTAATGATGGCGCTATGATGGAGTCAATTAAGCAAACGGCAATGCAGCTGGAGCATACATTGCTTGATTTTAATATAGAGGCAAAAGTTACTGGAGTATCAAGAGGACCTGTTATCACAAGATATGAACTTGAAATCGCATCAGGAATAAGAGTTTCAAAAATATCAAACCTTACGGATAATATAGCATTAGCATTAGCTTCTGAGAGTGTAAGAATAATAGCTCCTATACCAGGACGCTCTGTTATAGGAATAGAGATACCTAATAAAGTCAGAAATGCAGTTTTTTTGAGAGATGTTCTGGAAAGTACCGATTTCAGACAGTCAAAATTGGATATACCTTTTGTGCTTGGAAAAGGAATATACGGAAATAATGTTGTATCAGATATGTCGGAAGCTCCGCATTTACTTGTTGCAGGCACTACGGGTTCGGGTAAAAGCGTATGCTTATCTACAATAATACTTTCGCTTTTATATAAGTTCAGACCAGATGAATTAAAGTTTATATTTGTGGATAAAAAGAGAGTAGAGCTTTCCATATATAACGGTATACCTCATTTAATGTCGCCTGTTGTTTCCGATGAGAAAAAAGCCACTATAGTATTAAGATATATTGTGGATATAATGGAAAAAAGATATGAGAGAATGGAGAGATTTTTTGTAAGAAATGTAAAAACATATAATGAGAAGGTTAGGCAATTATTAAAAGAAGGAGAAACAGAATTTAACGGAGAGCCCTTAGAGTTATTTCCGTATATAGTTCTTGTTATAGATGAGCTTCATAACTTAATGGTTGTTGCATCAAAAGAGGTTGAGGATTTGATATCTCGTTTGGCAGGGATGAGCAGGGCAGTTGGAATACATTTGATTATAGCTACTCAAAGACCTTCAGCAGATGTAGTTACAGGTGTTATAAAAGCTAATTTGCCTACAAGAGTGGCATTCCAAGTGCCTAATAAAACCAATTCAAGAATTATAATTGATATGTCTGGAGCCGAACAATTATTAGGCAAAGGAGATGCTTTATTTTGTTCTTCAGGAAGTCAGATGCCTGACAGAGTTCAGGGGGCTTTTGTATCCGATAATGAAGTTAAGAAGGTTGTTGATTATTTATCAGGACAAATGTCTCCTATGTTTGATGAGAGTTTGATTGCAGCTTTAGAGGGAAGCGATGCAGACGATAAAAATACGGACGAAGAAGATATACTTGACGAAGAGCTTTGGGAAGATGCTGTGAAGCTCGTTGCAAGGACGGGAAAAGCAAGCGCTTCATTTTTACAGCGCCGTTTAAAAATAGGTTATAACAGAGCCGCAAGAATAGTTGAGATAATGGAGCGTCAGGGCATAGTAGGACCTGAAAACGGAAGCAAACCCAGAGAGGTTTTAATAACTTTAGACGAATAAAGATATATATGCTTATAAAATGGGGTAAAGTTAAAAATTAATTCTCCCGATTTTTATTTATAATATCAGATAATAATAAATAATATAAGATTAATACTGCATAATAAATCTATATTAATCAGTGATTATATAATATTTTATATTTTGACTTTAATTAAAAACTTGAAAAAATATAATTTATATTATATTCTATACTATTAATGATAATAAAATAATCAACAAATAAGAAAGGACAATATTATGAAAGCATGGAGAGGACTTTTAAAAGAATACAAAAAATATCTTCCTGTTACAAATAAAACTCCATTAATAACTTTGCATGAAGGAAATACTCCGCTGATAAAAGCCGAAAGAATAGGCAGGGATTTAGGCTTGGAATTATATTTAAAATATGACGGGCTTAATCCCACAGGTTCATTTAAAGACAGAGGAATGGTTATGGCCGTTTCTAAGGCTATTGAAGAGGGTTCTAAAGTTATAATGTGTGCTTCTACAGGAAATACTTCTGCATCTGCCGCAGCTTATGCATCTAAAAGCGGTATAAGCTGTGTGGTAGTCATACCTGACGGAAATATTGCTTTAGGAAAATTAGCTCAGGCTTTAATGTACGGAGCTAAGGTTATAGCTATTAAAGGAAACTTTGACGATGCTTTGAAAGCGGCTGTGGATATTACAAATAAATCTCCTATAACATTGGTAAATTCTATAAATCCTTACAGACTTCAGGGACAGAAAACATCTTCATTTGAGATTTGCGATGTATTGGGCAAGGCGCCTGACTATTTATCCGTACCTGTCGGAAATGCAGGAAATATATCCGCCTATTGGCTTGGATTTAAAGAGTATAAGGAAAATGGTAAAATATACAATCTTCCAAAGATGATAGGTTTTGAGGCTGAAGGCTCTGCTGCTATAGTGCAGAATAAGGTTATAGAGAATCCTCAAACATTAGCCACCGCTATAAAAATAGGAAATCCTGCAAGCTGGAAACTTGCAGTTAATGCAGCAAAGCAGTCAAAAGGCTTTATAAATTCCGTTACTGATGATGAGATATTAGAAGCTTATAAAATGCTTGCTTCGGAAGAAGGAATATTTGCAGAACCTGCATCTGCCGCTTCTATTGCAGGTATTATAAAATCATGCAAAGCAGGAAAAATAAAAAAAGGCTCTTTAGTAGTTTCCGTACTGACTGGGAACGGACTTAAGGATGCTGATAATGCGGTAAAAATATCCGAAAAGCCTATAAAAGTTGATAATAATGCGGAAGATATAAGAAAGGCTATAGGAATATAATAATGAAGAGACTTTGGGACAGCAAATCTAAAATATTAAAAAATAATAAACTTGCAACTTTTAAAATACCAGCAACATCTGCAAATATCGGTTCCGGATTTGATAGTATCGGGATTGCTTTGGATTTGTATAATGAAATACATATTTACTCTAATGAAAATTCAAAAAAAATAGAATTTGAAATAATAGGTGAGGGCGAAAAAGAAATATCTAAAGATGATAATATGATACTTTCTGCTATGAAATTAGTATATAAAAGACTAAAGGAAAAACCAAATAGAGGATATATCATAAAATGCATAAACAGAATACCGCTTTCAAGAGGTCTTGGAAGCAGTTCTGCGGCTATAATAGGCGGACTTCTCAGCGCTAATTATATATTAGGAAATAAGCTTTCGGCTGAATATGATATATTAAATATGGCTGTACAATTAGAAGGTCATTCGGATAATGTGTCTCCTGCAATATTGGGCGGTATAATATCAGGAGTTGTCCGTAAAAATGAAGATTTTAAATATGTAAAAATAAATCCTCCTAAAAGCTTAAAAGCTGTAGTAGCCGTTCCTGATTTTTATTTAAGCACTGAAACTGCAAGAGATGCATTGCCAAAAGAGATAGATTTTAAAGATGCAGTGTTTAATATTTCCAGAGCTGCTCTTCTCACATCTGCATTTTATTCAAATAGATTTGATTTGCTTGAAGTTGCAACCGATGATAAACTTCATCAAGATTACAGAGCAAAGTTTATACCAGGATTAAAAGAATTATTTAAAAAGGCAAAAAAGTGCGGCGCATATTCTGTTACTATAAGTGGAGCTGGCTCTTCAATACTTGCTTTAGTCAGAAATGATGAAAAAATAATTAAAGAAGTATCTTATGCTATGAAAAATAGTTTTTCTAAAAAGAAAATAGAATCTGAAATAAAAGTTTTAAATATACCGATGAAAGGTATAATAATAAAATAGATAAAAAACATACTGAAATATTATCTGTATGTTTTTTATTATTAATTGTTAATTAAAATTTAAGTATGAGTAAGAATAACACCGCCATATACAGCAGTAAAAATTTAAGGACTAAGCTATTCTTATTTTTTAATTATTTTTATCATTGAATATAAATATAACCTATTTAAATTTATTTCTCTCATTAAAACTTAAATATTATAATTTAATTATGCAAAAATATTAAATACTTTACATAAAATAAATATTTATTATTATATTGATATTTTATTTGTATTATGTTAATATAGTTATGTAAACTATATTATGATAATAAGATTATGATAATTAATACTAAAGACAGTATAAAAGATAAATACTTAAAAGAAAATTTGATAGCATATATTGGCAATAAAAGAAGACTTCTTCCATTTATAGAAAGTACAATTTTGAGAATATTAGAAAATAATAAAATAAAAAATGCATTGGATTTATTTGCAGGCAGCGGAAGTGTATCCAGACTTTTAAAAACTTTAAATTTGGAAGTTTATTCTAATGATTGGGAATATTATTCTTATATTTTAAACTACGCTCATTTATCCATAAATATTGAAGATTTAGATAATATGTTTGTTCATACAGGCGGGCTTATTAATACCATAAATATGATTAATAATATTGAACATATAGACGATGAAGAGAGATATATATCCAAATATTATGCTCCTTTAGATGATAATAATCCTGATTTGGAAAATGAAAGATTATTTTACACTCATTACAATGCCAAGAAAATTGATATTATAAGATATAATATAGAGAGACTTTATAAAAATAATGTTTTGGATAAAAAAGAATATTATTATTTAATAGCTTCTCTTATATATGAAGCCGCTACTCATACAAATACTTCAGGAGTATTCAAAGCTTTTCATGCAGGTTTTGGAGGAAGAAATAAAGATGCTTTGCATAGAATATTGGCTCGTATATCATTAAAGCAGATACCTTTATATTCTGGCAGGAATTGCCATGTAAGTATGGAAGATGCTAATCAATTTGTTGTAAAAAATAAGAATAATCATTTTGATTTAGTATATTTAGATCCTCCTTATAATCAGCATCAATACGGAAGCAATTATCATCTGTTAAATACAATAGCTTTATGGGATAAACCCGATATTAATAAAAATATTTATTTAAACGGTAAAAAAATAAATAAAGGCGGTATTAGAAAAGATTGGATAAAGACAAGATCTTTATATTGCTATAAAAAAACAGCAAAAGACACTTTGATAAGTCTGCTGGACAATATAGATTCAAAGCATGTGGTTATGAGCTATTCTACTGACGGTATAATAGAATATGACGATTTAATATCTATATTAGAAAATAGGGGACATTTAAGTATTGTAAGCTCTGAGTACACTAAGTATAGGGGAGCCAAAAGATCTATAGTTAATAGAACTAAAAATATAGAGTATTTATTTGTAATTGATACGGAAAAGAAAAAATTAAGTTCTGTTAATAAGAATTTAAAGTATATAGAGGATATAAGATTAAAGCTTGATAATCCATTAGATTGTTCTAAAGATAATATTACATTTGATTATGATAAAGAAAATATAATAATATTAAATTTGCAGTATTCAACTCATATAATAAATAAAGATGAGATATGCAATAGTCTTAAAAATAAGAATTTAGATTATATAAAAATGTTTTCTATGTTTTTGGATAAATATGTAAAAGAAAACAGCGTTGAGGCTCTTAAAATATATTTTTATCATTTTAACAGCGCCATTCTTTCTAATAATGTGAGGCTTATTAAATATTTCGGAGAATATGTACTTAAGGTTTACAGCAGATTATGCACTAAAAAATCCAGCGAATATTTGATTGATATTACCAGCAGTATTTTAGATATTATATCTTACTGTAATAATGAAATAAGTATTATTTATAAAATAAAACAGAGAATTATTTATAATATAAAGCATTCAAATATTTCTGAAACAAGCAAAAATAAATTATTAATTAGACTTGAAAAATAATAAAAAAACATTATATATTTTTAAATATATAAAAAATAATGAAGTGATTATATATGATTAATATTTTTATAAAAATTGCCTTTATAATGATTTTCGGATTTAGTTTTTTGTATACTCAAAATAGCGATATAGCCGATACATTAGAAATATTTAATGATATAAGAGAAAAGAAAAATTTATATCCGTTGGAAATTAATGATACTTTAAATGAAATTGCCGATATAAGAGCTAAAGAACTATCCGTTAATTTTTCGCATATCAGACCGAATAATACTAAATATGATGAATTAATTTATGAGAACAGAGTGATTGTTTATTCGTCTGATGAAAATATAGCTTACAGATTTAAAAATCCTCAGACTGTTGTAAGTTATTGGATGAATTCAAATCAGTATAAACTTAATATTCTAAGCGATAAATTTACGCATGTAGGTATAGCTCATTATTACAGCAACGGAGAAGATTATTGGGCTGTAATATTTGCACAGTTAGTAAGATAAAACAGATTATTTTTTTAATTCTAATATAATATCAAGTATTTTCTTTCTCAAAGTTTCTATATTAATATTGTTTTTGGTACTTATAAATAGGGCATCATCATAAGAAGTTAGTATTTTATTTTTCTGTATTTCATCTATGCTGTCGGATTTATTAAATACAAGAATACTTTTTATATGAGATGCATTTATTTCCTTAATAATACTTTCAACATGAATAAGTTTTTCATCTATATTTTTGTCGCCTGCATCGGATAAATGCAAAAGCAAATCAGCCTCTGCAACCTCAGACAATGTGGATTTAAAAGATGCCACTAAAGTATGCGGAAGTCTGTCTATAAAACCTACTGTATCGCTTATTATAACTTCCATAGGGGCATCATCGCTTATATATAATTTTCTAGTATGAGTATCTAAAGTGGCAAATAATTTATCTTCAACATATACGCTTTCTTTGCAAAGCAAATTAAATAATGTGCTTTTCCCTGCATTGGTGTATCCTACTATTGCAATCCTAAATGTATTTTCTCTTCCTTTTCTTCCAGTAACAGCGGATTTTTCTGCTTTTTTTAATTGATTTTTTAATTTATGTATTCTTTCTCTTGCCCTTCTTCTGTCATATTCCAATTGTTTTTCACCTGCACCTCCTCTTAATCCGATGCCTCCTTTTATTTGACTTAAATTTGTTCTTTTTCCTTTTAATCTCGGATATTCAAATTCTAAAAAAGCTAATTCTACCTGCATCTTTGCAGTCATAGTTTTAGCCCGTATGGCAAATATTTCTAATATTATTTCCGTTCTTGTAAGTGCCGTTATATTTGAACCTTCTTCTATTTTATTTACCTGAGAGCCGCTAAGTTCATTATCAAATATAAAATATTTTACATCCTCAATGTAAGCTTTCTCTTTCAGACTTTCCAATTTACCTTTTCCTATATAAGCATCTGAATATATTTTCTGCTGTATAAATGAGTATCTGCCTGCAGCTTCGTATCCTGCCGTATTGCATAGCATATATAGTTCATTTAAAATATTATCTGCATTTATTTTATTGTTTTTATGCTGTATGAGTATTATATATGCTTTTTTTAATATATTATTTTTACTATGCATAAAAAATTTACTGCCTAATTATCAGTGAATTATAAAGTTCTATAGTTTTATCAGATAAATACTGCCTTTTGCTCATAACAAAAATAACCGATTCCAATACAATTTCAAGAAATGCATTATCAAAATCTATAAAAATTTTTTCTCTGATTTTATCGGCTGCTTCAAGATTACGGGTAGGCTCAAGATAATCGGCGGCGTATATTATTTTATCAAGCATACTCATATTTCCATGTCCGACAGTATGGCTTTCCACAGCATTTAAAATTTCTTTGTCAGTTATGTTTAATTCTTTTTCAGCTATTATGGAACTTACTCTTGCATGTATCAAAGCTCCCGTTATATAGCTTGGATATTCTGTATTATCATTTTCTATTATTATTTTTTTCATTTCATCGTCTTTGTATCTTTTTCCCAAATCATGGCATAAAGCTGCAATTGAGGCTTTATATATGTCTATGCCGTATTTTTTGGATATTTCTACAGAAAGCTCTCTCGCAGATAATATATGTTTTTCTCTAAAAGGCAGAAATTTTTTTATATATTCTATAATTTCTAATTCTTTATTACTAAGCTTTTCCATTATCTGTAATCTCCTATTATATTAAATATATTTTATCAACCTGCAAATAAGCATGATACGAAATGATTATCATTAATATTTTTTGATTTAGGAATGGTATTTCTGCATTCACTTTTGGCATATATGCATCTTGTATGAAATCTGCATCCTGATGGTACATCATTTGGTATTTCTCCTTTGATGGGAAGTTCTTTTATTATATTCACTCTTCCTGAAGAGGCGTCAGGCACTGCGGCAATTAATGCTTTAGTATAAGGGTGTTTAGGATTATTTATTATTTCATCAGAATTGCCTATCTCTACAATATTTCCTAAATACATTACGGCTATTGTGTCTGCAAAATATCCTGCAGTTGATAGATCATGAGTAATATATATATAACTTAAATTCTTTTTTATCTGAAGTTCTTTCATCATATATAAAATTTCCGCTCTGGTGGATAAGTCTATCATAGAAACAGGTTCATCTGCAACTATCAATTTAGGATTTAGTATCAAAGCTCTTGCCGCTGCTATTCTCTGACGCTGACCTCCAGAAAGCATATGCGGATATCTTTCCATAAACTCTTCAGGCGGATTTATCTTTACATCGCTTAAAGCTTTAATAACCATTTCATTATATTTTTTTTCATCGCCTTCAATATTATGAATATAAAGAGGCTCTTTTAATACATCTTTTATTTTAAATCTTGGATTCATAGAAGCATAGGGATCCTGAAATATCATCTGAACATTTCTTCTATATCTTGATGCTTCTTCTTTGTTGAAATTATTAATGTTTTCATTTTCAAATATAATATTTCCTGAGGTAGGAGTTATTAATTTCATTATAAGTTTTCCTACAGTGGTTTTTCCGCTTCCTGATTCTCCTATAATTGCGAATATTTTTCCTCTATTTACATTGAAGCTGATATCATCAACGGCTTTTATTACTTTTGATTTTTTTATAAAACTTTCAATAATATTGGTATGCGCAGTAAAGTATTTTTTTACATTTTCAAGTTTTAATATTATATCAGGATTCATTTATATCTCTTAATAGTTTAATTCTTAAATAATAGTAATATATTATAATACAGAAATCAAGTATTTTAATATTATTTTATATAATTTTATTTTTTAATTAAAGTTGAATAATATTATTAAATTAAATGACAAGCGCATAAATGATTATTTCCTGTATCTTTTAGTATAGGTTCTTCATATCTGCATTTATCTATTTTTTCTTTGCATCTTTCATAAAACATACAGCCATTCGGAGGATTTAATAAATCAGGAGGAGCGCCTTCTATAAACTCTAATTTGCTTAATGATTTATTTAGTCTTGGGGTAGCTGCTAACAGTCTTTTTGTATACGGATGTTTTGCATTTTTATATATATCCTCATTAAATGCAAGTTCCGCTATTTTTCCTGCATACATTACGCATACTCTGTCTGAAATTTCAGCCTCCAATGCCAGATCATGAGTTATAAATATAAATGATAAGTCGAAATCTTTTTTTAATTTTTTAAGCAAATTTATTATCTGAGCCTGAACTATAACATCTAATGCTGTAGTAGGCTCATCAAGTATAATTAGTTTAGGTTTTAAAAATAATGCTGATGCTATAACGGCTCTCTGCTTCATGCCTCCTGAAAGTTCATGAGGATATCTTTCAGCGGTGCTTGAATGAAGACCTACATATTCTAGGTATTCTTTTATAAGTTTATATGCCTGAGATTTATCCATATCAATATGCCTATTTAAAGTTTCAAGCATCTGACTGCCTATAGTGTATACAGGAGTAAGGGAATTCATAGCCCCCTGAAAAACCATAGAAATTTTTGACCATCTTATATTTTTTCTGATATATTCTTCTTTCATATCAATGATATTTTCATTGTCAATAATAATTCTCCCGCCTTCATATTTTCCGGGTACAGGAGGCATTCTTAAAATAGATGCAGCAAGACTAGTTTTTCCGCATCCCGATTCTCCGACAATTCCTAAAGTTTCTCCTTTTTTTATTTCAAAACTAATATCATTAATTGATTTGACTATACCGTTTGAAGTATGATAATACATTTTTAAATTTTCTACTTTTAATATATCCTGCATTTTATTTCCATTTTAATTCAAAATAAAAAAATATTATGTTAATTATAATACAATATTAATATTTTACAATTATATTTTTTGTTTTTATTTACTGGAAAAATGCGGTATATATTGACTGCTTTATATTTTACACTTTTTTTATTTAGCAAATAATAAAGGAGTAAATCTAAATAAGATTTACTCCCTTATAATATTAAATTAATTATATTAACCAAGTATAGCCAAAAGCACTCCTGCGGCAACTGCAGAACCTATTACGCCTGAAACATTAGGACCCATAGCATGCATAAGCAGGAAATTATGAGGATTAGATTCCTGACCCACTTTATTAGCAACTCTTGCAGCCATAGGTACAGCGGACACTCCTGCTGCTCCTATAAGCGGATTGATTTTTTCTTTGCTGAATACATTCATAAATTTAGCAAGAAAAACTCCTCCTGCAGTACCCATAGAAAACGCTATTAAGCCTAATACCAATATACCAAGCGTTTCAAAGCGTAGGAATTTATCGGCAGCCAATTTACTTCCTACAGATAATCCGAGCATAATTGTTACTATATTTATTAATTCATTCTGAGCCGTTTTTGAAAGCCTATCAGTAACTCCAGATTCTTTTATAAGGTTTCCGAACATTAAAGCCCCAATAAGAGGCGCTGCATCAGGCAAAAGCAGAGCAACCAAAATTATAACTGCAAGAGGGAAAATAATTTTTTCTCTTTTGCTTACAGGACGAAGCTGCTTCATTTCAATTTTTCTTTCATTTTCGGTAGTAAGCATTTTCATAATAGGTGGCTGAATAATAGGAACTAAAGCCATATATGAATAAGCGGCAACAGCTATAGCTCCCAATAGATGCGGAGAAAGTCTTGAAGATGTAAATATGGCTGTAGGACCGTCGGCTCCTCCTATTATACCTATTGAAGCGGCATCTTTTAGAGAGAAGGAAATAACAGGCACATAAGCGGATATAATCATAGCACCTAGCAAAGTACCGAATATTCCTATTTGAGCTGCAGCGCCTAATAATGCAGTTTTAGGGTTTGCAATAAGCGGGCCGAAATCTGTCATAGCTCCTACACCTATAAATATAAATAACGGAAATAATCCTGATTCAATACCAAAAGTATAAATCTGACCTAAAAAGCCTCCGCTATTTAAAGTTATAGGTATTCCATTAATAATTTCCACTATAGGCAAAGAGGCAATATTAGCAATAGGGATATTGGCAAGTATTCCGCCCATACCTATAGGAATAAGAAGAAGAGGTTCAAATCCTTTAGCAATTGCAAGATAAACTAAAAGAAGCCCCACACAAATCATTACTGCATTCTGCCATAGAGGTACAGATTTTACTTTAATATCGTTTAATTTAGTTTGATATTTTTCCTGCCTGCTGTTTTCAGCTTTCATCTTAGTTTCGGCTATTTCCTGCTCGCTTCTGGGAAATAGTCCTCCAAAAGCTGTATTTCTCACTAAAGAAATAAGCGAATCTTTTATATTAAGAGGTTTATCAGTACTTTCCTGAGGCAGCACCACAGATGCTGTCATAAAGATAAGTGCAAATACTAAAAATATTTTTTTCATTATTTTTTATCTCCTTAAAGACAGGTATAAATTATTAGCCGACAATAGCTAATTCCTGACCTGCAACTACAGCATCGCCCGGTTTAACTTTAACTTCTTTTACCGTGCCGTTAATAGTTGATTTTATTTCTACTTCCATTTTCATAGCCTCCACTACCAATATAGTAGTACCGTCCTGAACTTGTGTTCCTGCTGGGGCAAGTATTTTAAGAACCGTACCCGGCAAACCTGCAGTAACAGGTGTAGCAGAACCTCCTGAAGCAGGAGCTGATGACTGAACGGAGCCTGCAGCAATACCGTCTTTAATTGTATAATCATAGCTTACGCCATCAACTAGAGCTTTTCCGTTTTCTATTTTTATACCGTAGCTTGACCCCCCAACAGTAACTGTAACCTCATTACCTGCAGCTTTAATACCGTCTGAAGAAGAAGCTCCTGCATTTTTTCTAATGCCGAGTTTAGCTTCTCCTTTAAGAAATTGTATGCCTTTTTCTTTACAAGCGGCTGCTATAAATACATTTTCATCGGAAAGATCTGTTATGCCTGCATCTTTTAATGCCTGTTCAGCGGCTTTTCTTCCTTTTTTAGGATTTTTATCATCTATATCCATAGCAAGTTCTGTTGTAGGCTGCAAGCCTAATTGTTCGCCTGCTATTTTTACTATTTCAGGATCTGGAGCTGAAGGAGTTTTGCCGAAATAACCTAATACCATTTTGCCGTAACCATCGGCTATTTTTTTCCAATTTCCCTGCATTACATTATTAAAAGCCTGCTGAAAATAGAACTGCGATACTGGAGTTACGGAAGTACCGAATCCTCCTTTTTTAACAACCTCAGTCATAGCTTTTATAACTTCAGGGAATCTATTCATAACATTAATGTCTCTCATCATCTGAGTATTTGCAGTCAAAGCACCGCCCGGCATAGGAGCAAAAGGAATCATAGGCTCTACGGTTCTGCTTTCAGGAGGAAGGAAATAATCTTTCATGCAGTCTTTAAATACTTCCTCAGCCTCTCTTATTTTATCTATATCTATATTAAGAGTATAATCTGTGCCTCTCAAGGCATGCCACATAACAATTAAATCGGTTTGACAGGTACCTCCTGATACAGGAGCGGCTGAAAGGTCAATGCAATCGCATCCTGCATCTAAAGCGGCTCTGTATTGAACAGCGCCTATGCCTGCAGTTTCATGACTATGAACTTGTATATGCATATCGGAACCTAAAAGTTTTCTAGCTTCTTTAACTGTATCATAAACAACTTGAGGAGTGGTAGTGCCTGAAGCATCTTTAAAGCATACGGAATCAAAATCAACATTATCCTTAATCTGCTTTAATACTTTAATATAAAAATCGGCATCATGAGCGCCTTCGCATCCAGGGGGCAAGGCCATCATACTGACGCATACCTGATGCTTAAGTCCTGCTTCCTTAATGCATTTTCCGCTGAAAATAAGATTATTTACATCATTTAAAGCGTCAAAATTTCTTATTGTAGTTATGCCATGCTTTTTAAATAACTGAGCATGCATTTTTATCATTTCTCTAGGCTGAGATTCCAAACCTACAACATTAACCCCTCTGGCTAAAGTTTGTAAATTAACATCATTACCGACAGTTTTTCTGAAAGTGTCCATTACATCAAAAGCATTTTCATTATTATAGAAAAATGCGCTTTGAAAAGTAGCTCCTCCGCCCGATTCAAAATATGTAACGCCTGCTTTTACAAATGCCTCTACAGCAGGCATAAAATCTTTAGATAATACTCTAGCGCCGTAAACGGATTGAAAACCGTCTCTGAATGCCGTTAGCATAAATTTTATTTCTTTTTTAGCCATTATCATTTCTCCTTATTTTACTATTATATAACTTTTTTATTTTTTAGCGATATGAATATGCGCCAAAGCAATAGCAATAGCCGTCATTTTATCATTACCCGATGCTTGAACTGCCGAAGGTAAAGGAGCAGCTTCCGTTTTAGGAGGAGGCATTAATTTATCTACCTGAGCAACTATAGCTGCAACTAGCTTCATAACATATACTAATATGATTAAAAACAATACAACAATGACTATTCCTATGATCATTATTTGTAGCGCTTCTATGATACTGCTGTTCATTAAAAACTCCTATTTATATAAATTTCAATTATTAAATTATACACTATTTTTTACTTATATACAAGTAATTTTATTACAAAATACAATGTTTATTTCACAATATTATTGACTTTATATAAATACTTTATATAATAATACCGATTTAGTCAGCTTAAATTAAGGTAATATATGAATATTAATTCATCTATATCAGATATGCCGATAGCAATTTTTGATTCAGGTTTTGGAGGATTAACAGTTTTAAAACAATTATTAAAAATACTGCCTAATGAAAATTATATATATATCGGAGATAATATCAACATTCCCTACGGAGACAAATCAAAAGATGAAATAATAAATCTTACATTGAAAATGACGGAATTTCTAATAAGCAAAAAATGCAAAATTTTAATAATAGCATGCAATACCATATCTGCCTGCGCTTATGACATTTTAAAGCAGAAATATGAAATTCCTATAATAGAGGTTATATCAAATGGCATAAGAGAAGCTTTGAATAATACAAAAAACAATAATATATCAATAATGGGCACAGAGTTTACAATACATTCAAATATATACAAAGATAAAATAACACAACAAAGCAGGAATGCTGAAGTTACTCAGGTAATATGCAAAGAATTATGCCCTATGATAGAAAATAATTGGGATAGTCATAAAAACAGATTCGATGTGCTGAAAAATTATTTAAAAAATATAGATAAAGAATCGGATACTTTAATACTGGCATGCACTCATTATCCTCATATAATTAACGATATACAAAATTTACTGAAAACCGATATTAGTAATTCAATAAAAAATATAATAGATCCTTCCTATTATACAGCCTTATCCGTAAAAAAATATTTAGAAAAAAACAATATTCTTAATATGCGAAATCAAAAAAAAATAAATATATACACAACTGAAAATATAGAAAGAGAAAAAAAAATCATAAATATATTTATGTCCAAAGACGAAATATATGATTTTAATCAAATAAAATTATAAATTAATAAATTTCTTTTATGCCTTTATCAATATCAAATATCCAATGCTTATTAAATACTTTTCTATATGAATATCCGAATGGAAATTTTCCTATTGATACTGCAAAAAATTTATTTCCCCTGTTTCTCTGGCTTAAGCATATAGCAGCTAAATTATTAGGAATATCTTCCATTATAAAATCGGATAATACCAGCACATCGGCATTTTTGAAGCTTGAAGTATTCATAATCCTATTTGCTTCATAAAGAGCCTTATATATATCGGATCCTCCATAGTAGCTAAGCTTTAAAAATTTTATTAAATCTTCAATCCCGTTATATCTGCTGAATCTGCATGAATATATTTCTGTGCTGAAATTGATAAGATAAACATTTCTGTTTTCCGATAAAGCCTGCATAACCATTTTAAACATTACGGCTTTGGCGATATATTCATTAATGCCTTTCATAGAACCGCTTGTGTCTATGCATATAATCATATCTCCTTTGCCTTCTTTATATCCAGCTTTAATTCTGTTAAATTCATTTTCATTAAATGCATAAGCTTTTTTATCAAAACACATAAGTCTGTTTTCTATATATTTTAGTTTAAATAGCTTCTCACTGTTTTCATTGCATAAAAGAGAAAGTTCCTCTGGAATAATATTTTCTATGTCTTTTGCAAAATATATTCCGACAATCTCTTCTTTAGAACTTATCATCTTATTTGTATATTTGTATGTATTTTTAAACTCAATATTCGTTAAAGATTTTTCAGCATCAGCTCTTTTTCCCATAGTATCGCATATAATTTCTATATCTTTATACTCATTAATAAAATCAACCCATCTATTTAATAAAGATATATCCTTTTCCTCAAGTTCTCCTGCTCTGAAATCCCATAATACTCCCGTTTTTATTCTTAAAATATTTGACATATATTTTAATTTTTTTAATAAAATTATCCAAGATTCTATATCATTAATAAATTTTTTTCTTCTTTCTTTTACGGTATATACAAGCCAATCATTATTTTTTATATTATAATTTTTTTCCCATAATGAAACAATATTATTTTTAATAATATTTAAATTATAACCGCTATTTATTTTATCTTTCCAAAAATCGGTATTTGCATCACTTGATAAAATACTAAAGCTATTTAAATCGTTTAATATATCCTCTTCGGATGCATATTTATTTTTTAGTTTTTTTAATGCAATATCTAATTCTATTTTATTATCATTATAAGGATTATTTTCATGAACAAAAGTATCTAAATCTTTTTTCCATTTTGTAATCTTTATTTCAAGTTCATTTTTCAATCTGTCATCATCAATATTGTTAAAAGAGCCGTAAAATAAGCCTCTAGCCATAACTTCTGTTTTATTTATCTCTTTGTTATAAGAATCTATATTAAATTGCTTCATAATTTTCTATTTCGCTTTTTAATCTTTCGGCATCCAATTTTTCGCTTTCAAGACCTGCCGTATAGGAATTAAATATATCTTCATATAAGCAGAATTTTTCTCCGGGCATAAAAACGCTCTTTGAATATGATTTACTTTTATTAAAATTATTTTTTGAAGTATTTATAATATTTTCAATACTTAATAGCAGAGAGTTTATAAGATTTAAATATTCTTCTTTTTTCTCTTTAGTCTGCTTTTTCATACTTGTTTTCTTCATATAATATTCAGGTTCTGCATAATCTAAAAACTCATAATTTTTTGAAAGCATATCGGCAGAAAAACCATTGGCAAATAAGGCTGAGTTTATTTCAACAGTGCATTTATCAGAAGAGTTAAAATTGCATCTGAATTTTCTGGTTTGATTTCGCCCTATATCCAACGGATAAAAATATCCTTTCTTTCCTAATTGTTTTATAGGTATATAAATTATTGTTTCTCCCTTATTGCCGTATTTATCTATATTTACTGATAAAGTTTTAGCTATATGCGGCTTATCATCAATATTTTCCGTATCATATTTTTTTTCTAAATTATAAAACTCTTCATCAATATTTTTCTGAATTTTTTGAAAGTTTTCTCTCCATTCATTAATATTATCATTATAAAAACGGCATGATTTTTTAATAGAGCTTTCAACGATTTTCTTTACAGCATCAATATGCTCTTCGCTGCTCCATAAGCAATATTCTATTAAAAAAGCTTCATAAATATCCGCCTCGTTTTTTCTGCTTAAATATGCTGACATTTTTAATAAATATGAAATATGCTGCCATCTTCTATCTGACACATATATTGCGATATTCTTATTATCTTCATTAAATTTTTCTATGGAAAGCTTTATATTATGAATTATATCAATAACCGTTTTTGAAAGCTTTATATTGCCTGCTTCTTTTCTTATTTTTATCCATTCATCTGATGAAATTTTTAAATCATCATCAATATCTATATATGAATGACTTTCAGTATTCTGAAGTATTTTTTCAAAATTATTTTTATTTTTTATAGGGCTTACCATTAAACGCATAATAAATCTGTCATATAAAGCCTCAAGTCCCTGTCCTTCTGGCGGAGTTTCATTACTTGCCGAAATCAATGCCTTAAGCGGAACTTTTATTTCTTCATAACCGTTTTTAAAAACTCTTTCATTTATTATTGTAAGAAGCGTATTTAATATTGCAGGAGTGCTTTTCCAAATTTCATCTAAAAATGCAAAATCGCAATCTGGCAGATAGCCTTCTGTTTTCCTGACATATCTGTCGTTTTTTAATTCCTCTAAACTAATAGGTCCGAATATGTCCTCAGGCGTGCTGAATCTATGCATCAAATATCCGAAATATTTAGAATCTTTAAATGCCGAAGATACTCTCTTTGCTATAAAACTTTTAGCCGTACCCGGAGGACCGTATAAAAACACGGGCTTTCCTGCCAAAGCGCTAAGCAAAGTTAATGCCGCTATTTCCTCTCTTTCATAAAGATCTTCAGAAAGAAGCTTAATAATTTTTTCTATTCTTGATTTAGTATCTTTCATAATATTTATTATAGCATTTTTATTATAAATTGGAATTATTTATTTTATTATGATATAATTGACTAATATTAAATTTCAAAATGGAAATAAAAAATGATTCAATTAGAAAAAATAAAGCTCTTGATATTCGATATGGACGGTACTATGATAGACAGCGCCTGCTTAAATTATTATTCATATTACAATGCTTTAAAGCAATTTAATATAGAATTGGATAAAGAATATTATTATAATAAATGTTTCGGGCTTCATTATAAAGTATTTATAAGAAGTATTTTAAAATTAAAGAATAAGCTTGCAGATGATGACGGTAAAAATAATCAGCTTATAGAAGAAATACATAACAAAAAAGAAGAAATATATTTAGGAAATCTTAATATGATTAATATGCATCCTTTTATGTTAGAAACTTTAATTGAAAATAAAGATAAAAAAGAAAATAAGAAATATACGGCATTGGCAACAACCGCCTCTCCTAACGGAGTATACGGCATACTAAAAGAGTTTAACCTTAACGGATTATTTGATTTAATTTTAACTGGAGATGATATAGAAAATAAAAAACCTGACCCTGAAATATTCTTTAAATGTATGGAGCATTTTAAGGTGTCCGAGAAAGAAAGCATTATATTTGAAGACAGCAGAGTAGGACTTGAAGCTGCTAATAAAACAAATGCTTGGGTTATAAAGATTGAAAAATGGTCTGTATTATAGTTTATTATTTTTTTAAAAAATTATTGAAAAACATACTTATAAATCCTTTAGTCCAGCTGAATATTCCTATCTTTATAGATATAATTAAATATTCAAAAAAATTCATTTTTTTATCTGATGAAAACTCTATATGCATATTATCATTATCTAAATTCATTTCAAAATAACCATGATGAAAATTAAACTTATGATATCCTGTACCGTCGAAACCTATATTATTTGTAAAAGATTTTTTTGAAGGCCAAACGCATAATTTTTTTCTTTTATACATAATAAATGAAAAATAAACATCCCATAAATTATTTTTATAATTATGCTTCACCGATTTTTTTACAGCCAGTAAATGAAACCAAGAAAAAACAGAGCCTAATATTTTATGCTTAATGCTTTTATTATACCAAGAAATATCGCATGTATCCCAATTTATGCATTGCCATTTACTTCTCCAAGTACCCCAGCCCCAGCTATGAAAAGCATAAGTAAATATAACATCATATTTATGTTTTTCAGTGGCATGCTTATGAGAAAATGCTGTTACTGAAATAACATCTTCATCATCTTTATAATAATTTAAGGCATTATTCATAAACTCAAGAAAATATTTATTAGTTTCAATATCATCTTCCAAACCGATAAAATACTCATGCTTTTCAAATATTGTATTTACGGCTTTAATTGTGGAATATTTTATGCCTAAGTTTTTTTGAGATTCATATATATAAACATTTTTAAATCCGTCATTCAGCGTTTTAATATATTCCCTGATTTCAAAAACGGCTTTTTCATCTTCTTTTCTGCTTGGAGCATCTGAAAATATATATAAGTCCGTATCAGAGGCTAAAGTATTTTTCTTTAATGCTTCAATTACTCTTTTTGTATGTTCTATTCTATTATAAACCACTAAGCCTACAGGCGCCAAGTACATAAAAAACTCCTTTAATTTATGAGATATATAATTGATGAAAAATATTTATCAGATTATATATATGCAGAAAAGAGTTATTATGCATGCATATTTAAAGCGTATATTAAAATATATAATTTTATTTTTAATGATCAAATAATTTTTTTTAAAAACTAATATATATTTATTATAAAAAAAGTTTTGCAATAGCAATTGATTCTTATAGGAAAGAGAATATATTTTATAGTATAATATTATTG
>NZ_CAJUPR010000012.1 GCF_910588665.1 uncultured Brachyspira sp. | reverse complement strand
AGCGGCTGCATAGTTTATTTTTTAATTATTTTAATTAAATATTTTACATAAAAAACAATGATTTACTGTATTTTAATACACTTTTAAAAAAAAGAAACTAACCATAATATAATAAATATGTCGCATAAAGATATTATAGAATTATTAATAATATCTGATGTTATTATAACAGACTACTCATCAGCATTTATGGAAAGGTTATTATTAAATAAACCTGTAGTTTTTGCCGCTGATGATATAGATAAATATGAAAGAGGATTTTTTATAGATTACAGAAAAGATCTGCCTGGCGAAATAGTAGAAAGCGGAAAAGCAGAAGATATATTAAAGGCTTTAAGAAATGCATCAATAGATCATCCTAATTACAAAGTATTCAAAGAAAATCATTTGTCTGCCTGCGACGGACATAGTGCAGAAAGGATTGCTGATTTTATCAATACTTTTGTCCATTAGAATTATGATTTTATTTTGAGGAAAAAAATAATATGGGTAAAAATATAGCTGTAATACTTGCAGGAGGCATAGGTTCCAGAACAGGATTAAAAAAACCTAAGCAGTTTTTAAAAATATCAGGTAAGACAATATTAGAACATACTATAGATATTTTTGAAAAACATATAAAGATTGATGAAATAGCAATAGTAGCTCAGGAAGAAAATCATTATTATATAAATGAATTGATACATAAAGCAGCATATAAAAAAGTAAAAAAGATTCTATGTGCAGGAAAAGAAAGGTATTTATCTACTTTATCAGCATTAGAATCATATAATGATGAATTAGAAAGTAATTTAATCATACATGATGCTGTAAGACCTTTATTATCTCATTCTATAATAGATGACTGTATAAAAGCTTTATCTAATTATGATGCTGTGGATGTTGCAGTTGCTGCCTCAGATACAATTATTGAAGTGGAAGATAATTTAATAGATAGAATCCCTTTAAGAAAAAAAATGTATTTAGGACAAACTCCTCAATGCTTCAAGATAAAAACTTTAAAAGAAGCTTATGAAACAGCATTAAAAGATAAAAATTTTCAAGTAACAGATGATTGCAAAGTTGTATTAAATTATCTGCCTAATACAAAAGTTTATGTTGTAAATGGTTCTTTTTCAAATATAAAATTAACTAATATTGAAGATTTATATTTATTAGAAAAATTATTTCAAATAAAGAAATTAGAAATAAAAAATGAAGATTTTAGTTTTTTAAAAAATAAGAATATAATAATTTTCGGAGGCAGTTCAGGCATAGGGAAATCTATAGCAGAAACGGCTTCTAAATATAATGCCAATATAAAATCATACAGCAGAACAAATAACTGTGATATAAGAAAATTGGAAGATGTTCAAAATGCTTTCAAGGATTTTTATAATCAATACGGAAAAATAGACTCTGTTATAATATGTTCTTCTATATTAAAAAAAGAAAGCTTATATAGTGCTTCTTATGAAGATATTTTTGAACAAATAGATATTAACTATAAAGGAAGCGTAATTTGTTCTAAAGAATCATTTGAATATTTAAAGGAAAGTAAAGGTCATTTAATATTATTTACATCAAGCTCTTATACATTAGGAAGAATGGATTACAGTATATATTCTTCAAGCAAATCTGCTATAGTAAATTTTGCTCAGGCTTTATCTGAAGAATGGTTTGATTTTGATATAAAGGTCAATTGTGTTTGTCCGCATAGAACAGATACTCCTATGAGAACAAAAAATTTCGGTATAGAAGACAAGACAACTTTATTACCGCCATATATAGTTGCTAATGATACATTGTCATTATTAAAATCAAATTTATCAGGTAATGTTATAGAAGTAAAGCTTAATTAATATATTAAGGATGATTAATAAAATGAAACTTTTTGAAATTACTACTGATAGATGTTTTTATATAATTGCAATATTCGGAATAAAAATATCTATAAAATCAAAAAAACTTTTAGAAGAAAAATTAAATGAAAAAGAATCAAAATTATATGAAAAAGAATTAAAACTACATGAAATACAAAATAATGCAATTTCTAATATAAAAGAGAGCATATCTGAACTTCAAAAAGAAAATATGCTGAAAAAATATGATATATGTTTTTTACAGTTAGTACATAATTCTGATATGGATAATTTATACAAATATTTTCATGGATATAACTATAAAATAATTAGGTTTAAAAAAATTCCTGAATTATTTTCCGATCTTGGTTTAAAAAATTTTATTGCTATACTATCTTCTAAAATTGTAGTAATTAATATAGATACATATATCACAAATGATCATTTATTTGAAGATCAAATTTTAATAAATTTATGGCATGCCTGCGGAGTATTTAAAAAAATTGGACCTGGAAGAAACGATTCTGCAGATTTCTATTACAAATTTGACTATTTTATAACCTCTGGAAATATTTGCAATAAAATCTATTCTGATAATTTTCTAACTGATATTAATAAATTTATATCATTAGGAGTCTCAAGAACAGATAATTTATTTGATGAAAATTATATAAATAATGTAAAAACAGAATTTTATAATAAAAATCCTGATTTAAAAAATAAAAAGATATATTTTTACTGTCCAACTTTTAGAGAAGAGATAATTAATGAATTTATATTTAAATCTAATTTAGATTTAACAAAATTAAGTGAACTGCTTTATGATAATGAAGTATTTATTTTTAAATTACATCCGTTTCTTATATCAAGAATTAATAATAATCAATCTAAAGATAATATTATTAATATGCAAAATATTAATAATAATAATATTTTAGATTTTTCTGAATATAATATATTAGATTTGCTTATTATCAGCGATGTTATTATGACAGATTATTCATCGGCATTTATGGAAGGGTTATTATTGAATAAACCTGTAGTTTTTGCCGCTGATGATATAGATAAATATGAAAGAGGATTTTTTATAGATTACAGAAAAGATCTGCCTGGCGAAATAGTAGAAAGCGGAAAAGCAGAAGATATATTAAAGGCTTTAAGAGATGCATCAATAGATCACCCTAATTACAAAGTATTCAAAGAAAATCATTTAGGGGCATGTGATGGAAAAAGTTCTGAAAGAATAGCTGACTTTATAAAGAATATAATAAAAGACCAGACCAGACCAGACCAGACCAGACCAGACCTAATATGCATAGATTACATATATCATAACAATAACATAAAATATACAAAAAAACAATATGCATATAAAGCGGCTGCATAGTTTATTTTTTAATTATTTTAATTAAATATTTTACATAAAAAATTATGATTTGTTGTATATTTAATACTCTTTAAAAAAGAGGATAAAATGAAGGCTATTTTTTATTTATTAATATTCAGTTTATTAGTTTCCTGCGGCAATCAGAATAATAAAAACTCAGATAATGAGAAAATATATATTGATATTAAATTATCTGAAAATGAAAAAATTTATAATTATGATACTTTATATTTAGTATCTGATGAAGGAGAATATATAAGTTCTTCTATAACATATAATACTAATAATTTAGGAATAATTACATATACAGATTCCAATCAAAACTCAACATTATTCACCATAACAAGAATAGGAGAAATTAATCAGGGAAGCTTATATGCAGTCTCTTATAATGATAAAACTCTTGAGGGAAACCTTCTGAAAGCATCATATCCTTTTAATGCCAAAATAGATAATAAAGAAATAATATTCAAAGCAGCGAAAACTCCTGTAACTGGCGCCAGAATAATTGAATATTCATATACAAATATTTCGCCTAACGGAAGCGATAAAATATTTGAATATAAAAATTCCATATTCTTTTTAAATAATCATAATAATTCAGAAAGCATAAATAAAATCAATTTGGATATAAATAAAGAGTTTTCAGTAAAATATGCGGCTTTTTTTAATAATTTAGAATCATCATTAAAAACTGAAAATATAATAAGCAATGAAATGAATAGCTCATATAATGAATGGGCAGACTCCGATTATATATATGATACAATCATAGATTTAAGCGAATACGCTATAAACTATTTAAGCAGAAAATTTGTTTCTATAAACAGATTTATTTATGAATACACGGGAGGAGCACATGGCAATTATGCTACAGTATACAGTGTTTATTCATTAGATAACGGAAACAAAATAAAAATAGAAGATATTATAAAAGACTTAAAAGATACAGAACTTATTAATTTAATAAAAGATAAGCTTTTAAAAATAGAAGGAAGAGATGAAAACTCTTATTTTGATTTAAATGATCTTTCATTAGAAAACAATAATTTTTATATTGCTCCAAAAGGATTGGTATTTACTTGGGGAATATATGAAATAGGACCTTATGCTATGGGAGAGACTAAAGTATTAATTTCGGCTGAAGAAATAAATCCTTATTTAAAAGATGAATATAAAACAATATTTGAATAATAATATTATCTTAATTTAAGAGAAGTAATTAATAATTATTTCTCTTAAATATATTTCCAAGTATAGCCTTTTTTCATCTGTAAAATTTCTTCGGGAGTGCCTTTTGCAATTATCTCTCCGCCGTTAATGCCTCCATCCAACCCTAAATCTATTATATAATCTGCAGCTTTTATAACATCAGGGTTATGCTCTATTATAATAACACTGTGTCCTTTTTCTGCTAATTTATTTAAAGCTATAAGAAGTTTATTAACATCATCAAAATGAAGTCCTGTTGTAGGTTCGTCAAATATATAAACTATGTGCTCGCCGTCTTGTTTTTTTGAAAGTTCTGATGCAAGTTTTAAACGCTGAAGTTCTCCGCCTGAAAAAGTATCAAGTCTTTGAGAGAGTTTTATATATCCAAGTCCTACCTCGCTCATTATAGAAAGTGTTTTAAGAATAGATCTGTCAAAATCAAAAAACTCTGCTGCCTCATCAACAGTTAATTCTAATACTTCGGCTATATTCAGAGATTTAAATCTTACGGATAAAGTTTCATCATTATATCTTTTTCCTCCGCAGGCTTCGCATACTATTTCCATATCCGATAAGAAATGCATAGAAATCTTTCTTATTCCCTTACCTTCGCATATACTGCATCTTCCGTCTTTGCCGTTATATGAAAATCTTCCCGCAGAAAATCCCTTTGCTTTTGCCGCATTAGTTTTAGCAAATATATTTCTGATTTTATCAAATATTTTGCTGTAGCTTACCAATGTGCTTCTTATAGATCCTACTATTGAAATTTGATCTACCAATACAGCATCTGAAACAATACTTGGTATATCAATGTCTTCAAATTTAGAATATTGATTTAGTCTGCGTTTTTTCAGAGCAGGGTAGAGAGTATCTATTATTAAAGACGATTTACCGCTTCCAGATACTCCTGTAACAATGACTATCTTTTTTAAAGGTATATCCGCATCAATATTTTTTAAATTATTTGTAGATACATTTTTTAACTTTATGCATTCTGTTTCTTCATTTCTTATTTCTGTTTTCTCAAATACTTTTTTTTCCCCGCTTAAATAATTTCCTGTAAGAGACTTATCATAATTTAATATATCATTATACTTGCCTTGAAAAACTACTTCTCCGCCGAAAGTTCCTGCATAAGGTCCCATATCTATAATATTGTCAGCCGCCTTCATAGTATCTCTGTCATGTTCAACTATCACAAGAGTATTTTTTAAATCCCTTAATTCCTTTAATGTATAAAGCAAATGATCCGTATCTCTGGGATGAAGTCCTACTGTAGGTTCATCAAGCACATATAAAACACCTGTAAGTTTAGAGCCCAATTGACTTGCAAGCCTTATCCTCTGAGCTTCGCCTCCTGAAAGAGTGGCATATTTTCTATTCAATGATAAATAATTAAGTCCCACCTTATATAAAAAACTAAGCCTTGTATTTATTTCTTTTACGGCTTCTTTTGATATTGTATTTTCTCTATCGCTTAAAAGATTAGGAAGTTCTTCAAAAAAATTAATTGCCTCTTCAACCGTCATAGCGCATACCTGACTTATATTTTTATCTTGTATGGTATAGGCTCTCATTATTTCATTTAATCTTTCGCCGCCGCAGGAGCCGCATTTTTCATCAATAAAAAATTTGCTGAATGATTTATCTTTCCACTCTGAATAATCTTCGCTTGTAATATCATTATTAGAATGCAGATGAGTTATAACATTTCCTATAGAATAATCGCCTGCAAAAAATACCGCATCTATAACTTTTTTATCAAGTTCATTGAAAGGAATTTGATATAAACTTTTTTTTGTTATTGAGTTTCTTTTTAAAAATCTGAATAATAAATCTGCATGATGCCTGCCTTGGGTTGAAAACATATTATGAATAGAAGTATCTAATGCTCCGTCAAATAAAGGTTTTGTACTGTCTTTTACAGCTAAATCTATACTGAATGAAGGTTTGCTTCCAAGCCCTTTGCACTCTGTGCAGTATCCCCAATGAGAATTAAATGAAAAATGTCTTGGCGTAACTTCAAAATCAAATAATATGCCATGAAGAAGACAGGCGGGGAATTTTGTATGAAAGCTTTCTTTTATAATTATTCCATGCGAAGCTTTTATATGCACCACTCCGTTTGACAAATCCATAGCTTTTTCAATTGCATCTGCAATTCTGGCTCTTTTATCCTTTCCTGAAACTATTCTGTCAATTACTATGCCTACGGAATATATTTCTTCTTTTGACAGTAAATTAATTTCCTCTTCGGTAATATCATCTATAACATAATTGTTATTGTTAATCTGCATTCTGATATATCCAGCTTCTCTGGTTTTTTCTATAATCTTTTTAATATTCTTAACATCATTATCATAAAAAGCAAATCTATGATTAAATGAGCTGTGATATAACGGAGATATTATCATAAGTTTATGCAAATTCATAGTATCTGCTATTTCCGTTGCAAGTACCGACGGAGTTTCGGCTTTTAAAGTATACTTATCATTACAATAAGGACAATGTGGCTTTGATACCCTTGCAAAAATAAGTCTGAAATAATCATAAATTTCTGTAACAGTTGCAACTGTGGAACGGGGATTTCTGCTTACATTTTTTTGATCTATTGCAATAGCAGGGGCTAAACCATCTATTTTATCAACATCAGCATCTTCAAATCTTCCTAAAAATCTTCTGGCATAGGTAGACAGAGATTCAACAAATCTTCTTTGTCCTTCTTTAAATATAGTGTCAAATGCCAGAGAAGTTTTACCGCTTCCTGATACTCCCGTTACAACATTAATTTTATTTTTAGGTAAAATTAAGCTTATATTTTTAAGATTATGTTTATTGGCTCCTTTTATAATAAGCGAAGTATTTTCTTCTTTATTTGTATTTTTCTTTTTTATAATTTCCTTTTTCTTTTTTGAAGGTTTTAATATTTCTTTAAGCTCCTTAGCAGTAAGAGATTCTTTCACATTTATAATATCTTCAGGCTTTCCTAAAGCAATAACTCTTCCTCCCTTATCGCCGCTTAAAGGTCCCATATCTATAATATAATCGGCGCATTTAATAACATCTAAATTATGCTCAACAACCAAAACAGTATTTCCTTTCTCAACAAGCCCGTCCAATGCTTTTAATAATTTTTTTATATCCTCAAAATGAAGCCCTGTAGTAGGTTCGTCCAATATATATAAAGTATTTCCTGTAGATATTTTATGAAGCTCGCTTGCCAATTTTATTCTTTGAGCCTCGCCTCCCGACAGAGTAGTGGAGGGCTGCCCTAATTTTATATATCCGAGTCCTATATCCTCCATTATTTTTAATATTCTTGTTATTGAAGTTATACCGTCAAAAAAATTAACAGCTTCTGAAACGCTCATCTCAAGAACATCATATATTGTTTTATCTTTATATTTAATATCCAAAGTTTCCGCATTAAATCTTTTTCCTGCACATTCCTCGCATGGAACTAATACATTTGATAAAAACTGCATCTCTAATTCTATAACTCCCGCCCCTTCGCAGGTAGGACATCTTCCTGTTTTAACATTAAATGAAAATCTGCCTTTATCGTATCCCCTCATTTTTGCAAGTTTTGTGGCTGCAAATAGATCTCTTATAGGAGATAAAACTTTTGTATATGTTGAAGGGTTGCTTCTCGGCGTTCTTCCTATAGGAGACTGATCAACTTCTATAACCTTATCAATATTTTCAAGACCCTCTATTTTTTTATATTTTCCTTCAGTTAAAGTTCTGCCGTAAAAATGATTATGCAAAGCCCTCATTAAAATATTTTCAACTAAAGTAGATTTGCCGCTTCCCGAAAGTCCTGTAACAGCAATAAATAATCCCAAAGGAAACTCAACATCTATATTTTTAAGATTAAATTGACTGGCTCCTATTACTTTTAAGAACTTTCCGTTTCCTTCTCTTCTTTGCTTAGGAATCTCTATATTATCATCGCCCCGTAAATATCTTGCCGTATAAGATCTGTCAGATTTTAAGAACTCCTCATAATTGCCTATTCCTATAACCTCGCCTCCATTAACTCCCGCATTAGGTCCTATATCAATTAAAAAGTCGGATTCCTCCATTGTTTCTTTATCATGCTCCACAACTATAACCGTATTATTTTTATCTCTAAGCGTTTTTAATGATTCAATTAATTTTTTATTATCAGATTGATGAAGTCCTATTGAAGGCTCGTCAAGAACATAAAGCACGCCCTCAAGTCCGCTTCCAATCTGCGATGCAAGTCTTATTCTTTGGGATTCTCCTCCAGAAAGAGTGGGGGAAGAACGCTCTACTGTTAAATAAGTTAATCCTACCTTTACCAGAAATGTTAATCTGTAAATTATTTCCTTTATTATAGGAATGCCTATAATTTCCTCACTCGGCTTTAATTTTAATTTAGTAAAATAATTATATAAATCTTCTATAGTCATTTTAGAAAAATCGGCTATAGTTTTTCCATTGAACTTTACGGATAAAGCATCTTCATTGATTCTTTTTCCATTACATTTAGGACATTCAACTTCGTCCATAAAATTGGCATAATAGCTCATTTTATAAGTTTCATAATCATATTTCAATCTGTCTAAAATACCGGGTATTCTCTCCTCCACAATTTTGCTGTGATACCAAAATCTTTTTTTCCATTTTATCTCTTTATCTGTACCGTAAAGCAAATATTTCTTTTCAGTTTTAGTTAGATCTTTCCAAGTTTTTTTTAAATCTATTTTATAAACTTCGGCAATGGCTTCAAGTTCGTCAATACCGTACTCCATATCAAAACCTATATGATTATCAACAAAACAGGATAATGCTCCGTCATAAATGCTTAAGTTTTCATCTCTTAAAATATGCTTTTCCGTAAATATATGCTCAACTCCAAGTCCTCCGCATACAGTGCATGCTCCCATAGGATTATTAAATGAAAATAAATTAGGCTCAATATCTGCAATGGAATGTCCGCAGTTTGCGCATGATCTCTCTGTTGTATAGAGTTTATAATATTTATCTATTTCAAACTGCCTGCTCATTTTTATTTTTTTCTTTTTTGTTTTAGTTTCTTCCTTAAGATTTTCAGTATTTTTTATTTGCAAATCTTCACTGCTTATTTTTTCATGCTCTTCGTAAAATGCAACCAATCCTTTTGTTATATTTACTGCTCTTTCTATATCATCAGTAATTCTTGATAAATATTTATCTTCAGCTTTTATCCTGTCAATAACTATTTCCAAAGTATGTTTTTCATATCTTTTAAGTTCAGGTATTTCATCTTCATCAAATTTATAAACTATATTATCTATTCTTATTCTAGGATATCCTGCAAGTTTTACATCTTCAATCTCTTTTCTATACTCTCCCTTTCTATCTCTTACAATAGGCGCTAAAACTAAAATTCTTTTATCTTTAAACTCTCTTAATACAGACTTAGCTATCTGATCTTCGCTTTGCTTAGAAATTTTATGTCCGCATTTAGAACAGTAAGGTGTTCCAAGTCTTGCAAATAATAATCTGAAGAAATCATAAATCTCCGTGACCGTGCCTACTGTGGAGCGGGGATTTTTATTAACGCTTTTCTGGTCAATAGAAATAGTTGGTGATAATCCTTCTATATGCTCAACATCAGCCTTAGCCATAACCCCTAAAAACTGTCTTGCATAAGCTGACAATGATTCTAAATATCTTCTCTGCCCCTCTTTAAAAATAGTATCAAATGCAAGAGAACTTTTACCGCTTCCTGAAACTCCTGTCAAAGTAGTAAGGGTTTTATGGGGTATTGAAAGAGATATATTTTTTAAATTATGTTCTTTAGCGCCTCTTATCTCTATAGAATTATTAGACATACTTTTATCCTTAAAAAAAGTTAAAATATTATAACATAATTTTTTAATAAAAAAAGCTTTTATCAATATTAATAAGCAAATTTTATTATACCAAACTTTGAAGTTATAAAACGGCAGCTCATAATACTAAAAATAAAAAACTTGAAAAATATAAATATATATAGTATAATAAACACACAATAAAATCTCAGGGTATATAATGACATTAACAAATGTAGTCACAATCAAAAGCAAAAATGGAATGCATTTAAGACCTGCAGGCGTTTTATCTCAAATTTCCAGTAAAAGCGATTATTCAAATATAGGAATATTTCTGCTTTATAACGGAGTGAGGGCAGATGCAAAAAGCGTATTTAATATTATGGGACTTGGGGCATTTCAAGGCGCAAATATTATTCTGGAAATAGAATATGAAGAAGGTATGGAAGAAACCGCAAAAAATGCAGAAAAAGAATTAATATACTTTTTTGAAGAAGGTTATATTCATGCCGAAGTTCCTGAAGAAGACTAGAAATTCATAATTTTTATTCATATTAGCAATACAAAAACTATAAAAGGATGTTTAATGATTAGTTATTTTGCAATAGTTATGCTTGCAATATCCATTATTGCAGTTATGATTTTAACTATTAAGTTTAAGGTTCATCCGTTCATAGCTATGTTATTAGTAGCCATATTTCTGGCTTTTACTCTTAATATTCCTTTCAATAAAGATACAAACTATATAAAAGAAATATCTTCTTTAATAGGTAAAGGCTTCGGAAAGGCTTTGGCTAATGTGGGAATAATAATAGTTCTTGGAAGCATAATAGGAAATATATTGGAAATGTCCGGTGCGGCTTTAAAACTTGGAGAGATAGTTATAAAAGTGGTAGGAAAATCTCATCCTGCTTTAGCAATAAATATATTAGGCTTTATAGTATCAATACCTGTATTCTGCGATTCAGGATACTTAATATTAACGCCTCTCAGAAAATCTTTAGCTAAAAAAAGCGGAGCTTCTCCTGTGGCATTGTCGGTTGCGCTGTCTACGGGACTGTATGCCTCTCATGCATTAATTCCTCCAACCCCTGGACCTACCGCTGTTGTAAATCTGTTCGGTCTTGAGGCGCATTTATTAACTATTATAATTATAGGATTAATAGTGGCAATTCCTACTTCATTAATAGGCGCCTTGTATGGAATATTTATATCAAAATATATAACCAAACCAAATTATCCTGATAAATCTCCAGCTTATGAAACCTTAATAAGTGATATGGGAGGTCTGCCTTCCGCTTGGAAATCATTAGCTCCTATAGCGGTGCCTGTAATATTAATGGCTGTGGGAAGTATTGTCAGATTTGATTCTTTTAATTTAAGTGACGGAATAATAAAAAATATATTTATATTTTTAGGCGAGCCTTCTATGGCATTATTCATAGGTTTTTTATTTTCGCTTCTTCTTACTCATAAATTTAATAAAGAAGAGATATCTATGTGGATAGGAGACGGTATAAGATCTTCAGGAAGCATATTGGCAATAGTAGGAGCGAGCGGAGCTTTTGCCGAGATTCTGCAGTCTACCAAATTAGTTAAAATTATACCCGAACTGGGACATATATTCTCTTCATTAAATATGGGATTGATACTTCCTTTTATTATGGCATCTGCTTTAAAAATAATATTAGGATCTTCTACAATAGCAGTAATTACCGTTGCTACTCTTTTTGCTCCTTTACTTAAAACATTGGGATTTGACACAGTAATATCTCAGATATTAGTATTAATGTCTATAGGGGCAGGCTCTATGATAGCTTCGCATGCTAATGATAGTTATTTTTGGATTGTTGTTGAACTATCTGGATTAAAAATAAAAGATGCATATAAAGCCAGAACTTTAGCTACTTTTATACAGGGCATTACGGCACTTATTATTATAATGATACTTGCTTTCTTATTTAGATAATAATATAATCGTATTCAGCTGAAAAAAATCGGAGAATATAATGCTTAAAGTAAAAATTATTAATAAATCTAAAAATCCTCTTCCTGAATATCAGACGCATGGATCGTCAGGACTGGATTTACATGCCGATATAGAAAATCCTATTATTTTAAAAAAGAACGATATAGTGCTGATTCCTACAGGACTTTTTATAGAAATACCCGAAGGATATGAAGCTCAGATAAGAAGCAGAAGCTCTTTAGCATTAAAAAACGGAATATTCTGCTTAAACTCGCCTGCAACTATAGACAGTGATTACAGAGGCGAATTAAAAATTATATTGGCATCATTAACAGATACTCCGTTTACCATTAATCATGGTGACAGAATAGCTCAAATAGTGTTTGCAAAAGTGGAAAAAATATATTTTGAAGAAACAGATTCTATTTCAGACACTAAAAGAGGAGAAGGCGGATTTGGAAGCACAAATAAATAATAAAAGTAAATTATATTATATTATGAATGCATTAAAATTATTTATTATAATAATATCTTCACTCTTAATGATTTCATGCGGTCTTCCCGATGTTACAGGCATAATACTTGAATTGAATCAGCCTTATATAACTAAAATTATACCGAAAGACCATGAACTAATAGTTGAATTTGAAGCTCAAAATAATGAAGCTTCATTCAGCGGATACAATATATATTTCGGAGACAAAACCAATCCAAAAAAATATAAATTATATAATCAGCAGAAGGTACTTCCTACTATGACTGAAACAAAATCTGAAACTATAAAAAAATATACTTTTACTATTAAAAGGGGAAGTTATTATTCCACTAATAATACGGATATATATACATTGGAGAATAAAGATTTAAATAACGGAATACCAATATATGTATGGGTATCATCTTATCAAATTACACCTCAGTTAGAAAGTTATTATTATGATAATTTTGCAAAAATGGCAACCCCAAGACCTGAAGTTATAAATAAACTTGTATCTGTAAGCAATGATATAAATATTGAAGGAAGAAATTTAGCCAAATTAATAAGTATAGGAAATATATTATATTTTCAAAATGCTGTAAATGGAAGTATGATGAGGCATCCTGCAAATTCTTTATACGATATCACAATACCTCCTGAAAACGGTTATGGAAATGATAATTTAGAAGTAACAGCCAATAGACTTTACTTAATAAAGATAACTGAAGATAATAAATCCTATTACGGAAAAATATATGTAAGGAGTGTAAGCGCTAATAATGCCGTAGTTGATTACTGCCGTCAAACTGCTGCTGATGTATTAAGCTATTAATTTATGAAGAAAATATTATTATTTGCTGTAATAACGGCTTTTTTACTTATATCTTGTAATGAAGAACTTATAACCGTAGTTGATGAATACAATGCCCCTTATGATGTGCAGGCAATACCCGGCGATAATAAAGTAAGCATAACATTTTGGTCGGGTATAATAGCTTCAGATTTTGCGGGGTTTAATATATATGCGGGCGCATCTCCCAACCTTGTACAAACTAATGATGCCATAAAAAACAGTAACGGAATACTCCCAACAATACTTGGAAGCAATCATATAAGAACAAACTATACTATAGAAATTCCTAATTATACATTTAATAATAATACATTATATTATATATCCGTTACGGCATACGGCACAAATAATTTAGTTGATAAAAAGTATATAGAAACGCCTATAAATTATATACTTCCTGTAATACCTAGACAAGAGGGAACAGGAAATGGAAACACATTAACTGCGGGAGGACAGAATGTGGGAAATATAAATAATAATATAATTACTGCAAATTCAAACTGGTTGGTTCAATATTTCGGATATCAGACTAATTTTAACGCTGTTATTATCATTACAAATACAAATGATTCATATTTTGACAGCAATGCCGTATACTCCAAGAATGGTCTTTACATATTTAAAAATGGAAATCAGCTTGTAAAAATTTTAATGCAGAATAATTCATATAGATGGGCATATCAGCCAAATGCTTCCCAATGGTGGGGAATTTGATATAAAAAACAGCCTATAAATAAATCTACAGACTGTTTTTATTTAAGAAGAAACTTATCCTCTGGATTGCCTGTCTTTCCAAGTTTTTATAGTTCTCTCAACCTCTTCCCTTGAATATGAAGTATTTTTAACTATATCATCGGGCTTCCAGCCTTGTTTATACATCTTAATTATAAGTTCCTCTTTTTTGCTGTCTATTTTATCCCTTTTAGCGCCTGATTTTATGCTCTTATCAGACATATATTTATCTGCATTATCCAATAATGTCTCTAAATATCTGACAAAATATTCGGCTCTCTCAAGATTTTTTACTATATTTTTATCATAATCATCATACTGATTTTTCATATAGATAAGATTTTCTCTTTGATTTTGTATTTCATCAATTATTATATTAAGTTCTTCCAATTTAGAAATAAACAGCTGAACTTTTTTATCATTCTTATCTATTTTAGCCATATCTCTTTCAAGAGAATAAATTTTATCCATAAAGTTTTTTCTGGTATCTTCAGCATCAATCATAGCGGCTTTTATGCTGTCCACTCTTTCAAGTATGGTTTCAGTTTCTATTTCAGCTTTTCTTATCTGCTGTAATATATCATCTGCATATTCTTCCTTATCCTTAATAATTGAAAGTTTATTTTCTATCTGCGATGCTATATCTATAACAACCTGTATTCCTTCCTCAGCATGCTCTATCATAGCATTATTTTCAGCTATATTTACAAATTTATCCTGAATTTCTCCTGACATTTCCATAAGCATATTTAATTTTTCTCGGGTATCTTCTAAAGTATCTTTTTCCGTTTTAATATTTTCAGCATAATTCAATATTTCATGATGCATTTTCTTTAAATTATCAAAATCGGAAATAGTTTTATTCATCTCTGCCGTCTGCGCCTTAGTATCTTCAACCATAGAAGATAATTTAGCCACATCATCTTTTATAGATTCTGCCATATATTGAGCATTATCAAATACTTTTACGGTATTCATATACTTTTCTATATCTTCAGCTATATCATCTATTTTTAATTTAACGGCATCATACTCTAAAGAAATATCATTAGTTTTTGATTCAAGCATTTTATTGATGGCTTCAACAGCATCATTTAACTTAAGTCTTAAATCATCAGTTCTATTTTCAAAATCTTTAAGTATTACATTTGTCTTCTCATCATAGCTTAAATTAATTTTATCAATTCTAGCATCTATTTCGGAGGAATATTTTGCCATATCATCTTCCAAAGCCGATAGAATATTCTTCATACCTGCAATTCTTCCATCATATTCATCTAAATTATCATTATGAGCTTTGATTATCTCAAGTTTAGCATTTTGTATATGTTCTTTAGCATCATTCATTAAAAGAGATAATGTCTGCTCTAAATTAGAATTTAATCTTGCTATATATTTTTCATACTTTTCATTGGTATTATCTTCTATAGTCTGAACATTTTCTTCTATAATATTATTCGCTTCGGCTATTCTGATATTAACCGCTTCAGATATAGACTCTTTCAATGATGTTAAAGATTCTGAAAGTCCCTCATAATGCGCTTTTAATGCATCAAATTCGGAGTTCTTTTCTTCTAAAAGAACATCTATTTTATTTGAAACATTTTCTATTATAGAATCAAATTCTGAAATTTTATTTTCTATTGTATATTTAGCATTATTAGATAATTCTTCCAATCTGGAATTAAATTTTTCTCCCTGAACTTCTATATCCTTAGAATATACATTTACTTTATCCTGAAGTTCTAAAGCTTTTTCTTCTATTATAGATTTTAATTTCTCTATAGAAGGAGCAAATTCATTTTGAAGATTATTCATCTGCTCTTCAACAGCTTCAAGCTTTTCTTTATTATTTTCAACGGAAGCTAAAAACTCATCTTTTATACTCAAAGACTGTTTTAAATCCGCAACAGCATCTTCAATACTGACTTTAGTATCATCTAACTGAGTATGCAGAGATTCTATTTTTTCATTATACTCTTTATATGCTGCTTCAAATAATTTAGAAAAATCTTCATAATTTTTTTCCTGTCTGTCGGTATAGAATTTTTCCGTAGTTAAATACATATCCTTTAACTTGGCAACTTCATTATTATGCATAGATTTAATCTCATCAACCGCTCTGTCGCCCTCAATATTTACAGACATTTTTAACTCGCTTATAAACTCTTCCTGATATGTATCTATTTTCTTTCTGAACTCGGCAATATCATCTTCAAGACGCTTACTCATATTAACGAATGCATCCGTTATTTTATTATTGATATCATTTTCAATGGATTCCACAGCGCTTCTGACATCTGAAAATTTATCAAATTTCTTCATTTCATTATTAATAAAACTCTGAACGGTAGTCATTATATGAGGCGTTAAATCGTTAGTCTCTTTTATTACAGCCTCATTAAATGAAGCAATTAAGCCGCTGATATCTTCTCTTGCCTTATTTAAAGAATTATTATTTTCTTCCGTTATTTTATTTGACAATAAGCTAATATACTCCTCAGCTTCTTTAACTTTATTTACGAACTCTGCCTCTTTTTCTGCAATTTTTAATGAAGCAATATCTGCAGCTTCTGATACTGCGCTTGTTAATCCGTTAATCTTATTTCTTATATTAATATCAGAGTTTTTAACCATATCCATAAGAGCTTCTCTCTCTTTTCTTACAGTTTCCACTTCCTGAGATATATGTTTCTGAGACTGACTAAGCATTCTAAGTTCGTTTTCATGTTCCTTAATATTGGCTTTTATAGTATTCACCAAAGAGTTTATATTATTCTCCGCTTCATCTATTTTATTAATTATGCTTTTAACTTTATCATTTTCAAGCATATCAATATTATCTTTTGCACTTTCCACTTTATCATTAATAGAAGCAAGCATTAAAATGGCTTCATTTCTTAAACTATCCACCTCAGAAAGTATTGCATCTTTATAGAACTCTTTTATTTTATCGGGAGAAGCATAAACATCTTCAAAATGAACTATTCTAGCCTCTATACGATTTCTAAACTCATCATTAGATTCTTCAAATACTTTTATTATATCATCTCTAAAAGCATCTGTAAGATATCTGAAATCCGTGTCTATAGAATCGTTTTGAATGCTTTCAAACATTTCGGAAATCTGTTTTCTCTCATCTTCAATCATAGAAACAACATCATCTCTGCTTATAGTATCAAATGAAATTTGATTTTTCAAAGCCTCTATACTGTCAATAATATTAAGCTTCTCCTGATTAAACATACTCATAGTTTCATCTTGTTCTTTTATAAGCTCAACTATAGATTTTCTGAAGCTTATAAACTCATTTAAAAGTCTCTCTCTGTCTCCTTCCATACTGCTTAAAGCTTCATCAGAATAAATATTTCCGTTTTCATATCTGGATTTAATATCATCTATTTCAGACATTAATCTATCTCTTTCCAGCTGCAAAGCTTCAGCCAAATCCTTTATATTAGCTATTCTGTCATTAAACTCGCTTCTAAAGCCAGACATTTCATTAGATATATTTTCCTTATATCTTTTAATGCTTTCCGAAAAATCCTGCTCTAGTATTTGGAAATCGTCTCTTATTTTGGCGCCGTACTGATTAGCCATATTAGCTAAATCATTATTAGTAGGAACAGAACTAAGTATTTCATTTCTTAAAGAAACAAACTCGTCTTTAATATCATATTTTAAAGATTCTCTCTCTTCTGCAAATATATGACTGACATTTTCCAAAGTAGGTATGTCTTTAAGTATATCTTCTTTCATCTCTGATAATTTATTTTCAACGGCTTCCTGCTCTTTTGACAGCACTTCAGCAACAGCTTCAACTGTGGAATAATTTTCCTCTATATTTTTTCTAAATGATTCTAATGTTTCATTTATTTTTGATATTTCATCTTCTATTAATTTTTCTATATATGAACTGTCAATTTTACCCGCCTGCATATTTTCGTAAACTTCAGCCTTAGTATTTTCAATAGAAGATGCTATATCCTGTTTATAGCTTTCCATAAGTTTTTCAATTTCATCTTTAGATACAGAAGCATCTTTTATATTATTAATCTCTTTTTTTATCTCCGCAAATGAAGATTCCAAACCGTATTTATCAGAGTCTAAAATATTATTCAAATTATTTAAATAATCTTTTTTAAGAGCCTCAAATCTATCTTCCGCTGATATATATTCAACTCTTACAGCCGATTTAAAATGATCAAGCTCATCTATTAGTTTTGCTTTTTCCTCTTCAAACATTTCAGCAAAATTTCTATTATATATCTGAGTATTAAGAATTTCATTTTTAAACTCCTCAAACTCATTGGCTCTATCCTCTTTCTCGGATACAAACAGTTCTGCAAGCTCCTCCATATTAGGAACAGAGCTTATTATTTTATTTTTAAACTCTTCAAAATCATTTAAAAGCTCTAAATCTTTCTTAGATATTTCTTTTGATATTCTCTCATAAATATCTTTTCTAAACTCGTCTATAGTATTTATAAGTTCTTTTTTATCTTTAGCCAATTCATTAGATAATTTTAATGTGTTAGTATTAAGATCATTATTTATCTTGCTTATATAAGATTCCAAAGCTTTTATTTTTATATCAACTCCTTTATTTGAGCTGTTAATATCTTCTTTTATGGAACTGATATTATTTTCTATATAATTTATGGTATGTTTTTCTTCTGTTTTCAAGCTGTCTTGAAGATTAATAAATTTAGATTTTACTCTGTCTTCATAATCATTTAATACAGAATCAAGCTTTTCTCTGTATTCTGATATATCGTCTTTCAAAGAACCTTGATTATATTCCAAATTTGATATTCTATCATCAAATGTATTAATTTGCATTTCTATATTTGAAATGCTTTCTTCCAATCTCGAATCCAGTTTATCTTGAAGCTCTGACTGCCTGATATTTATATCTTCTTTTAAGGCTTCTATTATAGATTTAATTTCAGAGTAGGCTGCATTATCCGATATGCTTTCTTTAGCATTATCCAAGTCATTTTCTATAGAATTAAGACCTGAAGCTTTCCAAGAATCTAAATCTTTCTGCATAGCTTCTATTTTATCTTTAAACTCTGCAAAAGAATTGCTGAAATGAGATTCAAGCCCCTGCTTTAATGCATCAAAATTATCAGCTATATTGCTTCCATATAACTCTGAAAGCTTATTTTCATCAGACCAAGCATCTTCAAAATAATCTATTCTTTTTTCTATTCTGTCTTTAAACTCTTTAGTATCCTTTTCTATATTATAAACCAAATCATTTTTTACAGACACTATATTATTATTAAAATTATCAAATATATTGTCCAGTTTTTCTTCCAATTTTGATATTTCATCTCTGCTTATATAAGATTCAGGCATGCAATCCATTATATTATTTATATCTTTATAAATTTCCTCTCTGCTGTTTAATATCTTATCTTCCAATTTAGTAAAATCAGATATCTGCGGCATAATATTTTCTTTAAATGATTCTAAGCTTTCGCCTAATTGCTTAAAGTCTTCATAAACTGCATCTATATCTTCCTGTGTTGCACTTGATGATAAACTATCTTTCAGAGCATTTAATTCATCAGAAAGTCTTGCAACTTCATCATTTAAATCAGTATCAACACCGCTTATTTTATCTTTAACAGCTGATAAATCTTTTTCCAAATCCTCTATTTTTGAAAAATCATCTTTAAGCGAGTTAAATGATTCTTCCAATCTGTATCTCTCTTCAATCAAATCATTATAGCTGTGATTATCTTTTATAGAAGAAATTTCATCTTTAAATGCATCTATAGTATTTGATATCACAGTTCTGAAATCAAATAAAGATGATTCCAATACCGAAATATTATCTTCATTACTATTAATTTTAGCGCTCAAAGTCTCAGATATATCATCTATAATTGATTGTATTCGGTTTTTCTCGCAATCAAAAATAACAGAAACTCTTTCATCACAGGCATTTAATATATCATCTTTTAATAAAGCGAAAGAATTTTTTAAATTATCAGTTTCTTTAAATAATAAATCTTTTTCATCAATATATTGATTTAATACGGTATCTTTTATATCTTCTATTGATTTATCAAAATCTACTATAAGACTGGAATATTTACTCTCTATTTCTTCTTTTACTTTATCTATTTCATCAATAAGAGATATTTTAACATTTTCTATATCTTCTAATATATCAGTTACGGAAGATATTTTTTCGCTATATTCTCCGAAAAGCGATAATATATGCTCATTATTATATAAAAAATCGTTTATCTGAGATTTAAATCTTTCATCTACATTAGATTTGAAATCCTCAAATTCTGAATACAATTTATCTACAGAAGCATATAATTCTTCTTTCTCTAAATCTATTCTATCAGAAATATCTTTAGCTTTATTTTCTAATTGAGTATTAATATCTGATACTGAGTTTTCTATATTGTTTAATTTTACAGTTACATTTTTCAAATCATCATAATTAATATCATCTCTTAACTCATTATAAAGAGTCAAAAGCTCGTTTTTTATATTATCAAATGAAGAATGCTGCTTATCCTTAATTTCTGTTTCATAAGATATTATTCTATTAATTATTTCATTTTCTTTGTTTACAATCAGATCATTTATCTGAGTTTCCAAACTTTCTATAATATCTCTGAACTTAGCGTCGGAATCCTCCATCATTTTAGATACAGCATTATTAATACTTTGATTGAGATTATTAAACGAATCATTTATCATAATATCTAAATTATATTTATTTTTTTCAAGCTCTTCAAGTTTCTCTTTTATTTCAGATTCTATTTTAGAAGAATATTCATTTAAATAACTGTCTATATAATCTTTATTTGCATCAGTTCTGGATTTTTCTATTTCTATTTTCAGGCTATTTGAATATTCATCTAAAGCATTTTTATTATTCTCATAAACAGAGTTAAGCATTTTAGAATAATCTTCATAATTTGAAATTATATTTTTTCCTATATTCTCCAAATTTTTTATTACAGATTCATTTTCTTCAAGCCTGTAAGATTCTATATTTTTTAATTCCTCCTCATATTTATCAACAGCATCGGATATCATACTATTAAATCTATTAACATCTGAAGTTAATCTGTTTTCCAAATGCGAAAGTCTTTCATTAACGGATAAAAGTTTTTCTTCAAGACGGGTATTTATTTCATTTTCTTTGCTGAGTATTTCATCTTTAATAGAAGATATCATTTTAGCAATGATTCCGTTTTTCTTATCTTTAGAACTTTCTATAAAGCTGTTAATATTTTCTTTAGCATCTTTAAGCTGATCTAAAAGAAGAGATAAATTACCGTCTTTCCAAAGAGATAAATTATTTTCTATTTCATTAACATGATTTTCTATATTAGATATTATTTCGGATTTTAAGTTATCAACCTCAGGTTTTAAGGCATCTTCATAAAGTTTCAAAGCTTTATTAGGATCAGACCAAGTATCTTCAAAGTGGCTTATTCTTTTATCCATTAAATCTTTAAAATCTTTATTTTCGGCTTCAAGTTCATCGTATAATGAATATAATTTTTCTCTGTCATCATCAAACATATCTCTTGAAACGGCATTATCTTCAAGAATATCTATTTTCTCTTCTAAACCATATTTAAACTCTGAAACCTCTTCATACAGTTTATCAATATCACTTCTTAAATTAGAATCAACGCCTTCTAAATTACTTTTAAGATTATAAACTTCGCTCTCTAAATCATAAAGTCTTTCAAAATCTTCTCTTAAAGAATTAAATGTATCCTCCAATCTGATTTTTTCAGTTTCCAAAGATTCTAAAGAATCCCTGCTTTTTAATTCGTCTAATTCATATCTGAATGATTCCATACTTTCCAATATAGCATTCTTTTCATCATACATAGCATTTTTAAGCTCTTCTATGCTGATAGAAGAATTATTTAATTTATCTATCATATCATCAGTAAATGAATTATATAACTCCTCAAATTTTTCCTTTTCTTTATTAAATAATGTAGGTATATCATCTCTGTTAGCTTTTAATACATCATCTTTGAAAATAATAAAGTCATCTCTTAATTTTTGAATTTGTTCATTATTTAATACGGTGCTTTCTATATTTACAAGTCTGTCGTCAAAAGATTTTATTAAATTATCATATCTATCATTTATATTTGATATTTTATCATCTATTCTTTCATGCAGATCTTTAATCTTATCTTCAAATCTGGATATATAATTTCGGCTGCTTTCCAAATCGTATATTTTTTTCTCTAAAGCATCATATTTATCTTCAAAATTAAGAAGCTTAGTGTCCACTTTTCCGTAGAAATCTTTAATTTTATCTTCCACATTGTGAATATAATTATCGCTATGAATTATATTATCCGCTTTATTCTCAAGTTTTTCAACTGCAGAATTTATTCTGTTATCTGCTTCCTCATTAAACTTTAATACCGCATCATTTAAATTGGAGTTAAGAGTATTAAAAGAGTTTTTTATCATATCATCTAAAGTTTCTTTAGCTTCGGATAATATATTAAGCTTATCGCTAACCTGAAGCTCCAATTTTTTAGAATATTCAGATAAATATTCATCTATATAATTTTTTTCATTAGATAAATGATCAGCCTCCGATTGCGCTCTGCTTCTTTCTATCTCGGCTTTAATAGAATCAGAATATTCTTTTAATGAATTAACAGAATTACTATATACCTCATTCATAAGATTAGAATAGTTTTCATAAGAAGATGCCATTTCATTTCTTATGCTGTCAATATCATCTAAAATTCTTTCTTTTTCCTCAGATTTATAATTCTCAATATTCTTTATTTCCTCATCATATTTAGATACTGCATTGTTCAGCATAGAATATAAATGTTCTAAATTACCGCCTATATCATCATTTAATTTAGCATCAACAAGGGATAATCTGTTTTCTATTTCTTTTATTTTATTGTCTAAAAGCTCATATATTGATTTTTCTCTGTCATCTATTTTTGATAATAAATTATTTACTATTTCTTCTCCTTTTATCTCGGAAGCATTTAAATAATCGGATATGCTTTCCTTTGCCTCTCCTAACTGATTAATTAATTGTTCAATAGTATTTCCTTTCCAATCAGATATATCTTTATCTATAGACTCTATTTTATCTTTTAAGCAATTAATTGAATTTTCAATTTTTAATTGCGTATCAGATTTTATATTATCCATCTCATCTCTGATATCTGAAGAGAATAAAACTCTTATTCTTGAACTATCAGACCAAGCGTCTTCAAAATATTCTATTCGTCTTTCAAGTCTGTCTCTGAACTCTCTATTATCGTTATTAACTTTATTAAAAAGCTCATCTAATTTTTTTATCTCTTCATTAAACAGATTTTCAATGCTATCGTTTCTGCCAGATACCAAAGCTATATTATCCCTTATTGAAGACAATTTATTTTCCAAATCTTCCTTATCTTTCAATATGGTATTATCAAGTTCTGCGGACTTATTTAAAGAATCTTCCAGCTTAGATTTTACAGTATTTATATAGCCGTTTAATATATCTAAATTTGAATTAAGAGTATTTAAATCATCAGAATAATGCTCTTCATCATCTATTATTTTTATGTTTAATTCCTCTATTTTTGAAGATAAAGATTTTACTTCCTCTTTTAAGCTCATATCAGTATCAGAGATACTGTCTTTCAATTGATATAAATTATTTTCAAGCTCTTTAAGCTTAGAAAAATCATTCTTTATTGTATTGAAAGATTCTTCTAAAGCCGTCTTTTCTAAAGATAATTGACTTATGGTATCATCTTCTTTGATTAAGCTGATTTCTTCTTTCAGGTTCTCTATTTTATCTAAGATAATATTCTTATCATCATAAATTAAGTCTTTTATATAATTAATATCACTCTCCGAACTGCTTAATCTGTCTAATAAATTATTAGCAAACTCTTCAAAGGCTTGATCTATTCTTTCCTTTTCCTTCTCAAATAGGGCAGGCATATCCTCTTTATCAGCCGTTAATACATCATTTCTGAAGCTTTCAAATTCATTTTTTAATTCATTTATTCTCTCAGATAATAATTCTTTCTCGGAATTATGCAGTTCCATAAGTTCATCTCTGTCAAATATGGAGCCTTTTATCATGTCCAATGCTTCATCAAAATCAGTACTTAGGCTATCATATTTAGATTTAACATCATATATCTCATTATCTAATTTTGAAGAAATATTATAAAGTTCATTATCTATTTTTACGCTTACGGCTCTTAACTGCTCTTCCAATTCGGATATATATTTATTTTCATAAGCTTCTCTATTTAAAGCTTCTTTTTCAAGTTTTTCAACTGCAGAATTTATTCTGTTATCTGCTTCCTCATTAAACTTTAATACCGCATCATTTAAATTGGAGTTAAGAGTATTAAAAGAGTTTTTTATCATATCATCTAAAGTTTCTTTAGCTTCGGATAATATATTAAGCTTATCGCTAACCTGAAGCTCCAATTTTTTAGAATATTCAGATAAATATTCATCTATATAATTTTTTTCATTAGATAAATGATCAGCCTCCGATTGCGCTCTGCTTCTTTCTATCTCGGCTTTAATATTTTCAAGATGAGTTTCTAATTCTGATACTGCATCTTCATAAATCTTATCTATCATAATGGAATATTCTTCATAATCTTCCCTTATGCTGTTTCCTAAATCTTCTATATCCGATATTATATCTTCAGTTTCATTAAGTCTATGATGCTCTATTCTCTTAATTTCCTCATTATATTTTGCAGCGGATTCATTTATCTTATTATGTATTTCCTCCAAACTGTTTCCTATAGCATTATTCAATTTTTCATCTATAGAGGAAATTTTATTTTCAGCATACAATATTTTTTCATCTATGCGGGAATAAATTTCATTTTCTTTATTTTCTATTGAGCTTAGCATATCAATAAGAAACTGATTTTTCTTTCCTTCGGAAGTATCTATAAAATTCTCTATGCCTTTTCTGGCATCTTCCAATTGGGAAAGCAAATTATTTAAATTATCATTTTTCCAATCGTATATATCCTGTTCTATTAATTTCATCTTATCTTTTAATTCGGATATATGATTATCATATTTAATATCTGCCTCTTTTCTTATATTTTCAACCTCTTCTCTTATATCTGAAGCATATATACTTTTAATTTTAGTATTATCAGACCATATATCCTCAAAATAAGCTATTCGCTTTTCAAGTCTCTCTCTGAAATCTTCATTATTTAATGATAAGCCTTCAAATATAGAATCTAATCTTTTCTTTTCATCATTTAATAAAGACTCTATTTCATCTCTATTCAGTAAAGAAGACATATTCTTTTTTACAGCATCAAAGTTTTCATTGAGAGTTTCCAAATCTCTGTATAATGCATTAGAATCTTTTTCTATTTTTTCTTCCAAATTATATTTAAAGTCCTTTAGCTTTTTTGACAAATCTTTAACATCATCTTTTAATGTTCCGTCAATTCCTTCAATTCTATTTTTAAGAGCTGTAAAGTCTTTTTCTAAATCAATTATTTTATCAAAATCGTTTCTTAAAGCATATAAAGAACTTTCAAGTACAGCTTTCTCCTCAGACAATACAGCAGCAGTATTATCATCTTTTATATTATCAACATCATTTCTTAAAAGTTCTATCTGAGATATTAAATGACCTCTTTCTTCCGATAAAACATCTTTAATATAATGTATGTCGCTTTCATTATCCGTAAGCCTCATAAGTAAATTCTTGCTGAAATCATCAAACATATTTTCTATTCTTTCTTTTTCTTCATCGAATAATGCAGGTATCTCCACTTCATTTGTTCTTAAAATATGATCTTTGAATAATTCAAATTCTTCTTTTACATCATCTATTTGATTTTTTAGAAGTTCTTTTTCATTCTCATGCAATTTTATTAATTCATCTCTGTTTATTATTGAAGATTTTATTTTTTCTAAAGAGCCTTTAAAGTCTTCATTAATATCAGACAAATTTGAGTTTAAATCATTAATCTGTTCTGATAAAGTTTCTTTAATATTTTCTATAATATCAGATAAATCATTAATTTTCTCTAGTCTGCCGTTATGATCGTCCAATATTGCAAGAACATTTTCATTATTTGAAATCAATTTATCCGCCTGTTCTCTTAATCTGTCATCAACATTATCTTTTAATGATGCAAACTCATCTCTCAGATCCTCCAATGTTAAGCCTATACTGTCCTTGACTTCCAATGCTGTATCGGATATAACTTTTTCAGCATGTTTTTTAATTTTAGACAAGTACTTTAAAAGCTTTTTATTGTTATTTTTTCTGATTTCAGACAAAATTTTTGAAAATCCGCTGTATAGAGTATTAAAGGAATTATTTAAATCATCATTTAAACGATCAACCTCTTCATCAATCCTTAAAGAAGCTTTATTTAAATACTCGTCTATATAATTAGATTCATAAGAAAGATGCTTAGCCTCTGATTCTGCTCTGGATTTTTCTATATCATCTTTTAAGATATTTGCATGATCATTTAGCGAAGCTTTTTCTTTATTGTAGATATCTTCAAGCATATCGGTATAGCGCTCATAATCTTTTTTTATGTCTGCCCCGATATTCTCTATATCATGCATAATGTTTTTATTTTCTTCAAGTCTGTAGGATTCTATTTCTTTAATTTCGTATTTATATTTCTCTACAGCATCGTCTATTAACTCTCTGATATCATTTAATTTTTTCAATGTATCTTCTTCAGCATCGGCAAATATGTTTTCTATCTTTTTATTTATTTCTTCTTTCTTTACAGAAATATAAGAATCTATTTCAGATGTTTTATTATCAATAATAGAACGCATATTATCCGCATTATCTATTATTTCATTAATTTTCTCTCCGAGATTTTCTATGCGAATTTTATATTCGTCCGTCATAAGAGAAGCATGATGTCTTAATTCATCATAATCATCTTTTAAATCATTTGAATATTTTTCAAGCATAGAATGATATTCCGCACTTATGGTATTTAAATCGGATCTTCTTTCTTCTAATACGCCGTCTATTTTTTTATCCAAAGAATTATATTTATACTCTATATCAGACATCAATTCTTTTTCTTTATTTTCAGCATTTTCATACACTTTATTTATAGCATGTTCAAAAGCATCTCTTCCGTTTTCAACTCTATGCATAATATCTTCAATTTCATCTTTTATCTTACTCATGCTTTCTTTTTTTTCATTTAAAAGAGTATCAAATGAACCCGCAGCCTGATTAAGTTCATTATTAAGCATATCTACAATTTCTTTCTTGCTTTCCTCATTAAATTTAATATTTTCATCTACAGCATGAGTTATTTTATCTTTAAACTCATCTAAAGAGTTTTCAATATTACTTATTAATGCATTATGTTTCTTTTCGCTTTCATCAACCTGATTTACAACGGCATCAATGCTGTCTGTTATAGCCTTCATTTTAGTTTGCTCATAATCGTTTAAAATAGCTTCCAAATTAGATTTTAAGCTGTCTATATAAGCATCGCTGTACTTAGATATTTCTTTTTTAATTTCTTCTATTTTTACCTCAGCATCTTTTACACCGTTTTCTAATTTTTCATTTGCCTTATTCATTAAACCATTAATTTCATCGGACGATTTTTCTAATATTTCTATACGCTTTTCTATATTTTCTTTTAAATTATATTCAGTATCTTTTTTTAAAGAGTTTATATCCGAAGATGCTTTATCATACTGTTCTTTTAAATCTGATAATTTTTCATTAATAGAATCAAAATCGGAAGAGGCATTTTTAATATATGAATCAATATTTTCTTCTAATTCATTTTTTACGGAGGCAAACAATATTTCTATTTCTTTAATTCTGTCATTAGACTGAGATTCCAGATCCTTATATAAATACTCTTTTTGCAGACTCAAAGAATCAAGTATTTCTTCCTGCTTATTATTAAGAATAGATATTATCTCCGAAGTCTGATAATGGGTTTCATCTATTTTATCTTTCAAAAGATTAGTCTCTGTTTCAACATCATTTCTAAGTTCATTGATTTCAGCTATCAAAGAGCTTCTTGCATTATCTATAGAATATTCCATATCATCTTGAGCTCTGGTCAAAATATCATTTTTTAATTTATCCATGTCATTAACTATATCTTCAAATCTGCTTTCAGCCTTAAGCATAGTTTCTTCACTCATACCATCTATAGATATAATTAAATCGTTAAGCTCTTTAGTTTTATTTCTATAAAGAGTTATTACTCCGTCATCTTCATTTTCAAGAACATCTTTTATATGATTGGAGAAGTTCTCAACCTCTGAAATAAATCTGTTATTTATATCATCTTTTAATAAAGAAAACTCATTTTCAAGCATGTCTGCTTTTTCAGCATAATCTTTGCTTATATAATCTGCTTTATCTTTTATATCATCTATAGATTTTTCCAAAGAATAAGCTTTCTGCTCTATAGAATCTAAAAATTCCTCTTTATCAAGACTTATTTTTTCAAGACCTTCTTTAAGAGCAGAGTAGAGCATCTCTTTAGTTTTTTCCATCTCATCTTTAAACTCTAATACGCTTGATTGCGTAATGGAGTTTAATCTGTCATGTATGGTATCTCTTAAATTATTTAATTCTGTCTCTAATCCGTCTTTAGACTGACTTAAAGTTTCATAACGGGTTTCTATATCCTTAGATTTAATATCTATCTCATCTGCAAATGATGAATATTTATTAATAAGTTCGTCTCTGCCTTTTTCAAATAATTCAGCTAATTGTTCTATATTATGACGGGCTGTTTTTTCTGCAAGCTGGGTAAGCTGATTTGTAAATAATTCTTCTTTTCTTGCAACATGAATTTTAAACTCTTCGGTAAGAGCCGATATTTTTTCTTTCTCCTGTTCAGCCATAGTGCTGTAATGGGCATCACGCGCAAGCAAATTAGTTGTAAGAGCATCAAATCTTTTATAAAGCTCGCTTTCAAAGTCATTTAATTTAGAATTATAAGATTCTATCAATTTATCTTGTATTGAGCCTACATTTTTTTCAAGCTCCGTCATTTTAGATTTAACATCGGATATTCTTTTATATGTTTTTTCTATAGTATTGCGTTCTTTTAATACGGTATCTACTTTATTAAGTATATCAAGATAAGCTTCCTCAAGAGAATCCACCTGTTCCTGATACTGAGAAACTGCGGCTTTATAATCTTTATATGATTCTATTCTTTTATTTAATTTAGACAAATCTTCCTCCATAGATTTGCTTATAAAACCTGCTTTCTTTACGGCTATCTCCAGATCTATGGCATTATCTCTGACTTCTGAAATTTTTTCTTCTACTATGCCTTCCAAAACTGCTTTTTCTTCTGCAAACAGCCTGTTAAAATTATTATCGCTGGAATTTTTTCTATTATTTACAATGCTGTAGATACCGATAATAAACAGAGGCACGGCAAAAGTTAGTATTAATTGAAGAACAGGGCTCATAAGAAAACTCCGCAAATATAGTATATTAACATAATTCTATATTATGTTAATATATATGTCAATATTATACAAATTAAAATTTCTAAAAAACAGGCTTTTTATATATCATAATATTTTTTTGTAAATAAAATTCCGTTTTGAAAAATCATATTTTTTAAATATAGGAACTTTATAAAAGAAGGCTAGGGGAGATTTAAAATACGGAGAAAGAAATCAAATAATTAAATATAATACCAGAAATAAGAAATAATAAAATAAAAAACAACTACACTGATATTTAAAAGTTTATCATTAATTTAAGAAAGCCTAAAAATATAACAAGGCAGTTAGAAGCGATAAAAAAATAAAGCGACTGCGAGCCAGCGAATAAGTTTACTTGTTCGCTTCTTAAAGGCGAGCAGAAGCATAGCAATAATAATAAAAAAATTATTGAAAGCGTCTTGGTCTTTCTATTGTTATTAAATAATTCCAAACATAATAAAATATAGTATCTTTTGTACTGAAGTTTTCAACAGCCTCATCTTTTTTAAGTTTAATCATAGAATTACTGAAATTACTGTCTTTTTCTAATTCTTCTATTTTTAATGATAATATATCAGTATGAGCTTTTACTTTATGCATAAGATCTTCTGGCAGATTTCTCTCATAGTCTTTACTGGTTAAAGTTTCAATTGCATATTCTATTTTGTCGGGTGTAATTTCGGCTGATATTTCTTGTTCTCTTTGTGCTTCAGTATAAAATATATTATCAGTCCAAATATTAAACTCATTAATCCATTCTTTATACATACTGCCGTATTTATCAGAGTTTAAAGTGTAATCATTTCTTATGTCATTCGGAAGTATATTCAGAAAATTTTTATATCTTTTTTCCATAGCATATATAGAACCGCCGTCATTTTTACATGATATAATTATCAAACTTAATATTAAGAAAAGTATTATTTTTTTCATTAGAGCATATCCATAATTTTTTTATTTATATATTTCATATTATAATATAGTATATAAAAAACTTCAATTATTAAACTTTTATAAGCTTTATATAAAACTTTAATTTATTACTTAAAATAAAAAAACAGCATGCATAAGTTAACATAATATACATTATCGGAACATATATTTATTCAATTTTCCGCTATATTTTAATGCATCATAATTTTCCGCATTTTCAGGATATTTATAATATTTATAATATTTATAATATTTATAATATTTCATAGACATTTTCATTTTTGATTTTGCAGATTCTTCATTCTACCAATATATAATATTATCAGAGTTTTTTTGTATTATTAAAGTTAATTCATTGTTTTTATTTTTTCTTTATCATATATAACTGAAATCCATATGTTTACTTTTCAAGACGCCTTTATTTTATCATTTAAAAGCTTATTTAATACTTTCGATACTGTATTTTTATATTGTTAATAATCTTTATATATTCTTTATCAGATAAATAAAACTATTTTATATTTATAATGCATTCGCTTTTTATGCTTTATTCAAGTATTTTATTCATTCTTTGATTTATTTCTTTTAATGATAATTTATTATAATTTTTATTTATAATTACTTTAACAGCTTTATATAATACTGTTTCAAGTAATTCTTTTATTTTAATAATTCTTTATTTTATCTAAAATCAAATATTTAATTTTTAAATATTTATGAGCTTCCTAAAAAACTGCTTCCTATTCTAACCATATTTGATCCATGTTTTATTGCAAGTTCATAATCCGATGACATTCCCATAGAAAGAATGGATAAAGGATTACTATATTTTGAATTTATTTCTTTAAATATTATATTAAGTTTTTCAAACTCTTCCTCAATAAGAATTGTATCTTCAGTATCTTTTCCTATTGCCATAAAGCCTTTTACAGATATATTAGGCATTTTTATGATATTTTCATAAGTATTTATATAGCTTTCCATAGAAAATCCGCCCTTCTGCTCTTCTGTGCTTATATTAAATTGCAGCAGTATATTCTGTATTTTATTGTTTTTATATGCTTCTTTATTTATATATTCGGCTGTATCAATAGAATCCACGCTTTGTATTAAATCGGCATACTTAACTATATATTTTATTTTATTGCTTTGTATGCGCCCTATAAAGTGCCATTTAACATTATCTTTAATTTCGGCAATCTCACCTACCCTATCCCTTAAACTCTGAGCTTTGCTTTCCGCCAAAGGCAAATCTATATTTAATGATAAAAACTCTTTTATAGTTTCAATAGAAGAATATTTGCTTACTGCTATTATATTTATATCATAATTTATATTGTATTTTTTTTTAATAATATAAATACTGCTTAATATAGAATTATATCTTTTTAAAATTTCATCTCTATTCATAAAAAAAATTCCTAATGCAGTTTATTATAAATCTTTTTAATTTTTTTTCAATTAATATAATATCAGTAAAAAATAAATTAATAAAGCAAAATAATAAAAATACGATCTATAATATATTGAAATTTTATCTGATTCATGTTAAGTTAACATAATATATATTAGTTAACATAACTTTTAAATTATTATGGAGAAAAAGAATGAGAGTTCAGGAAAGAAGAAACCTAGAGATGAATCTAAATAATGTATTTATGACATCGCAGGATGCATCAATGACCTCTATGAAAGCGGCAGTGTCATCATCTCAGTTTGCAGCAATGCTTGAAGAAGAAAAAGAAATAAAAAGATACTCCTATGAATTAGATGAATTAAAAAGGCAGATTTATGATGCGGGAAACCTATTAGAAAAAAGCGCAAATATAAGAGACTTTCAGAAATTTAAAGATTTAATAAGAGCATTAACCGATAAATTAGTAAAAGATGCATACAGAATAAGGATAGTATCTTCATATATGAGAAGAGGACGCGAGTATCAAGTGGTTTCAAAAATTAATGAAGAATTAGATTCTCTGTATAAATTAATAATATCTGAGCAGAAAAACCATATAGCCATAGCAAACAAGGTTCTAAGACTTAAAGGCTTAGTATTGGATTTAATGTCATGAATATATTAGCATTTGATACCGTATCAAGCAGTTTTTCCATAGCATTAAAAAAAGATAATAATACCATTATAGAATATAATAAATGCAATATAAAAAATCATAATGAACATCTGCTTCCTGTATTAAGCAGTTTTCTTAAAAATAATAATATTTCATTAAACGATATAACTCATATAGCACTTGGCATAGGTCCTGGTTCTTTTACGGCTTTAAGGATAGAATTTTCTTCTGTAAAAACGATATGCTATGCTAAAAAAATACCTATTATAGGAATTTCAAGTTTAGATGCATTATATGAAAATATAAAAGATTATAATAATATAAAAGTCAGTATGATAGATGGAAGAAAAGGAAGTATTTATGCCAATGTATATTATAATGACAAAAAATTAAAAGAAAACTCAGATTTGACATATAATGAATTAATAGAAATTATTAAATCTATAAATAATAAAAATATAGCATTATGCGGAGACGGATTTTTAAAAAATTATCATTTTTTTATGGAAAATTTAAAAAATTACAGTATAAAAAAATTAGATAATTCATATAATATTATAAAAGCATCAAATATTATAAAATTATCTATACCTAAAATAGAAGCGGATAATTTTGATGATATATTCACCCTACTTCCTATTTACATAAGAAAAAGCGAAGCTGAATATAAAAAATATAATCTCTATTAAAAAATATAATATAAATTTACGATAATTTAATATATAAATATATTGACTTTATAAAAAATATTCTTATTATTTATATAAAATATATTTTAATACAATAAAAGATTTCTGGAGATTAAAAGTGAGAAAGTTGCAATCATTAAAAGTTAAAATATCTTTCTTTGTAATGCTGATTATTACTATAATGACAACCACATTAGTCATATTGATAATTAATATAGGCTCTCAAGGAATAAAACGTTCAGCTATATTTGGTTTTGAATCGAGTACAAAAGTATATGCCAGAATGATTAATATATGGCTAGAACAATCAGTATATACATCCGAAGCTATAAGCAGAGGATATACTCAATTAGCATCTTTTCTTCAAGATCCTACACCTGAAAACAGAAGCATTCTTGAAACTGCTTTAAAAAATGTTACAAGAAATAACATAAGTATGGAAGGTATTGTGGTTCTTGATAAAAACGGAAATGTAGTGGCTGACACCTTGGACGGAATAGTTGCTAATTCTCCGAATAAAAGAAATTTCAGCGGTATGCCTATATGGAATAAAATTATGTCGGGACAGTCAGCTGTACATCATACCGTAGATCCTTTTCCAGCTGATAATAATATGTATGTTGTGAAAATTTTTTCTCCTATAAAGGATGCTGCAGGAAGCATAATAGGCGCAATTTCTATAATGATTGACTGGCATGGATTCATAGATGAGGAATTAAATCTTGTTAAATTCGGAAATACAGGACACCCTTTTGTTATTGATCTTGACAGATGGGTTATTGCAGACCCTATTCCTTCTCATATAAGAAACAATGTTTTAAGAAATGCTGATTATATAAAATATGCCACTGAACATGAATCGGGCTACTACGAGTTTAATTCTCCTTTTAACGGCAGAGCTTCTATCGCAACCTTTTACAAAGAGCCTATATCAGGCTGGTCTGTTGTTATGAGTATTGAATCAGGCGAACTTTTTTCAAGTATAGATACTATGAAAAAATACGCTACTATAGGCACGGCTATAATTATTATATTAACATGTGTAGTCATAGCATTATATATAAGTAAAATAACATCTATACTTCATTTACTCTCTTTAGATTTAAACAATCTTTCAAAAGGAGATTTAAGCTGGTCTATTTCCCCTAAATTAAAAAACAGAAAAGATGAATTCGGAGAAATAGCTGTTTCTTTAAAAAATATTCTGGATCAGTTAAATGAAAAAGTAAAAATAGTATATGAAAGCGCCTACACAGTAAAATTATCCGCTGATGAGATGGCGCAGAAAAATATAGATCTTTCAAACAGAACTGAAAATCAGGCTTCTGGACTTGAAGAAACAGCTTCATCTATGGAGGAAATTGCATCCACAATAAAATCATCTGCCGAACATACATTAGAAGGCAATAATATGATGATAAACTCCAGAAAGGCTATTGAAGAGGCAGGAAGAGTTATAGAAGAAAGTACAAGAAATATTGAGGCTGTATATGAATCCAGCTCTAAAATCAGCGCAATTACAAAAATAATTGAAGATATAGCTTTTCAGACTAATATACTTGCTCTTAATGCCGCAGTTGAGGCTGCGCGTGCAGGCGAACAGGGAAGAGGTTTTGCTGTTGTCGCTTCTGAGGTTAGAAACTTAGCTCAGACAACTCAGACTTCCGTTAAAGATATTACCAGCTTGGTTGCAGACTCAGAAGAAAAAATTGCTGCTGCTACGGAAACTGCAAAGGAATCAAAAGAAATATTCCAAAATTTAAGAGTTCAGATAGAAGAAACTGCAAAAATTATACAGGATTTAAGTTCTACAGCTATGGAACAGCAGGCAGGAGTTGATCAGGTTAATATAGCAATTACTCAAATGGATATGAGTACTCAGCAAAATGCTGCTTTAGTAGAAGAGTCTACAGCCACTTCAGAAGTTTTATCCTCAAAAGCAGAAGAATTAGTAGCATCTATGAGATTTTTCAAATTAAGAGGAAATAATAATACAAATACAACTGAAAGAAAAAAAACTTCTCATAATACCGATAAAAAAACTGTTTATGAAAGTAAGCCTAAGCCTTCATCAGCAAGAACCGAATTAAAAAGCCCTGTAAAAAAATATCATGAAGAAAAAATTGTGCCTCAGGCTTCTTCAAAAACTTTAAAAGACAATGAATTCGGAAATACTTTTGACACATCTAAAGATACTTCAGAAGGTTTTGAATCATTTTAAATTAATATTCATATAAAAATAAAAAAGCTTTAAGATTATTCTTAAAGCTTTTTTTATGCTTATTATACAATCACACTATTTACAATTAATTCGACTATATTATCAAAATTCTGATGACTGCATTTTATATGTATAAGTCTGTTTTCATTTATGCTGAGTTTATACGCCCTATCATAATAATAAAGCATATTAAGAACGCATTCATAAATTTTTCCGCTGTCAAGCAATTGGATAGAATCTTTTAATCTTTCACCGCCTAAACGCTTTTTTATTCTATACATTGATTCCCTCAAATCATCAATATTATAATTTCCGTAAGTATTAACTATATATTCGGCTCTGCATTCCTGAGGTATATCTAAATATATTATTTTTTCAGCATCTCTCATGCAATTAAAAAGCGGTTTTGGTATAGCTCTCCTGCCTATAAGCAGACTTTCATCTTCAAACCATAATATAGAATCTGAATCATATTTTAAAAGCTCAAATGATAAAATATTTTCAAACTGCTCCTGACTTGGCTGTTCCTCTTCTCCTATCCAGCCGAAAGCGGATCCCTTATGCTTAGCTATTTGTTCTAAATCTATTATATTATATCCTTTATTTTTTAATTTTTTCAATATAAGCGTTTTTCCGCTTCCAGTTTTTCCAGTGAGTAAATAAATTCTATATTTTTTTTCAAATGAATTTAAAACATAATTTCTATATCTCTTATATCCGCCGTCCAGCACATAAACATCATAACCGTAATTTGAACAAAGCCAAGCAACTGATTCGCTTCGCATACCTCCTCTGAAACAATGCATAAGTATTTTATTTGTATTGTTATAATTCCTTGCTATATTATCAATGCTTTTTAACATATCAGTCATTTTTTCACAGGCATATTCCAAACCTTTTATAAAAGCTTCTTTTGAGCCTATCTGCTTATAAATAGTGCCTACATTCTTTCTCTCTTCATCGCTGAATAAATAAACATTATGCGCATTTGGAATATGGGCATGATTATATTCTATTGGAGAGCGTACATCTATTATGGGAATATATTCTTCTTTATGCAAATAAAAAAACTTATCTATATCAATACGATTAAACATTTATGCTCCGTTATTATAAAGTTAATATATAATACAGATAAAACAGAAAATGTAAAGAATTTTATTATATAAAAAATATAGTTATAATAAACTATATAACATAACTATATAAAAACCAATAATGAGCAAAGGATCCCGCCAGTACAAATATATGAAACACATCATGGGTAAACTGCCTGCTTTTATCATTGAATTTCTTGCCCATAGCATATAAAAAAGCTCCTATTGTATAAAATATTCCGCCGTATATAAGCCAATTTAAATTTGAAATATCAAATCTATTTATAAGAGGCTTAAAAGCAAATATTATTATCCAGCCCATTAATATATATAAAATAACTCTCAAAGCAAAATTTTTATATTTTATAACGGTGTTTGACAATATGCCTATGAAAGCGCATGACCATATAACTAATAGAATCAATAAACCTATATTTTTAGGAAGCGAAAAAATGCATATTGGCGTATAAGTTGCGGCTATAAATAAATATATTCCTATATGATCAAATTTTCTAAATAACTGCTTTATTTTTCCGTTAGGAAAGAAATGATACAAAGAACTAAATGTATATAAGAATATTATTCCAATACCATAAATGATTATAGGTAAGGCATTTGCATTGGATTTTATTAACATTAGAACCAGCCCTGCGATACCTAGCAAAGCTCCTATGCTATGAGATATTGCAGAATAAAGCTCCCCTATTTTCTTTTTTTTGATTATATTTAAACTATTATAATTATTTTCCATAAAATTATTCCTTTACATTAATATTTATAAGCAGCTGATTACCGTATACATAAGCCTTTCAATTAATATATAATTGTTTTAAACTATTAAATTGAAGCAGACATTAATAAATATATTATTCATTAGATATAATTATAAATTATTATAAATATTAAAGAAATAAATAAAAATAACTATAATTTAAAATAATTAATAGCATATTATAACTATAATACACTAAATATAAAACATTTAAAACATTAATTAAAATAGTTTTCCTATAAGTTCCAATCTATTCCAATCTATTTCATGCTCTGTCGGTACTGGATAGGAAGACCAATCCACATTCACTGCAGGTATCCATTCATTGCCGTATGAATATCCGTAACCATTTTTTCTAAGCCAATGATTTAATCTGTCTTCATAATCAGAATCATATATTTTTGCTATATATAATATATCCTCATTTACCATAAATCCTATAGGCAGATAAATACTTTTATCAGGAATTTTCTTTGAAAAAAAATAATCTATATAAAATATGTCATAATGACTTTTTTCTAAAACATCTTTATATAAATCTAATGAAGGCAGGCTTTCTATAATATAATTTTTTAAAGTATATTTTTTATAATAGAATGCCTGATTATTCTGCTTCATCAAGAATAATGTATATTTAATTTTATCCTTATATCCGTATATAGTTAAATTCATGTTACCTTTTTTATCAAATCTGTATATATTCTGATAAATATCCGATGACGCTTTATTTTTTATAAGTTCTTTCCAATATAAAGCATTATCTGTTTTTAAATAAATTTCAGGCGCAGTTATGCAAGAAATCATAGAAAATAACAATAATATTAAAAAAAATTTCATAATCTGCTACTATACGCCAATAAAATATATCATATACTATATAAAATATTTATCAATATTTTTTATATTTTAATAATATATATTTTTTTCGCTATTATTATAAAATAATACTTGCAATTATATCAACTTAAAAATAAAATAAAGTAACTTTAAATTTTATAATAATATAACGGAGAGTATGATGATAAAAAATATAGCTCATATAAAGTTTAGAGGCTCCAATATAGGAAAATTTGAGCATCTGCATATAGGAAATATAAAAATAAAAGATGCATGTGTGATAGAAACAGATGAGGGCATAGAAATAGGTCAGGTATTAAACTTTGAGGATATAGATATAGATTCATTAAAAAAAGAAGAAAATACGGATGATAATGATTATGAATCATTGTTTGAATATAATGAAAGTTTTTCAGAAAATGATATATCGGAAGAATTAAAAGATATTGCCGCCAAAGAAGAAAATAATAGTATAAAAACTAAAAATAATAAAAATAAGATATTCAATATTTTAAGAATAGCTGATGAAAAAGATATAGAGCAGCATAAATTAAATGAAGAAGATGCCGCCGAAGCCTTTAAGATATGCAGAGAAAAAGTTAATAATCATAATCTGGATTTAAAACTAATAAGTTCTTATTATTTTTTAGACAGAGCAAAGCTTTTATTTGAATTTATAGCTGAGGAGAGAATAGATTTCAGAGAATTGGTTAAAGATTTAGCGGCGCATTTTAAAACCAGAATAGAACTAAGGCAGATAGGCGTAAGAGATGAAGCCAGATCAATAGGAGGATGCGGAATATGCGGAAGAGAATTATGCTGTAAGGTTATAAAAGGAAAATTTGAAACAATAACTATAAAAATGGCAAAGGAACAGGGAATGCTTTTAAATACAATGAAAATATCGGGGCAATGCGGAAGGCTTATGTGCTGCTTAGCTCATGAATATAAGGCTTATTGTTATTTAAAAAAAGATCTGCCTAAAATAGGAACTAAATTAATATTTAACGGAACACATTCGATAATCAAAGATTTGAATCCGATTAATAAAAAATTATTGATAGAAACCGATGATAAGAAGCTTATTTATATAAATGCAGAAGATTTAAAAACCAATGCCGAAGGTTTTTTAACAGTAAATATAAAAGTACAATAAAATATAAAACGGAGTTATGATATGTCAAAAAAAATTATGCTAAGCGGAATACAGCCAACAGGCTCGCTTCATATCGGTAATTATTTAGGAGCTTTAAAAAATTGGGTTAATATACTTGATGAATACTACGGATTTTTTTGCATAGTTGATTATCATGCTATTACTATAGAATATGATGCTTCCCAAATGAAGAAAAAAATTATGGATGCGGCTGTTGAATATTTAGCTTCAGGGCTTGATCCTGAAAAATGCTCAATATTTGTGCAATCAGATATTAAAGCACATACCGAATTAGCTTGGATATTTAACTCTATTATACCTGTAGCAGAACTTGAAAGAATGACGCAGTATAAGGATAAATCAAAAAAGAATGCCGAAAATATCAATGCAGCTCTTCTAACCTATCCCTCATTAATGGCTGCCGATATTCTGCTTTATCACCCCGATATTGTGCCTGTAGGAGAAGATCAGCAGCAGCATGTAGAGCTTACCAGAATGATAGTGAGAAAATTTAATAACAGATACGGAGAATATTTTAAAGAGCCGAATACTTATCATGGCAGGGTTTTAAGAATATTGGGGTTAGATGGTAAAAATAAAATGAGCAAATCTTTAAATAATCATATAGCATTATCTTTAACTGCAAAAGAAACCGAGAAATTAATAATGCAGAAAGCTATGACAGATACCAATAGAAAACTTAAAACCGATTTCGGAAATCCTAATATATGCAATGTCTACAGCTATCATAAAATTTTTTCAGATGAAGATGAACAAAAAGAAATTTATGAAGGATGTAAAAATGCTTCCATAGGCTGCGTACAATGCAAAAAAATGCTTGCCGAAAATATTAATAATGAATTAGCACCTGTAAGAGAAAATATTATTAAATATTCCAAAGACAAGGATTATGTTTATGATGTGCTTAAAGAGGGAGCAAAAAATGCCTCTGAAACAGCTGAAAAAACATTATATGAAGTAAGAGATTTAATGGGCTTAATTGACAATAAAAGAATATAGTTATAAAAGAACTTGTATAAAATACTATTTTTTATTAAAAAATTACCCGCTTAATTTTTTTCAAGCGTTATAAATTTATTGTCAAAAAATTTAAACATTCCTATATAATTATCATCAGTATGCATAATGTTTCCGTCTTCAAGATTTAAATTATTTTCTATAATGCTTCTGATAATATTATTAATATATTTATTATGCTGCCGGCTTCTCTTACAGTTTTATAAGCCATAATCTCATATTTAGCAAAATTTCTAAGTCCCTCAGTATAGGCATGATTTCCGTTATTATCAGAAAAAACATCTGCTCTAATAAATAAACAGGAAAATATTTATTATTTTTAATATATTCATTCATCTCAAATAAGTATCTGCTGCCTGAAATAAGTAAATTAATATCCCCTATCAGAACTGCTGATATGCTGTTTTGCCTTATTATAGAATAACAAACCTTGCTGAAAGTTAAAGCAATATCTTTAAGACACCTATCAAAAGATTAAGCCTTAATTGATAAAAATGACTTATGATTTAATATTTTTTCTTTTGTTTCATTATCAATATCATTATAATTTATTAATATTTCAGCTTCATTATAAGGAACATTGAAAGGGGCAAATTCATATTAAAAATAAATGCCATGAGCATCAAATTTATTTTTATTTTTATAAGATAGTATATTTACATCTATATTCCAATATTGTTTTAATTGATATGAAAAACTGCTTAAGTTTTTATCATTTAATATATATAAGCTGTTATAGAATTATTTTGAATTATATTATTCATCTGTACTGACTTTTCTATCATAATTCAGAGAATCTATTATTACAGAAAAATACATACCTAATGAAGCCTTTATCAGCATTGCAGTATCATCTTTTAAAAATTCATGTACTTTTTCTATGGAACTTTCAGCATCTTCAAAATAATATTTCTCACAATTAACAGTATTATAAATATACTTTGAATGCTTCCCAACTGCTATAACAGTATTAATATTTTTTAAATTATTGATAAAATCTCCTATATATTTATGATAAGATGATTCTTCAGTTTCAGTTTCAAGCATATCTCCTATTACTGCAATTTTTTTTGATTCTCTTCTTTGAGATAAAAATTTAAGCATATTTTTTAATGCTGCAGGATTTGAATTATAGCAGTCATTTATTATATTAGAGCCTTTTATATTAATTATCTGCATTCTATTTTTCTGAGATTTATAATTTCTTAAAATATCGGTGCATTTTTCTAAATCAATATTATAAAGTTCTGCAGTTTTCAAAGCCGATAATATATTATGAATATTAAAATCTCCGATTAAATTATGCCTGAAAATTATTCCTCTGTATTCAAATCTATTATCATCTTTCTTTATTATTTCTTTTACATCAGCCTCTATTATATTTTTTATATTATTTCTTTCAGCTTCTTTTTTTAATATATTAACGCAGTTAGTATTTTTATTTATTACGGCGATTGCATTTTCTTTAGCATGGTTAAAAATCTCAGACTTTGCATAAGCTATATTCTCTATAGAACCCAAATTAGCAATATGTACAGGCTCCACATTATTAATTATAACAGTGTCTGATTCCAGAGCTTCAGATATTCTTAATAATTCATTTTGATGATTCATTCCTGCTTCAATAATTGCTATTTCATAGCTGCCATCTAAATTAAATATAGTTTTGGGAACTCCTATTTCATTATTAAAGTTACCTTCAGTTTTAAGCACTTTATATTTTTCAGATAAAAAAAGATAGATTAATTCTTTAACGGTTGTTTTTCCGCAGCTTCCAGTTATTGATATTACCGCCGTGCTAAATCTTTTTCTATACTCTCTTGCAAGTTTTATAAAAAAAAGAACTGTATCATCGGCATAAAAAACAATGGCGTCGCTTGGAATATTTATACTGTTATCGCTTAATATAAAATATCTGCATCCTTTATTATAGGCTTCCAATGCGAATTTATTTCCGTCAAACTTATCTCCCTTTAATGCTAAAAATAATTTATCTAAATCAAAATTATCTCTGCTGTCTGATGATATTTCTAATTCTTTATGAAAATCTAATTCTTCTGTACTTTTACTGCATTCAGATTGCAATTCCCTGCTTACTTTTATTATATCTTTTAATGAAGTTTTACCCATAATAATATTTCCGATAAATTAATATTTTTAACATAATTAAAACATTTTTATAAAAAATTGTAAAGCATTAATTAAATATGCTTATTATTAGTAATAATTACAGCTTCGCTTTCATTATGAAGTCTGTCCAAAGCGGTAATATAATATATATAATTATTTTTCGGATTTGCTGTTTTATCATTATAAATAACTTTAGAATAGGCATTAAAATTCGTTCTTCTAATTTTATCTATCAATATTATATAATTTTCATCAATATTTTTTCTATAAAGCGCATAATATACAGATACTCCTTCCCTTGCGCAATTATATTTATCAGTATTATATTCATTAGGATCGGTGAAAGTTATATCTATAGAGTCAAATTTGTTTTTTATATATGCATTAGTCAAACATAGTGGAATATTATTTAAGTCTTTTATAGTATTCATAGCAGGCACTATAGCTTTGAATGGATAATTATTTTCTTTTAAATAATTTAAAGCCTTATAACCATACCCATGAGTAAAAATATCTTTTTTATACATGTTTCTGAGAGTAAAAAATACTGAGCCTTTTATATATCCTCTGCCTTTATTTCTGATATAATCAACCTGTTTTGACATCAAATCAATATCCTGCCATGGCTCAATATTTGTATTCCTTCCCATTTTATAAAGCGGATGACCTATATACAAATCTGCTAATTTTCCATTTGAAGATTTTTCAGCCTCTTTAATCCACCAATCTGCTATTATGTCAAAAGGAGCCGTTTCATGCCTATCAGTCCAATATATTTGAGGTATTAAAGCATCAACATACATTTTATTAATACCGTCTTTTTCTGTAGCAGAACTCAATGTTATAGTTTTTTCCCCATTAAGCATCCACAAAAGAACATCAGCATGCAATGCATCAAAATTCGGATTATAAGACCGAGTGTCGCTTCCGTATTTATATCCGTTATAATCAGAAAGCTTCTCTTTATTTCTCCAAACTCCTGCGGGAGAAACAGTCCATTTAACATAAGGCTTCCTCAATTTTATTTCTTTATATATAGAGCTTACAAGAGTATTAATATTATTTCTTCTCCAAGCATAAAGACCATTAACACCGTAATTATCATAATTAGTATTTTCTGCATCATATCCCTGATTTGAGGCATATTTTGAAGAACTGATTTTATCAGGCCAATATATGTATGTTTTATCGTCAATCATATTCTGATAAAAATAATCATCAAAATGAACACCGTCTATATCATAATTTTCAACAGCTTCAATAATAGATTCAATTACATATTCCGAGCTTATAGGCTCACCTGGATCCAAATAAAGCTTATCATCATACCAATGAACTGGATTTAAACCATTAGATACATAAACATGAATAAAATTTTTTTTTGAAAACTGTTCATCATATCTTTTATTTATATCATAAGACGCCGCTATTCTATAAGGATTAAACCATGCATGAACTTCTAAATTTCTGTTATGCGCTTCATCTATAATAAATTTCAGCATATCAGTTTCAAAAGGATAATCGTCTCTTTCACTTGCAGCATCTTTTCCGAAAAAATATCTGGTAACTGGATTTATTTTTGAAGGAAATATTACCCCCGCATCGGGCTTCACCTGTACAAATACCGCATTAAAATTATTATTATAAATTGTATCCAAATGCTTAACTGCAAGCCTTTTTTGTTCTTCCTCGCTTTTACCCTCAATAGGCCAATCAATATTATTAACAGTAGAAAACCAAACCGCTCTGAACTCTCTGTACATAGGATTTAATGTTCTGTCTTCCGATATTTCTTTTATCAGCATTGATTTTATTTTATCTGAAATAACAGTTTTTCTACAAGACAATATCAATAGTATAATAAAAATAAATACAGATAACTTTTTCATAAATTTTATTTACTAAAATATTATATCAAAAAAGAATAATATTTAATGTTTCCATCAGTATCTGTTACTTCAATGGTAATGGAACCTATATCCGTATCATCTATATTAATAGTAAATGTTTCACTAATAGAAGCCAATAAGCCGTTGTCTGGAACTATATAATTCCATTCTCCCGCTATAGTAGAATATCTGACAGTTTTAATAAAAGATAATTTATCTTCCACTCTGAATGTAATTTTTTTATCAGCTCCGCTTACAGAAACATTAAAGTCAAAAATTTCAGGAGGATCATTGTCATATTTAATATTAAATATTTCTAAAGATTTTGTTTTTATCTGACCTATGGGATTATCATGCTTATCGCTTGCCGTTATCCTGAAATCATAAATTCCCGAAGGAAGCAGATAGGAATAAAATTTAAAATAAGATGTTGTCAGATTATTAGCTAATTTTCTATAATTTTTCTCGCCTTTTAATCTGTATTCCAAATCATATACAAGCTTATCTCCATTAGGATCGGAGCCTTTCCAATATATCATAGCCTCATTTTCTTCCAGCTGAGGGCTTTTTACCGTTTCAGAAGATGAATTTTTTTGAATGTAGCTGGTGGTAAGCCCTCCATCTAAAATCTCAGGCTCCAAATTATTTTCAACATAAGTAAAATTTAATGAATTTAATACGGGTGTAACTTCTTTATCTGCAGTTTCCATTGTAACTTTAAATTGCATAAATCTGCCGTCAGGAACATTAAATTTTCCGTCAGCATCGGCAGCAGTAAATGCACTCCAGCTATTATCAACTCTTGCAGAATTTCCCGTTCTAACCTCTATATATATGTCAGATCCATCAGGAATAGTTGCCATACTATTCAGGCTTCCTAATCTGCTTAGAAGCTTTAAATCTAATGTATCGCTTGTATAACTTCCTTTATTAGGATAATTATGATTTATTTTATATATTTCACCCGTCTTTGATACTGCAAAATAGAGTCCGTTTTCAGCAGCAGTAAAAGTAGAAAGTATTTTATTTTCCAATCCTCCTATATAGGATAAAATTCCGTCGTTTCCGTTTATTTTATAAATATCGGCAGTATCTCCCGTCACAAAATATATATTATTATTTTTATCGCTGCTTAAAGCTAAAACTAATAATTGATTCAATAAAAATAATCTTCTTACAGTTCCGTTGGCATCTGCTTTATATAAGGAATTTCTAAATACATTATCGCTTTCATTTGCTCTTTTATCACCGTCTATTATAGAAGGCAGTATCAAATATGCCTCCTGTCTTGTAGCGGTTCCAAAATATAAGTTCCCAATATTATCCATAGTTATGGCATAAACTTCATTTTCTGCAGTATCATAAACAACATTATAAGAAGGATTTTCTAAATTTGTAGATAAGTCAATAGCCAATACAAGACCTCTTCCTGCTGTACCTACATAAAGCTTATTTTTTTTATTATCATAAAATAGAGACATAGCATGCTGTTCATCTGTTTTTAATATTTCTTTAATATCGCCGTTATTCTCTATTTTTAATACTCTTGCATTATCTCCGCCTGCCGCTGCAAATAAATTACCCTTATTATCAAATTTCATATCCCATACATAAGTATCATTCAGATTCTTTCTCCAAATCTCATTTCCCTGACTATCATATTTTATTATTTTAGAATAAGGACCGACAGCGGCATATACATCTCCTTTGCTATCGCTGATAACGGCAGTAAAGGCATTTTCATTAGTTTCAGATGCAAACAATATAAAATCAACTCCGTCTGCATTTCTTTTATAAAGCTCGGCGCCGCTTCCGCTTATAGCTGCAAACATAGTATCATCATCGGCGGTATATATTTTCCATATATCCTTTCTAGGAATTATGCCGTTTTTTTCTATAACAGGAGCCATAGTCAGACTGCCCTGTTCCGTAAGCATTATTCCGTCATAAACACCGTTATCATAGAATCCTTTTTTACTGCTGGATAATGTTTTAGTAACAACCCCAAAAATATTAACTGAGGTTAATATAAATATTAATTGAAAAGCAAATACAATCCTAAAGATTTTCATATTTTCTATCCCCTTCTATATCTTATATATATTTTTCTAATCCAATAATCAGACATTAAATAAATCTAACGGTTTTCATATTTTCTAGCGCCTTCAATTACTATATCAATTTTAATTAATCCAAGCACAGAACTTAGCATTTGATATTTTCCGTCAATAGCTGTAATAACGGCAGCCTTATCGGAAGTGTCATTTTTAGCCATAGCACCGTATTTTGAAGGAGGAAGCGTCGGGTATAAATACTTGCCTATTTGAACTCCCCTTGATGATGAATAAAGCCATACTTTTAGAGAGCTGTCATCATAACTTTTTCCGTAAACCCGTATAACATCATCTAAACTTCTTATTTCATATTTATTAGGCATAAATACCTGCTCGGCATAATTATAAATATATTCGTTAGCAGCATAAATGGTATAAACATCTGTCTTTAAGTTTATGGGCAGTTTTACTGGTATATCTACATACTGCTTTTCTTGTCCGTAAGGCGTAAGCCCTACTCTCAAATGTATAGTTTCTCCTGCTACGGCTCTGGGCTCCACTAAAGTTATATCATTTAAAAATGCATATTCAAGATTATTTCTCTTAACGGACAATTTAACGGATCTAATGCCTACTCTATTAAAATTATTATATATAAAGAAATTTACAGGCGATATTAATTGCTCTATAGCGGATTTAAATGCATCGGCAGAAGAATAAGAGAGTATTTTATCGCTCACTTTATAGGGCTCTTCAAAATAGTCTGTTTCTATTTCATAACTTATACTGAATAAGCCCTCTTCATTTAATCCTGCCGAAGAACTTACGGCGCTGTATATAGCCATAGAAAGTATTTCGGAAAAATACGCAGGATCATTTAATACCCTGAAATTATAATCTCTGCTGATAAAAGTCTGATCCTCAACATCTAATTTTACAGGAATCATAGTGTTTTCAGGGATCTCTCCGTAAACTCCAGATATTCCGAAAGTACCGTCATAAATAGTATACCCTAAATAATTGGAATAAGCAGCTCCCAACTTAAATGATGAAGCTATAGAAGCCACTATATGATTAATATAAGCTCTTGATACAGGCGCTACCAATCTGCCCTTAGACCACATAGAATGTCCGAAAATCAAAAATTTTTCATCATCGGTATGAGAAACAGTACCTATGCCGGCTATGGAAACATCTCCGTCTGCAATAATTAAGGCGACAGAATCTCCGAATAAAAACTTACCCGCCTGATTTGTATCGGAAATAGAACCTCCCGCCTGCATAGGATAAAATCCGTACTTTTTAAACTCGGAAGAATATTCATCAAATGCTTTGCTGTTAATACCTGAAAATATCAAAGGAGTCTGAAGAGAATTGTCGCCTGAAAAACCTGAAGCAAAGCCTGACAAATTAGTATCATTATACAGCTTAAGCATCTCTTCTATAGGAGTAACTCCTGCTATAGGATCTTTTCCGTAATTCCAGCCAAAAGATAATGCGCCCGCTAATTTACCGTCTAAATATATAGGAGAACCGCTCATACCAGCAACTGTGCCCGAATGCTCTAAATTAAGTCCCTCGCATTGTATAAGTATGGCATCGCTGTTATTCCATCTTTTTTTTAATACGGACAATACTTTTACTTTAAAAGGCTCTACATTTGTTCCATGTATAACAGTATAGCCGACACCATCCATTCCTTCATAAATTTCGCTCATAGGTATGATTTCAGGATTATCAGGAGGATACGGAGGAAGATTTAAATTTGTCTGAGCAAATAAATTAAATACAGAAATAAATAATATAGTTAAAATAAATAATATCTTTTTTATCATAGCTACCGTCATTCTAAAATTTTTATTAATTATAACTATAAATAAACTATATTTCAATATAAATAGTAAAATAATATTATTTTTTGATTATATTATAAATGTAATAATTAAAAAAATTACCTTGACAAATAATATATATATATTACACTTATATTTAAAGAAGTATATTTTATCTAATATTTTAAAGAGGTTTATTAAAGTGGTTGAAGCAAAAATACTTAATTTAGCAATTACGGATAAAGGTTTTGTCATTATATTAAAACCCGAAAAATCAGATAAAGTTGTGCCTATATCAATAGCATATTTGGAGGCTCAATCCATAATGTCCAGTTTAATAGGATACAAAATAGACAGACCCCTAACCCATGATATTGTAAGCAGCATATTTCAAAACTGCAGTATAAGACTTATAAATATAATTATAGATAATGTGCATATAGATACTTTTTTTGCGAAATTAGTTATAGAACATAATGGAAAAAATATATTCATCGATTCAAGACCGTCAGATGCCATAGCATTATCCCTAAAATCAAAAACACCCGTTTTTATAGAAGAACATGTTATAGAAAAAGCAGGCATTGTGCTGGAGGATAATGATAATTTAATAAAAGTAAAAGACGGAATACCTTTTACATATCAGAGATTTGATAAAAATGAAATTAAAGAAGGAGAAAATATATTTCTAAAAAGAGAATCTGAAAATATGAATAATATTGCAACCGATAATACTAAAGTAAATACAGCTGAAAGCAATAAAAAAAATAAAGAAGAACTGCAGGAATTATTAGATCAAGCTGTAAAAGAAGAAAGATATGAAGACGCTGCAAAATACAGAGATGAGCTTGATAATTTAATAGAATAATAATTTATTATATTTATATAGAGGGTATATGAAAAGCTATGTTAAAATAATCTTATTTTTTATATTCTCCGCATATTCTATAGTATATTCAAAACCGTCTGATAAAATAAAATTTGAGTCTGGAGAACTTACAGAATTAGAATATAATTTTTTTACTAAAGTTGATAACGGAGAAACTAATGATTTAGAACTTCATTATGACGGATTTATAATTGCATCAGGAATAACCGATGAGGAAGAGTTTAAATTCTACAGACAAAAATTAAATGATATAAGGAGTCTTGCAGAAAAAGAATTATCGCAGTATGTTAAGGAAGGTCCTTATGAATTCGGAAAAAAATTGTTAGATTGGCTTTATTCAAGCGGAATATTAAAAAAATATTTTGAAACCTCTACTCTTTTTCAGGACTTAATATATAAAGGAGAGTATAACTGCTTAAGTTCAAGTATATTATACTCTTTGTTATATAAAGATTTCGGTTTTAATGTTACAGGGGTTCTCACTTCAAGCCATTCATTTTGTATGGTATATACGGAAGATAAAGAAATAGATGTGGAAACTACTATATCTAAAGGATTTAATCCAGGACAAAAAGAAATAAGAAATACAGGCAGCTCTACCATAGTTACATTTGTACCTCAGGGAAATTACAGAGACAGAAATAATGTTGATATACTTACATTGATAGCAACATTATATCCTAATTCAATTTCATTAAAGAAAATTGAAAAAGACTTAGAAAAACAATTGGTAATGGCTAAAAAAGCATATTATTTATCTCCGAATACAAAGATATATAATGATAATTTAGTTAATGCCTATAACAGACTGGCATTGGATTATTTAAAGAAAAATAATTTCAAAGATGCATACAATACATTGGAAGAGGCTTTTATATTTGATTCAAATAATGCCATGACAAAAAATAACAGAGTGCATTATTATAATACTATAGGAACTTCATATCTGAAAAAAAAGGATTTCCCAAATGCAATAGAAATATATAAAACAGGTATTTCAGATATAGGAGAAGATTCAGATGTTTTAAAAAGAAATCTTAAGGTATCATACTATAATTATGCTGTTACGGAGTATAATCAAAGAAGATACAATAATGCAGGCACTATATCTGAAGAGGCTTTAAAATTATTTCCGAATGACAGAGATTTTATGAGATTATTATCATCTATACCAAAATAATATTTATGAAAATTTACTTTAAAATTATAATATTTCTATTAATTGCCGCTCCATACAGTTTCACGCAGAATAATTTAAATATAAAATTCAGAATAATAGAAAAGTTTGATAAAATTCTGTCGTCTGATAATAAAGAATATATATTTTATATAGATGCAAATTATATTTTCAGCGATGAAGGTAAAAACATATACAGCAATAATATATATAATATTCAAAATACTTTAAATGATTTGCAAAAGCAGGAAAAAGAAGCAAAAAGTCAGGAAGAAAAAATATCATTAAATCAGAATATAAGAATGTACAATGCTCTTCTCAGTTACAATACTCCTCCTAAAAAATTTATAAGCTTATTAATAAACAGGCAGATACATCAATATATTTCAAAATATAAATCCAGCTATATAGATATTATGATGCAGAATAATCTGCAGAAATTTTATGATGATATTAGAAATAATGTAATATCAAATGAAAAATATACAGGAACATTTACTTCTTTTAAATTTCTTACAAAAGAAAAATTTAAATATTATACCGGAAGAAAGTAAATATCATAAATTAAACTCAGACTTTGCTTTATTTACATCATATTTTGCAGTTCCACCTTTTAACTGAACCATCTCCTCAGAAATACAGGAAGCGAATTTTAATATATTATTAATATCAAGCCCTTTTAATACGGTATAACTTAAAGCAGCGCAAAAAGAATCCCCAGCTCCTACAGTATCAGCAACATTAACTTTATTTGAAGGATTAAATATATACTCATTATTATAAAATACGCATGCGCCCAATGCTCCGAGTGTAATAAATATATAATCAATATCGAAATCTTTATTAATGTATTTAAGTAAAGATTCATTATCATTTTTTAAAGAAGAATAAAACAATTCTTTTATAATATAAAGCTCATCATCATTAATTTTTAATATATTAACAAACTCAAAAGATTCTTTTATCTTTTCTTTAGTATAATAATTCTTTCTAAAAGTAACATCGCATACTTTATATTCAGCATTTATATTTTTACATATAGTTTTTAAAGTATTATAAGATTTTTCATTTCTCTGAGATAATATATTAAAATAGAACATATCATAATTATCTTCTAAGGCATAATTTATATCATCGCTGTATTCAATATTATCCCAAGCGGCATTTTCATGTATTATATAATCAGGTACTTTTTTGTCATTAAGAAATACCAAAGCTATTCCCGTATCATAATTATTTAATATCTGTATTAAAGATCCGTCTATATTTTCATTTTTAATAAACTTCAAAGCATCTTTTGAATAATTATCATTACCCAATGCCGTAATGAATTTTAATTTATCATCTTTTTTTAAGAGTCTTGAAAGCTGAAGAGAATAATTAAAAGAAGCACCTCCGATAACAGCATCATTATTATAAACATCATATAAAAGTTCTCCGAAACTAAGAACATTAAACATAAATAAACTCCGATTTATAAAAATTTATTCTCTAACAGGCGATTTTAATAATAATTTTATTACAGAATTATTAGTTACAGGAATGCCTTCTTTAGGATAAAAATCGGACACATATCCTTCTCCCTGTATAGATATTTTTAAATTATTATTAGACACAATATAAGATATATTATTCAGAGCATCTCTTAAAGAAAGACCTGTTAAATTAGGCATAATATTATTTGTAATACTGCCGGATACAGGTATTAAAGACAGAAAGTCATTTGTGTTAATAGTATATATCTCTCCGTCAATTAATCCCAAATATGGTATAATCTGATTTGCAATTTTAGCAAAAAGAGGTGCGGATACTCTTCCAGCCGCTCTGTTGCCTGCACCCTGAGGATCGTCAAGAAGAACCAATATAGATACTTTAGGATCCTCAAGAGGAAATCCGCCTATAAATATAGATTGATAATATTTTTCTGGCTTATCCGATTCATTATCTCTGTAAACTTCCGTTATGGCAGTGCCTGTTTTACCCACAACATCTATATTAAGCAAATTAGCCCTATGACCTGTGGAGCCTGATTCAACACCTTTTCTAAGCAAAACTCTGGCTATCTGAGAATACTGCTCATCTATAATTCTTACTTTTTTCAAATTATTTGTTGCGATTATCTTTTCTATTCCGTCATAAAAAGAATCAATAACATGCATAGGTACTTTCCAGCCTCCGTTTAGAAGAGGAAGATAAGAAGCTGCTATCTGCATAGGCGTTACGCTTAAATCATAGCCTATAGCTAAATAGCCTTTTGAAAATCTATGCCATTTATTTAAAGGGTGATATATGCCGCTCCATTCATTTTTATAAGGTCCGACTCCCGTAGCCTCTCCGAATCCGAATCTTTTCAGGTAATCATAAAAAAACTGCTTATCTATCCTTTCAGCTATGGTTACAACGGCAAAGTTGCAGCTGTATTTTAATATATCATTAAATAAAACATCTCCATGAATATAATCGCAATGTATTCTTGTTTGTCTGCTGTAATCATAATAACCTTTGCAGTGAAAAACTTCATCGCTATTAACCACACCCTGTTCTATAGCCGCAAGTTCTGCAAATATTTTCATTGTGCTTCCCGGATATATTGTACTCATTATGCTTCTGTCCATTCTTTCATTATTTACATAAATAAAAGGATTATTAGGGTCAAAAGAAGGATATGAATAATTTGCAATTACAGCTCCCGTATTAACATCAGACACTATAACGGTTACTGACTGAGGAGATTTTTCTGCAACCGTTTTTAATACCTCATTACGTACTATAGTCTGAACATCTCTGTCCAAAGTTAATACTATATCTTTAGGACTGGAAAGCATAGCTTCATAGGTAGCTTCAAGTCCCGCATAGCCTTCTGTTTCTGTTCTATTCATATACCCTATTACATGGGCAAATACATCTTCATAAGGATAAAATCTTTTATAACTTTCTATTCCGTAAATACTTTTAACATTATACTTATTTTTTATTTCTTTTATTTTTTTATAGGAATCTAAACTGATATTCTGCGCCAATTTTATAGTTCTTCTTTTAGTACTGATTAACTGAGAAAATTTTTCTTTTGTAATTTCAATAATATTAAATATTTTAGAATAAGCTTCATTAATATCCGTTTTATCATTGCCGTCTAAAGAAACCGATTCCGTATCCAAATAAATAGTATATGCAGGTATATTTATAGTGAGAGGACGCATTTTAGAATCATATATAATGCCTCTGGGTCTGTCTAATCCGCTTGATAATGGAGATATAGATTTTCTATCTTTTACGGTTAAATTAAACAACTGAATTAATATTACTGCGGTACCTATAAGGAAACAAAGTAGGAATAAATATAATCTTTTAACTCTGCTGTCATTCATAATTAGAAAAATGAGGCGGCGAACGGATTTGAACCGATGATAAGAGTTTTGCAGACTCCTGCCTTACCACTTGGCGACGCCGCCATATTTTTAATTTATTAATTATAAATAAAAACAAATAAAAAGTCAATATCTTTATATCATATACAAAATAAAAAATCAGAAATGAAATTATAATTTACATAATTTTTTATTAAAGTTTATATAAAACATATTGAGATTTTTACATTATACAATATAATATCATAACATGGATAAATATTATCAGGAGTATATATGAGTATAGGCTCTAGCAGAAGTAAATTAGAAGACGGAATAAAGTTCTTTAGGAATGAAAATTATAAAGAAGCAATAGATTCATTAGAAAAAATATTCTCAGAAAAAAACGATGTAGAGTCAGGATATCATTTAGCATTAGCATATGCCCAAATTCAGGATTATGATAATACTCTTCAGGTATTTGATAAAATAATGAAAAGACTTGATAATCCTCTCAGACTTATGCAGGCTCATATTATAGTCGGATATATTTATGCAGTAAAGGAAATGTACGATTTAGCGGAATTCGAACTTACGGATGCATTATCTTCAGGAGTTGAAAATACTCAAATATATGCGGCTTTGGGATATGTTTATTATAAAAAAGGAAATATAAGAAAAGCTATAGATCATCTGAAAAAAGCAGTTAATCTTGATCCAAATAGCGCAAATGCCAGAAATTCTTTAGGATTTATATTGGCAGATACCGAAACAAATGTAGATGAAGGCATAGAGGAAATAAGAAAAGCATTATCAATAGATCCTAATAATCCCGCTTATTTGGATTCTTTAGGATGGGCTTTTCTTAAAAAAAATGATTTGGAGCATGCTAAGGAGTTTTTAACAAAAGCCTTTGAACTTGCTCCCACTAACAGAGATATTAAAGAACATTTATTGAAATTAGATCAATCCTCATCGTACAAAAAATAATATCAATTAAAATATATTAATTTTATCTTTGGAGGTTTTATGAAATATATTATCAGTATCATATTTTTTATTTCATTATCTTTATATTCTCAAAATATTATAGTATATTCCGGAGATACTTTAATTAACAGAGAAGGAAAAAATATAGATATAGATTCATCTGATGAAATAAAAAATAAAGATATTATAGAAACTAAAAAAAATTCATATGCCGAAATGAAAATAGGCGGTAAATATTATTATCTTTCTGAAAACACTAAAATAGAAATTACGGATAATAATGCCGTATTAATAAACGGAGCTATGTATAAAAGAAACAACAAATTCAATTCTTTAAATGATTTTGAAAAATATGACAATGATATAAAAATATATGCAGATCCTTTCCCGTTTTATGCAGGAAAAGTATCTACAATATTTATATCCTCTAAAGATGAAATAAAAATAGAAAACTCAAAACTTTTGGGAAGCGCAAGACCTATAGTAAAATTTTTTGAGGTAAAAAACGCCGACAGAAACCTTAAAGTTTATAAAAGCATGTTCGGCATATATGTAGGTTCTCAGGATAAAAAATATCAATTCATATCCGATATAACATTAAAAGATAAAACAATTTTAACTGTTGCAATAGATATAAAATTAGATTTCACTCCTCCCCCTCCGAAACCTAAGCAAATACAGGGAGTTACATCCGCTATGAAAAATATTATAAGCAATCCTCAAAAATCAAAAGAAGAAAGAGAGCTTTTAAATGGAAAAATTTATATAAGCTATACTCCTACTAATTATGCCGATAAAGTTTATATAATGCCGTCTCAAGGCAGATACTCTTCAGGATTCGGAGCCTTCAGAGGATATACAAAAGACTATGCAAGATATCATCAGGGTTTTGATATAGCCAATACAAACGGCACTCCTATAATGGCGGCTAATAACGGCATTGTTAAAGTATCAAGAGAATTATTTGTACGGGGAAACTGTGTTGTTATAGATCATGGAGAAGGCGTTTACAGTTCATACTTCCATATGTCTAAATTAATAGCAAAAGAAGGACAGTATGTTAAAAAAGGCGATATAATAGGATTAATAGGATCCACAGGAATGTCAACAGGACCTCATTGTCATTGGGAAATGAGAGCAGGAAATATAACTTTTGATCCTTTAAGCATATTAGAAAAATCTGCTTCATTTAATACTAAAATGCTTACTCAAATAAAATAATATAGTTTAATATAAAAAATTATAATGCCAGAGAGTTATAATCATAGATGAAAATAAAAGAAAAATCTATAATAGAATTGGAAAATATACATAAAATAGAGCCTTTCTTTATAAGATATTTAACTGTAATAAGCGCTTTAATTTTAATAATTTTATTTATATTCTTTTTCGGTACTAACAGATTAAATGAAGAGTATAATACTGTAAATGTTTGGAATAAGCCATCTTCATCAATAGAAGCCCCATCACATGACAATAATTTCAGCATAGACGGTATATTCAAACATAATTTTTTTACAAAACCTGAAAGAATAGTTCATTATTTTGATTCTAAAGGATATACAATATACAGCACAAATTTGTCAAGAGGAGAACTTGCATCCGTAAATAATGAAAACTTTATTATATATAAAAGATACGGTAATTATATAGATGCATATAATGATATAGGTATTGTTATATGGCGTACCAACACATCTATTTATCCTGAAATTGCGCCTTATTCTCAGAGGATAATATATCATTCAAGTGATAATTCAAAAATACAAATGTTTGATTTTAATAATAATCCGCTAAGCAGACATATACAATACGGAGAAATTATTACAGACGGAGCTTTTGCCGTTAATACAGGAGATTATATATCTGGTTTTTCAAGCGGAGATATAGCATATATAAATAGAAACGGAAATTTGGCATTTTCAATATCAACGGTATTAAGCGAAATAAATATAGTAAAATCGGTTGCAATAAGCGAATACGGAAGTTTTGCATTATCCGTAAGCGGAATAAGACCAGAATATATTACTCTTTACGATGCAAAGGGAAGTATTATATGGTATTTAGATACGGGATTAAATAGAAGAAGACATGTATCAAGCTATATAAGCGAAAAATCTATGACTGCATTTATGCTTGCAGACAGAGATGTTATACTCTACGGCTTAAATAATAATAACAAAGGAAAGGAAATTGACAGAATTAATTTGGATAAATATGATATGCAAAATGCCGTTAATATGAAGCTTGCAAGCGAAACTAATTCTGCTATTATGAGCATATCTAAAAATGCTAAGAGTATAGTTTTAATATATGATAATAATGCGAAGGAAATTGTATTTGAAAAATATTTAGACGGCTGGGTATATAATCTGGATATATCGAATTTAGAAAATGAATATATGATTGTAACAGATAAAATGATTTATACATATAAGAAGGTTAAACTATGAAAAAATATATATTATTATTTTTTATAACAGCATCATCATTATTTTCAAGGGTACCTATAGATCCTAATAGAATAAGGGTAACAAGCACATTTGGAGAGTTCAGAACGGATCATTTTCATAACGGAGTTGATTTCGGAGGAAGTAAAATGGAAATATATCCTGTAAAAGACGGAGAAATAGTTTATTATATTGATGAAGAAGAAGATCCTACAAGACCGCTTTACGGAGTTGGAAATGTTCTTATAATAGAACACCCTGATAATTTAAGAAGTTATTATTATCATATAGAATCAGGAACAATAGAAAAATCTTATGCCAAAGTTACAGAAAGAAATGTTGTGGCGCTTACTGGAAACAGCGGAAGATCAGGCGGGGCTCATCTGCATTTAACTGTAGAAAACATGAAAGAAGGTTTAGTTGTAGATCCTCTTGAATATTTAAATATAGATAAGAGTTCGTCTCAGAAGCCGCTCATTCATGGAATATATCTGAGAACGGAAAACAGACTTATACAGATAAAAGATAAAATGCCTATGAGCTACAGCGGAGAAATAAAATTATTTGTAAAAGCGTATGATCTGCTTAGCGGAATACCTATGGGACTTAAAAGAGTTAAAATATTTATGAACGAAAAGCTTTTAAGAGATTATGATTTTACATATTTTATAAAAAGAGATAATATCTACTATATATCTCCCAATTATACCTTTGAGGAAGTTTACGGAGTGGATTCTCATTTTTACAGAGGAGGAGTATTTACACCGAAAAGAGGAAAATACATATTCAAGGCTGAAGTTACAGATTTTGATAATAAAACAGTAGTATTAACCAGAACCGTTAATTTTTATTAATACTATTTTTTTATATATAAAAAATACAGTTCCTAAAGAAATATTTTATTGAATATCCTGTGTGGCTGGAACTATTTCAGATATGTGTATTTCAAGAGAGTTCCTTTCAAATTTTAATTTATCTGTAGGCAACTTATGTTAAATAAAAAATGACTGCATATTTGACTCAGCAATTTTATACGGAAGACCACAGTTCAAAATGATAAAAAAGAAAAAATATGAAATGAAAAAAATATATTTTGAAGATAAAATTCCTTTCTGCAATTATCATGAGGGAGAAGCAAATAAAAAAATAAGATTTCATTCAATACATTGCCTCACTTGGGGTAAATTATACATAAAAAAACTTTACAAAAATAAAGATTTAAACTTTAATCCGTATTATAGAAAACTTAATGTATTTAAAAGCAAAATAAAAAAATATTCAGGCAGTTTACTTAAATAAAAAAATATAGTATAATAAATACTATGAATTTTAAATTAGAATCTAATTTCAAACCCTCAGGAGATCAAGTAGCTGCAATAGAATCTTTAGTTAAAGGTCTTGAAAATAAAAATAAATATCAAACTCTTTTGGGAGTTACGGCAAGCGGAAAAACTTTTACTATAGCCAATGTCATAGAAAAAGCAAACAGACCTACTCTTGTAATGTCGCATAATAAAACTTTAGCGGCGCAGCTTTACAGAGAGCTTAAAGATTTTTTTCCGAATAATGCAGTTGAATACTTCGTTTCATATTATGATTACTATCAGCCTGAAGCTTATGTACCTGCAAAAGATTTGTATATTGATAAAGATGCTTCCATTAATGATGAGATAGACAGATTAAGACTTAAAGCTACAACATCGCTTCTTGAAAGACGAGATGTTATAATAGTGGCTTCTGTTTCATGCATATACGGTTTGGGTTCTCCTGAAGACTATAGAAAATTATATATATCTGTAGAAAAAGACAAAGAATATGACAGAGATGAAATTATTGAAAAGTTAGTCTCAATACAATATGAAAGGGTAAAAGATATTCTTGAGCGGGCAAGATTCAAAGTTATAGGAGACACTATAGAAATAATGAGTGCATATTCTGATGAGATTATAAGAATAGAGTTTTTAGCAGATACAGTTGAAAGAATAATAAAAATTAATCCCATCACAAGACAAAAATTATCTGAGCAGGAAAGAGTTGTAATATACCCTGCCAAACATTTTGTTACGGGAGGCGATAAATTAGCTTCAGGTATTAAGCTTATAGAAGAAGAACTTGAACGGCAATACAATAAATTCAAATCCGAAGGAAAACTTGTAGAAGCCGAGCGTATATACGGCAGAACTAAATACGATTTGGAAATGCTGAGAGAGGTAGGATATTGTGCTGGAATAGAAAATTACTCCAGACCTCTGTCTGCACGCAAGGAAGGAGACAGACCAGCCTGCCTTATAGATTATTTTCCTGAAGATTTTCTGACAATCATAGACGAATCGCATGTAAGCATACCTCAGATTAGAGGAATGTTTTTCGGAGACAGAAGCAGAAAGGAAACTCTGGTAAAGTACGGCTTCAGACTTCCTTCCGCTCTTGACAACAGACCTTTATTTTTTGAAGAGTTTGAAAAGCTGACTAATGATACTATATATATAAGCGCAACTCCTGCCGAGTACGAGATAAAAAAAAGCAGCGCGGTTGTGGAGCAGATTATACGCCCCACAGGTCTGCTTGACCCTATCATAGAAATATATCCCATCGACGGACAAATTGACAGAATACTTGAGGAGATAAAAAAAACAGTTGCTAATAATGAAAGAATATTCATAACAACTCTTACAAAAAAAATGGCTGAAGACCTTACAAAATATTTAAATGAAAACGGAGTAAGAACCCGTTATCTGCATTCGGATATTCAAACCGTTGAACGGGTGGAAATAATAAGAGATTTGAGGCTTGGCGCTTTTGATGTACTTGTTGGAATTAATCTTCTAAGAGAAGGGCTTGATGTACCTGAAGTATCTTTAATATTAATATTGGATGCCGATAAAACAGGTTTTTTAAGAAACACTACAACCTTAATACAAACTATAGGACGAGCCGCCAGAAATGCAAACGGCAGAGTTATAATGTTTGCAGATTCCGTAAGCGAAGCTATGAAAACCGCTATTGACGAAACGGAAAGAAGAAGAAAAATACAAATGGAGTATAATAAAGAACATAATATCACTCCTAAAACCATTATAAAAAAAATACAGGATATAATTGAAAGAGAAGAAAAAACTGAAGCTTCTTATGAACTCCATTTTGATTTCAGACGCTTTAATGAAAAAGTAAGAATTGATCCTAAAAAACAAAGCAGCGATTATATAAAAGAGCTTGAAAAAGAAATGAAAAAAGCTTCCGATAATTTAGAGTTTGAAAAAGCTATTGAGATAAGAGAAACAATTAATCAGTTAAAACAATTAAAGTCTTCTAAAGCAGTTTCTAATAAAAAGATAATTTCTAAAAATAAAATCTGATTTTTTATTGAAAGTTTATAATAATATAAAAATATTAACTTTACTTTTATCATTAATACATAGTTTTTATATATAGTTAATAAAATTATTAGGAGGATAAAAAATGGAAGTTTCAGATAGAAGCTGGCTTATTACTCTTCTTTTAGCTATATTTCTGCCTTTTCACAGATTCTATGTAGGAAAAATTTGGACAGGCATATTATACTGGCTGACAGCAGGCGGGGTTGGTATATGGTATATTATAGATATTGTAATGATACTATTAGACAAATTTACAGATAAAGAAGGAAGAAAATTAAAAAAATAAAGCTATTCATTAGATTTGCTATAACTTTTTATTATAGCTATGCTTTTGCCTACCCTTAAATATTAAATAAATTTATTTAATGGCAGGCAATCGCTTTATTATTTTTTGCCGAAGGCAAGCACAGACCTGAAGGTCACAATCATAAGGTGCATACTCGGCAGGAGTATAGCAACAATAAAAAATTATTTATATCTATAGTAAATATTCTATAAAACAATTAAAATACATATATTCAATTAACATAATAATTTATTTTTTATTGACTTTTTAACTATTTATGATATTCTAAACGAGCCTAGATGAATAAAAATAATAGGATTACAATATGCTTTTAAACTTAGCTTTCTATCTTATTGGCGGATTCGGACTTTTCATATACGGTCTTAAAGTTTTTTCGGAAGGACTTCAGGAAAGCACAGAAAATACATTAAAAGAAATACTAAATAAAGTAACCAAGAATAAAATTCTAGGCATATCAATAGGTTTTTTAATAACAGCAATAGTTCAGTCAAGCAGCGCCACTACGGTAATGACTGTAAGCTTTGTAAATGCAAATATACTTACACTTTCGCAGGCAATAAATATAATACTTGGTGCCAATATAGGTACTACTGTTACAGGCTGGATAATATCACTTAATATAGATACGGTTGCCCTTCCCTCTCTGGGAATAGGCTCAATTATAATAATATTCGGCTCCGAAAATAGAAAATTAAAATTCTTCGGTGAAATACTGATGGGTTTCGGTATGATATTTTACGGACTTATACTTATGAAATTAGCATTTGAAGGAGTAAGGGGAACCGAAGATTTTGAAAAAATATTTTTACTTGCAAATGCAGATACTATGTATGGAAGATTTTTATGCATAATGATAGGCATGATTGTTACCGCCATAATACAATCAAGCAGTGCGGCATTGGGCGTTACAATATCGCTGGCTACAGTAGGATTGATAGACTATCCTACAGGAGTGGCTTTAATATTAGGTCAGAATATAGGCACTACAATTACGGTAGTTTTGGCAACTTTAGGAGCTTCAACAAATGCTAAAAGATCCGCATTAGTTCACTGTCTGTTTAATATATTCGGTGTTATATATATATTCTTCTTATTCCCTTATTATATTAAATTTGTAGATATTGCTGTAGGATTTATGAATATAGGAGATCCTAATCTAGTTGTAAATAATAAATATGTTAATATATCTTTTTATATAGCGGCAGCGCATACAATATTTAATATTATAAATGTTATAGTATTTTATTTTCTGACTGAAAAACTTGAAAAAATAGTATGCCTTCTTATTAAAGAAAAAGAAGATGAAAAGCATGTCAGCGTGCTTTCAGATAAGCTTTTAAATATGCCTGTTTCTGCTGAAATAGAGGTAAGAAAAGAAGTTACTTATATGGGTGAAATTGCTAAAAAAATGCTTTCAAGAATAGAACAGTTATTTGAAAATCCCAGTGAAAGACTGCTTACAAAAATAAGAGATCATGAAAAAATGCTTGACAATACGGATCATGAAATTCATACTTTTTTGTTAAAACTTCTTGGTAAAAATACTTTAAACTCTGAAAATATTGCATCTCTTATAAATATAAGCACATATTATGAAAATTTAGGAGATAATTTAAAAGATTTAGGAAAGGCTATTATTAAAGGAAATGAAAAGAAAACATTATTTAACGAAACTCAGAAGGAAGACATAATAAAAATGATTGATAATAATAAAAATTTCATAGATTATTTATCAGGTTTAATACTTGAATATTATTATCTAAATAAAGAAAAAGTATATGATGAGGCTATGAAAAAATATCATGAAATTAAAGGTTTTTATTATGAAGCCAGAGAAAGACATTATGATAATGTTGATAAATCACTAATACCCGCTTTAAATGCTCATTTATACGGAGATGTATTAGTATACTTCAACCGCTCTATTGCCAACCTTGTTAATATAGTGGAAGCTATAACAGGAAAAGATAAATAAACTTTTATAGGAGTAATTTTGAAAAAAATATATATAGCAGGTCATAAAGGTTTAGTGGGAAGTGCTATAGATAGAGTTCTCACTAAAAACGGATATAATACTATAATAAGAAAAACACATTCAGAATTAGATTTAAGAACTAGACAAGAAGTATTTGATTTTTTTGAAAAAGAGAAGCCGCAATGGGTTTTTTTATCAGCAGCTAAAGTAGGCGGAATATATGCCAACAATACATATCCTGTTGATTTTCTTTTAAATAATTTACAAATACAAAATAATATAATAGAAGCATCTTATAAATATAATATTGAAAAATTGATGTTTTTAGGTTCAAGCTGCATATATCCTAAAGAATGCCCTCAGCCTATAAAAGAAGAATATTTGCTTTCTGGATATTTAGAGAGCACAAACAGACCTTATGCTTTAGCAAAAATTGCAGGTATAGAATTATGCGATGCTTATAACAGACAATACAAAACAAATTATATATCTATTATGCCATGCAATCTTTACGGCATTAATGATAATTATCATACTGAAAATGCTCATGTTATACCTATGCTTATAAGAAGATTTCATGAAGCTAAAATAAATAATTTAAAAGAAACTGTTATTTGGGGAAGCGGTACGCCATTAAGAGAGTTTATGTTTTCTGATGATTTAGCAGAAGCCTGTATTTATTTGATGGAAAATAAAAATGCCGAAGATATAGGAAAGTTTATAAATATAGGTTCAGGAAAAGAGACTACAATTAGAGAACTGGCAGAATTAATAAAAAAAATTGTAGGTTTTGAAGGAAATATAATATTAGACAGTTCTAAACCTGATGGTACTATGAGGAAATTACTTGATGTATCAAAAATTAATTCTTTAGGCTGGAAATATAAGACAGAACTTGAAGAAGGCTTAAAAATAGCTTATAAAGATTTCTTGGAAAATTGTATTAAACAGTAGGATATAAAAATGAAAAAAGCACTTATTACAGGAATAACAGGACAAGACGGTTCATATTTAACAGAACTTTTATTAGAAAAAGGTTATGAAGTACATGGTATTATTAGAAGAAGTTCATCTTTTAATACTGAAAGAATAGATCATTTATATAAAGATCCTCATATTAATGATGTAAGAATGTTTCTTCATTATGGTGATTTATCCGACAGCTCTAATTTATCAAGACTGTTGGAAAAACTGCAGCCTGATGAAATATATAATTTAGCGGCTCAAAGTCATGTAAGAGTAAGTTTTGATATGCCTGAATATACAGCTGATGTTTCAGGACTTGGCACAATAAGATTATTAGATGCTATTAAAGAAACTCAAATAAAAACAAGATTTTATCAGGCATCAACTAGCGAACTGTATGGAAAAGTAGTTGAAACACCCCAGACAGAAAAAACGCCTTTTTATCCTAGAAGTCCTTATGCTTGCGCTAAAGTATATTCATATTGGATAACTGTAAATTATAGAGAAAGCTATGATATGTATGCATGTAATGGAATACTATTTAATCATGAAAGTCCCAGAAGAGGCGAAACTTTTGTAACTAAAAAAATTACTCATGCTATTGCAAGAATACTTAATAAACAGCAGGATAAATTATATTTAGGTAATTTGGATTCTAAAAGAGACTGGGGATATGCTAAGGATTATGTTTACGCTATGTGGCTTATGCTTCAGCAGGAAAATGCTGATGATTATGTTATAGCTACAGGTGAAACACATTCTGTTAAAGAATTCTTAGATGAAGCTTTCGGACTTGTTGGGCTTGATTGGAAAAAATATGTAGAAATAGATCCTAGATATTACAGACCTGCAGAGGTTGATCTTTTATTAGGAGATCCTTCAAAGGCAAAAGAAAAATTGGGCTGGAAACCAAAAACTACATTTAAAGAACTAGTTAAAATAATGTTAGAATATGATTTAAAAAATGCTAACTTGAACTTATAAAAAAAGGTACTATATAATTAAGAATGCATACACAACAAAATAATCTAATATCATCTATAATCTTTTTTATATTAACTCATAAATTTAATTTATGGGTTACTTTTGTTTCTTTTATAAATATTAATAAATGTTATAAATCTTTTTATATCTTTCAAAAACAAATAAAAAAAATTTTTATTCCATTAATGCTCATATTTATTACAAAAATAAGGCAGATATAAGCATCTTAAAAAATTATAATAAAATATCAAAATAGGAATTGTAATTATGAAAAAAAACTTTATTCATTATCTTGCATGGCTTATACCAGTTAGAAGTTTAAGAGATAAGTTCAGATGGTCAATGATGAGAGATAATTTGATAACAAGGAACTTTTTTTATTGGCTTAATTATTTGTCTTATTCAAAAAATATAAAAAATAAAAAAACTTTTTTTATTACTAATGAATGGTTAATAGATGAAAAATTTTTTAAAGATAATAATTTATATCTTGCAATAAAAAATAATTATATTAATGATTTGGAAATAAGCTACAAACCAGATATAGAGGTTTTCGGTCCAATAGGTAAAAGGTATTTCTTAGAAAAATCTAAAGCTAAAATAAAAATATTCTATACAGGTGAATGCGTATCAAATAAAGCTATTGATAAAAATTGGTCAGATTATTCTGATAATTGTATTAATGATGTGGATTTATCAATTGGTTTTGACAGATTAGATGAAAATAGATATCAAAATTATATCAGATTTCCTCTTTGGATATTTTATAATTTTCATGAACTTTTGGATAATAAAAACTATACTAAAGATAACATTAAAAAAGTTATAGATAATATCAATAATGCTAAATCTAAAAAAATAAAATTTGCTTCATTAGTTGCAAGTCATGATGCTACTAATATAAGAACTCAAATGTATAATCAAATTTCTAAAATAGATTATATAAATTGTCCCAGTAAATTATTTCATAATGATGATACATTAAAACTTAATTTTAATGATAATAAAGTAGAATATTTAAAAGATTTTAAGTTTAATATGTGCCCTGAAAATACAATCAGCAACGGATATGTAACAGAAAAACTTTTTGATTCTTTTAAAGCAGGATGCATACCTATCTATAATGGCGATGAAAATATAGAGTCCGATTTAGTTAATAAAAATGCATTATTATTTTTCAGAAAAGATGAAGATAATACAGAACTTATAAAAGAAATAGAAAAACTTCATAAAGATGAGAAATTATTTGATTCTTTTCAAAAGCAGATAAAAATATATGATACTATGATAGATTATCTTTGGGATAGGAGAGTAAAAATACTTAATAGGTTAGAAAAACTTATAAATGAAAAACTCAAATAATATTATTTGTTTATGGGTATTCTCAAAAATATTTCCGTACCTATAGAAAGCACATTGCTGTTTAATTTATTCCAAGCTTTTATTTCTGCTATGTCAATATTAAATTTTCTGGCAATTACCCAAAGAGTATCCCCTGCTCTGATATGGTACATTATATCTCTGTATTCATAATCGGGAGGCGGCAAAGATTCAAAATAAACAAATTTTCCTTCTCTTATTCTTTGCTGTTCTCCTTCATACTGAGCTAAATCAATCTGCTTAGCATTATCAAGACCCTGAATAGGAATCATAACCTGCTGTCCTATATTAAGCTCTCTTGATTTTAATTTATTTATATCCGCAATTGCATTAACTGGAACATTATAGAACTTAGACAGATGAGAAAGTGTTTCATTCATTTTTACCTCATGTCTTCTGAATGTAACTCTTTCGGAAGCTGGTATTTTTGCAAAAGTTTCATTAAATTTGCTGCCCATACCTTTGGGAACTCTTATAGGATATCTAATCATACCAGGAGGTGTTACGCCTCTGGCTAAATGAGGATTTAAAGCTTTTATATCCTCAGTATCAATATCCATCATTTTAGCTATAACTGATAAATCGGCTGCATCGTCCACATAAACTAAATCTCCCTGAGGAAAAACAACATTAGGCTTATTGATTACGAAACCAAATTTTTCGGGATTTTTAGCTATTATAACAGAGGCAACATATTTAGGTATATATTCTTCGGTTTCTTTCGGCAGAACCCCTGCTTTAAGCAAATCTTCAAAATCATTGCTTTTTACTTCTTGTATAGCTCTTGATATTCTACCTCCTCCTGCATTATATGCAATTAAGGCTATAACCCAAGACTTAAAGTTTTTATCAAGTCTCACCAAATGATCCGCAGCGGCTTTTGTTGAGCGTTCGGGATCGAATCTGTCATCAGACCAGTAATTTACTTTTAGATTATATATAGCTCCTGTCATAGGCATAAACTGCCATAAACCTGCAGCTCCTGCATGAGAGACTGCCTGAGTATTAAAATCGCTTTCTATTATAGGCAGATAAACTAAATCTTCGGGAACTCCTTTTTCTTTAAAAACTTCCTTTATATAAGGCAGATATATCTGAGATCTGTCTATAATTTTCTGCATATAAGGCTTCCAGCTCCCCTGATATTTATTTATATAATAAGAAACTCTGTCATTTCTGAAATTATTTACATCAAATCCCCTAAGCTCAACAACTTTTATATCTCTTCCCAAAGATTCGCCGAAAACACTAAGCTCATAAAGATTTACACCTTCTAAAGCTTTTCTTATATACATGTCAAAAGTATCGCATGAACTTATAAATAATATTATTATTAAAAGAAAAATAACCGCTATAATTTTTTTAGCTTTTTTTATAATTGCACCGCCTAATAATAAAATAGAGTTATATATTTAACACTATTATAAAAAGATTTCAAGTTTATTATTTTTTTTAAAATCAGATATTATATAAAATAATTTAGAATAATAGTATATAAAACAATAGGCAATATAAATAAATATACCGCCTATTATTTAATTATAATGCCGATATGCTACTCTATATAAGCATAGAAGAACTTATGAAATCCAAGCGGATTATACACAACATCTTTTAATTTAGGGCTAACAAGCAAAGGCTCTGTAAAGAAGTAAATAGGTATAGCTCCCATATCTTCTTCTATAAGTATTCTTTCAGCTTCATGCATAGCTTTCATTCTTATATTATTATCATCTGTAGACATGGCACTTGCTATAAGATCATCATATCTTTTATTGCTGTAGCCTCCGTTATTTTGAGTATTATAACTTGTAAATAAACTCATCATAGACATAGGATCCGAATAATCAGCAGACCAATAAAGTCTTCCTATCATAAAATTTTTTTCTAATAAAGTCTGACCAAGCAATGCATTATCTATCTGGGTAATAGATGAAGATATATTAAGATGCTCTTTCCACATCTGCTGTACAGCTTCAAATATACCTACATGATTTCCTGGATCCGTTTTAAACTCTATAACAGGAAATCCTTGTCCATCAGGATAGCCTGCTTCTGCTAATAATTGTTTAGCAGTTTCTACATTTTCAGCATAGCCTTCTTCAGATATATCATAAAAATCTCCTCCATTAGCTCTAAAATCTCCTTCCGCATCATTAACATCATAAGGCACCCAAGCACCTGCAGGACGCTGTCCGCCTTTAGAAACATTTTTAACTAAATAATTTCTGTCAATAGCAAGCGACAGAGCTTTTCTCACTCTGGGATCTTTTAAATATTCATTAGTTACATTAATAGGATAGTAATATGTAGCTATAAGAGGCTTAATCTGTATTAGTCCTTCATTTAAAAGTGCTGGTATATCCTGCTGAGGAGGCTCATAAGCCAAATGCAGACTTCCGTTTTTTATTCCAGCCACAGCCGCCGATCCGTTTTGCATAAGTACAAATGTTATTTTTTCAGCCACAATATCGTCTGCATTCCAATAGTTGGTATTTTTCACCATAACAATATTTTCATCTATATTTCTCTCATACATAATATAAGGACCATTTCCTATATATGTATCAGGACTCAAAGTCCAGCTGTCTCCGTATTCTTCTATTATATCTTTTCTTAAAGGCGCAAATGTGGGAAAAGCTATAACTTCCAAGAAATAAGCTGTAGGCGCTTCCAATTCAACAACTAAAGTATAATCATCTATAGCTTTAATACCCAAAGAATCAACAGGCAATTGTCCTCTGTTAATAGCCATAGCATTTTTTACAGGTTCATGCTGATAACTGTATTCGCTTGCCGCTTTAGGGTCAACCTGTCTTCTCCAGCTATATACAAAATCGTCTGCAGTAACAGGTTTTCCGTCAGACCAAAATGCATTTTCTCTTAAGAAAAATGTATAAGTCTTACCATTATTGCTTATTTCCCATCTCTCCGCAGCTCCCGGAACTATTTTATTATTTCTATCTCTGATTGTTAATCCTTCAAACATATGAGATATATAAATTACTCCGTATATCTGAGCATTTAAGCTTGGATCTATAGTTTTAGGCTCCACACTTAAATTTACAACTATTCCGTCGGAAGCTCTTGAAGATTTGGAGCAGGAAATAAAAGAAAAAACTAATAAAAATACAGTCAATAAAACTATTATATAGTACGGCAATATTTTAATAGATTTCATAAAAAACTCCTAAAAATTATACTATTATATTTTAATTAAACATTTATATATTAAACTATAATTACAAACTAGTCAATTAATATTAATAATATACTTGATTTATTTTTTTATATAGTATATATTAATATATATTTTGAAATTAAAAAACTGTTATGCAGAAAAACTTTTTAGTAAATACAAGGAAATCAAAAAATGGAAAAAAAATTTAAACCTGAAACAAAAGAAGAATTAAAAAAATTAACTGAAGATGAAAATATTAATCTAGGCAGTATTGATACAAGCTTAACAACTGATATGAGTGAACTATTTTATGATAGCAAAAGAGAAGATTTTTCAGGAATAGAAACTTGGGACACTTCTAAAGTTGTAAATATGGAAAGTATGTTCTTTAAAGCTGAAAGCTTTAATCAGCCATTAAATAATTGGAATGTATCTAATGTTGAAAATATGTATTGTATGTTTTATGGAGCAAAAAACTTTAATCAGCCTTTAAATAAATGGGACACTTCTAAAGTTGTAAATATGGAAAGTATGTTCTTTAAAGCTGAAAGTTTTAATCAGAATATTAATAATTGGAATATTTCTAAATTGAAGTATATTGATGATATGTTTAATTCTGCCTTAAATTTTGATAAAAATAATGCCTTAGAGTTTTACTTAAAATTTTGTTCTAATAAAAA
>NZ_CAJUPR010000011.1 GCF_910588665.1 uncultured Brachyspira sp. | reverse complement strand
TCGACCGAGTAGGCGCCATTAATGGCGGCATAGCAATAATAAAAATAATAAAAAAATCGGTCATTGAACATAACAGCAATAAAAACTTTACCATCAATAAAAAATAATCTTTAAATAATGTAATTGTTTTTGTTCTGCTTTTTGACAAAAAGTAAACAGCTTTTTTGATTCTTTTTTATCTGCATAAAAAAGAACAAATAAATCAAATAATAAAATACAATCCCAGCAATATAGAATAATAAAAAATAGAAAAATAAATAAAAAAAGCGGAGCTCACATAGCAATAAAAACAAAATACCCATATACCCTACTTGCATTTTATTAAAAAATAAATTATAATTATATTGTTAGATTAGTTTAACATTTAATTAAAAATAATGCAGATTATATTAAAAGAGGTTTATATATTATGAAAATGACTTTAAAAATAGGCGGTATGCATTGCGCTGCTTGTTCAAGAGCAGTTGAAAGGGCTTTAAAAAAAACAGAAGGCATTACTGATGCCAATGTTAATATAGCGTCTGAGAAAGCTGTATTTAACTATGATGAAAAAAAGTTAAAATATAATGATATAGTAAATGTTGTTGTCAAAGCTGGATATAAGGTTATAGGCAGGGAGGAAGATTCCGAAGAGAGAAAAGCTAAAGAGATGAAAGAGCAGAAAATAAGATTGATAGTATCCGCTTTATTTTCAATACCGCTTTTTTATATATCTATGGCTCCTATGATTAGTATTGTTAAATTTCCTATGCCTGATTTTCTGATTCATCATATTAACCCTCAGGTTTTTTCTGTTACAGCCATACTTTTATGCATACCTGTTATGATATCAGGATATAAATTTTATATATTAGGTTTTCCTGCTCTTTTCAGAGGATCGCCGAATATGGATTCGCTTGTGGCAATAGGCACATCTGCGGCATTTATATACAGCATTTATTCTACAATATTGATTTTTATGGGGCTTAATCCTCATGGCGATAATCTTTATTATGAATCGGCTGCGGTTATAATAACATTAGTTCAGTTCGGCAAATATTTAGAGGCAAGAAGCAAAGGAAAAACGGGAGAGGCAATTAAAAAATTAATGGGTCTTCAGCCTAAAACAGCAGTTATAATAAAAGACGGAGAAGAAAAAGAGGTAAAAATTTCAGAAGTAAAAGTTAATGATATAGTTCTTGTAAGACCAGGTGAAAGGATACCTGTAGACGGAAAGATTACGGAAGGATACAGCAGCGTTGATGAATCAATGCTTACGGGAGAGAGCATTCCAGTTGAAAAAACTATCGGAGATAATGTTGTATGCGCCTCTATAAATAAAACAGGAAGCTTTAAATTCAGAGCTGAAAAGGTTGGAGCCGATACTGCATTGGCTCAGATAATAAAATTAGTTGAGGACGCTCAGGGATCTAAAGCTCCTATAGCCAATATCGCAGATGTTGTTTCCTCTTATTTTGTTCCTGCCGTTATTGCCACAGCCTTAATTTCGGCAGTAATATGGTTTATAGCCGTTCATAATTTTGTATTTGCTTTAACGGTGTTTGTATCCGTACTTGTTATAGCATGTCCATGCGCTTTGGGGCTTGCCACACCTACAGCAATAATGGTAGGTACCGGAAAAGGTGCAGAGCTTGGTATTCTTTTTAAAAATGCGGAGGCTTTAGAAGTTTCGGAAAAAATAAATACCGTGATGTTTGATAAGACGGGTACTCTTACAGAGGGAAAGCCTTATGTTACGGATATTATTTCTGATGATAAAGAAGAGCTTTTGCTTATGGCGGCAAGTGCAGAAAACGGAAGCGAACATCCTTTGGGTGAGGCAATAGTAAGAGAGGCTAAGGAAAAAAATATTAAGCTTCTTGATATTTATAATTTCAAAGCTCAGGCAGGCTTAGGAATAGAAGCCTATATTGATAATAAAAAAATTTTAATGGGAAATGATAAGCTTATGAATAAAGAAAATATCAATACGGAAAATTATAATTCATATATTGACAGGCTTTCAAAGGAAGGTAAAACTCCGATGTATGTTTCTTATGACAATAAGCTTCTTGGAGTTATAGCATGCGCTGATAAATTAAAACATGAAAGTATTGAAGCTGTAAAAAGACTTCATAAGCTTGGCATAAAAACCGCTATGATAACTGGAGACAATAAAAATACGGCATATTCTGTGGCAAAAGATGCAGGTATAGATATAGTGTTTGCGGAAGTGCTGCCTGAAGATAAATCAAATGAAGTAAAAAAACTTCAAAATGAAGGAAATATTGTAGCTATGGTCGGAGACGGCATAAATGATGCTCCAGCTTTGACGCAGTCTGATGTAGGCATTGCAATAGGAAGCGGCACGGATGTGGCTATTGAAAGCGCCGATATAGTTCTTGTGAAATCAAATACCAATGATGTTGCAGCGGCTGTTGAATTAAGCAGGGCTGTTATGAAGGATATTAAGCAGAATCTATTTTGGGCTTTCTGCTATAATGTTATAGGTATACCTATAGCGGCAGGAGTTTTGCATATATTCAAAGAACCTTTAACGGCTTCTTCTATAGGAGGATTTTTAACTGCAGTTATGGGTAAAGATTTGCTTTTAAATCCTATATTTGCGGCTTTAGCTATGAGCTTAAGTTCCGTATCGGTTGTTGCCAATGCTCTCAGACTCAATTTTTTTAAAATTAAAAAATAAAGGCTTAATTATCAATTGACAAATATAGTTAAAAATATATAATTAATTATATTAATTTTCATTTATCAGAAATAAAATTATGCTTTTATAAATTAATTTCAGGGCAGCAAATGATAACTTTAGAAAATATCAGCAAGGTATTTAAGACCGAAAAAAATAAACACCTTAATGCCGTTAATAATGTATCTTTAAATATAGAAAAAGGAGAAATATTCGGAATAATAGGGTTTTCAGGGGCTGGAAAATCTACTTTAGTAAGATGCATAAATCTTCTTGAAAGACCTACATCTGGAAAAGTTTATATTGACGGAGAAGAATTGACAGCCTTAAAACCTAAAGAGCTTAGAAAAAAAAGAAAAAAAATCGGTATGATATTTCAGCAGTTTAATTTATTTTCCTCAAGAACTGTATTTAAAAATGTAGCTTATTCTTTAAGATACAGAGGATTTTCAAAAGAGGAGATAGAAAAAAAAGTTATGTCTTTGCTTGAGATTGTGGATATAAAAGATAAAGCTGATGTTTATCCTTCTCAGCTAAGCGGAGGACAAAAGCAAAGGGTGGCAATTGCAAGAGCTTTAGCAAATGATCCTCAGATACTTTTATGCGATGAAGCCACAAGCGCATTAGATCCGCAGACTACATCTTCCATATTGAAATTGTTAAAAAAATTAAATGAGAGTTTTGGAATTACCATAGTTGTAATAACGCATGAAATGAATATTGTTAAAGAGCTTTGCCATAGAGTTGCCGTTATGAGTAACGGAAGTTTAATAGAAGAGGGAGATATATTTGAAGTATTCTCATATCCTAAAAATAAAATTACTCAGGATTTTATAGATACAACTTCTAATTTATCAAAAATATACACGCTTGTTGAAGAAAAGCATAATATAACAAGATTGAAAGAGGGCGAATGCATAGTAGGATTAAAGTATAAAAAAGACAGTGTCGGAGAGGCTTTAGTGTCTCAGGTGTCAAGAGATTTTAATATTGATGTTAATATAATATTCGGAAATGTTGAGCTTATAGACGATAGTCTGCTCGGAGGTTTAGTTGTTATATTTCATGAAAAAGAAAAAGGTGCAATAACCAGCGCTGTAAAATTTCTTCGCAGAAAAAATATTGATGTGGAGGTAATAACGGATGCAAGATATGATGAATAATTTAATGCCTAATGTTATGGCTGATTTGCCGAGACTCTATCAAAGCATAATACAGACTTTTATTATGCTTTTTTATTCTGGAATATTATCATTTTTTATAGGCGGTTTTTTAGGAGTGCTTTTAATAGTTACTAAAAGATTTGCAATTATGGAAAATATATTGGTATACGAAGTTTTAAGCAAGGCAATAAATTTTTTCAGGGCAATACCTTTTATAATACTTCTTGCTATGCTTGTTCCTCTTACAAGATTTATAGTAGGCACAGCAATAGGGGTAAAAGGAGCCATTATACCTTTAATATTTGGAACTGTGCCTTTTTTTGCAAGACAAATAGAAAGCGCATTATCGGAAGTTGATTTAGGATTGATTGAAGCCGCCGAATCTATGGGTTCTTCTCCTATGGCTATTATATTCAGAGTATATTTAAAAGAAAGTATTGCGCCTATAGCAAGAGCAGCTACAATAACCGCAATTAGTTTAATAGGACTTACGGCTATGGCTGGAGCTGTAGGAGCAGGAGGACTTGGAACTTATGCCATACAATCGGGATATTACAGAAATAAGCTTGATATTATATATGTATCTGTAATATTGCTTGTAATACTGGTAGGTATAATACAGGCGGTTGGTAATTTTATAGCAAAAAAATCTTCGCATTAAAATAAATTAGAAAAATATCATTTTTATTTTATTATCATCATAAAAATATGTTATAATAATTGAATATTTTAAAGTAAATATCTTACTGTAATAAAATTCTTGATTTTTTATATTTTTAATATATAATTATCAAGACTATATTATTATATTTTTTATAATAAACAATTAACTATTTATAAAGAAAGGCTTATATGTATAAATTGAATACTTATGTTGTATATCCTATGTATGGTATATGTAAAGTTGTAGGAATATCAGATAACAAAGTTAATTCTAATTTAGTAGAATGCTATATTTTAGAATGCGAAAGCGAGAATATTACATTAAAAGTGCCTATAAATAGAGTTAAAGAATATCGTATAAGAAAGATAATATCAAAAGCGGAAGCTGGCAGCCTTTTAAATATACTGCATACTAAGCCTAATGATATAGAAAATAATTGGAAAATAAGATATCAGGAAAATGAAGAAAAACTTAGAAGCGGAGATATAAAAGATACAATAGAGGTTGCAAGAAGTTTATTCACAAGAAATAAGCTTAAAGAGCTTTCAGCAAGCGAAAAGCGTTTATATGAAAAAGCTTATATGTTTATAGTAAATGAAATCAGCATAGCATTAAAAAAAGATAAAGATGAAATAGAAGATATAGTTTCAAATGCTTTAGAAAAATCCGCTAAAAAATTCAAAAGCAAGCCTTTGGAAAAAGAAAAAGCAGTTAAAGAAACTAAAGAAACATCTAAAAATACAAAAAAAATAAAAAAAGATGTTTCTAAAAAATAGTAATAGTCTGATTTGTTTTATTAAAAAATAATATAATATCTGATTAATATAAAAAACTGAAGAGGAAATTATGTGGAGAGTTGTATATTTTGTACTGTATTGCATAGCGCTGATTTTGAATTATTTTATATCAAAAAATTTTAATTATAAAACATTAACGGCATTTATAACAAGTTCCGTATTTATATTTTTATTTGAATTCTTTTTTATAAGAAAGAAATCTTCTAAAATTACGCTTGCATTTTTTATATCATTTATTTTAACCTTAATTACTGTAATATTAACTATAAGTGCAGTTAATATTATAGGAATACATTTATCTGCAGATGAAAAATTAATTATTATTTTTATAGAAGGATATTTAACTTTTTCAATTACAGCGGCTTTTATACCTAATATATCAAATATGCTTAAATTTACAAAACAGGATAAAACAAAAAATGCTAAAATATTGGATACATCTGTGATAGTTGATGGGAGAATATATGATATTGCCGAGAAAAAATTTTTTGACGGACTTCTTATTCTTCCTGAATTTGTTATTAAAGAGGTTCAGTTTTTAAGCGATGCGAGAGATGCTCAGAAAAGAATAAGAGGAAGAAGAGCTTTAGAAATTTTAAATAAAATGAAATCTTCAAAAAATATACTTCTTTCAATAACGGATATAGATTTTCCGAATATAAAAGAAGTTGACTTAAAATTAATAGAGCTTGCCAAAAAAATGGACGCTAAAGTAATTACAAATGATTTTAATTTGATGAAAGTTGCATCCATACATGAAGTTGATATATTAAATATTAATGATTTAGCCAATTCGCTTCATGTGGTTGTACTTCCCGGAGAAACTATAAATATAGATTTAATCAGAGAGGGAAAGGATAAGCAGGCTTTAGGATATTTGGAAGACGGCACTATGATAGTTGTTGATAATGCTAAACATTTAATAGGAAAAAATGTCGCAATAGAGATAGATAATGTTTTACCTAAGGAAGCGGGAAGAGTAATATTTGCATCTCTTATCGGAGCTAAAATTAATAATAAGAGAAGACATGATAATAAATAATTATAATAAATATTTTTCTGGATTTATTATTATAAATCAAAAACATATTAACTTCTTATAATAAAAAACATGCTTTTTTTCTTAAAAAGCATGTTTTTTATTATTACTTAATTACTTATTTCAGAATCTCAGCCCTACCTGTCCGCCTATATCAAGCCCGCCTATATTTATTTTAGGCGAAACCCCTTTAGTTTCAATAACAGGAAAATCATAAGATACATAAACACCTAAAGTTACGCTGTGAAAAGGCATAAAATCCAAGCTTACTTTAATATATGGTATATATAAATTATAAAATATCTCCTGAAATTTTTTTAGACTATATTTTTCCGATGTTTCTCCGCCGTTTTTTTCTTTAGTATGTATGGTTCCTCCAAGAGGGAATTTAACTCCCGTTCCGACTCCTATAGACATAAATAATATATCTATTTTAGGCATTATTCCTATAGATAAACTATCAAAAGTAATATTGCCTTTAATTAAATCGGCTTTGTAAGCGAATACATCTCTTTGATATCCTAAATCTAAAGATATTCCTAAGGATAAAACGCTGAGATCAAAATAATAATTAGGCTTTAAATAAACTCCGAATTCAAACCCTATGTCAGATTTGATTGTTTTGCTTTGTTTTCCATCTTCAAAATAAAACCCTATGCCTGCACCCAAAGGTACATTCAAATCAACTCCGAATCCGTTTTTAGCCATAAGATTTGTACTTACAGATGTTATGAGCAATACAGAAATCAATATAATTTTTTTCATAAAACCACCTCATTATTTAATTTTCGCATTATATTATATAAATATTTTTTTATTTTTTCAAGTATTGACTAATGGATTAATTAAAAATATTGAATAATCCTAAAGCGCTTACATTATCTGAGGAGTCTTCTGTAATTTTATTCATTTTATTTAAAGCCTCCTCAGTATTTGAAGAGTTCATTATATCTTTGATTGCAGATTCTAAGCTTCCGTATTTTTCATATAAAAGCTCAGCCATAGAATTTGAGGCTATAAAATAATTGTAATTGGCATTTCTCCTTGCTCCTTCAATTGTGATATAATGCCCTCCTCCTGCACATGCTAAGTTTTCCAAAGCATTTCCTGCTGTATGATCTCTGCTTATCTGAATAATTCTGTTTTTATTAACTGCAAAAACTTTGCTGTCTCCTGCATTAAATACAAAGACTCCTGTAAAATTATGATATAAAACGCCTGCAATAGAAGCTCCAGCCACCTTTTTTTCTTTATCATCTTCAGAATCTCTTGCTGCTGTAACTTCGAGTTTTATAAAGTTATGCATTATCCAATTTAATACTTCCTGCTCTCCCACAAGTTCAAGCAGATCTAAAAAATTTTCATTATAAATATCTGCGGCTAATTTTGAAGCAAAAGTATTTCCTAATCCGTCCGCTATAAGCGAAACAGCAGATCCTTCCATATTGTTTATAAAATGAGAATAATTATTTTGTTCATTAATTAAGAGAGGATTTCCCGATATATATTGTCCGTTAAATAGAATTGTATCCGTATTTACTTTTTTATGCGTACCTTTTTTTGTAAAAGCAAAAATATTCATATTTTCTAACCTTGTAAATTAATATTTATAAATAATAAAGTATTATGGAATTTTAGCAAGTATAATTTAAAAATATTATTAAATATTTATATAATTTCAAATATCTGTTTTTTTATTTTATTTAAATATTAAAGTTTATAAAAAATGAATATATTAATTGAAATAAAAACTGCATTATGTTATTATGCAACTTAATTTTTTTATAAGTTACGGAGGATTTAATTAAAATGAAAGTGGCAAAATTCGGAGGTTCTTCTGTTGCAAATGCAAGCCAGATAAAAAAGGTGGCAGATATTATTTTATCAGATAATGACAGAAGAATAATTGTTGTATCTGCGCCAGGCAAAAGACTTAAAGAAGACACTAAAGTAACGGATTTGCTTATCACTCTTGCCGAAACAATTATTTCAGGAAAAGACGGTAAATTAGAATTAAAAATTATTATAGAAAGATTTAAAAATATTATAGATGATCTTTCTCTCTCTTATGAACTTTTGGAAGAGCTGCAAAACGATATATTAAAAAGAATAGCCGAAGATAAATCTGTTTCCACAAAATTTATAGACGGAGTTAAAGCATTGGGAGAAGATTTAAGTGCAAAAGTAATAGCCGCATATTTTAATTCCATAGGAATAAAAGCAAAATATATAAGTCCTAAAGATGCGGGACTTTTACTTTCTGAGGAATTCGGAAATGCCGCCGTACTTGAAAAATCTTATGATAATTTAGCTAAATTAAAAAATGAGGATTCTATAATAGTATTTCCGGGGTTTTTCGGATATACTGAGAAAGGAGATGTTGTAACTTTTCCGAGAGGCGGAAGCGATATTACAGGCGCTATTTTAGCAAAAGCCGTGAATGCGGAAGTTTATGAAAACTTTACAGATGTTGACGGCGTATTTGCAGCCGCTCCGAATATAGTGGATAATCCTAAACTTATAGACGAGTTTACATACAGAGAAATGAGAGAATTAAGCTACGGAGGATTTAATGTTCTTCATGCAGAAGCGCTTCAGCCTGTTTATGAAGCCAATATTCCCGTACATATACTTAACACAAATAATCCTTCTGCAAAAGGTACTAGAATTGTTGCAGGCAGAAATAAAAGCATTAATCCCATTGTGGGAGTATCCGGAGAATATGATTTTTCATGTCTTTATGTAAGTAAATATTTAATGAACAGAGAGGTAGGATTCGGAAGAAAATTGTTGGCTATAATAGAAGATGAGGATATACCTTATCAGCATGCACCTTCTGGAATAGATAATATATCCGTAATAGTAAGAAAATCTGCAATTACCAAAGAGAAAGAAAAGCGTATATATGAGAGGGTGCGCAATGAACTTAATGTTGATAATATATATTTTGAACATGGACTTGCTTTAATTATGCTGGTGGGTGAGGGAATGCAGCAATGTGTGGGAGTGTCTGCAAAAGCTATGCATGCTATGGAGAAATACAATATTAATATTGAAATGCTCAATCAGGGAATAAGCGAGGTAAGTATTATGATAGGAGTTAAAGACAATGATCTGCATAGAGCGATAAAAAGCATATACAAATCTTTTTTTGAAGAATAGCAGCTGCAATTAAAAAACTGATAATTCAAATATAAAAAAGGCTGATAAATAATTTTTAATTTATCAGCCCGTATGCATGTAAAAAATCTTATTATATTTTATTTTTTGATTTGGTTTTTTCTTTTTTATTGTATTTATTAATCTTATTGAGCTTAAATACAAAATCAAATACTTCTTCAACATCTTTTACAGGGTGAAAAGTAAGCCCCTTTTTAACATTTTCTGGTATCTCTTCTAAATCTCTGATATTTTCATAAGGTATTATAATATGCTTAATAAATCCAAGCCTTTTTGCTGCTATAGTTTTTTCTTTTAATCCTCCTATAGGCAAAACTCTTCCGTTAAGAGAAAGCTCGCCTGTCATAGCGGTATCATTTCTTATAGGCTTATTTAAAGCCAGAGAAAGCAAAGCTGTTGCCATAGTTATGCCCGCAGAAGGTCCGTCTTTAGGAGTGGCTCCTTCTGGAATATGTAAATGAATTACGGCATTATTGAAATAATCTTTTTCAGCCCCGTAATTATTTGCAGTGCTTTTTACATAACTATAAGCTATATGCACGCTTTCAGTCATTACATCTCCAAGCTGACCTGTTACCTCTATATTTCCTGAATCTTTTTTTTCATATACTTTTATTGATTCTATTGTAAGAGTTGCTCCTCCCATAGAAGTCCAAGCCAATCCTATAGAATTGCCGGGTTTTAAGTTTTTTTCTGTAAAGTCTTCTGTAAATATAGGTTTTTTCAAATACTTTTCCAGATTTTTTTCATCTATAACTATTTTATAAGTTTTTTTATCATTCTCCACAATATCAGCTGCAATTTTTCGGCATATTCTTTCAATTTTTCTTTCAAAATTACGGACTCCCGCCTCTCTGGCATATCCGTCCGCTATAGATGTTATAGCCTTATTTGTAAAGCTTATATTTTTTATATCAAGACCATGCGCTTTTATTTGTCTTGGTATAATATATTTAGAAGCTATTTTTAATTTCTCTTCCATAATATAGCCTGATAATCTTATTATTTCCATTCTATCAAGCAAAGGTCTTGGTATAGTATCAAGAGTATTTGCAGTGGTTATAAAAAGCACATTAGATAAATCGAAAGGCAAATCCAAATAATGATCTCTGAAAGAAGAGTTCTGCTCAGGATCCAAAACTTCAAGCAAAGCGCTGGAAGGATCTCCTTGAAAACTAGATCCTAATTTATCTATTTCATCAAGCATAAGCACAGGATTTTTTACCTTTACTATCTTCAATGCCTCTATAATTTTACCGGGCATAGCTCCTATATATGTTCTTCTATGACCTTTTATTTCAGCTTCATCTCTCATGCCTCCTAAAGAAAATCTGAAGAAAGGTCTGTCCAGAGCTTCGGCAATACTTCTGCCTATAGAAGTTTTTCCAACCCCCGGAGGTCCTACAAAACATAGTATAGAAGATTTTTTGTTCGGATTTAATTTTCTCACGGCTAAAAATTCATATATTCTCTCTTTTATATCTTCAAGTCCGTAATGATCTCTGTCTAATATTTTCCTGCTTTTTAGTATATCTTCTCTTTCCTTATTTTCTTTATTCCAAGGCAAAGCAAATAATGTATCCAAATAATTTTTTGAAACAGTATATTCGGGAGAATGAGTATCTGATGCTGAAATCTTTTCTATTTCCTTCTCCATTCTTTCTTTAACTTCTTCTGAAACATTCAATTCTTCAAGTATTTTATTATATTTTTCTATATCTCTCTGCTTAGGATCCGAATCATATCCCAGCTCTTTTTTTATTTCTTTCAGCTGCTCTTTTAAAAAATATTCTCTTTGCTGCTTCTGAACTTTTGCATTAATACTTCCCTGTATCTTTTGCTGTATCTCCGATATTTCCCTTTCTTTTTGAAGAAGCAAATGAACCTTTTCCAATCTCTCTCTTATATCAAAAGTTTCAAGTATTTCCTGCTGGCTTGATCTTTCCATGTTAAGCATAGATGTTACAAAATCCGCCAATTTTCCAGGATCATCAACATTAACCATAGTAAGGCGCATCTCTTCAGTAAAAAGAGGATTATTTTTGCTTATGGATTTCACCTCTGAAAGCAATGCTCTTGTATAGGCTTTGATTTCTTTAGCCTCTTTCTCATTATGAAAAGGATTTATATCGGGTATATAAAGAGGTTCTGCCCTTATTACAGGATCCGTTGTTGTAAATTTTATGATTTTATATCTTCGTATGGAGTTTATAAGAAGATTGAGTCCTCCGTCAGGTAAATTTAACTTTTTAAATACTTTAACTGCCACTCCCACTTTATAAATCTCATCAACAGAGGGAGGATTTTTATCGGAAGGCGTATCCGAAATATATAAATTAAGACCTAAAAAACCGTCATTTTCCGCTATAGCCTTATTAACAGATTCGGCATGATATGCGGGTATTGGAAACGGGGCATAAAGACCGGGAAATAAAGGCTTTCCCATTACAGGTATAATTATTAATCTTGACGGTAATTTATCTTCCACTATACTGACCGTATTATCATTTTTTTTATTATCGGTATATTTATTTAATTTATCTTCTTTCTCTGAGTTTTTTTCCATTTAAATACTCCAAATATATGAATTTAAATATTGTATAAAAAATACATTTATAAGTCAATATTAATAATATCATGCAAAAAGAATGCCAAATAATATACGGAATATAAAAATATTAAAAAGGCTCTCTGTATTTTTACAGAAAAACTAAATAAAAATATAAAAAAATTAAATTAAATAAAAAGATTATGTTTTATAAAAATACACTTAAAAATAATATTCTGTATTTAATTTATACATAAAATTATAGAATAAAAATTATACATCTATAAATAAAACTGAATTGTTTTTATAATAGCTGTTTTTTACCGCTATGCAATACTTTTCTATTCGGCTGTTATGCATATTTATGTAATCTGTATTTTATTATATAAGAAGCATATTATTAATTTCTGCATATTAATAAAAAATTTCTTTTTTTAGCTTCATTTTCAATTATGCTGCCGAGTTCATCAGCATTAATATTTTCTATTATTATATTATGATTGCAGTATTTAAGAAATATATTTATTAAATCTAATCTGTTTTTTATATTCGGTAAATCGTATTTTTTACTTATTTCTTTAATCTTAAATATAAAATCTGTAGATGATATATTTTTATCTTTAATTGATATATTTTCTAAGTCTCTGTAATTATAATCGGCTATATATAAAGTATTAAGTATATTATTATTTATCAGTATCTTTAAAATATTTTCTAATACGGCAATAAAAACATCTATTTTCCTGCTGAAAAAAGCTTTAGCTGAAAAACTTTTTTTATTGTATGTGAAAATAATATTTATAATATTATACGCCTCAAAATCTGAACTGATATAAATTTCATTAAAAGAATTTGATTTTAAATAAAGTCTGTTTATGCTTATAAATTTATTTTCTGCAAATATTTTATCTGTTATATTTTTTTTATTATTTTCTATAATATCATTTGCAAACTCTATGCATTCTAATATTGCATCATTATTTATAATTTCGCTGTATCTGGAATGTTCTATTATGCCGCTTACAATTTTGCTTAATGATAAAAGCTCATAATCATTTATTCTGTAGAACTCAAAGAAACGGCAGTTTATTATATACCAGACCAAATTAATTAAATATATATCATTATTTGAAAATACCGAGACAGGACGGATATTTATATCTTTTTGCCTGATGCTGTAATTATCTATCTTAAGATTTTCTGCGCAAATACTAATACTCATAATTATATTTTTAAATCTTATAAAACTTTAAGGATTATTTAATTATTATATAATGCTTTAATCATCAAATAAAGGCTTTTGAATAATTTTAATATTTCTATTTTCTTTATCAGCTTCTGCAAAATATGCATGAACAAAAGGAACTGAAACTATATTATTATCTTTTAATTTTATTTCAAATACATAGTTGGAAGGCAGATTATATACATTAACTATTTTACCGTATAAATTATTATCGCTGTCAATAACTTCATAACCTATTAATTCAGCCTCATAAAAAGTATCATTATCAAGCAAGGGAAGATATGAAGAGTTTACAAACATATCAAACCCTATTAGTTTTTGGGCTTCTTCTATATTATCAATATTTTTCAATCGGAAGACAAAAGCCTTATTTTTTTTCTTCACATTTTCAATAGTAAATGTTTTATTATTAATGATGACAGGAGTATTTTTATTTAAAATAGGAAGAGAGGCAAAATAACTTCTATCATAAAAAGCTGTTTCAACCTCTCCCTTCAAACCATGTATACCCGTGATTTTGCCGTAAAAAATAATCAATTGTCAATAATCTCTAGCATCACGCGTTTACCGCTTTTCATGGAAGCTGCAAAAAGAATAGTACGCAGTGCATGGGCAATGCGTCCTCTTTTACCTATAATTTTACCTATGTCGCTTTGGTTCACTTTCAATTCCAAAATAGTACTTTTTTCGCCCTCAATAACTTTCACACTAACACCTTCAGGTTCATCTACTAACTTTTTAGCCAAATACTCAATAAGCTCTTTTTCTTCCGTCATAGCACACTCCTTTATATATTATAAAAGTAAATCAAGCTTCGCTTTTCTCCTCAGCAGATTCAGTCTTAGCTTGTTTACGATGTTTGCGTCTTTTTTCAGGATTCTTCAATGCTCTTTTCTTTTTGCGTTCAAGAGGAACACCTTTATCTTTTTCCATTAAACCTTCTTTTATAAGAATACTTTTAACCGCATAAGTAGGCTGCGCTCCGTTAGAAAGCCATTTTTTTAACCCCTCCACATCTAGTTTATATAAGACATCTTTAGCTTTAGGGTTAAACCAGCCCAACTCTTCAATAAAACGGCCGTCGCGCGGAAAACGGGAATCTGCAGCCACAATACGATAATGAGGCTCATGTTTGCGGCCTATACGCTTTAATCTTAATTTTACCACCTTTCTTTTCCTCCAAGTTTATTACATTAATTTGTTTAAATCATCTATAGACATACCCATACCCTCTAGGGACTTTGCGAGCTTATCCATCTTCTTAGTACTGCCCATCATGTTTTTCATTATAGCAAACTGCTTTATAAGCTGATTTACATCATAAACACTTTGACCGCTTCCTTTAGATATTCTCATTTTTCTGGAATTATTTAAAGGAAATAGGGCTAATCTTTCTTTTTTAGTCATTGATTGTATAATAGCTTTATATTTTTTAAATTTTTCTTCCTCACGGCTTAAAAGTTCGCTGTCAATATCAGCCATTCCAGGTATCATAGAAGTCATTTTTGTAATGCCTCCCATTTTAGAGGTGGCTTCTATCTGCTTTAGAAAATCGTTATAATCAAAATTATTTTCTATAACTTTCTGAAGCATTTCTTGAGCTTCTTTTTCGCTTATAGCAGCCCTTGCTTTTTCTACAAGCTTAACAATATCGCCCATACCCAATATCTGACCTGCTACTCTTTTAGCATCAAAAACATCTATATCATTTAAATGCTCTCCGACTCCTACAAATCTAACTGGAGAACCTGTTGCATATTTAAGAGATAAAGCTGCTCCTCCTCTCACTCCCGAGTCAAATTTAGTAAGAATAACACCATTTATGCCTATATTGCTTTGAAAGCTTTTTGCCACATCGTATACGCTTTGACCTGCCGTAGAATCAACAACCAATATTTTTTCAGTTACATTTGCCGAGTTTACAACGCGCCTTAATTCAAGCATCATATCTTCGTCTATTTCCAAACGCCCTGCAGTATCAACAAGTATCATATTATACTGCTCTTTTTTTGCTATGGAAAGCGCTTTTTTAAGTATTTTATATGCTTTTTTCTCTTTTGTATCTATATGATATGGAACGCCTGCTTCTTTAGCTAAAACTGCAAGCTGCTCCATAGCCGCAGGTCTGTGAACATCAAGTCCCACAAGCATAACACGTCTTTTATCTTTATAGTATTTAGCTAATTTAGCCGAAGTAGTGGTTTTACCCGAACCCTGCAGACCGAAAAGCAAAGTAATTGTTGTTTTTTCAATAGGCTCTAATTTTAAACCGCTTTCTCCTTCGCCTATCATATTTACTAAAGTGTCATGGACATCGGCAACAAATTGATTGGCAGGCTCAACTCCTTCCAGCTTTTCTTTGCCCAAAGCTTTGCCTTTAGCCTCTTCTAAGAATTTATCTGCAGCTTCTAAAGATACATCGGCTGAAAGAAGAGCTTCTTTAATAGTTAATAAACTGTCAGTGATATCTTTATCTGTTAATACCTTTTTGCCATGTATTTTAGAGAATACATTAGATATAGACTTAGTTAAATTACCAAACACTGAAATAACCTTAAATATATATTAATTCCAATTGATATTATACATAATATGTTTAAAAAGTCAATGTTTATAAATAATATAGTTTTATATTTTAACTTTAAAATATAAATTTTTAAAAATATAAGATTTGTTTTTTTTTAATTAAAGAATATGATAATAATATAATCTGTTTTACAGAATACGGCATCAAATATTAAATTTTCGACTGAATTGTTAAAACATACAAAAGTTGTAAAATATTATTGCAATAATTATAAAATAGTTATAATGTTTTTTAATTAAGCATTTAAATTTTTCAGTTTTAAAATCTAATAAGGACTTAAAGAGATATGCAGGAAAAAATTAATGAATTAAGAAAAAGAAAAGATAAAATAGAAGAGGCAGGCGGAAAAGATAAAATAGAAGAGCGTCATAAAAAAGGCAGACTAACAGCCAGAGAAAGAATTCTGCATCTTTTAGATGAAGATACCTTCTTAGAGATTGATGCATTTATAGAACATAGATGCAGCGATTTCGGAATGGAAAAAAATAAAATAGCGGGAGAAGGTGTAGTTACAGGATACGGTAAAATTAACGGAAGACAAGTATGCGTATATGCACAGGATTTTACCGTTATAGGGGGATCATTAGGACAAATGCATGCCGCTAAAATATGCAAGGTTCAGGATATGGCTATAAAATTAGGCTGTCCATGCATAGGCATTAATGATTCAGGCGGAGCCAGAATACAGGAAGGTATTGATTCATTAAGAGGATACGGAGATATTTTTTACAGAAATGTTCAGGCTTCAGGCGTAATACCGCAGATATGTGTTATAATGGGACCTTGCGCAGGCGGAGCCGTATATTCCCCCGCTTTGATGGATTTTATATTTATGACGGATAAAGGATCGAATATGTTTATAACAGGTCCTCAGGTAGTAAAAGCCGTAACAGGAGAACAGGTTTCGGCAGAGGATCTTGGAGGCGCTTTTGTTCACAGCAAAACTTCTGGTGTTGCCTCTCTTATGTTTCCAGATGAAATATCAACTTTAGAAGGCGTAAAAAAACTTCTTTCATATATACCTCAGAATAATTTGGAAGATGCTCCTTTAGAAAATACTGGCGACGATCCTAACAAATCTGATGAAGAATTATCCTATATACTTCCGGACAGTCCGAACAAGCCTTATAATATTAAAGAAATTATAAAAAGAATAGCCGATAACGGAGATTTTTTTGAACTTCAGCCTTTATTTGCGCAGAATATAGTTATATGCTTTGCGCATCTTGACGGAAAATCGGTCGGCATAATAGCAAATCAGCCTAATTCTATGGCTGGCGTACTTGATATTAATGCGGCGGATAAAGCAGCGCGTTTTATAAGATTCTGCGACAGCTTTAATATTCCTCTTATAACATTGGTTGATACAGCAGGATATCTTCCCGGCGTGGATCAGGAGCATAACGGCGTTATCAGGCATGGTGCAAAGCTTTTGTATGCTTATTCGGAAGCCACAGTTCCGAAGATTACGCTTATTATAAGAAAATCTTACGGAGGAGCTTATATAGCTATGTGTTCTAAGCATTTAGGCGCCGATATGGTTTATGCATGGCCTTCTGCCGAAATTGCAGTTATGGGACCTGACGGAGCCGCTAATATTATATTTAAAAAAGAAATAGATAAAGCGGAAGATCCTAAAAAAGCAAGAGCTGAAAAAATTGAAGAATATAAGAAAGAGTTTGCCAATCCTTACAGAGCCGCTGTAAGAGGTTATGTTGATGATGTAATAGAGCCTGAATATACCAGAAGCTATCTTATAAACGCTTTGCATATTTTAGCGGGAAAGAGAGAGACAAGACTTCCTAGAAAGCATGGAAATATACCTTTATAATTAATTAAACTTAATAATTATTTTAAGGAGTGATTAAATGGAACATAATCTTGCTATTACAATATTCGGCATAATTTCTGTTTTGATAGCCGCTTTAGTTTTTTATATATTGTCTTTAATTTTGGGTATAATATTCAAAAGCAGAAATATAAAAAAAGAAGAGGAAATTATCAAAGTTGTTGAGGAGAGTAAAACTAAAGATGCAGATTTACTTGATGATACGGAACTTGCCGCCGTTATAACCGCTTCAATATCGGCTTATAGAGGCATGACTAATAATAAATTTATAATTAAATCTATTAAAGAAGCTGAAACTCCTATATGGGCAATGGCTGAGAGAGTAAATAATATCAGATATGGTAATTAAAAATTGAAAGCGCCCGATATTTGATATGAATAGCGGGTTTTATTCATATGTAATAAAATAAATATTTTGGAGAAAATATAATTATGACTAAACAATATAAAATCACCGTTAATGGAAAAACTTATGATGTATCAGTAGAGGAAATAAAACAAGAAAAAGCAAATATATCTGCTCCTGTTATTCAGACAGTGCAGACTTCTTTGCCATCTCCTAAACTTGAAGAAAAACCTGCTGCGGTATCTATGCCTATAGATGAGAATGCCGTATCATTAAAAGCTCCTATGCCCGGCACTATAGTATCTTTCAGTGTGGCTGTAGGCGATAAAGTGCAGGAAGGTCAGGTTTTGGTTATACTGGAGGCTATGAAAATGGAAAATGAAATTATAGCTCCTGCTTCAGGAGAGGTAAAAAGTATATATGTAGAAAAAGGTTCGTCTGTGGTTGAGGGTCAGATTATACTGCAGATTAAGTAATATTTAAGGGGTAGATATGAATAATGCTTTAGGTTTGGATTTTAACAATTTGCTTAGAGGTTTTTATCCGCCGACTATTGCACAAATTATAATGATGCTTTTAGGGGCATATCTTATATATATGTCAATATATTATAAAAGAAAACCTCTGCTTCTTCTTCCTATGGGTGTTGCAATACTTGCCTCAAATATGCCTCTTCCGAAAATGACTGAAGATGTTGTAAACGGATTTTTAGGCTTGCTTCACCGCGGTGCTGACAGCGGAGTTTATCCTGTTCTGGTATTTTTTGCAGTAGGTACTATGATAGATTTAGGACTTGTGCTTGCCGATCCTAAAAATTTTTTTATAGGCGCTAGTTCTCAAATAGGCATATTTATAGTATTTTATATTATGACTGCTTTGAATATATCAGAAGGTTTATCCGCAGCTTCGGCTATTATAGGAGCGGCGGACGGCTCTTTATCTATGTATACTGCCTCGCTTATTACGGAGCCTAAATATTTTGCGGCTATTGTTATGTCAACATATATGTATATGGAATTTCTTCCCGTACTGCAGTCAGGGCTTACAAAAATTTTAACCACATCAAAAGAAAGAAAAATTCCTATGAATTATTTAAGACAGGTTTCAAGAGGAGAAAAAATTATATTTGCGGTTATAGCTATGGGGCTTTGCGGAATATTTCTTGCAAACTCTTTTCCTCTTATAGCGGCTCTTTTATTCGGAAGTATTCTGAGAGAATCGGATATTATTAAAAACTTCTCTATTAGTCTTCAAAAATCTTTAACTGGAATACTTACTATGCTTATAGGAATAGCCGTTGGTTCTTCAGCCGCAGCAGAGTATTTTATAACATCGGATACTGTTATAATATTCGCATTTGGTATAATTTCATTAGTATTCAGCACCGCTATAGGAATAATAATAGCAAAAGTTATAAATATATTATCAGGCGGCAAGGTTAATCCTATAATAGGCTCGGCTGGACTGAGTGCTTTTCCTATACCTGCTTGGGGAGCGCATGTTTACGGACAGGAAAACAGCTCTTCAAACTGTCTGCTTCTTCATGCTATGGCGGTTAATATTTCAGGTATTATATCAGGGGCCCTTGTTATGGGCATACTTCTTACATTTTTTCATTAAAAATAAAATTAATATTAATTACCCTATTTATAATATAAATAGGGTTTTTTATTTGTTGTCAAAATATTATCATATTTTATTTTATAAGTATACTGTCGAAAATTATATAATTAATATATAATATAATATATGGGAAGAATATGGTAAAAAGATTAACATTAAAAAACGGAATAAGAGCCGTACTTGAAAAAATGAATATTCTAGACACTGTTTCTGTAGGATTTATATTTTTAACAGGAAGCGCAAATGAAAGCAAAGAAGAAAACGGATACACTCATTTTATAGAGCATATGCTTTTTAAAGGCACGGAGAATATTAATTCTAAAGATATTATAAGAAGAATTGAAGGAGTGGGCGGAATATTTAATGCTTTTACTTCAAGGCATTTAACTTCTTTCTATATAAATATCATATCAAAGTATTTTGATAGAGCAATAGATACTTTAGAAAATATTATGCTTAATTCTGCATTTAAAGAAGATGATATAAAAAAAGAAAAAAAAGTCATAATTGAAGAATTAAAAATGTCTAATGATACTCCTGAAGAAATATCTGCAAATCAGTTTTTTAAAGAAGCATATAAAGGCACTTCTATGAGTTTTCCTATAGGCGGAAGCATAAGCAACATAAAGAAAATAAACAGAGATAAAGTATATTCATATTTTAAAGAACATTTTAATTCTAATAATTTAATTATATCTATAGCAGGAAATTTTGATATTGATTATGCAGTAAAAAGAATAGAAAAAATAAAATTAGAAAAAAATAAAAAAACAGTAAATGAAAAACTTCCTTTTTACTATAGAACTATAACTAAAGAAAAAGGAGAGCTCAATCAGGTATATTTTTCTCTTATAACGCCTTCATACAGCGTGTTAGAAAATAGAAAAAGATATGCTATCAATATAGTTAATGATATATTCGGCGGAAGTTCATATTCAAGACTATTTCAATCTATAAGAGAAAATAAGGGACTTTGCTATAATATATACAGCTGTAATTCAAGCTTTATTAACGGAGGTACTTTTGAAATACATGGATCCACTAGTTTAGACAGATATAAAGAGACAATAGAAAGCATATATTATGAAATAGAAAACCTTATAAATGAAAGGATATCGGAAGAGGAGCTCGAAGAGACTAAAGAAAGTTATAAAGGATCTATGGCTTTCAGCAAATTTAATGCAGAGTTTTTAATGAATAAGAATGCAAGAAATGAATTATATTTATCTAAATATATTTCATTCAAAGAGCTTTATAATATTATAGATAAAATAGATTTGAAATTGATTAATGAAGTTATAGAAGAAAAATTATTAAATAAAAAATTCTTCTTAACCTCCGTAGGAACTAAGGGCACCAAAGATATAAGCAATAATTTAAGCAGGAGTTTAAGCCTTAATTAATTTATTTATTGATTATATAAAAAACATATTATATTTTTTAACTATCATTTTAAATTTCTATATAAAAAATTCCGTATTACATTATTAAAAAATTAATATGCCTCATCAGAATTTAAATATTATAATAAAGAGATATCAAAATTATTATTAAAATTTAGACATTTATACTTGACAAAAAAAACTTATGTATTATTATAGCTTTAAAATTATGAATTACGGAGTAAATTAATGATGGAAGAATTAGAATCTATCTATTTATTAGACGAACTAAATATATTTAACGGTTATTTTGCAAAACTTGATGATGATTTTGATGACGATGATTTTGATGATGACGACGATGACTTTGATGATGATTTTGATGATGACGACGATGACTTTGATGACGATTTCGATGACGACGACGATGACTTTGATGACGATTTTGACGATGATTTCGATGATGATGACGACTTTGACGATGATTTTGATGATGACGACGACTTTGACGATGATTTTGATGACGACGACGACGATGACTTTGATGATGATTTTGACGATGATTTCGATGATGATGACGACTTTGACGATGATTTTGATGAATAATTAATTTTTCTATATATTAAAGCAATACTATATAAATGTATTGCTTTATTTCAGCAAGGTATATTAATGTCAGAAAAAAAAATTAAAAAATTTAATAATAAAGAAAACAATAAAAAATTTTATTCTAATAATAAAAAAAATAAAAACAATTTTTATAATAATAGGAAGAAATACAATAATAATCAGTATAAATATCAGGAAAAAAGCATAGAAGAATACGAAAAGATTTATTTAAAAAAGCGTATGAAAGAAGATATTGAAAGGCAATTATGTCCTATATGCAATGAGCCTATATATATAATAGAAGAAGCTATAAGACATAATTCAACAGGAGAACTTGCGCATTTTGAATGTATATTAAACGAAATTAAAAATAATAATATTTCCGATATGGAAGAAGAGGATAAAATAGTTTATCTCGGATCTGGTACTTTCGGTATTATACAGGAAAGACAGAATGGAAAAAACAATAGATTTTTTGTAAGAAAAAGAATTAATTATGAAAATAAAAAAGTAAAAAGAATAGAAGATGATACTGATCCTGAAGAGGAGGATTTATTTAATGTATGATATGCCTCTCGGGTTTTCTTCTGCGGCAATAAAGTCAGGTCTTAAAAATAACGATTATGATTTGGCTATAATTAAAAGCGATCCTCCAAGCGTCGTTTCGGCAGTTTATACAAAAAATAATTTTCAGGCAGCTCCTATTATATTTTCTAAAAAAAACGATAAAAATAATATAGAACTTCTGATAGTAAACAGCAAAATAGCAAACTCCCTCACAGGTAAAAAAGGATATGATGATGCGGAGGATATAGCAAAATATGCAGGAGATATTTTTAATATAAAAAAAGATAATATATTAATGGCTTCTACTGGGATTATGGGAGTAAGATTGGATACAAAAAAGATTAAAAAAGCAATATCTGTATCTTATAAATATTTTAATAATAGTTTTGATAATGTTGCAAAAGCCATTCAAACCAGAGATAAATTTGATAAAATATATACTGCAAAATTGGATATATCAGGGAAAACCGCTAATTTTTATGCCGTTGCTAAAGGAAGCTCTGTAATTCACCCAAATATGGCTACAGTTCTTCTTTTTATATTTACCGATATTAATATAGAAAAAGAAACCTTAAATAAGGCATTTAAAGAATCTATAGATAAAACTTTAAATAGAATATCCATAGACGGAGAAACTTCAACTAATGATACGGCTCTTATAATGGCAAACGGAGCTTTAGGAAATAAAATCATAACTGAAAAAAATAAAAAAATATTCAAGCTTTTAAAAAATAAATTAGATGAAATATGCGCATGTCTTTCAAAGATGATAATACTAGACGGCGAAGGTATAACAAAAACTATAATAGTGTCGGTAAAAAGGGCAAAAACACAAAATGATGCTTTTTATACGGCGCAGAAAATAGCTAATTCAAATTTAGTAAAAATATTATTTCTTTCTAAAAACCCTAATTTTGAAAAGATTTTATCCGTTTTAGGAAATCTGAATATTAATATAAATAATATTTCATTATATGTTAATGATATAGAAATATATAAAAACGGAGAAATTAATAAAAATGAAAAATCTATTTCAAAACTCAGAGAAGATATTAATAATGAAAGAAAAGAAAATTATATCACTGTAGATTTAGGATATAATACAAAATATGAAGATTATTATTACTTCACAGATTTAACTCAGGAATATATATCGGTGCACTCTTCATATAATATTTGATTAATAAAATTATTTTTGTTTTTTATAATGAATAAATTATCTGCTATTTTTATTTCGTTTTGTTATAAATATAAAATCATCAATAACTTTTTTAGGATCTCTCCTTATAAATTTTTTACATCTTTCATCATAAAAATTTGAATCGTCTAACATACATATAATACCAAATAATGAAGAAATAGGTTCCGTATTTATTTCTTCCAATGGTTTATTGTTCATTTCAGGTTAAAATTGTTGAAATAAATAAATGTCCTAATTCATGGGCTAAACAATCTCTTATTTGAATCTCATTAAGGTTTTTGGGGTAGCAAATTGTGTAAAAAATATCTTCATAATATAATCCTACACCAATATTTAAATTTTTATCCGTATATGGATCATATAATATACAAAATAAATCGTTACCTGTTTCCTTTCTTAATTAGATTTTCTAATACTCTTACATAATGTGCCAGATAGTTTTCTTTTATTACAACTCTAATAATGTCTGTGTAAATAACATTTTTCTACATATTCATCATTTATATGTAATTCTTTTGCAATATACTTTTTTAAATCATTATTTATAATAAAGTCATTCATTATTATTTTTTATTAACCCCGCTTTTTTATATAAATTATATATTCTCCACTTATCTATAATAAAAACATCTAGTATATTATTTTACAGAATTGGAAATATCCCCAGATGAAAAAACTTTAGGATTATACATAGCTTCTTCAAGATATTTAATTTTTTCTTCATACGAATTTATATTATAATTAGAAAAAACTTTTTCTACCTGCGTTTTTTCTTTAGTTCCTATAATTACATCTTTATCACTCATATAAAATATAAGAATTTATAAAATGATATATGTTGCTTTTTTCAAAAAATTATTTACATCTTATTTAAAGGAGAACTGCAATAGTTTGAAAATATACTCCTTTTTACAGAAACTGTCAGAAGATATAAACTGAAAAATGCCGATTGACTTTTAATTAAAAATAATTTAGAATATATAAAATTAATTAAGGGGATATAGCTCAGTTTGGGAGAGCATCACAATGGCATTGTGAGGGTCGTGGGTTCGAGCCCCATTATCTCCAATTTTCTGTTTATAATATTATTATATTGAAATCTTCTGTTTTCTTGTATTACTCTTCCTATGGCATTCATAATAATTTCAGTTATTAATGAATATATCTGAAATCAGTATTAAGACGCTATAAAAATACTTTTAATATTATGCTTCTCCAAAAATAGCTTTAATTATACTGTTATTTTCTTTATACTCTTCTTCTGTAATATCATCAATGCCGAAAAATATTAAGCTGGATAAAGCATCAGGAAAATCTGAATATTTAAATATATCGCCTTTGGCATTGTATGAAGAAATAGAATCGTCGAAATTAAGCAGCTGACGGATTGCTATATAACCCCTTCCTTTATTTGTTTTAAGCCATTTATCTGTGTCTGAATCTTCGGGGATTTTCTGCCAGCTTTTCGGGAAATAAACTTTATCATATATAATATAGCTTGCATTTATTATACGCTCAATTTTGTTTTTATGAACATAAAAAGGATTTACTTCAAAATGTTTTTCTAATCTTTTCACTAATTCTTTTTGAGCAAAATTACTTTCGCATAATACCTTTTTTATTTTTCTGCTTATAAGAAAATTTATTATGCTTTCATCAGTAGTTGAGTTGATGTCGTTTCGCATAAGTCCCGAATCTATCAAATAAATATCTTCTCCTATCTGAGTATATATTATTGCCGAAGTAAAACAGCTGTATTCACCGAATGCAGGATCAACTACAGCTTTATGTTCGAATGAATTTATTTTATATATATTTTCATTTGAACTGTCATCATAGAACTTTAATTTTGAATATATAAATAACTTGCCCTGTTTGTTTTTTATTTTTCCAAGCCAAATATGCTCATACATTTTAGGCATAAGCTTTAAAGTTGAAAGTCTTGATTTATTTAATATATCGCTGAAATAATAATTTCCGTCATAATTAATAAAAGTTATAAGTATTGTGCTGTCTTCATATTCTTTATAATAATATTTTTTATTATTTTTGTCGGTATAGAGCTTATTTTTTAAATTAAATTTATTAACAGTTTTATAAATAAAGTCTGTTTCATATCTCGGATTAAATGCTATCCAAATTTCGCTTTTATCCGCTCTTATTGAAGGCTCTAATATTTCATAGCTGTTTTGAGTAAGATTTTCTGCTTCCTCTATAAAGCATATCTGAATATTATAAATTGATTTAATCTCCTTAACCGAGCATTCTCTTATACCTAAAAATATAAACCTGCAGTTTGTTATTTTATTAATAATCTCATTTCTTTTTACTATAAAAAAGTTCTGTAAATTAAGCTCTTTTATAATGCTTATAATAAGAGGATAAGTTGAGTATGATATGGATTTCTGAATCTCTCTTGAACATAATATTACTCCGTTAATTTTAAAACTTTTAGCTGTAAGTATTCTTGCTATGCTTTCGCTTTTTCCTCCTCCTCTGCCTCCGTAAGCTATTTTTAAACGCTTTTCCGTATCAGCCCATTTTTCAAAAGGCTTTAATATATTGAAATTTATATTCATAAATATTTCCTATAATTAATTTAATTAAAAAAACGTATCGGTTAATTAAATTCAAAAATTATAAGGTATTATAAAAATCATAGAAATACTTTAGATGATATAACAATAATTTAATTAGTTTTCCAAATAGGCATTAAAAAATCTGTATAATCCCTGAGAATCGTATTCCACGCATTTTAATTTAGGAGATGTCAGTAATGCTTCAGAATAATAATATATTGGTATAACGGCATTATCATTCATAAAAATATCCTCAGCCAAATGAAGCGCATTCATTCTTATTTCATTATTTTTATTTGATGAAGCTTTATCTATGCATTCGTCAAATGCATTGTTTGAATAAGAACCGTAATTGTTCGGAGCATCGCTTTTAAATATGTTTAAAAAGTTGATAGGATCATTATAATCTGCATACCATAAATAAACAGCCAAATCAAAATCTTTATTATACATGTTCTGAAGATAAGAAGCCCATTCATGCTTTATTATTCTTACATCAATATTGAGCATTTCTTTAAACATGTTCTGCACAGCGTCCGCTATATTTATATCAAACTCTCTTGCAGCTATAAGCAAATCAAGTACGGGAAAATTTTTTCCGTTTTCATATCCCGCTTCCGCTAATAATTTTCTAGCCTCTTCAATATTTTTATTATAATCGCTGATATTTATACTATCGCCGCCGTTCTCTCTGAAATCCCCCGACACATCATTAATGCCGAAAGGAACTAAACTTCCTGCAGGACGCTCTTGGCATTTTGTTATAGATTTTACTATATAATCTCTGTCAACAGCTAAGGACAATGCACGCCTTATTCTGTTGTCTTTAAGTTCTTCTTTATTATTTAAATTAAATCTGTAGTAGTACGATGCTGCAACAGGCACAATATGAACTATGCCTTTTTTCTTTAGGCTTTCAATATTATTTCTCGGAAAAGGCTTTGCAAAATGAATGGATCCTTCAAGAATGCCTGCAAGCGAAGTATTAGGCTCTTCCATCAAAAGAAAAGTTAATTTATCAGGCTTTATATTTTTATTATCCCAGTAATTGGTATTTCTTTCTAATATTATGCTTTTATCAAAGTTTCTTTCAGTCATTTTAAAAGCTCCGTTTCCGATATATGTTTCGCTCTTTAATGTCCAATCATCGCCGTATTTATTTATTATATCTTTGCGTACAGGATAAAAAGGAGGATATGCTGCAAGCTCTAAAAAGTATGCTGTCGGACTGTTTAACTGCACTTCAAAAGTATAATTGTCTAATGCCTTAATACCGAGCTCCTCTATAGGTTTTTTTCCTTCTATAACTTCTTTTGCATTCTTTATCACTTCAAAGTAATAGCTGTATTTATTTGCGGTTTTAGGGTCAACGGCTCTTCTCCAAGTATAAACAAAATCTTCAGCCGTAACATTTTTCAAATCGCTCCATTTTGCATTTGTTCTCAGATAAAAAGTATATATGTCTCCTTCTTCGTTAATATCCCAGCTTTCAGCAGCGGCTCCTATTATTTTATTGTTTTTATCTTTTTTTGTAAGTCCTTCAAAGGCATGAAGAATATATATCATTGTAAGATTATCAGTATTTAAAGTAGGGTCTATAGTTAAAGGCTCTGGAGCTGTATTAATTATTATATTATTATTTATTTCTTTTTTTGAACATGAAAAAATTGATATTATTATAAAAATTAAGAATAATTTCTTAGGCATAGTTTTTCCTTTTTTAAATATTTATTTAGAATTAAGACTGTAATATTATATTTTTATGAAAGAATATCGTTTATTGATGAAGCGCATAAATCTACGGCTTTATCTATTTCCTCTTCATTAATTATCAAAGGAGGATTAAAATAAATAACATTTCCTAAAGGTCTTAATAATAATCCTCTTTTAAGTGCATTCTTATATATTTGATATCCCATTCTAAGTTTTGAATCAAATCCTTCCTTTGTATTTTTATCAATTACTAATTCTATTGCATTTATAAGTCCTATATTTCTAATCTCCCCTGTATTTTTATGATTAAGTAATTTTTCTTTTAACTTATCATTTAGATATTCTGCTCTTGCTTTCGCTTTATTTATAATATCATCTTCTCTTAAAATTTTCTGAACTGCTATAGCAGCACAGCAGCCCAAAGGATTCCCGCTGTAGGTATGGCTATGCATAAAAGCCTTAGCCTCGTTATAGTCGCCGTAAAAGGCATTATATATTTTATCCGTTGTTATAGTTATAGACATAGGCATGTATCCTCCTGTAAGTCCCTTTGAAACGCACATTATATCGGGGCTTATACCTGCATGATCGCATGCAAACATTTTGCCTGTACGCCCGAAGTTTACTGCTATTTCATCGGCTATAAATAAAACATTATGATTGTCACACATATCTCTTAATTTTTTTAAATAAAGCGGAGGATATATTTTCATACCTGCTGAAGCCTGCAGTAAAGGCTCGGCTATTACTGCACATGTCTCTTCTCCATACTTTTCAAATTTTTTCTCGGCATCTGAAAAGCATTCGCATCTGCAATTTTCTCTGTTTTGATTGTATCGGCATCTGTAGCAGTCTGGAGCTTCTATATGTATAGTTTCCATAAGCATAGGCTTATATATTTTAGCGTATAAATCCAAGCTTCCTACCGATAATGCCCCTATAGTTTCCCCATGATATCCTCCTGTAAGACACATAAACTTTTTCTTTTTAGTATTTCCTATCTGATGCTGATATTGAAAAGCCATCTTTAATGCAGCTTCTACAGATGATGAGCCATTATCCGAAAAATTAAATTTTGTTAATCCTTTAGGAAGTATTTTTATAAGTTCTTCGCATAATTCTATGGCTCCTTCATGCGAGAAGTTTGCAAATATTACATGCTCAAGTTTATCAAGCTGTTTTTTTATATAAGCATTTATTTTTTCATTGCAGTGACCAAGCAGATTGCACCACCAAGAACTTATAATATCCATATATTCTTTTCCGTTTTTATCATAAAGATATATTCCTTTTCCTCTTTCTATTATTATAGGAGGAAACTCTTCATAATCTTTCATCTGAGAACATGGATGCCAAATATATTTTAAATCTTTTTGCTCTAATGTCATAACTTAGCCTTAAAATTATTTTTATTTAAAAAGAGACGGTAATTTTTCTATTTTTAATTTATTTTCTTTTTTTGAAGTATTTGATATAACAAGACCTACAATATTGACTCCCGTTATTTCCTCTATCATTTTTTTATTATCTTCATGCATTACATCTCCTATTTTAAATCTGTTTAATATAACTCCTCTAATTTTTAATTTCTTTTTCCTCATATATTCTATAGTAAGTATTGTAGAATTAATTGCTCCGAGTCCCGCATCCGCTACTATTAATGAAGAAATATTAAGTTCTTTTATAATATCCTCTAAAAATATTTTTTTATTATTATCATATCTTATGGGGCATATTATTCCGCCGCTTCCTTCAACTATCATATATTTATGATTTTTTGATATATCTTTATAAGCATTTTTTATTATTTTCATGTTAGGAGGATTTCCTTCTATCTGAGCCGACAAATGCGGAGAATATGCATGCTTATAAGTATAAGATACCATTTCATTATAATCATCTTTCAGATTGGCTTTTCTTTTAACATACCAAGCGTCGCTGTCTTTTATATCAATACTTCCGCTTAAAGTCGCCTTATAGTATCCTATATCGAATCCTTCATCTTTCATATTTTTTGCAATCAATGCCGATACATATGTTTTTCCTGCATTCGTACCAGTTGCAGTTATAAAAATCGCTTTAGCCATATAATTTTTTTCCTAATTTGTTATAATGCTGTCAATCTTCCGTTAATTGTATTTTATACCCTATATCTTCAATCATTTTTTTATCGGTTTCTATTGAAATGCCCGCAGTGGTAAGCATATCTCCAGTTATAGCGGCATTTGCCCCCGATAAAAAGCATGATTTTCCTTTATCTTTTAAAAGTCCTCTTCCTCCTGCAAGTCTTATAAATGCTTTAGGATTAATAAATCTGTATATTGCAGTTATTCTGCGCATATCATCTTCAGTAATAGGCTTAATATTTTCAAAAGGGGTGTTTGATATAGGATTAAGCATATTTACAGGTATGGACATTATTCCAAGCTCTCTTAATTCCATAGCCATATCTATTCTGTCTTCCCAGCTTTCTCCCATTCCCATTATTCCGCCGCTGCATACTGTCATTCCAGCTTTTTGAGCTGCTTTTATAGCATTTATTTTATCATCATAAGTATGAGTACTGCATACCTGAGGAAAGAAATTTCTTGAGGCTTCTAAATTATTATGAACCCTTTTAAGCCCCGCTTTTTTCATTTTTTTAAATCCATCTTCATCAAGAAGTCCTAAAGATGCGCATATATATCCATCAGTCTCTCTATTAAGAGTTTCCAATGCATTATAAACTTTATCTATTTCTTCTTTGTAAAGCGCTTTTCCAGATGTTACTATGGAATATCTTAAAACTCCCTTTTTGAAATCATTTTTTCCCTGCTCCAATATTTTTTCTTGGTCTAAAATGCCGTACTCTTCACAGTTAGTTTCATAATGAGAAGACTGAGCACAGAATTTGCAGTTTTCAGAACATTTTCCGCTTTTTGCATTTATTATGGAGCACATATCAAATATATTTGAACAGAAATGCTTTCTTATAGAATCTGCTGCCTCGCATAACTCCTCTAAAGGGGATTGAGTTAATTTTAAAGCCTCTTCTTTTGTTATATTATATCCTTTTATAATTTTTTGTTTTAATTCTTCCAAAGATATTTCTTTTTTTAAAATAGTTTTAATACCATTCATTTTTTATAAACTCCTTATTTATTATAATTTACAGTTCCTGATATAAGTCTGTCTGTTTTACCGTTTTGAAATTCTATTATAAGAGCAAAAGTTTTATCTATATCCAATACTTTTACTGTATGTTCTTTGCCGTATATATTAACCGATACTTTTTTTCCTATTAATAAAGAATGTTTTTTATATTCTTCATAAAAATTTACATCATTAAAATAATATTCATATAAATTTTCAAGTATTCTTGCTATTAATATATTTCTTGCAGCGTTTTTGCCTTTGTTATTATTTATAGAATCCGCTGTATTGCTGAGCTCTTCAGGAAATCCTTTTTTAGGAAAATTAACATTTATTCCTATGCCTATTACAGCATAATCTAATTTGCCGTCTTCAAAGCTGAATGCTCCTTCAGTTAATATGCCGCATACTTTTTTTTTACCGATAAATATATCATTAATCCATTTTATCTGAGCATTTTTATTGGTTGTCTCTTCTATAGATTTTGATACTGCCATAGCCGCCGCTGTGGTAATAAATGAGCTTTCAAATATTTCTCTCTCTTTTTTCAAGCTTAGTATTATACTCATATATATGCCTGTACCGTAAGGAGAGAAAAAAGATTTACCGCCTCTTCCGTATCCTTTTGTCTGCTCTTCTGCAATAATTACCGTATTGCTTTCTGCTCCGTTAATTGCCATTTCTCTTGCTGTAATATTTGTTGATTCCAGCGTTTTATATATAAAAAAATTAAATTTACTTTTGTATTTTGGCATATTATCTTTTATGATTTTTGATGATAAAATATCTGTATCTTCTGATAATGAATAACCTTTATTTTGTATTGAATTAATTTTATAGCCTTCATTTTTTAATGATTTTACAGCTTTCCATACGGCAGACCTGCTTACATTTAGATTATATGCTAATTTTTCTCCTGATATGAACGATCCTTTATTTAATTCCAGTATTGATATTATATTTTCTTTTACGCCGTTTTTATTCATATATTTATGATAGCATAACTTTGCAGTATTGTCAACTTTAAAATAACAAAAGGTTTACAATTAATTTTTAATATTATAGTATCAGGGGTACAAATAATATACATATATTTTATTATTGTATAAAGAATTAGTATAATTGATGTACATAAATATAATTTTTTCTGTATATAAATTATACATTTTTATATTTATAAAGCAGATTAAAATAAATAATATAATAAAAAGTGTATAATTAATAAACATTCTTTTAAATTTAATTGGTATAATTCTTGCATATATAGCAGTAAAGCGGCTGTAAAGCTCAGATAAAAAGCAATTAACCGCTCATAAAAATAATAAATATAAAAGTTAATATAAAAGGAGTTTTAATTATGACTAAAAGATTATTTTTACCTGATTTAAATTATATATTTGATTATTTTCAAAGTTTTGACAATTTATATAGTAATGATGCTGCTGAAAAATTATCTCATTACAATATAGAAGAAGATAATAAAAGCTATTATATAAATATAGATATGCCAGGCGTCAGAAAAGAAGACTTGGATATAGGCATAAAAGAAAATATACTTTCAATTTCTGCTGAACGCAAAAAAGCTGTAAAAACAGAAAGCGGAGATTTAAAAGAGGAAGCAGTATCAAGTTATAAACAAAGCTTTAATATTGATTCAAAAGGAATCTATATTGAAAATATAGAGGCCGATTTGAATAACGGCGTTCTTAAAGTAACTCTTCCTAAAAAAGAAGAAGTTAAATATGAGAGAAAAATTAATATAGCTTAATAATTGAGCAAAGGTTTTATGAAGAATTGTTATAAACATTATACAAAATAATAATAAAAAATTAAGGAGATTTTAATATGTCAAGAAGAATATTTGCACCAGCTTTACATTCAATTTTATCTAATGCAGGCAGATGCGGCTGTTTAGGAGATTTCAGTTATCATGCAAACTATGCAGACTATAAAATAGATGAAGATGATAAAAACTATCATATAGAAATGGATATGCCGGGCGTCAGAAAAGAAGACTTGGATATAGGCATAAAAGAAAATATACTTTCAATTTCTGCTGAACGCAAAAAGGCTGTAAAAACAGAAAGCGGAGATTTAAAAGAGGAAACAGTATCAAGTTATGAACAGAGCTTTAATATTAATTCAAAAGGAATCGATATCGAAAATATAGAAGCCGATTTGAATAACGGCGTTCTTAAAGTAACTCTTCCTAAAAAAGAAGAACTTAAGTATGAGAGAAAAATAGAAATTAAAGGAGCATAATTAAAACATAATTAATACTTTATAAACTCATAAGATACAAAAATAAAAGGGCATTATATAAAAAATATGATGTCCTTTTAGTATATTATATAAAAATTTCAGGATTTCCATTAATTAAAAGTGATAAACTTTATTTATCAGTTTATCACTATAACAATAATTTTATTCAAAAATATATAGATATTACCAAATTATAAGAGTGGATCCCCAAGTAAATCCTCCTCCAAATCCCGTAAAAAGCACTAAATATCCATCATTTATTTTGTTATTATCCAAAGCATCAGCTAAAGCTAAACCCATACTTGCAGAAGAACAATTTCCGAATTTATTTAACACAACGCTTACTTTATCCATAGAAAGACCTATTCTTTTAGCAACAGCCTGCATAATTCTCAAATTAGCCTGATGAGGCACAAAGTATTTAACATCGGATAGTTTCTTGCCTGAACTTTCTAAAACCTTATCAATGCTGTTAGAGAACTCTATTACAGCTCTTTTAAAGGTTTCGGATCCTTCCATATATATTTTAAACTCTGGAGCATTTATATTCTCGTTTATAGGGCAGGCGCTTCCTCCGTTAAGTACAATACTCATATCGGGCTCGCTTTGCATATGCATTCCTATTATTCCCTTTCCGTCTTCTCTAGCAGTTATAAGCGAAGCGGTAGAGGCATCTCCGAATAAAATAGCCGTTCCTCTGTCATTCCAATTTATGTCTTTGGTTAATTTTTCTGAAGAAACTATAAGCACATTTCTGCATTGTCCGCTTTCTATTAAAGCTGTTGCCGTGTTTAGCGAATATATATATCCCGAACAAGCAGCTGATAAATCTACGGCAAAGCAGTGCTTAAGTCCTAGTGTTTTCTGAAGCTGACCTGCCATAGAAGGAAATATATAATCCTTTGTTACTGTAGGAACTAAAATAGCATCAACTTCTTTCAAGTCAATACCTTTTTTTTCTAAGTTTCTGACGGCATTTAAACCCATTTCAAATATAGTTTCATCCGCTCTTGCCATATGTCTTGTTTCTATTCCCGTACGCGTGATTATCCATTCATCATTTGTATCTAATATGCTTTCAAAATATTTATTGTCTAATATTCTTTCAGGCACATAATATGCTATATTTTTGATATATGCTCTTTTCATACTATTCTCCGTTGTCAAATACTTTAGTAATTTAGAGTTATTATTTAAATAATAATATTAGAAAATATAAAAAAATCTATAGCTAATAATAACTATTTTTTATATTTAAGCATATATAATAAAAGCTTCGGCTGTAAATAACATTAAAGCCTTTAATTATTTGCTTCTATTATTAAAAATTATTCTTCATTATTTTGAAACAGCAGATAAATATTTCTTGAATTGTATTCATTATTTCCGCAGTATATAATCCAATCTGTAAGTCTTTCCACACTATGCATTCCTCTGTCTCCTTCATGCATACTCAAATCCTTATAAGGCTCATTAATTAATGTGGCGTCAAAATATCCGTCATTAGTGAAATCATGAACATCAAACCATAAATGCTCCATATTTTTATTATTCTCTTCAGTTTCTCCGTATCCTAATTTTATTAAAAAAGAAGTGTTTTCATCTCCCTTATTTTTATTTAAAAGTTCAATAAAATATTCTAATTTTTCAAATGCCGCCTCTCTCATAATAGAAGTTTCAAAATCGCTCATCATAAACATAGGGTTATCAGTAAGTTCTTTTTTATAATAATCGAGACTATAATAATTTCCTTTTTTATCTACAGCTGTCAGAACACCTGAAGGAGTATTATGTATTCCGTCATTTCTATCCTTAGCGCTTCCAGAAACATCATCAATAATATTTAACTTTTTCAAAGCTTCCTGCCAAGGCATCCAGCATACATATACATTATAAGCGGGATTAAATTTAAATCCTGCTTCGGGAACTCCTCTTTCTATAAACATTTTAGCGCAGGTATTAAGCAGTACTCCGTAAGCTGCATGAGAATCTTCAACTCCTACTATTTCCAATTCTATAGAGCCTACTCTGTAAAGTCCATGAGTATGAAACCAATATTCTACTTTATCAGGGTTTTTATCATCATCATAAACGGCATGTATGGTATAAAGATAGTCCAAAGAAGGAGGCAATGCAAAAGTAGAGGTATAGGAAAGCCAATCTCCCGAATGCGCCGTATAGCATGACATATCTAAAAATATGGAAGCTTTGGGAACTAAACTGTCTAATAATTTTAACTGTCTTTGATAATCCGTAAGAGGAAAATTATCAAAGGTTGTGGATATATGAACTGCATATCTGCATTGGCAGGCTTCATTATAGTCTTTTTCCCTTACAGTATTAATAGAAAATATTTCAGGTACATTTTCCGTAACGCTTGAAGCATCAACTAATGCTACATAAAAACTAAGTTCGTCGCTGTTTTCTTCTTCATTTTCATTATTATTTTCGCATTCGCATGAATTTCCGCATCCGCATGAATGCTCTTCTTCCATCATCATAGGCAGATACTGCAGTTTTATATATGCTTCCCATTTTGATTTATCTCTTATGAAATTTGATTTATCTATTTCATCAAATTCTAAAAGAACATATTCGTCCGATTCTGATAATATGTATTTAAACTCATCAATACTCATATTATAATCATATTCTTTAGTAAATACAGCCGCCATCCATGATTCTAATCTCTGTTCGCCGCTGGAAAATATATTATATAATTTTTCATTATAATCCATATCTTTACCTCTGATAAATATTGTATAAAATACTTTATTCAGTATAGTATAATTTATATTTTTTTCAACTTTTTTAATTATTTATTATTATGATTTAATTTGCATTATTATATTTTTTGAAATAATAATAAAATCTGACTGTTATATATATTGTACTTTTTTCTGTCATATTGGGAGTTGCTGTCTGTATGTATATATATTCGCTTTGATTTATTTTTAAGCAAAAATATTATAGCAAGGATACTGTTTTTTATATCAAATTAAAAAATAAAAGCATAGCAATAACATATTATTTATTATATTATAATTATTAAGCTTTTAAGGAAATTAACCGTATGAAAAAAATAGTTTGTTTGGGCGACAGCATTACTTACGGCTATATGGTATCAAGGGATAAAATTTGGACTAAAATTTTAAATGATAAATTTGCAGAAAAAAATATTAATTTTGTAAACAAAGGTATTAACGGAGATATGATTTCAGGAATGCTTGCACGTTTTGATACAGACTGCGTAAAAGAAAAAGCTGATAAAGTTATTTTAATGGGCGGAGTTAATGATATATTTACTTCAAAATCTTTAGATAAAATAAAAGATAATTTAATCAGCATAATAAATAAATCTTATGAAAATAATATTGATATAATAGTTTTTACTCCTATTCCTTTTATCAAGGAGGCATTATCATTTTTTGAATCGAATAATTTAGATGAACTTGAAAATATATTAAAAGAATATTCAGATTTTACGGTTTCTTATACTAAAATAAATAATATAAAAAGCATAGATGTTTATAATATTTTTATTAATAAGGTTTTAAAGAAAAATAATTATTATGATGTATATTTTGACGGAGTGCATTTAAGCTTGGCGGGACATAATATATTTGCTTTGGAGATTTATAAAGAATTAAATAATATTTTATAATTAATTTTATTTATTATTATCTGAAAATATTTTTTTGACAAATTAAATTTTTTAGTATAATATTATGAAATATTAGGCAGAGGCAATTTTTATGATAAATAAAATTAATAATTATTTAGTTTATATTTTAATTATATTTATTATAATATTTTCCATTGGCTTAAGAATATATCCGCTTCCAAGAGAAGGTCAAAGTTATTACATAGATTTTTCATCTCATTATTATTTTTTAATATTGCTATACTTCTGCTTGCCTAATAGCATCAAGCAAATAAATTTGCTTGACGGCCTGCAGACGCTTTTATCAGCATCAATAAAAGCAATAAAAAATTATAATTTCTTATTATTGCTAATAAAAATTGTTCGCTTAAAGTTTCTGTCATTCTTGCGAATGCCAGAAGCTCGCAATTTTTATAATTTAATCTTAACAATATTTAAAAATTATAATTTCTTATTATTGCTAATAAAAATTGTTCGCTTAAAGTTTCTGTCATTCTTGCGAATGCCAGAAGCTCGCAATTTTTATAATTTAATCTTAACAATATTTAAAAATTATAAACTTTTAAGGATAGATAAATGTCAATAAAAAAATTAATATCTAAAATAATAAATAAAGAAGATAAGGAATATGAAAAGATTGATTATATAAATTTATCATCATTAACAGAAGCTGAACGAGAGATCATAACCAACACTATAGATTTAAAGGCGAAAAATGTAAGAGAAATAATGGTTCCGAGAGTTGATGTTGTAATGATTCCGATTGATTCGTCTTATGATAAGGTTATAAAAGCTTTTAATAAGGATAGAAATTCAAGAATACCAGTATATAAAGACGGTATAGATGATATAGTAGGCGTATTATATGTGAAAGATTTGATTGATGCGGAAGAAAAAAATTTCTCACTTAAAAAAATTCTTCATAAACCTTTATTTGTACCTATGTCAATATCATTAATGGAATTATTAAAAAATTTCAGAAAAAAGCATATTCATATTGCTATAGTGGTTGATGAATACGGAGGGTTTTCAGGAATTGTTTCTATGGAAGATGTGCTTGAACAGATTATAGGAGATATAAGAGATGAATATGATGAAGAAGATGAAGAGGTAAAGATAAATGATGACGGAACTTATTTAGTTGATGCAAGAACAAGAATAGATGACTTTAATAAATATGAAATACTTTCTCCTATACCTAATGATGAAGCGGACACAGTAGGAGGATTTTTATTTTCATACTTGGGAAGGCTTCCGAAAAGAAATGAGGATATAGAATATAACGGATATTCTTTTACTGTTGTAGGAAAGAGCGGAAATATTGTCACTAAAATTAGAATAGAGAAATTAAAAAATGGTAATAATGATAATTTTTAAATGTATAAACCAATCAGAAGCATAGAAGCAATAAAACCCTGTCTTTCTTTAGGCGGGGTTTTATTTAATTATTCTAAATAGGCGTAATGAAATTGATATTCCTGCAGCGGAGTTAATATATAATCTTTTAGTTTTTTGCTTACCAAAATAGGATTTGAAGGATTATATATAGGTATAAGAAGATTATCTTCAGCTATAAGGATTTTTTCAGCATTATGCATAGCATTCATTCTTATATTTTGATTGACTGTATTTCTGGCTGTTTCAATATATCTGTCAAATAAAGTGTTGCTGTATCCTGCTGTGTTTTGAGTTTTGTAGCTTAAATAATTTTCTAAAAATGTCATAGGATCGCTGTAATCTCCTATCCATAAAGTTCTTATAAGCTGATAATTTTTTTCGCTTCTCATTTGCTGATATGCAGCCCATTCCATAGATAATATCTGCAGATCTATTCCTAAGTTTTCTTTCCACATCTGCTGAACAGCTTCGGCAACCTGCATATAAACTAAATCCGAAGTGGTTTTATATTCCAATACTGGAAAGCCTTCGCCGTTGGGATATCCTGCTTCCGCCATTAAGCGTTTAGCCGTTTCCGTATTATTGGAATAAGCTTCTTTTGAAAGATCTATATATTCTCCTCCATTCTTTCTGAAATCACCCTCTGCATCATAAGCCCCTACAGGCACCCAAGCACTTGTAGGAGTTTTAGCTGTAGGTACAACATTTTCTACTATATAGTTTCTGTCTATTGCCAAAGATAAAGCTTTTCTTATTCTTATGTCTTTCAATATTTCATCAGAGGCATTAATACCGAATGCAACCGTAGAAAAATAAGGCGCAATATTAACTATGCCTTCAGCTTTTAATTTTTCTAAATCCTGCTCTATAATATAAACTGAAAAATCTAATGATCCCTCTTTAATTCCTGCAAGAGCCAGAGTAGTATCTTTCATCATAACAAAAGTAATTTTTTCAGGCACTATATTATCTTTATCCCAATAATTTGTATTTTTTACAACTACTATTTTTTCATCGGGACTCCTCTCAGTCATAACAAAAGCCCCGTTTCCTATATAGCTTTCAGGATTTAAAGACCATTTATCTTTGTATATCTCTATAATATCTTTTCTTACAGGAGCAAATATAGGATAAGTTAAAATATCAGGAAAATAACCTGTAGGCGATTCCAAAGATATTTCTAAAGTATAATCATCAATGGCTTTAACTCCCAGTTCTTCTGCAGGAAGTTCAGATGAAAGTATTTTTACCGCATTTTTGATATATTCTATAAAAGAAGTATATTTAGCTCCGCTTAAAGGATTAGCAGCCCTTTGCAAAGCATATACAAAATCATGAGCGGTTACATTCTTACCGTCAGACCATTTTGCATTAGTTCTTAAATTAAATGTATAGATAAGACCATTTGCAGAGACATTCCAGTTTTCTGAGGCTCCTGGCTTTAAATTTCCTTCTTTATCTTTTATTATCAATGTTTCAAATACATGTCTCGGATATATAAAATCATTTTCGGCTATTGTAGGATCTATAGTATTCGGTTCTTCTCCTGCATTAATAAATAATTCTTTTGAATTTCTGGTTTTAGATGAGGAGCATGATATTATAAGCATCAATATCATAATAAATATTATTGACGGCAGTAATATTTTTCTAATCATAGCTTGTATCCTTAAAATATAATATATTCAGTTATCATAATACTACAATAATAGATATAATGCAATTAATTTTTGACGCTGCCTATAATAAATTTTATTTAAATATTCTTGAACTTAAGTTTTAAAATTAAATTGTATATATTTATTTTTAAGCAGAAAATAATATAACGGCATTTTTAAAATATATATTGTATTTATTATGCTTTAATAGTATTTAGTTCAGAACCTATTAATTTAATAAAATTATTTACGATAATATAATAACTATGAACAGCAGAAGTCGTTTTATTATATTTTCTATAGTTATTATCGTTTTAATAATAGTTTCATTTTCATCTCTTATAGTTGCGGCTAATACTAAAATATCGGGAGCCATAGTAAGAGAGAAATCCGCTGAAACTGATAAAGTACAAACATCAAGCGAGAAATTCAATCAGATAATAGAAAATAAAAAGGTAAGGATATTAATAGATCCAGGGCATAATGCCGCTACAAAAGGTTCTGTGGGGTATCTGGGATATGAATATTATATGAATTTAAGAGTTGCAAGAGAATTGGCTAAGATGCTTTCAGAAGATGAAAGATTTGAATATTTTCTGAGCAGAGACGGGGCTTATTACAGCAGACCTGTAAAAGAATATATGACTAATAATTATGGAGAGCTTTTGGGTATATATAACACTAAAGTAAAAGGAGAAGAGCGTACAGGAAATTTAACAAGATATCAGACTTTAGAGCTCTATGCCATAAGACATTATGCCATAGATAATAATTTTGATTTGCTTTTAAGCATACATTTTGATTATATGCCTTATATAAGCAGAAGAGCCAAAACTTCAGGATTTCATATAATAGTAAGTCCCTATAACAGAGAGTTTCCAGCCTCTATGCAGATAGCCTATAAATTATCTGAAAGAATGCAGGAGAAGTATAAAATTTCTCCTATTATAGGACATGATACCGTTCTTCCGAATTCCATTTGGAGATTTTATGATAAGCAGGAATTGATAGATGATGCAATATCTTTAAGAGGATTAATAGTTATAGGCGATGCTTTTGAAAATGCATACAATAAGCAGGAAATAAAAAAAGATATACCTTCTGTGTTAATAGAGTCCGCTTTTATACATGAATGGCAGTTTGGAAGCAATAAAGCCGTAAAAGAATTGGCAAATCAAATGTACAAAGCTTTGATTGATGTATATGCCTCAAAATAAACTATTTAACCATTATTATATTATTGATTAAAAATTGATATTTTGTTACAATAGTTAAAAACTAGGTATTAGTATATTATGTATGTAAATAAAAAAAAGAAAAATAATAAAAATAAATATTTAAACAAAAAAAATTATCCTATTTATTTATTTTTTAAAAAAATCGGTAAGCTGCTTAGATATAGAATTTATTTTATGTTTATTCCTCATTCCAAAAAGAAAACCAGAACTTTATCTTTGCCTGTATATTCTCTTATTATTATAATACTCATAATTTCAATATCATTGCTTGCCACATTTTCTTTTTTAACCAAGAATACAGTACTTGCAGGTAAAACTGAAGTATTAAGCGGAAGCTATAAAGATAAATTATCCGAAATAAACTCACTTGAAAATATATTCAGTTCAGTTATAACTAATGATTATTATAGAAATGATATGTTTAATATTGCCTCATTGCTTGATATGGAAACAAATAATTTAACTTTTTCTTCAAATTATGCGGATCATATACTTCTTATGAATGCAAGAGCCGATGAACTTGAAAAGATAAAAATATATTTAGATGAACTAAAGGCAAATATAACTTCAAAAAATAATGCATTGGAGCCTATACCTTCCATACTTCCTATAGATTCCAGATATGCCGTAGTATCAAGACCATATCAGGAGGATTCTATTATATCCAAAGGAATAGGTTTTGAAACTATAGCAGGTACTTTGATTAGGGTTACTGCTTCAGGTACTATTAATAATATATCTTATAATAAAGATGATGGATTTACTATTATAGTTTATCATAGATTTGGCATAGTTACAACATACAAGGGACTTGCAACCTCTATGGTATCCGAAGGTATGAATATTAAAAAAGGAGAAATACTCGGAAATGCCAAGACGGGTATTTTTGACTATGAATTAAAAATAGCTACAAAATATGTGAATCCTTTAATATTCACAACATCGGAAATATGAATATAAACGAAAATAAAAAATTAAAAAACAGCATAAAATATACATCTCTTGGAGTTGAATTTGGAAGTATGGTATTGGGTTTAGCTTTTGCAGGTCATTATACCGATAAGCATTTTAATACTAAGCCTTTATTTGCCATAATAGGAATATTTGCAGGTTTTGTCTTTGGAATTTATAGGCTTTATAAGATATCCAAAACTTTTGATAAAATTAATAAAACAGATAAGGATTAAAAATGAAACCTATAATAAAAAGCTTATTAGATACCGATTTATATAAATTTACTATGCAGCAATGCGCATTAAGGCAGTTTTCTAATGTTTGGGTCCGTTATGTTTTCAAAAGCAGAAATATTCTTGAATGGACTGATAATATGCATAATGAACTATTAATGCAGATAAAATATTTCTGTGATTTAACTTTCAAAAAGGATGAGCTTCAGTATTTAGCCTCGCTCAGATTTATAAAAAGAGATTATATAGAGTTTTTGAAATTATACAGACCTTTAGAGGAACATATAAAAGCATTATTTGATGATAATAAATTAACGGTGGAAATAGAAGGTCCTTGGTATCAGACTATACTTTGGGAGATACCTATTCTTGCTATGATAAGCGAGATATATTATGAATATACCGTATGCAGAGAAGATAACGGTGAAAAAGCTTATAAGCAGGCTGAGATTAATTTGATAAAAAAAATAGATGAAAAATTAATACCAATATATAAAGAGGAGAACGGATTTAAGCTTTCAGAGTTTGGTACTAGAAGGCGTTTTTCTTCTATATGGCAGGATAAAGTTGTAGGCATATTAAAAAATAAACTTCCTTCTTCTTGTTTTGTCGGAACAAGCAATGTTTATTTTGCTAAAAAATATAATTTGCTTGCAGTCGGTACTAATGCACATGAATATTATCAAATAGGGCAGGCTTTAGATAAGGTAAGGCTTGCCGAAAGTCAGAAATTTATGCTTCAGTCTTGGGTAAATGAATACAGGGGAGATTTAGGCATAGCATTATCCGATACATTAGGAACCGATAAATTCTTAAAAGATTTTGATTTATATTTTGCAAAACTTTATGACGGAATAAGACATGATTCAGGAGATCCTATTACTTGGGGATATAAAGTCATTAATCATTATAAAAAGCTAAGAGTAAATCCTAAAACGAAAACATTGCTTTTCAGCGACAGCCTTAATTTTGATAAAGCATATAATATATACAAAGAGTTCAAAAATGAAACTAATGTAACTTTCGGTATAGGTACTTATATTACAAATGATTTTGACCCTGTAGCTAGGCCTTTAAATATAGTTATGAAGCTTCAGACTGTTAACGGAAAACCTGTAGCAAAACTGTCAGACGATGACGGAAAAACTATATGCGAAGATGAAGCATTTTTAAATTATCTCAAAATAGTTGCAAAAGAATAATGCAGGCAGCTTCAAATTTGTATGATTTAGGTGTAAAGCATATACTATTTAGTTAATTCTTTTATTTTGTCTTTTGCATTATCATTATACGGATCCAGCTTTAATAATCTTTTATATGCATTTACGGCATTATCTTTATCATTAAGTTTTATATATAGATTTGCTATTTTATCTAAATGATATATATCATTATCTTTACTGCATATTTCTATTGCTTTTTTATAAGCCGAGTCTCTTTCTTCCGATTTTCCCAATTTAGAATATAAATCTCCGATTTTTTCAAAACCGTATGGATCATTATCTTCACTGCATATTTCCATAGCTTTTTTATAGGCTAAATCTCTTTCTTCCGATTTTCCCAGTTTAGAATATAAATCACCTAAAGTAATGTATGCATCGGTATTGCCTCTGTCTATCTCTAAAGCTTTTTTGCACATTTCTATTGCTTTGCCATACTCTTTAATTTCATCATATATATGAACAATTGACAGATAATAATTGAAATCGTTAGGGTTTAACTCTATAGCCTTATTGTACAACTCTGCGGCTTTATTATATTGCTTAATCTCTTTATATAATTCTGATAAATAATAATAATATTCATTATTGTTCGGATAATTTTCTATCATATCATTATATGCTTTAATTAATTCTCTGTATTCTTCCTTATCCGTATTGCTTCCGTAAAATTTAGTAATAAAGCTCCATACTGAAGGATTAATTTTTATATATTTTTTATACATATTGACAGTTTCATTATTATTGCCGGTTTTTATATATACTTTTGCAAGAGAGTCAATTGCTGTTGAAGAAAAATCTTTTAATTCGCTTTTATAATTTATTTCTAATAATTTTTTATAAGTTTCAATTGTTTTTTCATATTGTCCGTTCTTATCGTATGATAATGCCAAATAATGCATAACTTCATCATTATTTTCATTTTGATATGTTTCAAGAGATTTTTTAAAAGCTTCGGCCGCATTTTCAAAATTATTTATCTTTAAGTATTCTTTTCCTAAAGTAAATGAATAGTATTTTTTATTATTATTTGCCTCTTTAGTATTATTCAATTCTAAGGCTTTTTTATATGCATTCAAAGCATTATCATAATTTTCAATATTATCATAAATATTTCCGAGAAGATACCAATACTCGGAATCATTATCATTTAATTCTATTGCATCTTTTATATTTTTTAAGGCATCATTTATTATATTTGATGAATAATATATATAAGCAAGATAATATAAAGCCCTGTCATTTTTACAATCTAATTCTATAACTTTTTTTAAATTTATCATTGCATTTTTTAAATCGAAATTCAGAAAATATGCCTTTGAAAGTAAAAATAATTTTTTGATGTCTTTATTGTCTTTTTTTAAATCTTCTTCCAATATATTTATAATATCTTCATATTCTTTATTATATACAAACTCATCATTAAAATCCGTATTGATTTCATCATTATGGTTTTCATCATTATTGTAGCTGTCTGTATAAAATTTATCATTGTTAAGTATATATTCGATTTTCTCTGTAGTATAATATTCTCTATTATTTGAATTCATTTTTATACCCCTTAAATAGAATTTTTAAAATATAAAAAGATTTTTCATTAAAAATATATTCATTAGTATATATAAATTTTATATTTGAGTTTTCAGCATATTTTTAAGTATATCATATTTTTATGTTTATTTCAATTATTATTTATAATTTTTTATATTAATTTATATATTTAATATAAAACTTATAATACATTTTATACTATATGCTGATAAAAAAGTATTAAGCAAATTTCAATTATACCGAAAATATTTTATAAGAAATATTAAAATTTTTGGAGGAATACGCCTTATGATGCGTTCATTATTTGCCGGCGTGTCTGGTTTACAAAATCATCAAACCCGAATGGATGTTGTAGGAAATAATATAGCAAATGTTAATACTTATGGATTTAAAAGAGGAAGAGTTACTTTTAAAGATATGATAAGCCAATCTTTAGGCGGAGCAGCTAAGCCGCAGGAAGATAGAGGCGGTATCAATCCTCAGCAGGTAGGATTAGGTATGATGGTTGCAACTATAGACACTATACATACGCAGGGTGCTTTACAAGTTACAGGTGTAAACACCGATTTAGCTATTCAGGGAGAAGGATTCTTTATAGAAAAAAGAGGAAACAATTCTTATTATACTAGAAACGGAGCTTTTTCTTTAGACAGAGACGGCTATTTAGTTAATCCTTCCATAGGTTATAAGGTGCAGGGCTGGAATGCGGTACTAAATCCTGAAACAGGGGAAATGGAATTAAATACTGCTGCAGGCATAGAGGATTTAATTATACCTGTAGGGGCAAAGGATCCGTCACGCGCTACAGCTAATACAAAATATTTCTGTAATTTGCAAAAAAGCGGTGAAACTCATCAGTCTGATTTAACAATATACGATTCTACAGGAATACCCCGTCAGTTAAGAGCGACTTTTACAAGAACGGATGTTAATAGATGGGATATGGTGATAGATATACCAGATGCAACCGAAGGCAGCGTAAGCGTATCTGCAGGCGACCCTGCTGAAGGCGGCGGAAACAATACTTTTCAATTGGTATTCAATGATGCAGGTTCTCTTATTTCCGTAAGCGACGGAACCAATACTCAGACTGAAGGAGTATTAATGCCTAATGTGTCTTTTACCTATCAGGGAACTGAGGGAGAAGTAAATCAGACTATTAATCTTACTTTGGGAGAGGCTGGTTTATTTAATGGTATTACGCAGTTTGAATCACCATCCACAACAAAAGCTATAGAACAGGACGGCTACACTATGGGTATGCTTGAAGGTTTTAGTTTTGATGACAGCGGTCAGATAACAGGAGTATTTACTAACGGAAACAGAAAAACTTTGGGACAAGTTGCTTTAGCCAAATTCAATAATGCAGGAGGTTTGGAGAAAGCAGGAGATACTTTATTTGTTGCAAGCAATAACTCCGGAGCCGCCAATATCGGTACTGCGGCAGCTGAAGGAAGAGGCTCTATTAAAGCAGGTACTTTGGAAATGTCAAATGTTGATTTAAGCGAACAGTTTACCGATATGATAGTGACGCAGAGAGGCTTCCAATCTAATGCCAGAACTATTACCACAGCAGATCAAATGCTTCAGGAAGTTATAGGTCTTAAAAGATAATAAATAGTTATTATTTAATATAATAGTATTATTAAAAATAGACTTTTTATAATTTTATAGTATAATATAATTGGAGTTATTATAATGATATATATAACAAGATTTGACGGAAGTATATTATATGTAAATCCGCATCAAATAGAGTTTATGGAGGAAACTCCTGATTTAGTAATAACAATGCTGTCTGGAAGGAAGGTTGTAACTAAAGATAGTTTTGAGACAGTCTTAAATAGAATAATAGAGTATAGAACTAGAATAGTTAATGAAAGCAGCTTAAAAAAACCGTCTTTTTACGGAAGCGAAGAATAGAAAATAGCATAATTATTTTTTATTAAAAAATTTTAGTTAGAGGATTATTATGGATATATTTGTACCGTTAGGTGCGGCATTAGTTTTAGGTATTAATTTATTTGGTATTATTTCAGGGGGCGGTAATGTCGGTCAAATGGTAGACATTGCCTCTGTAGTTATTGTAATATTGGGAGGAGCCACATCTATTGTAGTAGCTAATGATTTGGGTACCGTATTAGGCGTTCCCAAAGCTATTCAAATGCTTTTGAAGAAGCCCGATTATGACGAAGCACAGATAATTATAATGCTTTTAAGTTTTTCGGAGAAAGCAAGAAGAGAAGGTCTTCTTGTATTGGAAGATGATATACAGGAAATTTCAGATCCTCTTCTTAAGAAAGGCATGCAGCTTGTGGTGGATGGAACGGATCCCGAATTAGTGAAAAATATATTGAATACGGATATAGATAATGTTGAAGCCAGACATGATACTGTAAGGAAAGTATTTGAAGATGCCGCATCTTTATTTCCTGCTTGGGGTATGATTGGTACATTAATCGGACTTGTAATCATGCTTAGAAGTTTGGGCGGCGGCGGCGGCGTTGAAGCAATTGGTTCAGGTATGGCTGTAGCGCTTCTTACCACATATTATGGTTCAATCATAGCCAACGGTTTTGCTTTGCCTATAGCTGGAAGATTAGCCGCAAGACATGCATCCGAAGCCACAGTTCAGAATATTATGATTGAAGGGGTACTCTCTATACAGGCGGGAGATAACCCTAGAATAGTTAAAGATAAACTGGTGTCTTTCATTCCTCCAAATCAGCGTCAGAAAGTTAATGAGCAAGTAGGCGACAGATAAATAATTTCAGAGGTAAAAAATGGCTACTATTAAATTTGGTAAAAAAGCTAAGAAAGTTGGAGATAAAGCTCAGGTTCCAGGTCCTTCCGCTCCTTTATGGCTTCAGACTTACGGAGATTTTGTAACTTTGGTATTAACTTTTTTCGTACTGCTTCTTTCCACGATGTCGGAATCTATTAATGATTCGGCTATACAGCTTATTGCCACAGCGTTTCAAGGCTCTTTCGGAGTTATGCCGGGCGGTACAACTTTATCGCAAAGCAAGCTTGTCGCAGGCGGAGCCAATGTTGATACTTTGCCGTCAACAGACAGAGGATATTCTATGGGTCGTGCTCTTGATAAAGCCATTTCGATTTTAGAGTCTGAAATTAAAAGCAGAAAAGTAAGAGTTGAAGAAGATGAAAGGGGATTTATCATAAGTTTAGGAGCGGATCAGTATTTTGAATCCGCTTCAACGAATATAGTTGAAACTCAGAATAATGTGGAAACTTTTATAAAGCTTTCTTCCCTGCTTAGCGGACTTCCGAATGATATAAGAATAGAAGGTCATACGGATTCGGGTTCTATAATACCCGGAAGCATCACGGAGCAGAAGTTTGGAAATAACTGGGGGCTTTCTTCCGCTAGGGCTATGGTAATATTGGAAAAAATATTTGAAAATGATCAGGCTGGAAATCTGGACAGGAATAAATACTCTATTGCGGGCTATGCGGATACAAGACCTATGGCGTCTAATGATCTGCCTGACGGACGCGCTTTAAATAGAAGAGTTGATATTGTTATAGTAAGAAATGATGTTACATATTATAATCAAAGATAATTACAAATAAAATGCTTTTAGCTGATAAATGGAAAGATTATAAAATTATAGATTGCGGAGAAGGTGAAAAACTTGAGAATATAGGCGGATTTATAGTATCGCGTCCCGATTCCCAAGTCATTTGGTCTAAAAGTTTGAATAAATGGAATAATTTGGATGCAGTATATTATCGTTCGGATAAGGGCGGCGGATATTGGCAGTATATAAATAAGCCTAAAGATAATTTTATCATAAAATATCAAAATCTATCTTTCAAAATAGAATTTACAAATTTCAAACATATAGGAATTTTTCCGGAACAGGCTGTTAATTGGCAGTTTATTATGGATAAAATTAAAGAAAAAAAATTTTCTTCTCATAAAAATAAAGAAATAAAGGCTTTAAATTTATTTGCATATACAGGAGGAGCAACTATAGCTTGTGCTTATGCCGATTGCGGTGAAATAGTTCATGTTGATGCATCAAAAAAAATAGTAAGTCATGCCAAAAAAAATATAGAAATTAATAATCTTCAAAATAAAAAAGTCAGATTTATTATAGAAGATGCTTTTAAATTTGTATCAAGAGAAGTAAGACGGAATAGAAAATACGATGTTATAATAATGGATCCTCCTGTATACGGAAGAGGTCCTAACGGAGAGCTTTGGCAGATAGAAACAAGTTTAAGCATGCTTGTAAAAGAATGCATTAAACTTCTATCGGATACTCCTATTTTATTTTTAATAAATTGCTATACGGCAAGCTTTTCTCATGTATCATTAAAAAATATTCTATTAACTTCGGTAAAGCATAATGGTATTTTTGAAAGCGGCGAAATAGGACTTCCAATAGAATCTTCCGATATTATTCTTCCCTGCGGAATATATGCAGGATTTTATTGTTGACATAATTTTATTTTATAATATAATATTTTCATTATTCAAACTATAGTATATTTTTTATTATGATACACAACACAACACAACACAACACAACACAACACAACACAACACAACACAACACAACTAAATATACTATACCTTATTATAATTTTTTATCAAAAAAGGAACTATTTTTTTATAAACTATTCACTTTTGCATGGGGTGGCAGTTTATGAAAAATAAAAAAATATTTATTACCTTTGTATTTTTTATAATAACATTAATTTTAGCAGTACTTTTAATTTTAGGTAAAAAATATAGGAATGGTTATTTATCTGATTTATCATTAGATATTTATAGTACTTTAAAATTAAATGATATAGATATAGAAGATACTAAACAGCAATTTACTGCAGATAATGAATTGGATGAAGATGCTGTAAAAGATTTTATTTTTGCGAATAGTTCTATTACAAATTATAGTTATATTTTTAAAATAAGATACTATAGTAAGATATTTAAAAATAGCGATATATACACAGTACATTTAAATACTAATAAATTAAAAGAAAATAATGATTATATTAATCATATTTATTTTGATAAATACGGCAGCCCTTTTGGTTATTTAATTTCAAGTAATATTATAAATTTTGATAAAATTGATAATATAGAGTATAGCTTAAAATTACAAAAAGTTATATATATTTTTTATATAGTAATTATATCTATAATATTAATCATTAAAAATAAAAATTTTTTATGCCAAAAAATAGTTTCTCCTGATAAAAAAGATTATTACATTTTTTTATTAATTACATTTTTATGTTTTTTTAGTTATATATATTCTGACATATTAGTAATATTTCCATATAGTGTTAACTTCTTTAATGTAAATCCTATTCATTTTTTTTATGAAGTTTATGAAAAAGTAGGCTCTTATTATAAGCCGGATGATTTACCATATTTAGCTTATGTTTTATATTCTATAATTTTTTTACCTCTATGGCTATACTCTAAATTAAAAAATATAACATATTATACTTGGTATCATGAATTATTTTCTATAGGTACATTTGAGTTAATGTATATAAAGTTTGTATTGCTGCTGTTTTTAATTTCTTCTTCAATTGTTATATATAAAATTTCTAAAAAAGCAGGCTTGTCGGATAATAATTCCAAACTTGCAGGTTTTCTTTTATTAACTTCTTCTTTTTCGGTTATTCCAGCACTTATTATCAGTCAAGTAGAAATTATTATGTTATTTTTTACTTTATTAGGTATATTAGACTATTTTAATAATAAAAAAAGATTTTTGCTATGGTTTTCTATTGCAATTCCATTAAAGCTTTTTCCGTTTTTTATATTAATTCCATTAGTATGCTTAAGAGAAAAAAAATTAAAAAATATATTTTTATATATAGTTTTACCTATATTGCCATATTTAGTATCTTCTATTTTATTTAAATCACCTAATCCGTCAGATAGAGCCTTAGTAGCATTTAGATCTTTAATCGGATACAAAATATTTAATGTTTCTGTATTTATACTAACTTATTCTATAATATGTTTGTTTTCATTTCTTAAGACTGCAGAAAATGACTTAGAATTATATAAAACTTCTTTGTATATATGTTTTATAACCTTTTCATCAGTTGCAATAGTAAATACTTCTTTTCATAGATATTGGATTATAATATTAGCTCCATTTATCAGTATAATGCTGCTTATTGAAAATAAATATCTTAATTTACAAATAATTTTAGAGAGTGCAGCAGCTTTATTTTATGCTATTGGTGTGGTGCTTTACGGTAATAGTTCTAATATGATATCTATGTATGAGTCTTTAAGGACAAAGTCAATACCTCTTATTAGGTTATTTTTTACTGGTAATAAATATAATAATATGATGGAAGTTCTTCCTGAAATTTTCAGCAGTTCTGATATTGCAAATACAATATATTCCTTTTTTATAGTTGGTATAATTATGCTGTTAATAATGTACTATAAAATGATTAATTCAAATAAAATAACTGCTAATACTATTAATGAAATAGCTATACAAAGGTTTTTAATATATATAAGATTAATTCCAAGTATTTTTATTATATTAGTGATATGGTTTTTAACACTAAAGTAAAATTATTATATTAACTATTTGACTTGTTATAATATAAATGTGTTTTTGGAGTATTATATGAAAAATAGAAATATATTTTATGTTATTTATATAATATTGATTGCACTTTCCATAACAGTAATTTAAGTATTATCTATATTAGGCAGTGAAACTGTAATATGTTATATAGAGACACTAATCTATACAGGAACATCAAAACAGTATTAAAATAAATACAATTTATTCCAATATAGTATAAAAATTAATTGTTATTTATTAAAAATAATAATTAATTTATAGCATTAATTTTTTTCATCATATAGGATTTTTTAGATGCTGCTCTGTTGGCATGAATAACAGATTTTCTTGCTGCTTTATCTAAGGCACTTGCATATTTTTTAAACTCTTCCGAAGCAAGGTTTTTATCATTGCTGCTTATTGCTTTAATAACTTTCTTTTTCTGAGTATTTAAAAAGCTTTTAATTTTTCTATTATAAAGGTTTCTAACTTCATTTTGTCTTAATCTTTTAGATGCTGAAGCTATATTAGGCATTTATCTACTCCATGTTAAAATAAAAATCGGAGTTGACGGGGCTCGAACCCGCGGCCTCCTGCGTGACAGGCAGGCGCTCTAACCAAACTGAGCTACAACTCCAAATTAGTTAAGGAATGCTTTATATTATAAAGTAATTTTATTTTTTGTCAAGCAAATAAAATAAAAAATTATATTTATTTTTTATAATAATATTTTTTTGTAATACTGCTTAATGCAAAAAAGCTAAGCATTAATTAAATTATTAAGAATTAATCTTTGTATCTGCACATCCTGACCGTAATCAATGCCGTCTTCCTCAAAACCATGCATATTCATATAGTCTTTTCTGAATAATTCTAAATCGGCTAATTCTTTTAAATTATCTTTATTTAATTTATTCCAAGCATCTGAAACTTCTTTCTGAACATCATCTCTTAATTCCCAATCATCTAATCTTATTCTATTTTCGCTGTCAACTGGTATTTCTTTGCCGCTGTAAAGTTTTTCGCTTATAAGTCTGTACATTTGCTCTATACAGTTTTCATGAAGACCTTTATTTTTCATCACTTTAAATAATATTCCTATATAAAGAGGTACTGTAGGTATTACAGCCGAAGATCTTGTTACAACCGCTTTATTTACTGATACATAAGCATGGCCTTTTATTTTTTCCTGCATCTCTTTATTTAGTTCATGAGCTGTTTTTTCAAGATGATCCTTAGCCTTTCCTATTGTTCCTTTCCTGTATATTGCTTTAGTCATTTCAGGACCTATATAGGAATAAGCTATATTTAAAGCATTTTCGGAAAGCATGTCAGCATTAAGCAAAGCTTCCGTCCATAATTTCCAATCTTCTCCGCCCATAACTTTTACTGTAGATTTAATATCATCTTCGTTTGCAGTATCTATTGATACTTCCAGTAATTCTTCTGTTATGAAATCAACGCCTATGCCTTTATATTTTTTACCTATCGGCTTTAATGATGAACGGTAAACTGTTCCAGTTGATTCATCGGTTCTTGAGGGTGCCGCCAAACTGTATATAATTAAATCTATTTTTTCTCCGTTAAAAAATGATTTTGCCTCTTTAATTACTTCTTCCTTTGAAGAGTTTAAAAAAGCATCAAGTATTAAATTTTTATCTTCTATGCCGTCTTTTTTAGCGAAAGAGGAAAAAGCTTCATTATTATACCAGCCTGGTGTAGCCGTTCTTCTTTCCGTTGCCGCTTTTTCAAATGATACGCTCATAGTCTTTGCTCCCAATCCGTATCCTGCAGCTATTCTGCTTGCAAGTCCGTATCCGCCTGAGGCTCCTAAAATAAGAGCATTTTTTACATCTGATTTTATTTTAGGCTTTGATTTTATATAATTAATTTGATTTTCTACCTCTTTTGCGCATCCTAGCGGGTGGGCTGTGATGCATATATTATTTAATATTTTCGGCTCTATTATCATATTTTTATTCTCCTGTTTATTTTAAATTTAAAAAGTTAAATTACGGATTAATTTTAATACTTTATAATAAAATAATTTTTTTTTCAATGAAATTAATTAAAATTATTTTAGTATTAAAAAGTTATATTAAATTATTTTAATAAAACTCTGATATAAAATAACGGATAATTTTTATTAATAATAAAAGATTTAAGCTATTTAAAAGCATGTTTATGGCAGGCAATAATAAATAATTTTTTTATACAAAAATGTAAATTAATTTAAAAAAATGTGTAAAAAAAATTGACAAGATAAAACAAATGTATTATAATGTAAATATATTTAATGTTAGATTTACAATATATTTACAAAAGGATATATTTATGAGAAAAATTATTTTTAATGTTTCCGTCTTTATAATGATATCGGCAAACTTATCATTTGCTCAGTATTATGATTCCTATAATTATCAGAATGCATATAATACTGAAAACAACACTTATCAAAACAATTATAACTTCTATAACTATTATGAAGAGTTTATGAAAGTTTTAGCTAAAGAGGCTCTTAATCCGAATAGTATTTATTATAATCCTTCATTTGCAAATCAGTATAATAATAGTAATAATCAAATGAGTTCAAATCCTTATCAATATGTTATGAATGCTATGAATACGGCTTCTAAGAATTATAACAGCAGTAATAATTATAATGCCGAAAATTATGAATATTATAACGAATACAATCATAATTATAATTATCAAAGCTATAATAACAGCGGTTATGATAATACTCAGATTTACAAAAATCCTTATGAGGAATTGATGAAAATGCTTGAAACTGAATCGAAAAATCCTAACAGTCCTTATTATAGTCCGAATAGAAATCAGGACACTCAAAATAATTATTATAATAATCAAAATAATAATTATGCCTATAATTCGGAGAATATTTATGAAATTACTGCAGAGCGATTAATAGAATCGGCAGCTGATAATTATTATAAAAATAATTTGAATAATCAAAACAATAACGGTAATAATAATTATAATTTTTATACTCCTTTTAAAGTGCCTAATATCGTTTTAGAAACTGCAAACAGAACATATCCTAATGTTCAAATATGCGATATAGAAATGAAAAATATAGGCGTATATGAAGTTAAATTAAGCAATATGATTAAGTTATTTATAGACAGAAACGGAAAGCTGTTATATGAAGAGTATTGCAAATAATATTTAATTTTTTAATCATTAGGAGGCTTAATATTTTAAGCCTCATTTTTTTATCTAATTTTTTTAAAAATAATTTACTTTAAAATAAATGCATATATACTATATATTACAAAATTAAATATTAAGGAATTACTAATGTCTGTGAAAATACCTTATGAGAAAATAGTAAATGAAGATTATGTAGGAAAAGAGATTAATCCTGTTAATCAGCAGGAAATTTACAGTTTGGCTCTTGAATACAGTGATGATATTATTAAAAATTTAAAAGATGAAAGCATTAATCTGCTTATAGTAGATCCCCAGAGAGATTTTGTAGATATTGAAAAGGGAGCATTGCCTATAAAAGGCGCTGCAGATGATTTAAAAAGGATAATAAGATTTATATATGATAATATGAGCAGATTATCCAGTATTTATGTTACATTAGATACTCATAGATATGATTCTATATTTTATCCCATTATGTGGAAAGATTATAACAGAAAACCGCTTACTCCTTTTACCGAAGTAACTTTAGAAAAAATAGAAAATGATGAGATAATACCCATTTATGATGAGGATATACAGATAGATTATGTAAGAAAGTTAAAATGGCAGAATAGTCAGAATTTAATTATATGGCCCTACCATTGCATATATGGTACAGACGGCTGGCTTATAGATAAACAGCTTTCAAATATGCTTTTATTTTTTGAAGCTTCAAGAAAAATATATATCAATAAAATATTAAAAGGACAGGATTCTTTCAGCGAGATGTACGGAGTTATAAGACCTGAAGTTATTACTGAGTATACTAAAGAATATGATAATTCTTGGGCTTATGATATCACTAATGCCGATAAAATATATATATGCGGCGAGGCAAAAGATTACTGCGTTTATGAAAGTGTAAAGCAGTTTTGCGAGATTTATTGTAATGATAGATATGTTACCGAAACTATAAATGTAATGATGAACTGCAGCAGTGCTATAGGCGATGAGGAAAAATGCAATAAAAAATATGAAGATCTTTCTAAAGAGCATGGCATAAAGCTTATTAATATATAAAATATAATATACAAGTTTGAATATTTATTTTTGATTAAAATAAAAAACATAGTATAATATTAATAATTATTTTTTTGGTAATATATGGAAATAAGAACTTTAAAATATTTTTTAACTGCAGTAAGAGAGGGAAATATTTCAAAAGCTGCAGAATATCTTAATCTTACTCAGCCGAATTTATCAAGACAAATAAATATATTAGAAAGAGATATAGGGCATAAATTATTTGAAAGAAAGCATAGAAATATAGAACTTACTCCTGAAGGCATATTATTAAAAAAGAGAGCGGAAGAAATAATAGAGATGATAGAGAAAACTAGGTCTGAGTTTGATTTTAATGATAAAATTATAGCAGGAGATATATTTATAGGAGCAGGAGAAACATGGTCTATGAATCTGCTTGCTTCCGTTATGAAAGATATGCAGAAAGACTACCCTTATATAAAATATAATATTAAAAGCGGAAACTATCAGGATATTACTGAAAAACTTGACAGCGGATTGCTTGATTTTGCAGTATTAATTTCCCCTGCTGATTTATCTAAATATGATTATTTAAAAATGCCTGCAAAAGATATTTGGGGAGTTATTATGAGAAACGATTCTAAACTTGCCGAAAAGAAAAATGTTACAAAAAACGATTTATTAAATTTACCGCTTATAGTTTCAAGGCAGGCTGTAGAAGACGATATTCAAAATAATTATTTTATGAGGTGGTTCGGAAATAGTTTTAATAAGCTTAATATAGCCGCTACATATAATTTAAGTTATAATGCAATGATTATGGTTATTCAGGGTATAGGATATGCTTTAACTTTAGATAAGTTAATAAATAATTTTAATAATAGTAATGTATGTTTTTTACCTTTGAAGCCTAAATTGGAATCTGAGATTTATATTGCTTGGAAAAAAAATCATGAGTTTTCAAAAGCATCTAAAATATTTTTAAATAAAATAAATGAAAATTTTAATATAGAGTAAAGCAAATATAAAAAACTGATGCTTTTAATAATAATGATAAGCTGTGTTAATAGAAAAGCATAAAGCAGATAATACTTTATGCTTTTTATAAATTATATTATTCTATAATACATTAGCTGCAAGCTCTGCAAGTTTTGAGCGTTCTCCTTTTTCAAGGGTTACTGTAGCGCTTAATACTTCCGCTTTTGTTCTGTCTATTAAATATGTAAGTCCGTTATTTCTTTTATCCAAATAAGGAGTATCTATCTGATTGATATCTCCAGTAAAAACTATTTTTGTTCCTTCTCCTGCTCTTGTGATTATAGTTTTTATTTCATGAGGAGTCAGATTCTGCGCTTCATCTACTATAAAGTATATTTTATTTAGGCTTCTTCCTCTTATATACGCAAGAGGCGAGATTACTATCTTTTCATTTTCAAGCATTTTTTTTATGTTTTTACTCTCATCACTGTCTTCAGAGTGAATATGCTCTATCACTGAAAGATTATCAAATAAAGGCTGCATATACGGATCTAATTTGCTGTTAATATCTCCCGGAAGAAATCCCAAATCTTTATTTGACAGCGCCACAACAGGACGCGCAAGAAGTATCTGTCTGTACTCTCTTCTTTTAGCCAAAGCTCCTGCAAGAGCTAAAAGCGTTTTGCCTGTTCCTGCCTTCCCCATTATGGTAACTAAAGGTATATCATTGTCAAGCAGAACATCTAAAGCCATAGCCTGCTCTTCATTTCTCGGTTTTATTCCATAAGCGTTTATATCGGTATTTACATGCAATATTGTTTTTGTTTCATCTTTGTATTTTCCTATTACAGCCTCATCTTTTTCATGAACTCTGTAGCAGAAATATGTGTTGGGATATATTGAGTTATCGCCTTTTACCTCTATTCCTTTATTTTCATTAAGTTCTTTTATATAAACTTCGGCATTATCTCCTAAAATAGTTTCTATGCCTGTAAAGAGCGATGATAATTTATCTATCTTGTCTGTTTTATAATCCTGAGTATCTATACCTAAACTTCTTGCCTTCATTCTCATATTAATATCTTTTGTTATGAGAACTACTCTTTGATTCCCGCATTTTATATTATAAGCGCAGGATAATATTTTATGATCTGGAATGCTGTTTTCAAATATTTTTTTAAAATTATCTTTCTCTTCGTTATTAACATCTATGAACACTTTGCTTTTATTATCAAGCAGAGCTCCTTTTTTAAATATGTCTTTAGTGCCTTGAATTTTTTCATTTTTCTCAGCTATTATATCAAGCTCTCTTATAAACTCCCTTGCATTAAAGTTAATTGTATTGCTTCCCTTTTTAAACTTATCAACCTCTTCCAGCACAGTAATAGGTATAACAATATTTGTTTCTTCAAAAGAAAATATAGACTTAAAATCATGAAGTATAACATTTGTATCAAATACGAACACTTTTTTATTTGGTATAAAATTTTCTATCATCGCAAATCCTTTTGTTGATTTTATAACATCATAATATATTAAAATGTTATGCATATAGTATTACATGTTATGCATATAGTATTACAAAAGAAACAAAAAATCAAATTATATTTTTATGCTGCTTATTTTTTATTAAAATATAAATAATTAATTATATGCTTTTTAAGTATTAAACTATATAACACATAATTATTTGATATAAATTAATTTTTCTGTAAAATACAAATAAATTGAAGCTTAAGGAATTATAAAAATGAATATTGAAGAGTTTATTAAATACTGTAAAGATGGAAATCCTATATCAAACGAAGACGCCGAATTATCTGCGCTTCTGCATAAATGCTCGCAGAATGCAATAAAAATAACTTATGAAATTAACAGCATATATCATAGCTCCGATGGTGTAAGAAAATTATTTGAAAAATTAACAGGTGAAAAAATAGATGAAAGTTTTATATGCTTTCCTCCTTTCTATACAGACTTCGGAAGGAATATCAAAATAGGAAAAAATGTATTTTTTAACTGCGGATGTTCATTTCAAGACAGAGGGGGAATTACTATAGGCGATAATGTTTTTATAGGAATGAATGTTGCTGTTTCCACGCTTAATCATGGCATAGACTTAAAACATAGAAGCACCACATATCCTTATAAAGTAGCAATAGGCAATAATGTATGGATAGGTTCGGGTGCAAATATACTTCCTAATGTATCTATAGGAGATAATACCATAATAGGTGCAGGTTCTTTAATAAATAAAGATGTGCCTTCAAATGTAATAGCGGCGGGAGTGCCTTTTAAAATTATAAAAGAAATATCAGATTAATAAATAAAATAAATAAAAAAGGAGAAACTATAATGAGAAAAACAATATTATCATTATTATTACTGTCATTTTTAATTTCATGTAATAATAATCAAAACAATCAAAATAACAGAGGAGGAAATAATATGGATACCAGAGTATTCAAAGTGTACACAAATATTGATATGAAAGAGGTGAGATTTAAAAATAGGTACGGCATTGAAATAGCGGGGCATTTATATTTACCTAAAAACTACAGTGCGCAGAAAAATCCTGCTTTAGCTGTATCTGGACCATTCGGAGCTGTTAAAGAGCAGGCATCTGGCTTATATGCTCAGGAGATGGCGGCTAACGGTTTTGTTGCCTTGGCATTTGATCCGTCTTTTACAGGCGAAAGCGGAGGAGATGTCAGAAATACGGCTTCTCCCGATATATTTACTGAAGATTACAGCGCTGCTGTGGATTATTTAGGTCTTCTTGATTATGTGGATAGAAACCGCATAGGAGCTATAGGTATTTGCGGGCTTTCTGGTATGGCTATTACTGCGGCAGGAACTGACACTAGAATTAAGGCTGTTGCAACTCTTTCAATGTATGATATGTCAAGGGATATGAGCAAAGGTCATTTAGATTATTATACTGCCGAGCAAAGAAGAAAGATAAAAGAACATTTAAGCGAACAGCGCTGGAAAGATGCTGAAAGCAAAACTTATGCTTTAGGAAGCCATGAACCTGCTTTTGATGAAAACAATAATTTAATGGCTTCTGCTATGACTGTACCTGAAGAGCTTCCTGAAAATGCTGATACTGTATTTGCTGCATTTTATAACTATTATGCTAAAAGAGCCTATCATCCCAGAGCTGTAAACTTTGTCACTTCTTGGATTGCTGCGATGCCTATGTCATTTTGGAATTTTCCTCTAATGGCTAATATTAAAGATATTTCTCCTACTCCTATACTTTTAATTGCAGGAGACAGAGCGCATTCAAGATATTATTCTGAAGATGTTTATAAAGAGGCTTCAAATCCTAAAGAACTTTTAATAATAGAAGATGCTGATCATGTTGATTTATATGACAATATGGAAAAAATACCTTTTGAAAGATTAACTCAGTTTTTTAAAGACAATTTAAGATAATATAAAACTTATTTTCATTTTATAAACTCCGAAGAAGCTGTAATTCTTTGGAGTTTTTTTATATCTGTTATTTTTAAACCTGCTTAGATTAAAGCCGATGCATTTTTTATTTAATATATAAATATTATTGCATTATGCCGTTTTTATAGTAGAATATTTTTTATTATTAAAGATTATTTGTAATTAAGGAAATAATAATTTGACTTTCAAATAAAACATTTTGGAGATACAATAAGTGAATTTATGGATTTTATCGGAAGAATACCCTAGAGTACAAACTTTAAATACAATTATAAAAATGTTTTTAAAAGATAATAATTTTTCATCATTTATAGATAATATTAGGGTTATACCTATGTTAGAATATAATTCATTTAATTTTACATATAAAGTTATAGGTATTAATTGTAATAAAATAGAAAATATATTTATAAAAATAGTTAAAGGTTCTTCAAGTTTTGTAGATTACTTAATATTTTATCAAAATGATGAACCCACATATACTGATAATCCAATATATGCCATAGAAGAAACAAAAACAGATGATAAAGAAAGCCGTAATACCTCAATTTATCAAAGAGCAATAAAGTTTATATTTATTGATTCATACTACGAAAATGTCAAAAAAGTAATGCTTCATCAAAGAAAAAATATTAATAGGCAATTTACAGATACATATATTTTTGGGGTTAGGCTATTAAAGACTTTTGATGTTTATTTTACAGATGAAGAAACAAATAAAATTGAACCTTTTTTTAATATTGATGATCTTATAACGTTTAAAAATAATATGAGAAAACCTCCAAAAGGTAATACTCCAATAATAATTACAAAAGCAAATAATAATTTAATAGAAATATCTGGTATACTTAAAAAAACTGATAGTTTATCGCATGATCCAAATATAGGAGCATTGACAGCTATATCTTATGCTTTGAGAAAATTATGCTGGAGTTATGATATAATTATTACTAAACATCAATTAGAGCAAAGACATATTAAAAAAAATAAATTTGTACAAATTGCTAATTGTCTTAAGATCGGACTTTATAAACTTGATATACCAAATGTAGAGTTAGATAATTTATATTGGTATTATGATAAAGAAGGAGAGAAATTAGCTACAATATTTATACATGTTATAGTTGAAAGTTTTACTTATGGATATTCTATTTTTGAAAATCATGCAGGATGTGAAAAAGGATATTTTATAACTTCTGAAAATGAGTATATACCTTTAGAAAAATATGTGGATAGAGAAGATTATAAATCAGGTAATAAAAGTGCAAAATTGAATATACCTGATTTGATTTTAATAGATGTTAAAAAATTGGAAATAATCAATATAGAAGGTAAAAAAATAATTAATTTAAAAGAAGGATTAAAATCATTAGAAGAATATTATAAAATAGAAGATATATATATAAAAAAATATTATCCTAAATATAAAATTATAAGAACTTTGGTTATATATGGAGGAAATGAAAAAGATCTTAAACAAGAAATAAAAATAGGTTTCTTATTGTCAAAAGATGGAGATATTTTGCTTGGAATAGAAGCTCCGCATTTATTTAAATTAGCAGTTAAAAATTTATTAGATTTTTGGAGAAATTGATATGCTGAAATCTAATATTTTTTTTGTGAAATCTCCATTAAATTATATAGGCGGTAAATATAAAATATTAAATCAAATAGTACCTATATTTCCAAATGATATTAATAATTTTATAGATTTGTTTACAGGTGGTGGAAATATTGCTGTTAATGTAAAAGCTCAAAAAATATTTATGAATGATAATTTAATTTATTTAATAGATTTGTATAAATTATTTTATGAATTAAAATATAATAAAGTATTAGAATATATTTATAATAGGATAGAAGAATATCAGTTATCTGATGATAATGTAGATGGTTATAATAGATTGAGAGATGAATATAATACAAATAGAAAACCTCTTGATTTATTTGTTTTAATATCATATTCATTTAATCATCAAATAAGATTTAACAATAATCATCAATTCAATAATCCTTTTGGAAAATATAGAAGTTCATTTAATAATTCTATAAAAAATAATTTAGAAAATTTTATTAATAGAATGCAAAGTTTAAATATAGATTTTAGCAATGAAAATTTTGAATGTTTTAATTTTGATTTTTTTAATGAAGACGACTTTGTATATTGCGATCCTCCGTATCTTATTAGTAAAGGAACTTATAACGATGGTAAGAGAGGATTTACTGGCTGGAATAAAAATAATGAAATTATATTATTAAAAACTTTAGATAATCTTAATAAAAGAAATATAAAATTTGCTTTGTCTAATTTTTTGATTCATAATGGAAAGAGAAATGACATATTAAAAGAGTGGATTTCATATAATAAATATAATATAAAAAAAATATATTCTAATTATGATAATTCTTATTATAATAAAAAATTATTGTCAAAAACTCAAACTATAGAAATATTAGTAACAAACTATAAAATAAATTATTTAAACATAGATGGAAATATTAATAATTTATTTTTTGATATGGAAATATAGTTTATGAGATTTATTGGAAATAAGGAAAATTTAGTTAAGAATATGTATTCAATACTTAATTCAAAAAATATATATGGACAAACGTTCTGCGATTTTTTTGCTGGAACTACTAATGTAGGAAAATTTTTTAAGAATTTGAATTACAAAATATATTCATCTGATATATTATATTTTTCTTACTGCCTTCAATATGCTTATATAAAAAATAATACTGTCCCTAAATTTAAAAAATTATTAGATTATTTGAATATAAGAAGTATGCATTTATTTTATGATTCAAATTTAGAATTGATTTTAGAATATCTGAATAATATTGATTTATTTGAGGGTTTTATATATAACAATTATACTATAGGAGGAACTGAAAATAAAGAATATAAGAGGATGTATTTTTCAGATGAAAATGCCAAGAAAATTGATGCCATAAGAATTGAGATAGAGAAATGGAAAAACAATGATTTGATTAATGAAAATGAATATTTTATTTTAATAGCTTCTCTTATAGAAAGTGTTTCTTTTTTTTCAAATGTATCTGGAGTTTATTCCGCTTTTCAAAAAAAATGGGATAGAAGAGCATTGAAGCCTTTTATATTAAAACCTATAAATTTAGTATTTAATAATAAAGAAAATGAAATATTTATTGGAAATAGCATTAATATAGTAAAAGATATAAATACGGATATATTATATTTAGATCCGCCGTATAATGAAAGACAATATGCACCAAATTATCATATATTAGAAACTATAGCAAGATATGATAATCCTGAAATAAAAGGGGTTTCTGGTATGAGAGATTATGGCGCTCAAAAATCGTCATTCTGTAACAAAAAAACAGCTTTGATTGATTTAGATTTTATTGTTAATAATGTAAATTACAAATATTGCGTATTAAGCTACAATAACGAGGGCATTATGAAAAGAGAGGATATTATATCTACAATGTCAAATATAGGATATGTTGAATTAATAGAATTTGATTATTTAAAATTTAAAAGCAATTCAAGACAAAATAAAAAATTTATTAAAGAACAGTTATATATATTGAAAAAATAAAATATAAAGAGAATATTACAATGAAAAAAATAAATAAAGAAAATAATAATTTTGAAAAACATTTTAAAGAAAGCATAAAAGAAAATATAATGTTTTTTCCTATAAGGCATCATTCTCCAGCATGCTCTTATCATTTGAAAAAGATTTTTGCAGATTTTAACCCCGACGCCATTCTTATAGAAGGACCAAGCGACTGCGGTAATTTAATAAGGTATATGGTTGAAGATGATACTAAAGCACCGTTTTGTATTTATTCAAGTTATGTTGATGAATGCGGCAATAAATACAGAGCCTATTATCCGTTTTTAGATTATTCTCCCGAGTTAGTTTCTATCAAGGAAGCATATAAAAATAATATTTACTGCGGATTTATAGATATGCCGTATTCTTCTATGATAGAAAATTGTGATGAAGATAATAAAAATAATAATAAAAAGAAGCCTATATCGGTATACGATAATGATGACAATAGATTTAATATAAACGATTATACGCTTGAGCTTACTAATAAAGCGGGGCTTAGAAGTTTTGCCGAACTTTGGGATAGAGATTTTGAAATAAACGGTATAAAAAAAAGCAGTATTGATTTTATAAAAAGCGTTTATGCTTTAGGTTATTATATGCGTTTGATAGAAGATGAAGATTTTGAAACCAGAAGCAGAGAATATGTAATGGCTAAAAATATTAAAGATGCCTTGAAAAAATATAATAAGGTTTTGGTAGTTACTGGAAGTTTTCATACTAAAGGTATTTTAGATAAATTAAAAGAAAATGAAAAACTAGACGAAGAATATAAATCATTAAATAAATATATTGTATCAAATGCGGCAAGCTATTTGATACCGTATTCATTTGAAGATGCCGATGCTAGAAGAGGCTATAAGGCAGGTATAGAATTTCCTGCATTTTATAATTTGGTATATAAAGAGCTTGAAAATTATGACAATATAAAAGACTATTCATCTTCAGATATATCTGAAAGAAGTTTTTTAAAAGTAGTTGAGCATTTTATAATAAAGGCTTCAAATATAGATAGATATAATCATAATGTAACTATTCCAGACTGCATCAATGCTTATTATATGGCTTTTAATCTCGCCAAATTAAGAGGCAAAGAATCTGCTGGAGTTTATGAACTTATAGATGCAACTAAAAGCGCTTTTGTTAAAGGAGAAATATCTCTGGAAAATACAAGCAATCTTGATTTGATGATGAAATTGCTTTCAGGAATAACCAGCGGTCAGGTATCATCAAAAAGTATTGTACCTCCTGTTGTAATAGACTTCAGAAATAAATGCAGAGAATACAAAATAAAAACATATAAAACAGAAGAGGTGGAAACAGTACTTGATATAGTAAAGAATAAGAATCATTTTGAGAGAAGTAAATTTTTTCATAAAATGCATTTCTTGGATATAGGCTTCTGTACATTGATAACAGGTCCCGATTATGTAAATAAAGTTAATAAAAATCTGGCAAGAGAGACTTGGAAATATGAATATAAAACTATAGTAGAATCTTATTTAATAGATAAATCTGTTTACGGAGTTAGTATAGACGAAATTGTTTCAAATTTGATATTGGATAATTTTAGCGGCAATATAAATTCATATGAAGTATCTAAACTTATGATAAAAGCCGATGTTATGGGGCTTTACGGATTTTTCATTGATAATTACAGACAAATAGAAAAAGTTATTTTGAATGATAATAATTTTGTAAGTCTTTGCTCCTGCCTGAATAATTTATCATATTTGGCTAATATGGAAGTTATTAATGATAATATATCAAAAGAGAGAGAATCCTTATTTGATGATTATGATATTATCCCTGTAATAGAATCATTAGCTAAACAGGTATTTGTATTGTCCGTTGCTAATATGGAATCTATGAAGAATCTTCAGGAAGAAGAAGCTTTAAAACAGTCTCATTATATAAAAAATTTATATTCTTTTACTTTAGAAAATCCTAATTACTGCGATATAGATATTTTTAATGATAAAATAGATTTAATGCTTGAAAGCACATTCGGAAGTTCTCATATATATGCCGTTTGTCTCTCTGTAAAATATAAATCAGGAAGATTAAATTCGGACAGTTTTTCATCTATAGTGTCTAATTTTTTAGAGTCTTCGGAAAGCGAAACAGCGGCATATTTTTTAAATGGAATATTATTGATAGCAAGAGATATTTTATTTATTAACAGAAGTATTGTTGAGAGTATAAATAATACTGTAAAAAAATTAGATGAAGAAAAATTTATAGAAGCGCTTCCTAATTTGAGATACGCATTTACAAATTTAAGTCCTATAGAAATAGAAAGCTTATCTGAAATTATTTCAAATATGTATAAAACAGATAAAAATAAAGTTTTGAATAATATAGATTTACCTGTACAGTCTATTCATAAAGCTATGAATATAGATGAAAAAGTATTTGATTTGCTTATTAAGAGTTTATAAAAATAAAAGGATAAATATATTATAGGAACTTTTTTTATAATTAATTCGTCTAATATTAAAATATATTGATATTTTTTCTTAAAAATTATATAATAGCCTGTTTATTTAGGAGCGGATTGTGAGATTTTGTACGATTTTATTTCTTAGTTTGACATCTGTTTTATCATTATATTCTCAGGATTCAATTGAAGATGCATTACTGACTAATAATAAAATTTCAATAACATTAGAAGACGCTTTAATTATGGCTTTTGATAATGATAAGACATTAAAGCAAGCTGAATATGATGTTCGTATAGCGCAGGTTCAAAAAAGCGCCTCATTCTCAGATTTATTTATGCCTTCTTTAAGTATAAGCGGAGGGTTGAATATAGCAGAATCTAAGGAATACATCGTTAACAATATGGCAACAGGTATTTATTCAAGCCCCGATACTTGGTCTGCAAATGCTGTTTTGTCTAAAGCTATTTTTACAGGTTTTAGAAATTGGAATACGGATAAAGCCAGAGATGTAAATTTGAGAATAAAAAGAGATATCTATTATGATGAAAGAAAGAATGTGGATCTCAACACTAAATTAAATTTTTATAATACTTTTGTAGCTCAGGAAAATTACAGAGTATATTTGCAGCAGCAGCTTAATTACAGCAATAGAATGAGAGAAACTTATATAAAATACAGAAACGGTCAGGTTTCAGAATATGAATACTTAAATGTTAAAGTGCAGTATGAAACTACTAAGCCTCAGGTTGTAACATTAAGCAATCAGTATCAAAGCTTAAAATTAACATTTATAAGACAGATAGGACTTACAAATACGGCTGATGAAATTGATTTGATTGGAAGCATATTAGATGCCACAAATATTACATTGCCGGATATGGAATATGACGATTTGCTTATATCTATAATGAACAATAATATAGAATTAAAAAATATGGGCAGTAATTTGGAGATGCTTGAATATAATAGAAAAATTGCAAGAAGTTATTTATGGCCTTCATTTTCAGCCAATGCCAATGTAGGAATCAGCACCATAGATAAAATAAAAATGGAAAACGGAAGCTATCGTAAAAACAGAGAAGGTCAGTTTAATTGGGGAATAGGATTTCAATTAAATTACTCTCTTGATTCGCTTCTGCCTTTTTCATCTACAGCAAAAGCAGCGGAAGAAGTACAATTAAGTATTGATCAGATGGAAATAAGCTATGCTCAATTAAGAGATGCCATAGAAGTAAGCAGCAGAGATTTAATATCAACAGCAAAATCTCAGGCTTTGAATCTTCAATCTCAGGCTGAAAATGCCCAAACGGCTGCTTATGCATTGCAAATGGCTCAAAGGCAGTATAGAGGCGGTACAATATCAACGCTTGAACTTAATGATGCCGAAATTACATATTTAAATGCTCAGCTTGCATATCTGCAGGCTATATATGAGTATTTTTCAAGCACATTGCAGGTATTAAAGCTTTTAGGTGTTTGAATAGTATGAGGAGATTATGATGATAAAAAAAAGAAATGTAAAAAAATTATTTATTATTTTATGCATATTCATATTTTCCTGTAATAAATCTCAGGAAGATTTGAAAAAGAAAGAAAATCCTATAAGCGTTTTAGTAGCGGCTCCTATAAGACAGCATTTAGAGGAATATTTGGATCTTTCCGCTGAAATTAAAGCTGTAAAAGAAGTTGAAATTTCTTCCGATGTACCAGGTAAAATAGCAAATATATTGAAATATGAGGGAAGTTTTGTTAAGAAAGGCGATACAATAGCTTTAATAGACAGATTTATTATAGGTGCTAATTATGCATATGCTCCCGCAAGAACTCCTATATCTGGTTATGTTACAACCACTTATATGGCTGTTGGCTCTTCAATAGCGGCTTCAACTCCTATAGCGAATGTTGCGGATATAAATCAATTAGAGGTGGAAATACAGGTTCCAGAACGTTCTATTTCAGGAATAGAATTAGGGCAGAAAGTTTTAATAAGGGTTTCTTCATCTCCTAATAAAGAAATTCAGGCAGTTATTACAAAAAGAGATTATGCTGTTAATCCTTCAACCCGTACTTTAATGGTTAAAGCTTTAATTGATAATAAAGACAGGCTTCTGCTTCCGGGTATGTTCTCCGATGTATCAATACTTCTAAACTCTGCGGATAATGTTTTTGTCATACCTAACAGTGCTATATTCAGCGATGATTCAGGAAAGAATTATATATATGTTGTAAAAGAAATTAATTCCAATAGCGCCCCTATGGAAGTAAAGACTGTAAGTTCAAATGATACTCAGTACAGGGCATATACAAGAGAAATAAATGTACTTTTCACTTCAAAAGATAAGGTGGCTGTAAGCGGAGGTATTGAAGACGGAGAAGAAGTTGTAATGTTCGGACGCGAGTTTTTAAGAAACGGATCTTTAGTTAATAGAATAGAAAATGACCCTACTATTTTAGAATATATTGCGCCTCCTGCAGCTTCCGCTTCTTCCGAAACTAATATTATAAATACAAATGCAAAACCAGATGCCGCTTTGAAACCTAATACTTCAGCAGCAAAAAATAATTCTGCCGCTTCCGATCAGAAAAAAACATCAGAAAACAGCAAAACAGAAAATAATTCAAATAGTTCCGATACCATATATTCTGTTGGGGGATAATTTTTATATATTGTTTTAAGGAGTAATTTTAATGAGAAGTTTTATTGAATTAGTAGTAAAAAGACCTGTAGCTGTTTTTATGTTCATAGTTTCTTTAGTTATACTTGGCATTATAAGTTTATCAAGGCTTCCTGTAGATTTTTTGCCAGATATGGAGCTTCCTTATATCAGTATCAGAACTACTTATGATAATGCGGGACCTGAAGAGGTTGAAAAATCCGTTTCCAGAATTATAGAGTCCGCTGTTTCATCGGTTAATAATATTAAAGAGGTAAGTTCAACTTCAAAAGAAGAAGATTCCAGAGTTTTTATAGAATTTAATTGGGGCAGTGATTTAGCTTCCGCCACAGCTGATATAAGAGAGGCTATAGACAGAATCAGAAAAGCTTTGCCAGATGATACGGAGAGTCCCGCCGTTTATAAATTTTCTACAGATAATATTCCAGTTATGGAAATATCATTTTACGGCACCGAAAATCTGTCGGCATTATATAATTTAGTTGATAATCAGATATTGACCAGCATAGAGCAGGTTGGCGGCGTTGCTATGGCTGAAATCAGAGGGGGGCTTAAAACTCAGATTAAAGTTGATGTTGATATGAACAGACTTCAGGCTTACGGACTTGATATCAATACTATTGTGAATACGCTTGCGGTAGAAAATCAGAATATTTCAGGCGGCGAAACTTATGAAGGTGTTTATAAATATACTTTAAGAACTACAGGCGAGTTTAAAACAGTAGAAGATATAGGCAATGTTGTTGTGGCTTTAAAAACCAATAGTACGCCTATAAGACTTAGAGAATTGGCTTCAATATATGAAGGTTATAATGATGACGGAGATGTAATTAAAGTTAATGGCACACCCGCAGTTACCGTTTCTATAAATAAGGAGTCGGGAGCCAATACGGTTGCCGTTTCTGAAGGTATAAAAAAAAGACTTAGCACTCTTAATCTTCCTGAAGGTATAAAATATGAAGTATTATTTAACAGTGCGGACAATGTTAATAAGGCTATAAAAGGCGTTCTTGATACTGCTTGGCAGGGAGGTTTATTTGCAGTTATAATATTAATGCTTTACTTATGGAATGTAAGAACTGTATTAATTATAGCTATATCAATTCCTATGTCTATTATTGTGACATTTACTTTAATGTATTTCTTTGGAACAACATTAAATATTATATCTTTATCTGGACTTGTGCTCGGTATAGGTATGATGGTTGATAATTCTATTGTTGTGCTTGAAAATATATTCTTCTATAGAAATAACGGATACGGCAAATACTCTTCAGCTATAGACGGAACTTCAACCGTTGCGCTTGCAATATCAGCTTCCACTCTTACAACAATAGCTGTATTTCTGCCTTTTTTGTTTGTGGAAGGAATGACAGGTCAGATGTTCAGAGATTTGTGTATTACTGTTACAGTTTCTATGATAGCCTCTTTATTTGTAGCTTTGACTGTTGTGCCTATGCTTGGAGCCAGACTTGTAACCACTAAAAAATCTCAGTTCTTAACTAAATGCGAGAACTTTTTTGAGAAGCATTTTCATTCTAAAGTAAATTATATATATAAAAAGGTATTAACTTATTCCGTTTATCATAAAAACAGAGTATTAATACCTGTTATATCGGCAGTATTTGCTGTAATAATAGTAGGGTTAATCTTTATAGGTAAAGAAGGATTTCCTAAATCCGATGAGGGACAGTTAATAGCAAGAATAACTATGCCTATAGGCACCAGAAAAGAACAGACAGGTTCTTTTATTGACAGAATGACAAAAGATGTTGAGGAAGTTATAGGAAAGGATTTAAGCAGAGTTCAAAGCAGAACCAGATCAGGTTCGGATGCAAATAAAGGACAGATAAGGGCAAAACTTATAGATAAATCCGACGGAAGAACTATGGAAACGGCTGAATATGTTGAGCTTGTAAGAAAAAAATTATCAGGCTACCCTGCAACTATTAATGTAGATTCTATAAGCGGTATGGGAGGAGGCGGAAATAGTGATTCAAGCGGTATTGATATAGATATAGTGGGCGAAGATTTAGTCAGAGCAAGAGAGCTTGCCAATAATGTAATAGCTGTTTTACAAGATGTTCCGGGATTAAGAGATGTCCGTTTGAAAAAAAGCGATGCAAGTCCTGAACTTAATGTTTCTGTAAACAGAGACTTAGCTTCTAAAATGGGTCTTAATATTAATATCGTAGCCAACTCTATTAAAACCAGTTTCGGAGGCACTACCGCTACCAGAATGACTCCTGATAATTCCGATGTTACGGATATTGATGTTATAGTCAGATTAAATGAAAGAGACAGAATTAATATAGACGATGTTAAAAGAATGCTTATACCTACTCCCGTAGGAATGGTGCCCGTATCAGCTATAGCAAATGTTGATAAGAGTTTCGCTCCTTCTGAGATAGAAAGAAAAAATGACAGCAGGGTAACTTCTATTACAGCCTCAGGTTACGGAAGACCTATGAATCAGATAATGAACGATGTGCAGTCCGCTATTAATGAAAAAATATTCATTCCTTCTGGTTTTACCATTGTTTATTCGGGAGATTATGAAGATATGAATGAGGCTTTCGGACAGCTTATACAGGCTTTATTTTTAGCTTTAGTTTTGGTTTATGCCATTATGGCAAGTCAGTTTGAGTCTTATATAGCGCCTTTTGTTATAGCATTAGCCATACCTTTTGGTTTTGCTGGCTCAATTGCTCTTTTACTGATTACAGGACAGACTTTAAGCGTATACAGCGGAATAGGAGTTATAGTTCTTATCGGTATTGTAGTTAATAACGGAATTGTGCTTATCGACTATATGAATCAGCTTATGCATGAGAAAAAAATAAACGGAGATGAAGCTGCTCTGATTGCAGGTCCCAGACGATTAAGACCTGTTCTTATGACTTCGCTTACAACAATATTAGGGCTTCTTCCTATGGCATTATCAAGAGGCGAAGGAAATGAGATGTATCAGCCATTATCATTAGCGGTACTTGGAGGCTTGACAGTTTCTACTATGTTTACTCTTATTATAGTGCCTACAGTTTATGCCGCTATTAGAAATAGAATACCTCTTAAAGATTATGATGCTAAAGATATTGCCAGTGTTGAGACAGCAGGAGATATCGGTAATGCTTTGAGCTCTCCCGGAAAATAAATAATTGCATATTGAAAAATAAAAAAGCTTAAGTTCTGATAACTTGAGCTTTTTTAATATTAAAACTTATATAAACAATTCTGTATTTTTTATTTGATGATATTATAATTTTTGATAGCTTTATTATTATTTACAAAAATTTTTTTCGATATATAATTTATATAATTGCAGAGAATAAAAAAAATTGATAGTTTTTTGTCTTCTTTGTTTTGCTGGTACAAAAAAGAATATTATTAAATAAAATAATAAGCATTAATATAATAATTTATAAGGGAATAAAAATGAAATATATAATAGCATTAACAGGCGCTACAGGAAATATGGGTCTTGAAACATTAAGACAATTAATGGAAATAGAAGATGTGAAATTGGTAAAAGTTCTTATTAGAAAAGAAAGCAGAAAAAAAGCAGAAAAGCTTAAAAGACAGTATGGAAACAGAGTTGAAATTATTATAGGTTATTTATATGAAAAAGATGACTGCATGAAATTATTGAAAGATTGTAATTATGTTCTTAATCTTGCAGCGGTAATTCCTCCTAATTCTGATAAATATCCTAAACTTGCGCATTTAACTAATTTTATAGGCATTAAGCATATTACGGATATAATAGAGCAAATGGAAAAGCGTCCTAAACTTGTTCATATATCTACTGTAGCACTTTACGGCAACCGTAATGAAAAGCATATTTGGGGCAGGGTGGGAGATCCTCTATTAATAAGTCCTTATGATGCATATTCTTTTTCAAAATTGAAAGGCGAAAGATATGTTCTTGACTCATCATTAGAACATAGAGCTGTAATAAGGCAGACGGCTATGCTTCATAATAGAATGCTTACAGACAATATGAGCGACGGACTTATGTTTCATACCTGCTATAATGCGCCTCTTGAATGGGCTACCGCAAGAGACAGCGGACTTTTAATGAAAAGAATTATTGAAGAGGATATTAAAGGAAATTTAGATGATTATTTCTGGAAGGGCTGTTTTAATTTGGGAAGCAAGGCGGAAAATAGAATCACAGGTTATGACACTTTTAATGACGGTTTTAAGCTTATAGGAGGATCTGCAAAAAAATATATGAAGCCTAATTGGAATGCTTTAAGGAATTTTCATGGGCTTTGGTATTATGACGGTGAAAAACTTGAGAAATTATTTTCTTATCAGAAGGAATCCGTTGCCGATTATTGGAATGAAATAGCAAAAACGCATTGGTATTATTCTTTGGGGAAACTTGTTCCTCCTTCTGTAATATCGTTTTTTGCCATACAGAGACTTTTACTGCATCCGAATTCGCCTTCATATTGGAGAAAAAATAATGAAAAAGGGAAAATTATAGCTGCATTCGGAAGCGAGGAAGCTTTTGATAATCTGCCTAAAAAATGGAAAGATTTTAATTTGCTTTTTGAAAATAAAGATTCCGACGGAAATTATATAGATTATAAGGCTTTGCTTGATATAAATAATGCCAAGCTTCTTAATCATGGTTATGATGAAACTAAAAAAGACAGTGAAATAGATTTGGAAGATTTGAAGAGTGCTGCAGAGTTCAGAGGGGGAAAACTTTTAAGCACTGATATGACTAAAGGAGATTTGCATACAAAATTAAAATGGGCTTGTTTTGAGGGACATGAATTCGAAGCTTCTCCGTTTACTGTTATAAAAGCAGGGCATTGGTGTGAAAAATGCATGCCTGATTATACTTGGAATTTTGATATTCTTGCTAAGAACAATCCTTTTTTTGCTCAGGTATGGTATGATTCGCATGAAAAAGATGAGAATGTAGTTTATTATTTTGATGAGGATTTTAAAGCTCATTATAAAAGGCTTGATTAATTTTATATGTATAATGATACTGCATCTTCATACAAATATATTAATTCTTATAATATAAAGGATTTTAGTTCTATTTCTTTGGATTATTCTTGGTCTTTTTCTGATAAAACTATAAAAGATACAGCATATATTACGCATAATTATTATACCTATCCTGCTAAATTTATACCTCAATTGGTTTCAAGATTAATAAATAAATATACAAAAGAAAAAGAATTAGTTGCTGACCCTTTTATGGGAAGCGGCACCACTATTGTAGAAAGCCTTATAAATAAAAGACTGGCTTGCGGTACGGATATAAATGAAATAGCATATTTAATATCTAAAGTGAAAACTACGCCTCTTAATATTGAATTATTAAAAAAAGAATATATTTTATTGTATGATAAACTTAAAAGCTATAGAGAATCGGCTGATAATAATGTTTTAATGAAAGCTATGAAAATTGTACCTGATAATGAAAGAATAGATTATTGGTTTAAGCCGAAACAAAAGGAAGAATTATCTTTAATATTCTACTCTGTATATGAAATAGATAATCCTGATGTAAGAGATTTTTATCTTGTAGCATTTGCTCAGATATTAAAAACAGCTTCTATATGGCTTCAAAAAAGTATAAAGCCTACAAGAGATATGAAAAAAAAAGAACAGGACACCTATATTTTATTTTTAAATCAGGCAAAAAGAATGATAAAGAGGCATGAAATATATAATTCTATGCTTGATAAAAATTTTATAAATAATATAAATAAATATAGAAAAATAAAATGTTCAGATTCCAGATTTATGCCTTTAAGAGACGGTGAAACAGATTTTATTGTAACTAGTCCTCCTTATGTTACTAGTTATGAATATGCTGATTTGCATCAGCTTCCTTCATTATGGTTCGGCTATTTAAATACTTTAACAAAGTTCAGAGAAAAATTTATAGGAAGCAGCTATAAAAATAGATGCAATATAGACAGTATAGATTTGAAAAGCGATATAATTATTCAAACTATAAATAATTTTTCAAATAATAAAAAAAAGATAAGAGAAATAAAAAATTATTATGCTGATATGCTTGAAAGTTTTATTGAAATGAAAAGAATATTAAAATTAGGCGGAAAGGCGGCTATTGTGATAGGCAATACTCAATTTAAAAATATTGATATATTTAATGCTGAAATTTTTTGCGAGCAAATGGTTAATATAGGCTTTAGAATTTTTGATATTATACATAGGGAAATACCTTCAAAAATGCTTCCTTCTACTAGAGATGCTGCTACAGGAAGATTTTCTAAAGCTTTATCTGCAGATAAATTAGCTTATCCTACAGAGTATATTTTAATTATGGAGAAAATATGACATATAAAGATTTAATAACTCTTTATGAAGATAAGAAAAAAATATACGGAAATGATGCTTATAAACATATTTCAGAACTTTTAAGAGAATCCAAAGAAAATCATAAAAAATTTGCTCTGCAAAACGGTGTAAATGATATAGAACAATCTTGGAGAGCATTTAAAGGAAAAAATCTTGAGAAAATGATTGAATATATTATTACTGATGAAGTAAAGAAGTTAGGATTATCAATAATAAATGGTAATAAATTGGAAAGAAAGAGAAATTTTGAAGATAAAACTTTAGATTTAGTAAAAAGAAATTTATGTATAGATTATGGCGAATACGGACTTCATTTGCCAGATGTTGATATAATTATTTATGATGATAAAACTAATAAAATAATTGCAGTGCTTTCAATAAAAGTTACTTTAAGAGAAAGAATAGCACAAACTGGTTATTGGAAACTAAAACTTATGCAGTCTTCTGTTACAAAACATATAAAAGTTTTGTTTATAACGCTTGATGAAGATGGTGTTTTATCTATAAAGAAACCATCTAAAAAAGGGAGGGCTATTGCTGAAGCTGATACAGACGGATGTTATATACTTACAGAAAGTAATATAGAAGAAAGCAAAAGAGTTAAATTATTTTCTGATTTTATTGATGATTTAAATAAAATTATAAATAACATAAAATAGGAATATATATGAATAAAAAAGCAGTAATATATTGTTTTTCAGGCACAGGCAATACTAAAAAAACAGCCTCAGAATATAAAAAAATATTTGAAGAAAAGGGTGTTGAAACTCTGATTTATGATGTGGGCGATAATTTTGATAATATGCCGGATATTAAAGATTATGATTATGCAGGCATAGCTTATCCTATACATGGCTTTAATGCTCCTTATCCTATTTTTAATTTAATAAAGCTTTTTCCCAAGTTTGATAATGAAAAGAAAAAATTTTTTATTATAAAAACATCAGGAGAACCTCTTGCTATTAATAATATATCTTCATTGCCTTTAACGGCAAAACTTAAATCCAAAGGATATATGCTTACTAATGAGTATCATTATATAATGCCTTATAATATAATATTCAGACATACAGATGAGTTTGCTTCTAAGATGTGGAAAACGGCTAAGGCTTTATGCAAAATAGATGCTTTGGAAGTTTTAGAAGGCAGAGAAAATTTGCTGAATAAATTTCCTTTCGGAAGATTAATTGCATTTTTGTTTAGAATAGAACATCCTGCTATGAAAATTAACGGACGCTTATTTAAAGTTAAAAAAATCTGCACTCACTGCAATTTATGCATTAATAAATGTCCAGTTCATAATATTTATAATGATGATAAAGGAGATATAAAGTTTAAAAATAAATGCGTAATGTGCACCAGCTGTTCATTCAGATGTCCTGTTGATGCTATAAGAATAGGGATTTTAGATTTTTGGAGGGTTAATGGACTTTATAAATTTGAAAATCCTCCCACAGGAATAAAAACTAAAAATGATAATTACTGCAAAAAGGCTTATGACAGATATTTTGCAAATGCAGAGAAGAAAATCTATAATTACTGGCAGAATAACAGAGAATTATAATGCATGATATCAACTATTTATTCTAACTATTTTTTTTGAGTTTCCGAAAATAAGTACTATAAAAATAGTTTGGAGCATAAAATGATAAATAAGTCTTTAGTAATATTAATAGTTCTATTATTAACTTTTTCAATGTCATGCACAAAACAGTCTAAAAGCAGCATGGAAGATGATTATATAAGCGAAATAGAAGAAGAATATAAAAAGTCATCAGGCAGCGATGTAGTGGCTGAGATTAATAATGATATATCTTCATCATCGGATAATGCAAATAATACTGATAATAATGCAAATAATACTGATAATAATCAGTTTAATTATAATCAGGTAAATAATGCTTCGGAATATACTTCAGTTAAACCCAGAAGACCTTTAAAAGCTACTATATATAATTTCTATAGTCCTTGGACTTCTCAAGATGATCCTTTAATTATAAAAGAAATAAGGGTTATGATAGCAAATAAGGAATATACTCAGGCTTTGAACTATATAAATAAATTAGATATTAATAATCTGCCTCCCGATGTTGATTTGGGACATTTATATCAGTTTAAAGGAATAGTGCATTATTTTCTTTCTAAAGATAATAAATCAAATATAGCTTTGGCAGATGAATGCTTTAAAAAAGTTGAAGGTTTAACTTCTATAGAGAAATTCAAGCCTTTATCATTGCTTTGGAACGGCATGCTTTATCAGACTTACTCTGCAGATGAAGCCCAATTGAATGAGGCTATTAGTTTGTTTGACAGAATAATTACAGAGTATCCTAGAACCAGATTTGCTAATGATGCTGTATTTTATAAAGCCGTTACAATGAAAAAATTGGGAATGCCTGAAAATGAATATAATGATCTGTTCTTATCTGTAAAAAGAGGAGGATTTGTTGATACTTTGGTATTCTCTCAGGTTATAAATGATTATGTGCCCGCTGATGATTTAGTTGATAAAGAGATGTTAAAATAATTAAAAGCAGTAATAAATAATTTTAAAGGGTTTTGATTTATGTCTTATAATGATAAAAGAATAAAGAAGGTAAAAGATACTAAATATTTCCATAAATCTCCGCCCTTAAAATTAGATACAGGATTTGTAAGTTTAGAAAGATTCATTGCTGTAAATGAGTATGATGATGGTTCATTTTCTCATGAATACAGCTGCGATATAATTAACAGAAAAGGAAGAGATGCAGTTATTATAGTACCTTATACTTATATAGACAATCAAATATATGTACTTATGATAAGCAATTTCAGACCCGTTGTTTATTACAGAGAAAAAATAATGACGGGCAAAAATACTAAAGAGATTGATGAACATATTATGAATTTCTTAGAGTTTCCTGCGGGAATGCTTGAAGAAGATGAGATAAACGATAAAAATCCTAATCAGGGTATAAAAAAATGCGCTAAAAGAGAACTTGAGGAAGAGACGGGATATAATGCTGATTTAAAAAATATAAATGTTTTGGGGCATAAATATTACAGTTCTTCAGGTATTATTACGGAGAGAATAAATATTGCCACCTGCGATATAACAGGATTGGAGGCTAAAAGAGAAATAAAGACAGACGGATCCGTTATGGAGGAGACAATAGAATCTTTTTTGATTCCTTTTGATAAAGCTATGAGATGGTGCAAAGAAGGCATTATTAAAAATGCGGGAACTGAAATAGGTCTTTACAGACTTTATTTTTCAATACTTTATGAACATCAGAAGAATTATAATCTTGTGCTTCAGAAAAGGCTTCACTCTCTTTTTAATGAAATTAACTCTCTTAAAAAAAGCGCAGAGCATTATAATAAATTAATCAGAGAGTTTAAAGCAACAGTTTCTCATGAATTAAGACATCCTTTTACTGAGATTATAGGATATATTAATCTGCTTAAAAAAAATAATATGACTGAGGAAAAAAGAGAGGAATCTTTTAATATAATATCAAGAAGTATTAAGAAACTTTATGATACTAATAATAATCTTATACAAATAGCGCTTAAAGATTATGAGGCTTCAAAATATGTATCTGAGTTTAATGTTGAAGAGGAGCTTAATATTATAATAGACGGATATAAATTCATTTACCCTAAAAACATAGATTTGGATATAAACATAGAAAAAAACTGCAATATATTGATAGGATATCATGAAAGATTCAGGCTTATAATGGAGGGCATAATATCAAATGCTTTTAAATTTACAAAATTAGGAACTATATCAATAAATGTAAGAACTCTTGATACAATAGAAAAAAAAGAATTGGATTTCTCTCCTGATTTATTTAATTATCATACTATGAAAAATATAATACCTAATGAGATAGAAATAACCGTAAAAGATACAGGAAAAGGCATTAAATCAAGCAAATTAAAAAAAATATTTATACCTTTTTATCAAGCCGATTCAAGATTCGAAAGAGAATACGGCGGAATAGGTATCGGATTATCGGTTGTAAAAGATTTGCTTGATACTATGCAGGGAACTATTTCAATAGACAGTTCGGAAGGAGCTGGCACTATAGTAAAATTAAGAATGCCTTTCGGAATACCCTGTAAAAATTAAAGTTATATTTTTTATTATAATCAATTTATATTCTTAAGCATTACTATTTTTCTTCCGTTATCTTCAAAGTAGAAATCATCTGTATATAATGATATTAAAAATATTCCTCTTCCGTTATTTTTATATATATTATCCTGAGATTCGGTTAATCCTATAATAGCCAAGCAGTAATCAAAACCTTCACCCTCATCTTCTATTATTACCTTTATTGATTTATCACCAATATATGAATATATATGCACATTTTTATCAGGATTGTTTTTATTTCCATGAACTATTGAATTGGTTAAAGCTTCTTCAAAAGCTATTTGAAATGCGTCTAATTTTTTTATTTCATTTGAATGTAAAAAATCAGAAAAATCGCTTGAAACTTTTGATATTAATAATTTATCACTAGGTATTTTTATGTTAAAATTTTTCATTATCATTTGTACAATATTCTTAAATACGGCTCTGACAATATTACTATAACTTATTATAGTAATAAAGTATATAAAAATAAGCACTGTTGTCAAGTTTTTTAATTATGTAAAAATATTGACATTAATTACTATTTTTAATACAATTGCAACAATACATATAAAATAAAGGATTAATTATGAAATATATGAATCTTTACAGAGGATATGAAAAGAGAAAAGAAGCTATTAATAAAAAAATATCTTCTGTTATAGAAAGAAGTCAGTTTATATTCGGCGAAGAATTAGATGCATTGGAAAAAGAATTGTCAGACTATACCGGAGTAAAATATGCTGTTGGTGTTTCTTCTGGACATGTGGGATTGGTGCTTTCTCTTTTAGCATTAGGATTTGATGCAGGAGAGGATCATTCTGAAAAAGAAATTATAGTTCCTGCTATGACATTTTTTTCAACTGCCGAAGCTCCTGCATTTTTGGGTATGAAAGTAAAAGTATGCGATATAGATAAATATTTTAATATGGACATAAAAAAACTTGAAAGTCTTATAAATAAAAATACAGCAGCAATTATACCTGTTAATTTATTCGGACAATGCGCAGATTATAATGCCATACTTGATATTGCCGAAAAAAATAATATTTTTGTTATAGAAGATGCCTGTCAGTCTTTCGGTGCAAGTTATAATAATATTAAGTCATGCTCTGGGAAATTGGGCGATATTGCAGTTACATCATTTTTTCCTGCTAAGCCTTTGGGCTGTTTCGGAGACGGCGGAATGGTATTTACTAATAATGAGAAGCTTTATAATAATCTTAAGCAGCTTCGTCATCATGGAGATGAAGGCGGTATGATACATGTAAAACTAGGAACAACAGGAAGATTGGATAATATGCAGGCTGGAATACTTTTAGAAAAGTTTAAAGGATTTGATGATGATATGGAGCATAGAAGAAAAGCGGCGGAATATTACAGCGAGCAATTAAAAGATATTGTGAAAACTCCTGAGATAGCAGAATATAATACAAGCGTTTATGCTCAGTATGTTATACAAGTGGAAAATAATAGAGATGAAATCAGAAATAAATTAAATGAATTGGGAGTTCCTACAGCTCTTTATTATCCTCACCCTATACATTTAGCTCCTGCATTGTCTAAGCTTGGCTATAAAGAAGGAGATATGCCTGTATCTGAGTATGCTTCAAAACATAATATAGCCCTGCCTATAGACAATGATATTCTTAGAGAGGAACAGGATATTGTTATAGAAGCTTTAAGAAATGTTTTAAAAAAACAGTAATTATTATTTAATTATAATCGGTATTTATCAAAAATAAAAAGGCATTATAATATGAAAAATGAAAATGAGATAGAGCAATGTTTTATTAATAAGCTTACAGAGTTAAAATATACATACAGAAAAGATATAAGAGACAGAATGTCGCTTGAACAAAATTTCAGAAATCATTTTGAAAATCTTAATAAAGTAAAATTAAGCGATAATGAGTTTTCAAGATTAAAAGAAAATATTATAACTTCCGATGTATTTTCAGCATCTTTGACATTAAGAAATATTAATAATTTTAAAAGAGATGATGATACAGTTTTTGATTATACCCTTGTAAATACTTCCGATTGGTGCAAAAATGAATATGAAGTAATTAATCAGTTTCGTATAAATACCGAAAACAGCTATCGCCGTTATGACTGCTTAATACTTATTAACGGCATACCTGTTGTGCATATAGAATTAAAATCGCTTCAGATTTCTCCTAAAAGAGCTATGGAGCAGATAGTAGGATATAAAAAAGATGCCGGCAACGGATTTACAAATTCTTTATTATGCTTTATACAGATTTTTATTGTAAGCAATGAAAGCAGCACCTATTATTTTGCAAACAATAATAACGGGCATTTTAATTTTGATGCTAAAGAAGAGTTTTCAGATATTCATCAGCTTGCAGACCATGACAATAAAAAAATAACATATTTATATAATTTTGCAGATACATTTTTATCAAAATGCGTACTTGGGGAGTTTATAAGCAAGTATATAGTTTTAGTTGAAACTGAAAAAAAATTAATACTTATGCGCTACTATCAAATACATGCCGTTAAAGCTATAATAGACTGCATAGAACAAAACAGAGGAAACGGATATATTTGGCATACCACAGGAAGCGGAAAAACATTAACATCTTTTAAAGCATCAACATTATTAAAGGATAATAGAAGCATAGCAAAATGTCTTTTTGTTGTTGATAGAAAAGATCTTGATAAGCAGACAAGAGAAGAGTTTAACAGATTTCAGGAAAACTGCGTTGAAGAAAATACAAATACCGAAAGTTTAGTAAAAAGACTTATTTCAGACGATATAAAAAATAAAGTAATAGTAACAACAATACAAAAATTATCATTGGCGCTTGATGAAAATAAGGCAAATAAGAAAAACTATAAAAAGCTTTTATCATCTCTTAAAGATAAAAGAATTGCAATAATATTTGATGAATGCCACCGCTCGCAGTTCGGAGAAAATCATAAAACTATTAAGAGTTTCTTTCCTAAGGCTCAGCTTTTCGGTTTTACGGGAACGCCTATTTTTCAGCAGAATTCTAATTATAAAAAAATTAACGGAACTGTGGGACATTATGCAACTACAGAAGATATTTTTGAAAAAGAACTTCATTCATATACTATTACAAATGCTATTGATGATAATAATGTTCTGCGTTTTAATATTCAGTATCTTGAGCCTAATAATGCAGGCTTGGCAGATGACTATTTAAATAAAACTGCCATTGTAAAAAAGATTTTGAAAAGCCATAATAAAGTAACCGTTAATAGAAAATATAATGCACTCTTTGCCGCAGCTTCTATAAATGATGCTATTGAATATTATAAAATATTTAAGCAGAAGCAATCTGAAGAAGAAGACGAAGATTTTGAGCCTTTAAATATATCATGCGTTTTTTCTCCCCCCTCTGAAGGCAATAGAGATGTTCAGCAGCTTCAGGAGGATCTTATAAATGAAAAAGAAGATAATAAAATAGAACCCGAAAAAAAGAAAGAAGCCCTTAAAAATATTATAAAAGATTATAATAAACAGTATAATACCAATCATGATATAAGCAATTTTGATTTATATTACAGAGATATGCAGGAGAGAATTAAAAATCAGCGCTATGCAAATAAAGATTTTCAGCATAAAAATAAAATAGATATTACTATTGTGGTGGATATGCTTTTAACGGGATTTGATTCAAAATATCTTAATACAATATATGTTGATAAAAACTTAAAGTATCATGGATTAATACAGGCATTTTCAAGAACTAATAGAATTCTTAACTCTTCAAAGCCTTACGGAAATATACTTGATTTCAGAAGTCAGAAAAATGCGGTTGATGAGGCTATAGCTCTTTTTTCAGGTAAGGCAGGCATTGAGGAGGCAAGAAAAATATGGATTGCCAAATCTTCATCGGAAGAAGCTGAAGAGTATTGTCTCGCTGTTGATAATCTCAAAAAAACTATGGAGAAGTACGGACTTAAGTGCGAACCTCAAGAAGTGTATAATTTGAAGGGAGAAAATGCCCAGATAGAGTTTATTAATGCATTTAAAAAGGTAAAAGCCAGCATAAACAGGCTTGAGCAGTATGCCGAAATATCGGAGGAAGACATTAAAAAAATAGAAGAGGCTATGTCTGAAGATAATTTAAGAAGATTTTCAGGCGTATATATTGATATAGCAGAAAATATAAAGAGGTTTAATCTTAAAGATGTAAATAATAAGAAAAATAATAAAGAAGATATTGAGCAAACCGATTTTGAGTATATACTTTTTGCTTCCGATATTATAGATTATGATTATATAATGTCTTTAATATCAAGAATCACTAATAAAAATCCAAAAAAAAGAAAATCTTATGTTACTAAAGAATATATAATAAAAATTCTTTCATCTTCATCTAACATGATTGAAGAAAGGGAAGACATGATTGATTATATAAAACAGCTTCCTACGGATAGAGCCTTAACAGAAGAAGAGGTAAAGCAGAATTATGAAAAGTTTAAAAAAGAAAAAAACGACAGAGAAATAATCAGAATTGCGCAGAAACATGGAGCAGACGAAGAAAAGCTTAAATCATTTGTGTATCAGACTGCTGACTGGCTCGTTTTAGATAATGATTTGCTTGAAAATTTAGTAGATATGCCTGATTTGAGCTGGATTGAAAGATCGGATAAAAAAAGAGCTTTGATGAAAGATACTATCCCTATTTTAAAAAAACTTTCAAAAGATAATAATATCAGGAACTTAAGCTCTTATGAAGATTGATAATATTAAAAATAGCAGTAAAAAATCTTTATGCATTAATATACCCGCTTTAAGATTTCCAGAGTTTAAAAATTCTCCGAGCTGGAATATTACTAATTTAGGTGAAATATCATCAATGATTAAAGAAAAAGCAGGAAAAAATAAATATATTTCTATGAGTGTTATATCTGGTTTGGGCTTAATACCTCAAACAGAAAAATTCGGAAAAGAAATAGCGGGAGATTCGTATAAAAATTATATTGTAATTAGAAAATATGATTTTGCTTACAATAAAAGTGCTACAAAACAATTTCCTGAAGGTTTTATATCTATGCTTAATGATTACGATATTGCAGCTGTTCCAAATAGTATTTTTATTTGTTTTAGAATTACTGATAAAAACTATTATCCTAATATTTTAAATTATCTTTTTTATAATAATTATCATGGTTATTGGTTAAGAAAATATATTGAAATAGGGGGTCGTGCTCATGGTTCTTTAAATTTTGATATAAAACATTTATGGGATATGCCTATTATTTTGCCTCCAACATTAGAAGAACAACAAAAAATCGCCTCCTTCCTCACCACCGCCGATGAACTAATCGACGCAGAGCGCCGCAAACT
>NZ_CAJUPR010000010.1:89034-90358 GCF_910588665.1 uncultured Brachyspira sp. | reverse complement strand
GTAATCAGCCGAGTTCGACCGAGTAGGCGCCATTAATGGCGGCATAGCAATAATAGAAATAAATAAAATAATAATATATAATAATAGAAATATGGTATAATAAAAAATATATAAAATAAAATTAGAAATGTGCCTGCTTGGTAGGCGGATACTGGCAAACATGACAATAATAAAGAAAAGTAAAAGAATTGCTGAAGCATAAACATTAATTGATGCAGAAACTTTTTCCTGATATGAATAGCATGGAGGATTATGATTTATGAATAAAAAGAAATCAAATAAATATATTGATTCTGAATTTTATTCACTGGAAGATATTGCGAAACATTTTAGAGACTTTTTAGATAAAAAAAAATATATAATATTATTTGCTTATAATGGTACAGGTAAAACAAGACTTTCTGATAAATTTAAAAATATTGGAAAATATCCAGATGAAGAAACAGGAGAAAAAACGGGAGATACCCTATATTATAATGCATTTACTGAAGATCTTTTTTATTGGGATAATGATTTAGAAAATGATGAAAGAAGAATTTTAAAAATGAATAGTAATTCAAGATTTTTTTATGCCTTAAAGGATTTGATAGACATGAATGATAAAATTAATTATTTTTTAAAAAGATATGCAGATTTTAATTTTAAAATTGATTATTATGATTATACTATTGCATTTTCTAAAAATAGAATTGATAATATAAAAATATCCAGAGGAGAAGAAAATATATTTATATGGTGTTTTTTTCTTGCTATTGTACAATTGGTCATTGATAATAATGAGTCATATAAATGGGTTAAATATATATATATTGATGATCCTATTTCTTCATTAGATGATAATAATGTAATTGCTTTAGCATCTGATTTAGCTAAATTATTAAAAGAAGATCAAGGAGAAAAAAACAAAACAGATTTAAAAATTGTTATATCAACACACCATATTTTATTTTATAATATTTTATGTAATGAAATTAAAACTGCTGAACGATTATTTTTTCAAAAAGAAGATAGCAATATAGAAAAATATATATTAAAAAATACAGGGGACACTCCTTTCTTTCATCATGTATCAATGCTTAAAAAATTAAAAAAGGCAGCTGACTCAGGTAAATTATATACTTATCATTTTAATATACTTAGAAGCATATTAGAAAAAACAGCATCATTTCATGGATATGGTAATTTTTCTGATTGTTTAAGAGAGTCAGATGATGAAAATATAATAGTGCATAAAAGAATGATTAATATTTTAAATCATGGAAATTATTCTGTATTTGAACCTATGGAAATGGTTGAAGACAATAAAAAACATTTTAAAATTATA
>NZ_CAJUPR010000010.1:0-88934 GCF_910588665.1 uncultured Brachyspira sp. | reverse complement strand
TATTTTAAATCTGCTCCTATATCAAAATTGGGATTAAATGAAGATGAAGAGGATAAAGAAAAAATAAAAAAAGCCAGAAAAGACTTTATTGATAATCATAATAAAATGCTTTTATCGGGTACGGTTCAGCCTCTTTCTTTATGGTATATTAAAAATTTAGATAATGTGGAAAGACTGGAAAAAGAAATAAGAAATAAAGTGCATTATGTTATAAAGCCAGAATATTTATGGAGAAATATAAATGAACTTGCAAAAACTCAAAATGAAACTCTTTTAAATACATTAAGAAGCGGTTTTAATCATATTGAAAATGAATCTTTTGAAAGCACATTTAAGGGATTATTTTCTGAAATAAATCTCGATTCCGATAAGCTAGGCAAAAGCTATGCCGAAAGAAATAAGCTTATATGCTCTATTATAACTGAGATTTCAGAGGGACTTTCCCAGTTCTCTAATGAAACGGATCTTTTGGGAGATGCTTATGAATATTTAATATCTCAATTTGCTTCAGGTTCTGGGAAAAAGGCTGGAGAGTTTTATACGCCTCAGCCTGTTTCTACTATTCTTTCGCGCATTGTGGTATTGGATTGTCAGGATCCAAGTAAAGGAAGGAAAAGCAAAATAAAAAATGTTCTTGATTTTGCCTGCGGTTCAGGATCTTTGCTTATTAATGTAAGAAAACAATTTGAAAAACACTCAATAGGTCAGATATACGGACAGGAGAAAAATATAACTACATATAACCTTGCAAGAATGAATATGCTTCTTCATGATTTGAAAGATTCGGAGTTTACTATTTTTCATGGGGATTCATTATTAAATGAATGGAATATTTTAAATGAGATGAATCCTGCAAAAAAGATTCTCTTTGAGGCGGTTGTTGCAAATCCTCCTTTCAGCTACAGATGGCAGCCTAAAGATGAAATGCAGAATGATTTCAGATTTAAAGATTACGGACTTGCCCCTAAGTCTGCGGCGGATTTTGCATTTCTGCTTCATGGATTTCATTTTTTGGATAATGACGGCACTATGGCTATAATACTCCCTCATGGCGTACTGTTCAGAGGCGGAGTTGAAGAAAAAATCAGAACTAAGCTTTTGCAAGACGGAAATATTGACGCTGTTATAGGTCTGCCTTCCAATCTTTTTGCATTTACGGGCATACCTGTATGCATATTGGTGCTTAAAAAATGCAAAAAATTTGATGATGTGCTTATTATAAATGCAGGCGGCGAATTTGAAAAGGGAAAGCGTCAGAATATACTTTTAGACAGACATATTGATAAAATAGTAGATACATATCAGTATAGAAAGGAGGAAGATAAAAAATATTCCCGCAGAGTATCTATGGAGGAAATAGAAAGAAACGGATATAATTTAAATATTTCAAGATATGTAAACACATCTGAGGAAGAGGATATTATAAATATTGATTATGTAATTGAAGAGCTTAATAATATAGAAACTGATATAAAAAATGCCAAGCAAAAGCATAATAGTTTTTTAAAAGAGCTCAGTGTTAAAGAACTTCCTTAAATTGATATTTAATTTTTTAATTCTGTTTAACAGATTATGTTTATATAATTTTATCTTATATATTTATTATAAAATAATTTGACAAATGCAATAAATTTTATATCATATAAAAAAGAGGTACAAAAATGAACAATATCAGTAAATTAATAGATCATACTATTTTAAAGCCTGAAGCTTCGATAGATGATATAAGAAATTTATGCATAGAGGCAAAAGAGTACGGATTTTATTCGGTATGCGTTAATTCAGCTTATGTAAATACAGCTTATAATTTTCTTCTGCATTCGGATGTAAAAATATGCTCCGTTGTGGGATTTCCTCTCGGTGCTATGATGAAGGAAGCAAAGGCCTATGAAGCTAAATTTGCAGTAGACAGCGGAGCCGATGAAATAGATATGGTTATAAATATTGGTTTTTTAAAGAGCGGTAAAATAGATCTTTTTGAAAGGGATATAAAAAAAGTAAGAGATGCCTGCAGGGCAAGTGTTTTAAAAGTAATTATAGAAACCTGTCTTCTTACGGATAAAGAAAAAATACTTGCATGCAAAATAGCTAAGGAATGCGGAGCCGATTTTGTAAAAACTTCAACAGGCTTTTCCTTGAAAGGAGCTTTGGAGCATGATGTAAAGCTTATGAGAGAAACGGTTGGAGATGAAATGGGAGTTAAAGCTTCAGGCGGTATAAAAACTTATGAGGACGCTTTAAAAATGATTGAATCTGGAGCAAGCAGAATAGGAACGAGCAGCGGTATAGCCATAGTAAAAGCTGATAAATTGAGGTAATTTTATGGAACCGAAAGATCCTAAAGCTTTTTATGATGAATATGCTTTTAAAAAAGGCATTCTTGAATATCATATAAAATTAAAAAAAGGAGATGCTGCAAGATATGTTCTTCTTCCTGGAGATCCTAAAAGGGTAGGGTATATTGCAGGTTTTTTGGATAATGCCGAATTAAAGGCTGATTACAGAGAATATGTTACTGCAGCAGGAAAATATAAAGGAATTGATGTTTCGGTTACTTCAACGGGCATAGGAGGACCTTCTGCTTCAATAGCTATGGAGGAGCTTATCAGAGCGGGAGCCGATACTTTTATAAGAGTAGGAACTGCAGGCGGACTTAGCCTTAAAGTAAAACCTAATCATTTAGCAATAGCGCAGGCTGCTGTAAAAGATGAAGGAACTTCAAAAGAATATATACCTTTTGAATATCCTGCTGTAGCTGATATCAATGTAGTATTTGCTTTAAGAGATGCCGCGGAAAAAATAAATGCCGATTATCATATAGGAGTTGTTCACAGCAAAGACTGTTTTTACGGAGAGCTTGAGCCTCAGAACTCATTTTTCAGAGATAAATTTGAAAATAATCTTAAATACTATACATTATGCGGAGCAATAGCCTCCGAGATGGAATGCGCAGCGCTTTTTGCATGTGCTTCTTTAAGAAAGGTCAGAGCAGGAGGAATAATGCATATAGTGGAAAATACTATGATAGAGAGAATGGGTACGCATTTGGAATACAGCGGCAATATAGAAAATATGATATTAACCGCATTGGAAGCTATAGTGATATTAAATGAAAAAGATAAAAATACCAAGAGAGATAATTAAATATGTTTCCTAAAGCCTATTATCAGAAAAATGAAAATTTAGTTCATCATCTCAAAATTAAAAAAGGCGATGTCGGGAGATATGTTATAATGCCTGGCGATCCTAAAAGATGCGTAAAGATAGCTGAAAAGTTTGATAATGCAAAATTAATTGCAGATTACAGAGAATATGCAACATATACAGGATATATAAACGGAGTAAAAGTTTCTGCCGTTTCGCATGGTATAGGAGGTCCTTCAACAGCCATAGCTTTGGAAGAACTTGTAAAAATTGGTGCTGATACTTTTTTACGGGTAGGAACATGCGGCGGTATGAATATGGAAGTTTTGCCGGGAGATATTGTAATAGTTACAGGAGCCGTTAAAGGAGGAGGTACAATGGATAATTATATACCGAAAGAATTTCCCTGCATACCGAATATAGATGTATTAGAGTCTATGATTAAAGGAAGCCAAAAGATAAAAACAAGAACTCATACGGGAATTGTTCAATGCAAAGATGCTTTTTATGCTCAGCATGCTCCTGAAAGTATGGCGGTAGATAAAGAACTTTTATACAAATGGGACAGCTATATAAAGGCGGGCTGTTTAGCTTCTGAGATGGAATCTGCATTGCTTTTTGCTGTGGGCGCTGCTAAAAATGTGAGAACTGGAGCTGCAATGCTTGTCCTTCATAATCAGGAGAGAGTTAAAAATAATATTAACGACAGTAAAGATTATACGGGAGATGAAGCCATAGATTTAATTATAGAATCCGTTAAAATTTTAATAGAAAAAGATAAAAATAATTAGGATAAAATTATGAGCAGAAAAATATTATTATTAAATTTAATATTAATTTCTATTGTTGTGTTTTCCTGCAGCAAAGGCATAAATACAGGCGAAGAATTTGATATAGCTTTATTAATAGATTTAGGTCCCATAGATGATAAATCTTTTAATCAGGGTTCTTGGGAAGGCGTAAGAGACTATGCTGAAAATTACGGCATAAGCTATAAATATTACAGGGTTCCAGATAAAGATATAGATTCTTATCTAAATACTATAGATATTGCAGTTAAAGGAGGCGCTAAGCTTATAGTAACTCCGGGATATATGTTTGAGCCTGCAGTGTATAAAGCGCAGTATATTTATACTAATATTAATTTTATACTGATAGACGGAGAACCTCAGGATGGAACTTATACAGATTATAAAACGGGAGCAAACACTATGGCAATTCTTTATGCCGAAGAAGAGGCGGGTTTTTTGGCTGGGTATTCAATAGTAAAGGAAGGATATACCAATTTAGGAGTTATAGGGGGTGTTGATCTTCCTCCTGTTATAAGATTCGGATACGGATTTGTACAGGGTGCCGATTATGCAGCTGAGGAATTAAAACTGCCTAAAGATTCTGTTAATATAAAATATACTTATGCAGGAAACTTTAATGCAACTTTTGAAAATGAAACGCTTGCTGCTTCTTGGTATCAAAGCGGAGTACAGGTAATATTTGCACCTGCAGGAGGAGCTGGAAATGCCGTTATTAGAGCTGCTGAAAATAATAACGGCTTAGTTATAGGTGTTGATGTTGATCAGAGCTTTGAATCTCTTACAGTTATTACTTCAGCTATGAAAATGATAAGGCAGTCTGTTTATAATACGGTTTCTTCATACTATAAAGATACTTTTAACGGAGGAAAAACCGTTGTATTAGATGCCAGATTAAAAGGTATAGGTCTTCCAATGAAAACATCAAAATTTACCGTATTTACAGAAGATGATTATAATGCAGTATATAATACGCTTGTAAATAAAACTATTAAAGTGCTAAAGGATACAGATGCCGAAACGCCTGAAGAGCTTCCTTTAAATAGAATAAAAGTTGATTATATTAAATAAATATTAATTTAAAGCTTTAATAAAATTAAGCGATAAATATTTCATAAAAAGGAGAATAGCAATATGAAAAGGTTTCTCACTTTAATAATAATCTTTGCAGTTTCTGTTTTAATTATTTCCTGCGGCGGAAGCAATAAATCGAGAGGATATGAACTTGCATTGATTACAGATGTGGGTACTATAGACGACAGATCTTTCAATCAAGGTTCTTGGGAAGGCTTGATGAAGTATGCTAAGGAAAAGGGTATATCTCATAAATATTATCAGCCTTCGCAGAAAACTACGGATGCATATATTGACGCTATAGATTTGGCTGTTGCAGCTGGCGCTAAATTAGTGGTAACTCCCGGTTTTTTGTTTGAGCTTGCAGTATATAAATCTCAGTATACTCACCCTGATGTTAATTTCGTACTTATAGACGGAATTCCTCAGGACGGTACATATACAGATTTTAGAATAGAAAAAAATGTTTATTCCGTACTTTATGCAGAAGAAGAGGCTGGTTTTTTGGCTGGATATTCAATAGTAAAAGAAGGATATACCAATTTAGGCGTTATGGCAGGTATGGCTGTACCAGCTGTTATAAGATTCGGATACGGATTTGTACAGGGTGCTGATTATGCGGCTAAAGAGATGAATATGCCGCAGGGAAGCGTTAAAGTTAATTATACTTATATAGGAAACTTTAATGCAACTCCTGAAAATCAAACGCTTGCTACTTCTTGGTATCAAAGCGGAGTACAGGTAATATTTGCACCTGCAGGAGGAGCTGGAAACTCTGTTATGAGTGCTGCTGAGCAGAATAATGCTTGGGTTATAGGCGTTGATATAGATCAAAGCGCAGAATCGGAAACTGTTATTACTTCTGCCATGAAAATGCTTGTAGATTCTGTTTATAATGCTGCGGACAATTTCTATAAAAATCAATTTCCGGGCGGCCAATCAGTTATACTTGATGCTAAAGTTAATGGCATAGGTCTTCCCATGAATACATCAAAGTTTAAAAAATTTACTCAAAGTGAGTATGATATGATATATAAAAAATTGGCGTACGGAGAAGTTGCTGTTCTTACTGATAAAGATGTTAAAGATGTCAATCAATTATCTTTAGATGCGGTTAGAGTCAATCTTATACAGTAATAAATATAATTAGAGATACCGCATATGTTATATTCGGTATCTCTTTTTTATAAATATTTGATGTTTAAAAATCATTTAATTATATAATAATTCAAAGCTATAAAATGGAATTAATAGAATACTAATAAATTAATAAAATAGGGAGTATTAATGGAAAGTCCTCAGTATGTTGTTGAAATGCTTAATATTACTAAATGCTTTAAGGGAATAACAGCCAATGATAATATCACTATACAATTAAAAAAAGGCGAAATACATGCCTTGCTTGGAGAAAACGGAGCAGGAAAGTCAACTTTAATGAGCGTGCTTTTCGGACTTTATAAGCAGGAAGAGGGTATTGTTAAAGTTAATGGAAGGGAAGTGAATATTTATAACCCTAATACAGCAAATGAACTTGGTATCGGTATGGTGCATCAGCATTTTAAGCTGGTGCATAATTTTACAGCTTTAGAAAATATTATGCTTGGAGTTGAAACCGTTAAACATGGTATGCTTCAGATTGACGATGCAAGAAATAATATAATGGAGCTAAGCAGAATTTACGGGCTTGAAATTTATCCCGATGCGCTTATAAGCGATTTAACTGTAGGTATGCAGCAGAGAGTTGAAATTTTGAAAATGCTTTATAGAAATAATAATATACTTATTTTTGATGAGCCTACAGCGGTGCTTACTCCTAATGAAATTGAAGAGCTTATGAAAATAATGAAATCTTTAGTAAAAGATGGCAAGTCTATACTGTTTATTACGCATAAATTAAATGAGATTAAAGAGGTGGCTGACAGATGTTCTGTTCTGCGCAAGGGAAAATATATAGGCACAATTGATGTTAAAAGCGTTTCTAAAGAAGAGATGTCTGAAATGATGGTTGGAAGGAAGGTTTCTTTAATTGCTGAAAAAACTGATGCTGAGCCTAAAGATATAATACTTTCCGTAAAAGATTTAAATGTTAAATCTCTCCATAATAAAAGTGAAAAAAATGTTGTAAAAAATGTTTCTTTTGATGTTCATGCAGGCGAGATAGTATGCATTGCAGGTATTGACGGAAACGGTCAAAGCGAGCTTATATATGCGCTTACAGGCTTAATAGATATGCAAGGCGGAACCATTACTTTAAATGGAAAAGACATTACTGATTTATCGATAAGAAATAAAACATTAAGCGGTATAGGTCATATTCCAGAGGACAGGCATAAATATGGACTTGTTCTTGATTATACTTTAGCCGAAAATACCATACTTCAGACATACTTTACGGAAAGATTTCAAAAGAACGGATTTTTAAAGTTTAAAGAAATAGAAAGTTATGCCAATGAATTAATAAAAAGGTTTGATATAAGAAGTGCGGAAGGCTCTAAAACTGCCGCAAGAAGTATGTCGGGAGGCAATCAGCAGAAAATAATCATAGCTAGGGAGATAGACAGAAATCCAGACCTGCTTATAGCGGTTCAGCCTACCAGAGGTTTAGATGTCGGAGCTATAGAATATATACATAAAGAATTAATAAGACAGAGAGACATCGGGAAGGCGGTTCTGCTTGTTTCTTTGGAGCTTGATGAGGTAATGAATTTAAGTGATAGGATACTTGTTATATATGAGGGCGAAATAGTGGCTGATTTGATTAATAAAGATTTGACTATAAATGAATTAGGTCTTTATATGTCAGGTTCTAAGAGAAGTGCTTAATTATAAGCAGTGTTAATAGTAGGTATTGAATATTTTTCTGTAAATTGAATTATGAGAAGTAATAAAGATTTTAGTTTTTTGAATGACTATTTTGTCGGATATCTTTTTTCTGATAAATGGAGTGAGGCAATATTGCTGGATTTTATTAATTCAACAATTCCTGACTCTGGTATGAAAACTTTTAGAGACATTAAAATTCTTACACCGTTTAATTATAAAGAGAATTAGGAATAGAAGAATGTAAAAAAGAACAGCAAATATCTATAGCTAGGAATTTAAAAAAAGCAGGAATAGATATAAAAATAATTAGTGATAATACAGGCTTGAGCATAGATGAGGTAGAAAAATTGTTGTAAGTATATAAATGACAGAATATTATTTAAGGAAGATAAAGGAAAGTATATGAAAAGAATTATTTTATTTATTTTAAGATTTAATTTGCTTTTTGCATTTCCGCCTGATGCGGCATATTTTGATGAACTTTTAAGAGATGATGGTAAAATAACAAAAAATACACTTAAAGTTAAAAACCTTGACGGAACTTATTCTGCTGCCGTAATTTATTTCAGCGGTGAGATTACATTAACAGGAGTGCTTGAAAGATCCGATGAGCATGATACTAATAATTCTTTAAGATTTTATCCGGACAATAATATTGACTTGCCTTTTTTATATAGTACATTTTCTCATAAAATAGAAGATTATAAAGAATTTACAAGATTAAATTTTGGAATTTTATTAGATGATAAAAATGTTAATTCACTATTACCAAAACCTTTAAATAAAGCATTTTTAGGAGTATCTGCTGTAAGAGCACAGGCAACAATAAGAAACTATCATTTTTACGGAGAAGGCGAAGCTGGAAGAGAGGCTTACGGAGAACTTCTAAGTTTTAAACTATTAGGAGATATTAAAACAGAGTATTTTACTAAAGATAATTATTATAAAGGAAATGGTGATTATAGTATTCTTCAATATAATTCTAAAGATGATTATGTGAATATAAGAGACAGAGCAAATGGGAAGATAATAGGAAAAATTTTAAAAAACGATATGATTAATAATAAAGGGCTTTTATTATTACTAAATATTTATGGCAGTTTGAGTGATTGGGAAAAAATCTGGATTGAAGTGTATTACTTACCGCCTGATGCTAAAGACGGAAAAGAGGCTATTTATGGTTTTATACATGGTTCTCAAATAAAATTTAATTATTAATATAAAAATGCATTGTTATAAAAGGAGTGCTTAATGGATTTCAAAAACAAATTAGCTGATATTTTAGAGAAAGAAGGATTTGTTAATATATTTTCTTCTTTTCTCGCTGTTATTATAGGCTTGCTTTTAGGGCTTATAATACTTCTTATAAGCAATATCCATGATGCTTTTCCTGCTTTTATAACAATACTTTCAGGAGGATTTTCAGGCGGCGGCAGAGGTATGGGGCAGGTAATCTATACCGCAACGCCTCTTATATTAACAGGGCTTTCTGTAGGATTTGCTTTTAAAAACGGACTTTTTAATATAGGAGCTTCAGGTCAATTTATAGTTGGAGCTTATGCTGCGGTATTGGCTGCCGTAAAATGCACTTTTCTTCCTCCATCTATTCATTGGATTTTTGCCCTGATTGTTTCTTTCATAGCGGGCGGGCTTTGGGCTTATCTGCCTGGTTTTTTGAAAGCGCATTTTAATGTTAATGAAGTTATTTCAAGCATTATGATGAATTATATAGGAATGTATTTAGTAAATTATTTAGTTACGCTTACCGTTTATGATATGCTTAAAAATCAATCTCAGAATATACCTCCTTCCGCTATGATTCCTGTAATGGGGCTTAATATTGTTTTTAAAGGATCAAGCGCAAACGGAGGATTTTTTATAGCTTTGACAGCCGTAATTATAGTATATATAATACTTAAAAAAACTACATTCGGATTTGAGCTTAAGGCATGCGGATTTAATAAGGATGCAAGCAAGTATGCGGGTATAAACGAAAAAAGAAATATTATACTTTCTATGGTTATAGCGGGAGCTTTGGCAGGACTTGGCGGAGGGCTTTTATATCTTTCAGGAGCAGGCAAGCATATAGAAGTTGTTGATATACTTGCAGAGGAAGGTTTTATGGGAATACCTATAGCATTGCTTGGGATTTCAAATCCTATAGGAATATTAATTGCAGGGCTTTTTATAGCTTATATTAAGGTAGGGGGATTTTATATGCAGATATATGATTTTACTCCTGAAATTATAGAAATGATTATATCAGCTATAATATATTTCAGTGCTTTTTCTTTGCTTTTTAAATCTATTGCAGGATTCGTATATAAAAAACTCGGCAAAGAAGAAAATAATGCCAATGATTAATTATTAAATAAATAATTAAGAGGAGATTTTAATGTATACAATTTATTTTTTAGTTCAGCAGACTATGTTTTTTTCTATTCCTCTTTTACTTGCTGCATTAGGAGGTATGTTTTCCGAGAGAAGCGGAGTTGTTAATATAGCGCTTGAAGGAATAATGATAATAGGCGCTTTTGCTGGAATATTTTTTATAAGCAGATTAGGTGCTAATTTCCACCCTATGATTACATTGATTATTGCTATGATTATATCTGCTTTATCTGGATTAATATTTTCTCTTCTTCATGCCTATGCTGCTATTAGTATGAGCGCAGATCAGGTTATAAGCGGAACTGCTTTAAATATATTTGCACCAGCTTTTGCAATATATGTTACAAGAGCAATTCAAACCGTTCAGCAAATAAGCTTTGTTAATAATTTCAGAATAGAGTCTGTGCCCGTACTTGGAAGCATACCCATAATAGGCGGATTATTTTTTAAAAATACTTATATAACAACATATATAGGCTTTATCATACTTGCATTATCTTGGTTTCTTCTCTATAAAACCAGATTTGGTCTCAGGCTTAGAAGCTGCGGAGAACATCCTCAGGCTGCAGATTCTGTAGGCATTAATGTTTATAAAATGCGCTATATAGGGGTTGCTTTATCAGGAGCTTTAGGAGGCTTGGGAGGTCTTGTATTTGTTATTCCCACTTCCACAAATTTTAATGCCACAGTTGCAGGCTATGGTTTTTTAGCCTTGGCTGTATTAATATTCGGACAATGGAAGCCTGTAAAAATACTATATGCTGCGTTTTTCTTCGGTCTTATGAAAACTTTAGCCTCCGCTTATTCTGGAATACCTATACTTGCAAATCTGCCTGTATCAAATAATATATATAAAATGATACCTTATATTACAACTATAGTGGTTCTTGCTTTTACTTCTAAAAATTCACAGGCTCCGAAAGCATCGGGAATTCCTTATGATAAAAGCGCCAGATAGTATATAGTGTTTAACTTTATATATGGTATTATATAATACTTTAATTGAAAGTTTATTTGTATTATCCTGCATATTACTGTTATTCTAAAATAGAATACTAAATATTATTGTGTATAATTAAAAAAAATAAGTCAGAGAGATTTTAATTATTATTTTCTGATAAGTCCTTTTATAAAGAAAATGCCGTAAGTTAAATGCGATAAAAATATTCCAACAGCTTTGCAGAAGCCCTTCACTATAGATAATGTGCTTATCCAGCCTAAAATCAGGCATAAAATATAAAGACTATGAGGAAGCATAAGTAAAGCTGAGAATATATTTTTATTTATATCAGTAAAACAGATATTTAATATTTTAGGCAGGTCAAAATATAATGCAAAAGGCATAAATATTGTATATATCAAAAATACTGACGGTATAAAGTATGACAGGCTCAAAGAGTTGCCTCCGAATCTTTTTACAAAATACCCTCTATGCCAAGCATATCCTTTTAATTGCTTAAAATGACCGAAAAATAAATCTCTTCTATGATGATAAACTAAAGCCTCAGGAGTATATAATATTTTTTCATTTGCTTTTATAATATTATTGCAAAGAATAGTATCTTCGCCCGGGTAATATTCACTTTTAAATCCTCCTACCCTATAATAAAGCTCTCTTGTAATAATAAAATTGCAGCTTGGATAATCATTAACATACTGTACTTTATCGGGTATATATCTGGCTTTGTGCTTTCCGCTCATTAATGAAGAACTGTAAATAAGACCGCTTATTTGTTTTGAAAAATTATCTTTAGAAGAACTTACGGCAGGTCCTCCCAAAGCATTTATTTTTACGCTTTCCATTGCCCGCAAAGCATTTAAAAGCCAGTCTTTTTCAGGATAAGTATCATCATCTAAAAATGCCAATATGCTTCCTTTTGAATGCTCTGTTCCTATAGCTCTTTTTACAGCAGGGGGAAACTCTCCAGTTTCTATTATTTTTATTCTGCTGTCTTTAAATAATTCTATATTAATCTCTTCATCTGAATATTTATCGGGAAGTATTATCAATTCAAAGTTGGAATATATTTGTTCAAGTATGTACTCCGTCTCTTCTTTTATATAATCATTAATTTTTTTTAAAGGTATTATAATGCTTACCAGAGGTCTTTTATTTAATTCATCAAATAAATTATTATAAAAATGAACTATATTGAGTCTGTAAAATATAGCCAAAGTATCAATAAATGTTCTCCAAAGTATGGAAAACTTAATAAATCCGAAATGTCTGTTGGGATTAACTATAACTGGTGCGGATACTATTTTTTTATTATTATAATTGCATGCAGCCAATACTTCCAAATCATAAGCGAATGCTTTTACTAATATTCTCGGAAAAATATTTATAACGGCATCTCGTTTAAATAATTTTAATCCCGTTTGAGTATCCTGTATAGGAAGATGAAAAAATATCTTTACAAACATAAAATATATAAAAGAAATAAGCTTTCTTATATTGGAATAATTAACTATTGAATCTTTATGTCTTTTAGAGCCTATAACAATATCGGCATTTTCTTTCTGCATAATATGAAAAAAGTTTTCAAGCTGAGAAGGATCTATTTCCATGTCGCCGTCGCAGAATATAATATATTCTCCGTTAGAAATCTCGCATGCCCTTTTTAAAGCATGTCCTTTTCCATGATTTTCTCTTGCATAAACTCCTGTTATATTTTTTAAGTTTGCGTATGCATTATTATTTTTAAGTTTTAAGCATATATTTTTTATCTCTTCTTTTGAGTTATCAGAACTTCCGTCATCTGAGATTATTATCTCAAAATTCATTAAAAACGGTGAAACTTTATTTATAAGAATATTAATATTTTTTTCTATCGTATTTTCTATATTGTATACAGGAACTAATATAGATACTAATTCTTTAATTATCATAATTTACAACTTTTCAATATTTGTTTTATATTACTGAATTTTATCTATTATATAAAAATAGATTAATTTGTCAATTACATATAAAGCCGTCATTAAGTTTGAGGAATTATAATTTTTTATTAGCAATAATAAGAAATTATAATTTCTTATTATTGCTAATAAAAATTGTTCGCTTAAAGTTTCTGTCATTCTTGCGAATGCCAGAAGCTCGCAATTTTTATAATTTAATCTTAATAATATTAAAAATTATAATATTCAGAGTTTTTATTACATTTAATATTTTATTTTTTTGTATATACGCTATAATATAAAAATAAGCAAAAATAAAGGAGTTTTTAATGATTTATACTTTAACACTAAATCCTGCTGTAGATTATTATATGGATATGAATAGATATGAAGAAGGAGAATTAAATAAAGTAAATAATTCATATACTTTAGCAGGAGGAAAAGGAATAAATGTTTCTAAAGTATTAAAAAATTTCGCAATAGAATCCATTGCTTTAGGATTTTGCGGAGGCTTCACAGGAGAATATATAAAAGCAGATTTAAAAAAGTACGGAATTAAAGAGAAATTTATATCTCTTTCTGAGAATACCAGAATAAATGTTAAAATAAAAACAGAAAAAAAAGAAACAGAGATAATGGGAAAATCTCCTAAAATACTTCAGGAGAATATAGATAAATTATTTTCTGTAATAGATACTATTCAGGATAATGATATATTAGTTCTTTCAGGAAGCGTACCTAGTTCTGTAAAAGAAGATATTTATAAAGATATTATACAAAAAACAAAATCAAAAAATAATTTAAAGATAATATTAGATTCCAGAGATAATGCTTTTAAAATAGCAGTAAAAGAGAATGTTTTTATTACTAAGCCTAATAGAAAAGAATTATCAGAATATTTCGGAAAGGACATAAGAACTGTTTATGATATAATAATTTATGCAAAAGAATTAGTAAAAGACGGCAGTGAGAATGTTATAGTTTCATTAGGAGAAGACGGTTCTGTTTTAGTAAATAAAGATGAAGCTTATATAGGAAATGCCCCTGAAGGGGAATTAATAAGTTCTGTAGGTGCAGGAGATGCTATGCTGGCAGGTATAGTATATGGTATAAGCAAAAATTTAAGTATAGTAGATTCTTATAAGTATGCAATAGCTTCAGGAACTTCTACTGCTTTAAGCGAGGGACTTACCACATTTGAAAATATGAATAATCTTTTGGATAAAGTGGAAGTTAAAGAGATTAATATAAAATAAGATATTATTATATATTTTAATTAAGCGGAAAGCTTTTTTTAGTTTTCTGCTTATTTTATTTTAATATGTAAACTAAAATTATAAAAAATATATTTATTATTGATTTAAATTAATAAAAGTATCATAATATATAATAGAGAAGTAAACGGAGATGCTTATGAAAAAAATATAGCTATAATTTCTTTTATAGTATATTCTGTATTATATTCAAGATATTATTTAATAGAGCAATGGTATTTAATAGAGAAATCAGCTCCTATAACTGATGAAAAAGATATTTTGGTATTTATGAATAGGCAGGAAGAAAACAGCCTGAATTTCAATACTCTGATGATAAAAATTAATAAAAACTATGTTAATATAAACTTATATACTCCGTCTTTAATTTTTAAAAAAAGGTTTGATGATAATGATAAAATAGATATAATTTACAGATTTGATAAAAATGAACTTAGAACATCGGTATTAAATAAATACGGAGAAAATGAATTCTATTCATTAACCAATTTTCAGGATTCAAGCCAGAAAAGTATAATACTGTTAAAGGAGATGCTTTATTATAATACATTTGCTTTAAGGGCAATAGAGAATATAGATAATGCAAAACATACATATACCTATGTTTATGATTTAATTAAATTAAGAGAAGTTTTATTGAATGCAGATTTTTCAGATACAGTATTGGAAAATTATCAGAAAGAACTTGCTTCTGTAATACTTCAAAAACAAGAGAACAAAACAAATATTACGGAAAGTATTAAAACTAATATTTATATGATAGATGATATTAATTATGAAAAGCCTATTATATGATTTTATTTGAAAATTCTGTTTCTTGAAGCATGCGCTAATGCGATAGCTACGGCATCGGCTGTATCATCTTGAATAATTTTAGATCCTGTAAAAATATTAACCATTTTCATCATAGCATCTTTATCTGCATTTCCGTTTCCAGTTATCTGAGATTTTACTTCTTTTGGTTTATATTCCTCAAACTCTATATTATTTAAAGTCAGCGCTAATATAATAATGCCCCTTGCCTCCGCTACTTTTATCGCTGTTTTAGTATTCTTTGAAAAAAATAATTCTTCTATTGCCGCATTGTTCGGTTTATGTTCTTTTATAAGTTTATCTAATTGATTATATATAAATGAAAGTCTTTGATTATATTTTTGTGTTTTAAAAGTTTCAATGAGTCCTGAATTTACTATTTTGTATGCAGAGTTTTCAGCTTCTATAAAAGCATATCCGCATCTTGCAAATCCAGGGTCTATTCCTAAAGTTATCATATTGCTGCTAATAAAAATTGTTTTATTATTGCTATGCTCGCATCTCACTGACATGCTATAACAACTAAAGTTGTTACAGGTTCGCTACTCACTTTTTTTTGATATTTATTATTTCTATAAATACTCATTATTATTTTATTTCTTTAATCATGTTCTTTTTTATCTGTATAAAAAGAACGAATAAATTAAATAATAATAATTTTTTATTGTTGCTAATAAAAATTGCTTTATTATTATGCCAGCTTCAGCTCACTTATAATATTTAAAAATTGTTATTGATTTGTATCTAATAAGCAACCTTCCAGATACAAATAATTTTTATATTCGGCTTTATAGTATTTAAAACTATTCTTCTATCAAATTATCAGTTATTTCTAAGTTAGTAGCTACAGCGGAAACATCGTCATGATCTTCAAATAAACTAATGATCTTCATAACTTTTTTTGCATCATTTTCAGCTATGGTCATAGTATTATCAGCAATGCGTACTATTTCGGCGCTTTCAGGCTCAATGCCTTTAGCCTTCAAAGCATCAACTATAGATGATAAAGATTCCATAGGCCCAGTAATGGTAAACATATCTTCATCTTGTTCTATATCTTCGGCTCCCGCATCAAGTACTATATCCATTAGGCTTTCTTCCGTATTTCCTTCTGCAGGAATAATAACCACAGCTTTTTTCTTAAACTGCCAAGAAACTGATCCGTTTTCCGCTAAGTTTCCTCCGTTTTTGCTGAATATGGATCTTATTTCAGCAGCTGTTCTGTTTTTATTATCTGTTGCAATATCTACTATAATAGCAACACCGCCCGGAGCATAACCTTCATAAGATATCTCTTCAATATTGGCGCCTTCTCCTGCTCCTGTACCTCTTTTTATGGCTCTGTCTATATTATCATTAGGCATATTAGTACCTTTAGCTTTTACTATAACCATTCTTAATCTGGCATTCTGATCTGGGTCAGGGCTTCCGCCTTCTTTTACTGCTATTGTTATTTCTTTTGCTATTTTTGACCAAATTTTACCTTTTTTTGAATCGTTTGCGGCTTTTTTATGTTTAATACTAGCCCACTTGGAGTGTCCTGACATTTTACACCTCTGTATATTAGATTTTTTATTTATATATTGTCTTTTCATTATAAATATATACTAAAATAAAACTATTGTCAACTTATAATAAAATAATGAAGTATTTAATTATAATGCATAAAAAATAAGAAAAATATATTTTTTAAATTCTTGAATAATAAAAGTTTTTATTATATAATTACTGACTGTAATTGAAACGATACGCAATTTCTTATATAATATAAAGTTATATAAATGAGTATCTGCGCCGTATTCAAGTTTAATTAAGTACATAGTTTTTTTAGTATAATAATTGTAAAAAACAATATTTTTAAATAGGGAGCTGCAAATGTCAAAACTTTCAAATCTTGAAAAAGAGTACATCAAAGCTAATTATAAAAATAAAAGTATTGATGAGTTTGTCAGAAAATTTGAAAAAGACAGAGAGTTAATAGAAGAATATGTTAATAATCTGAATAATAATAAAAAAAATAATAAAAGAGAAAAAAAATCATACAATAACAGAGAAGGCAGAAAAAATATAATTTCTAAACTTTTTTCTAAAGAAACAGATCTTAATCAAGAGCCTATTTATAAAAGATACAAAATAAAACCATATCATATTTCAAAGATAGACGCCGTATTTGCCGCCGCAGCCTTTATTTTTTCATTCTTTCTCTACTTTTTTACATTAACGCCTTCGCTTTCTGCGGGAGACAATGGAGAACTTACAACCGCCGCCTATTTTTTAGGAGTGGGTCATGCACCTGGTTATCCTTTCTATACTTTAATGTCTAAATTATTTACATATATACCTATAGGAAATATTGCTTGGAGAACAAATTTATTTTCAGGAAGCTGCGCTGCTGTTTCAATAATTTTCTTTTATCTTATTATGGTAAAAGTGCTTGGACAAAATAGAATAGAAAGAGGATTTTCTCCTATAGTGCAGATACCAGCGTTAATTTCAAGCATTGCTTTTGCCGTGTCGGATAATATGTGGGCTCAGGCTACTATGGCGGAAGTTTACAGTCTGAATATACTTCAAATAGCATCTATGCTTTTAATACTTGTTTATTGGTTTGAAAATGTATGGAAGCATGCCGACGATGAAATACCTTATTACGGAAATAAATACTTAATGGCTTTTGGTTTCCTTTACGGAGTGGCGCTTGCAAATCACCATGTAACTCTGCCTTTTGCTTTTGCTCCGCTTTTATTTATAGCCGTTGTGCTTCTTTTAGTGCATAAAGACAGATATATAAATCATATAGAAACTTCTTTTATATCAGTATTTGTATTTTTAGTGCTGCTTTTTATAGGCGGATTCGGATATTACAGATTTATCATGAATTATGAGGCTTATTTATATTTTCCTCCAGGTGTTGCATCCAACGATTCAATATTTTCAATAATATTCAAGCCTTTTACTGATATGAATATATTAAGCGATATATTTACGGCACTTGCCAACGGATCTTATTTAAGACCTGATATGATACAGAACCTTAAAGCCCCATTCTATCCTACATTATACAAGGGAATGTTCCTTGTATTCTGGCCTTTATTTTTAGTTGCTGTATGGTGCTTTGTATACAGATATTTGCTATGCAAGATAGATAAGTTTAATAATGATAATGATTTTATAACTGGGATATCTATATCATATTATAAAATGCTTTTAATGCTCTCATTAGGAGTTATGATATATGCCTATATGCCTATAAGGGCAAGAGCGCTGCCTCCTCTTAATTGGGGTCAGTTAAATGAGCCTTCAGGCTGGGAGAATTTAAGCTATTTATTTAGTATGATACATAGAAAACAGTATGGTACTTCAGGAAACGATATCGCCGCAAGCTTCATACTTCATCCTGAGCAGGTATCGGCTTTAATAAATATATTCAAAACTCAATTAACCGCTTTAGGGATTCTCTTCTTAATACCCGGCTTATTTCAAATATTTAAGAAAAATAAGTTTATAGGTATATTTTCAGTATTCGGACTTTTAAGTTTTGCAGTTTCTCTTATGGCATATACTAATCCTCCTCCAAGTGTAAGAACTTTATCATTTGTTGAAGTATTCTTTCTTCCTGCTACTTTGTATATGCTTGTGATAATAGGTTTCGGTATTCAGTGGTACATGGAATATTTCAATACCAATATTAAAAATGTATTAAAGCCCGCTTATGAAGAGATAGCCGATACAAAATTGAAACCCTATCATGCAATATCTCTTATAGCAATATCTGCAATAATGATTCCTATATTTGCCGTAAATCTAAGCAGAAATAATAACTCAAAAGATTTCAGCAATCATGATTATTCATATAATATGATGAACTCGCTTCCAGATAATGCTGTATTTGCCACAGAGGGAGGAGATAATCAGGTATTCGGGCTTGTATATTATACTATGGTTGAAAGAAGAAGACCTGATTTAAAAATATATGATCAAAAGGGCAATGTATTTGAGAGAATATACGGCAACTTGATGAAAACAGACGGAAGATGGCTTGGAGATATAAGCGATGCGGTAGATAAAGATTTTATAGAATCTGGAAGACCGTATTATATGGCTTGGAGAAGGGAAGGACTTTACAGACTTGGGGATTATTACTTTAAAGCTTACGGTCTGGTATTTAAAGTGCAGCCTATAAAATATGCTTTAATAGATGAATTAGAGTTCTTTAAAGTGCTTACCGTTAATGATTATAAAGATATTGCCAAAGAACATTTAAAAAGAGATTATGAAAATAATAAAATTGCAGCCGATTTAAAGGCATTATTAGATGAGGGTTTAATTTCTGCACCGAGAAAAAATATTTATGACGGCAATGAAAAAATAACTTTTATAAAAATGTATGATCTTCCTTTTCCTGAGTTAAAAACAGAAGAGGATTATTGGAGCAGCTATGTTATGCAGGGAACTCCCGAAGAGCTTTCAAATTATGATTTTTTAACCAGAGAGATATTTGTAAGTTCATACTCTCTTGCAAAGATAGATCTTTATAATAGAAGAATAAAAACATATCAGAAATTACTGAATTTTATGGGAAGCGGAAATACAGCTGAAAACGGTATTACCAGAGAACAGGCTAATAAAAAAATAGAAGAGTTTAAGGATTTGAAAAAGCTTGAAGAAGATAAAATGCTTAATATAGGCTTTGACATGTCTAATGTATATTTTGCCGTCGGAAATCAGGCTATTATGGACGGAAATTATGAAAGAGCCGCATTAATGTTTGAAGAGCTTATAAAATTAGAAAAACTTATATACCCCGCTTATTTCAATTTAACCGCTTCTTATGAATATTTAGCGCGTTCTGAAGATACTCCTTATGATAAAGAAGCCGAATATTTAAATAAAGCTAAAGATGTTCTGGCAAAGGCTGAAAAAACTTTTCATAGGGGAAAAGATATGGGAAATACGGCAAGAGAACAGAATCAGACTTATCAGCAGATAAAACAATTTACGGCTAGAATAGATTCTCAGCTTAAAACAACAAGACAGCAGGCGGATAATATAAAAGCTCAGGCTATGAGAGAAGATAATTTTGAAAGCTATTCTTCATATGCAAATTATATATATCAAAACAGACAGGATATAGAAGAAACTTTATGGGCTAAATTAGAGGCTAAAAAGAGGGCAAGGAGCAAAGAGCATTTGCTGGGAGTTAATAAAGATATATCAATACTTTATGCCAATATAGGAGATACAGAAAATGCAATCGGCATATTAAATGATACTTTGAAAATGCCTGATTTAAGCAGAGACGAGAGAAGAGGTTTGGAGTTTGATTTGGCTAATATATACCTCAATAATAAAATGTATGATGAGGCTGTAAGTTCATATTCAAAATACACTAATGATATTACTCAGGACGGAGCATTTGCTTTATATGCCATAGGATATATTTATATTGAACAAAATAAAATTATGGAAGCTTTAAATATTTATAATGACTTTAAAAGAGTAATGTCTCCTTTATCGGCAACTAATGATGTTGTGGCTAATTTAGACAGAGATGTGGAAAACAGAAGACTTCAAATTCTTCAGTATTTAGGTAATATGAATATCGGCAGATAAGTTTAAAATTTATTAATAAAAATACTGCTTATTACAGAATAATGCATATAATTATTGTATTTCAGCTTATAACGAGAACAAATTCTCTTTTTTTATTATCCTGATACTTACCGCATATATTGGATATCTTATCTATGACAATCTCTTCGCTATCATATGTGATATCCAAGCATAAAGCGATTATTTTATGTTTAGAATATACTTTTTTAACGGCATTTAAAACTTTTCCTAACCTATAAGGAGTATCCAATATTATAACAGGTATATTTAATTTTTTAAGATACAGTAATTTTTTTTCTCTCTCTCTGCTTTCACGCGGTAAAAGTCCTGCATAATAAAACTCTTTAAAATTAAAGGGAAGACACATAATAGCTGCCGTAATACTGCTTACGCCTGCAATAGGCTTAACTTTTATATTATTAGAATAACAGTATTCAAGCAAAATTCTTCCGGGATCTTCCAAAACAGGAGTACCGCAATCGCTTATAAGCGTAACTATTTTACAGTTTATAATTTTAGTAATTATTTTTTCTATATCTTCAGGCTTATTTGTATGCTCGCTGAACTCTATTAAATTTTCTCTGTTCTTTTTTATATCAAGTGCTTTAAAAAGCGTAGTAGCCTCTCTGAAACTCTCGGCTAATACAATATCACTTTCAATTAAAACTTCTTTTAATCTTTCCGTATTATCTTTGTAGTTTCCAATATCTCTAGCCGCAATATAAACCGTAACCATATTATAATCCTCTTATTTATTTAATAATCTGTTTGTGTTGTAATTCCAATTTGTGCCTATTATATTATTATTTATAAATATATTTGTGATGAATGCATTTGTAAGGAAGTTATTGGCTTTAGATCTCTCCTCCATTTCATTAATCTTTCTTACTTTAGCATTTAAAGCTCTTATAATGGCATAAGTTTCATTATCGATATTTCCGTCTATTTTATGCTGTCTGAAATGACATTGAAAAGCATAAAGAACTTTTCTTGAATCAAAATCCCAAATATTATTGGTAGGCATGCTGGTATAACCGTATTTTACAAACTCTTCTTTTATATCTGAAATTTTAGCCTTTTTATATTTATTGTCATATAAAAAATTAGTATAGTCATATTCATCATACCATATACCTAAATTATATTCATCATGCAGTCTTTTCCAAGGAAATTTAGGTCCCGGATCTTTTTTTCTATACGGAGCTATATCAGAATGTCCTAATATATTATAAGGTTTTATGCCGTACTTTTCTATAAGATTATTAAGCAGGTATACCACTTTTTCTATCTGACTTTCTTCAAATTCCAAATATTCATCATAAGGCGTAAAAAATAAATTATCTCTCTGCCTCCTGCTCATTCTCATTAATTGGGCTTTTGTATTTGTAATTTTCTCTAAATATCCCAAATTAACTATTTCTATTCCTATGGAAGTATCATTCATACTATGTCTGTTGTCAAACATAGTAACGCCTGCATGCCAAGCCCTTTGATTATCGTCTACCAATTTATATATAGGCTCATTTTCTCTTGTTGTTATTAAATAATGCGATGATACGCCCGGATCTGTAAGCACCTTCAAAGATAAATCATCATCTAAAGCCGTATAATGAAGTATAATATATTTTATCCTCAGATTATAGGCAGGCGATTTATATACTGTGGATACCATAGGAACTTTTTTTCTGGTTCTTATAGGCATGTTATTATTTTTTTTACATGATATAAATGTCATTGCAATGATAAGTATTGCTGTTATAATTTTATACATAAGAAGGAACTCCATTGAATCTATACCGCATAAAGCCTTTATAAAAATCTCTGATTTCCACATAAGCAAAATAATAAGCCTGAGCAGTATTTATTCTTGCATGATTATGAAATAAATTAGCGTAAAAGCTGCAGACAAAATCTATATACATACCGTCAGTCAAAGATCCCAAACCCGATATAACTGTGCTTACTCCCGATTCTAATAAAGATTTCGTTAATTTATTATTATTCTCTTCCATATTGCAGGCATTAATAAAAACAAGTGTAGGAGGATTTTTCAATGCTCCTATATTGTTTAATATATAATCATCGCTTAATTTTATACCGTCTTCATACCCATGCGTTATTATATGTACTATATCATAGCTTTCTAATATTTTTATAAAATCAAGATAATTATGTTCTTTTCTATACACATCTATTATTATATTTTTATGCATATCAGTTAATGATAATAGAGTATCTATTTCATTTTTATCCTCTTTTATATCATCATCAGGTATTGAAATAACCGCCATTTTTTTATTATTTTTTCTGCTGTATGAATGTAGAATATTTGCAGCATTTGTATAAGAAAATATAATCTTTTCTGATATGAACTTTCCTTCATAAGATAGTATATCCCAAGGAATTGCATATGTGTTTTCATCAAGATATAAATATAATATTCTAAATCCTTCAAGAAGATGATCTCTGAAATCTTTTTCAGGTATAAGCATATTCATTAAATAGCTCCCAAGTTCTATATATCTGTCTGCATTATTATTTTCGCTGCTTGAATTTTTTAAAAGATGGAAATACTCTTTATATATGCTTTCATATGCTTTTAAATCAAAATTCTTTTCATATTCTGCAACATAAAGAGATGGATAAGTTTCTATGCCTTTATATTTAAAAATATTATTTTCTATAGAACATGAAAAAAATGTCTGCGATATATTATCATTCAGAACTATTAATCTGTCTTTGAGCTTATAAAATACTTTATTGTCTATTTCATATACTGAAAAATCAGAATATTTTTCTTCAAGTTTATAATATATTCCGCGCCTTCTTTTGTAATGATCATTTATATAAATATCGGCATAATCATCTTTATTTTTCTTATTATACAAATCAATTTCATAATATCCGTATAATTTATTTTTATCATTATCGTATAGAAATACATTTATTAAGGAATTGTTTTTACCCAGATTTTTTAAGATTTTTTTTATAGAAGTATTTTTTAAGGTTATATATTCTCTGTTATGAGATAAAAAATAATCTCTGTTTTGTGTTGCAATATATGATTTATTTATAGTCATTAAAATATAATTTTAAATATTTTATATTAATTAGTTTTTATTATTATATAGTAATTTATCATATAATCAAATAAAAAATTATTTAAAAAATAAGAATTTTTTTATTACTGCTATACCCTTGCTAAGTAGGCACATACTTGGCAAGGGTAAGCATAGAAATAATAAAAGCATTATTAAATAAATAAAATAATAAAATATAGAATAAAAAAGAATTAAAAAATAGAAAATAATAACAGAAAAAAGATCAACAAATAAATCAAATAATAATAATAAAATTAAGTAAAACTATTGTAAATTATAAAAAATAATATAGTATATTTCATTATTTTTAAAAATTATGTTGAAATAAATTTATATGAATTATATACTTATTAGTAATTATTTTTAATAAGTAGGCAATAATTTAGGAGGTTTAAAATTGAGCTGGATAGGTGCGGTTATACTGTTAAGCATATTAGTGTTTGTACATGAAATGGGACACTTACTTGCGGGATTAGCAGTTGGAATAAAGGCGGAAGCTTTTTCTATAGGTTTCGGACCTATACTTTTAAAAAAACAGATTAAAGGAATAGATTTCAGATTTTCTGCAATACCTTTTGGCGGATACTGTAAATTTAAAGGAGAAATATCCGAAGACGGCAATGTAGAGGAGGGAGATTTTTTAAATATGCCTCCTATTAAAAGAATAATAGTTTATTTTGCTGGTCCTTTTTTTAACTATTTATTTGCATTCTTTCTTATTGCAATATTATTATCCATTCCTTCAAAAATAGATCTATATTCTCCAACAGTATCGGTATTTAAAGACGGCAAATATATGCATTCTAAATCGGGAATAACATTAGCTTATGAATACGGGATACAAAGCGGGGATACTATCACAGCTGTAAACGGAATAGAGACGGAATATGATAATGATATATTAAAAACTATAAATGATGAGGCATTGCAAAAGGCAGCTGAAGAAATTGTATTTACAATAAACAGAAACGGAGAAATTATAAATATAACACTGCCTTCTTCCGAAATGCTTAAAGCCTTAAGCGGAGAGAGGGCATTGGGATTGTATTTCGGAGATGAGCTTATAATTAAAAATATTATTGACAATTCTGCTGCTTTTGAGGCTGGTCTTTTAGAAGGAGATAAAATAATATCTATAAATGGAATATCTGCAGGAAATATAGCCGATTTCAGACCTATAGTTATGGATAATCCTTCTAAGAAAATCAATATAACTGTTATAAGAGATGGAAAAGAGATTACAAGGGAAGCTATACCGAGCCCCATATACTCAAAATCTGCGGGTACTTATGGAAGTTTAGGGGTAGAATTTGAAAACATACCTGTAAAAGTTGAAACAGTTCAGGGCATACCTTTTCCTAAATCGATACCTGAGGCTTTCAAAGAAACAGGAAATTATATAATATCATATATAAACGGATTAAAGCTTCTTTTTACAGGAAAATTATCGCTTAGGGAAAATCTAGGGGGACCTGTAAGAATAATACAGATTTCTTCCCAGGTTATTTCAGTTGATATGGAATACAGATTAAGAACAATACTTTCATTTACAGCCACTATAAGTTTAATATTGTTTTTAATGAATCTGCTTCCTCTCCCTGTTGTAGACGGAGGCATGATAGTTTTTTCATTTATAGAACTTATTATGAGACGGTCTATAAACAGAAAAGTTTTAACAAAAATACAGGCTATAGGAGCGGCATTTCTGATAACGCTTGCAATATTTATTACTATAAATGATATAACGCAGTTATTCAGATAAAAATTGCTATACCTATTTTAATCTGAAGATATTTTATTATCTTAAAACTGTTAAGACGCCCGTAATTTTTTAATAAATACTATTTTGCTGTATAATAAATATAAGCCGACATTATTTCTATTTCCTCAGAATATTCTTCGGAATTATCATTGTTATAACTGAAATAGCTTGATAAAGGTGTATAATTATTGTTATTCTCTGATAATTTAGAATCTTTATTATTTAAATCAGAAGATACTAATTTAGCATTATTATTAATATTATTGTTTAGATTATTATATACAGCATATATTCCTGCAAATATTATTAAAGAGGCTGCTGCAGATGCCGTATAAGCAATTAATTTTTTAGTATTGAATATGCTTTTCTTATTAATCGGCTTTATTCCAAGAATTATAGATGACATAGAATTAATTTCATATTTAAACTCCCTGCATGATTTGCAAGAAGATAAATGTTTTTCCATTTCGGAGATTTCATCTGCATTTAAATCATCATCTTTATATCTGCTTATAAGCATTTCATAATATTCATGATTATTTTTCATAAACTCACCCCCATTTTTTTCATAATAGAAAGAAGTTTTTTTCTTGCTCTGAATATTCTGGTTCTGACAGTATTAATAGGCAAATCTAGTTTTTCAGATATTTCATCGTATGAATAATTTTCATATTCTGTCATAATCAGAGGAATACGGAAATCATCTTCTAATTTTGAAAGAGCCTGAGCCAATATAATTTTATTTATGCTGTTTTCATTTTCCGATTCCTGTATTTCAGAGTTTCTATATTCTTTTAATCTGTATTTTTTTTCTCTCTCTTTTTTTCTTATATGATCTACCGCTTTGTTAAAAGAAACCCTGTAAAGCCAAGTATATATTTTACTTCTTCCCTCAAAACTTTCCCTTTTTATGTAGAAACTTACAAAAGTATCCTGCACAATTTCTTCTGCTTCATCTTTATTGCAAATAATAGAGTAAACTAAATTAAACAGAGGCTTTTTATATATTTGTATAAGTTTTTTATAAGCCTCTTCATCTCCTCTTTTGAAAGCTTCCAGATTATCTTCATAAGACATAATTTCAGCACCAAACATAATTTAAAATCTATCTCTCATTTTTTTATTAAGTATAGCTTTTTGCTCTGAGGTAAGAACATCTATAATATCTAAATCTCTTATTATTCTTAAATAATCCCTTAAAGCTTCCTGCTCTTTTTTTTGTCTTATTAATTCCTTTAATAAATTTCTATTGGTATTTTCTTTCATAAGCTCAATTTTTATATTTCTGTCAATATTTTCTATTTCTAATCTTATAGGTTCTTCCTGAGCAATAAAATTGATGGCTATATCGTATATTTTTTCTTCTTGTTCTCCTGTAAGAGTTATACCTATTTTTCTGAAAAAATGCAGAGGATCATGACCTAATCTTTTATCAAATTCTGTATGCTTTCTTCTCATCTCCATTCCATGCCTTCCGTAAGCTTCCGTAAAAATTGATAAAGATAATAATATTATTATGATATACAATTTTTTATACATAAAACACCCCTCATTAATTCTTACTGCTCTTTATTAGACGGTTTAATATATAAAAAGTTCCGTATATTTTTCAAAAAATAATATTATACTGCATAGGATTTTTTTATATTCATTAATTAATTTTTTATTGATGTCATATATTTATTTAAACATCTTTTGAAATAAGCTTATAATTTTTATACTTTAAAAAATATATTTTTATACTATAATAGCAGTAAATATAATAATATAATAATATAATATTCGGAATGATAAAATGTATAAAATAATATCTTTAGAAGATAAATTAAAACTGATAAAAATTATTTATGATAATGATAATTCTATATTTTATTTAATGAATTATATAAAGACTGAAATAAATGCTGAAATAAAAGAAACAAAAGACGGATATTTGCTCTATAACGGCAGCAGAAAATATTTATTTTTTATTTATAATGAGTATATATGCATCAAAATATTAGAGCATGATGACAAAACAGCTTTTTTAAATTTTAAATATATGGAAAAAGAGTTTAAATCATATATAGAAGATATTAATTTAATAGAGTCAGAAAAAAAATAGAGATTATTAATAATGCTATAAAGGATAATATGTGGCTTGATTTTATGATATCTCGCTTAGAAAATGATTTGCATATTATAGCAAGCAACGATTTAAGCTGCTATCATAATATAGAAATTATTTTTAAAAATGTATGTTTTATTCAATGTGCAAAATATTTCAATGCCTGTCCTAATGAATATGATGTGTTTTATATATGCAGCGCAGATGATATCAGATATATTAATAAAAGCTGTAAAAATACTGAAAAATATTCCGTTATGATAAAAATTAAATCGGACGATTCAAATGGTTTTTTTTATATAGCATGCGATAATATTGATTTTATTAATAAAGAGGTAAGATATGACTATGATTTTACATCTCTTTATTCGTCTGATATGGAAAATATTATAAATAAATATGAGCTTAAAAAAGAAAATAATTCTTGGTATCAGGAAAAAGAAAACTCTCATAAAACATTGATTTTTACAGATAAATTTTTTAATAGAAACGACACTATAGGCATATTATTCAGAATATATAAATTATGTTTTGCCAAAGTAAAGTATTTCAGAACCTATATATTTAATTTTGAGCCTTATAAATATGACTATAAAAAAGGCTTTATTAGGACGGAGCTTTGGGACGCCGAGTTTTTTAGGCATATTTATTCCGAATATATGATTGATTTAAGATATCTGCAGTCTATTTCAGTTTATGAAGATTTTGTAAAGTTTTGCAGGGAATTGGAATCTTTTGAGAAGAAGCCTATTAATTGAGCAATATGGATTTATTTTTCAGATTAATATTCGGTGCTTTTCTTGGTGCAGTTTCAGGTTATTATACCAATATTATAGCATTAAAAACTTTATTTTCTAATAACGGAATAATAGCAAAAGAGAAAAACAGGTTTATTGATGAAATAAGCAAGATGGTTTCTGAAAAAATTATTAATTACAGTTCCGTATACAATGAAATAAAAAAAGATAAATTTAAAAATAATATAAAAGAGTTATTTAAAAAAATAAAAAATCAATTAATATTAAAAACAAATTTCAAAATAAAATATATAGAAGGCTTTGAGCAAACTAGACATAATATAATTAATTGGACTGAAACAAATACTAATGACGGTATATTAATAATATTAGAGAAATTATCAAAAAACATAAGATTAAATCAGATAATAAATGATGATCAGTTTAAAAATATAGTAAGTAATTTGATAAATGAGTTTTTGTTATATGAAGCAGATAATCATTTAATAGAAAATACAGTGCTTGAAATATATAATAATAAAGATGATAAATATAAATCTATATTAAAAGAAATTACTTATAATATATTTGACAAGTTAAAAAGTACAGATAATAGCGCAGATAAGAATAAAAAAAATCAAATTGAAAGTTTAATAAAATTTTTTATAGAACATTCAAATATAGAAAACTGTTTTTATGATTTCTCTTTTTCATTGCTTGATAATAAAGTAAATGAATTATTTTCTATAAATGATGTTTCTGAAATAAAATCTATTATTGATAAATTGGTTAACAATAATGAATTTGAAAGTATTGCTTATTATGTTATAGATATTTTATATACAAAATTAAAAAGCACAGATAAAACTATATATGAATTATTAAATCCTAATATAGCAGAGAGAATTAAATTTATAATATCAGATATTATTTCCAGATTGATAGATATAATAGTGCCTATAATAAATGAAAATAAATCAAAATTGGAATGCATCATAGAAGAAGCTGTAGATGAAGAGATAGAAAATATAGACGGTTTTTTTCGGCAGTTTATAGTAAAGATAATAAGAAAAGTTTTTTTTCAGGATATAGCTTCAAGATACAGGATTATTCAAAAAATTATTGAATATGTAGAAAAATATAAGGATAATACCAACGATATTGTTAATGATGTTTCTAAAACTATAATAAACTATTTAAATAATACAAAAATATCTGCTATATTAAAAAATATTGATAATGATAAAATAATAAAAAATTCTGTAAGAGATATTATTATTTTTAATATAAAAGAAATTCCTGATTCTTGGATAGAAAAGTTTTTAAATATGAATATAAGCGTATTAGCAGATTCTGATATTATAAAAGATTTGTATGTATTTTTAGAAAGAGAAATTATTAATTATGCCTGCAGTAATTTTTATAAACTTGAATCATTAATATATAAAAAAATAGATTCTCTGAATTCTCAAATATTAAAAAAATTACTTTCTAATAATGCATCAGGTATAACAGTTATAATTAGTAAAAATAAACTAAATATAGAAAATTATATTTATAATAATATTTATTTGAAATATAAAGACAAAACTATTAATGGTTTATTTAATGATTTTGAATCTGTTTCTGAATTGTTATTTGATTTATTTGAAAGTATTATAGATAAATATTCTGATTATAATATTGATGAAATAATAATAAAAAAAGAAAATCAGATAGATTATTTTATTGATAATAATTCATATAATTCAATAATGAGTTTTTTTAATAAGGAAAAAGTATTTATTTCATCTGTAATGGATTCTATTGTAATAAAGACAATAAAAAATAATATGGGAAAGCTTAATAAAGATGAAATAGCAAATATGGCTTATGATTTTATGGGCAAGGAGTTAGAACCTATAAATATATTGGGAGCTTTTTTAGGATTAGTATTTGGCTTGCTTACCGCTTATATATTTCCTTTTAATTCATTTAATCCTTCTTTGGGATTTTTGAATTATATAGCAGAGCCTTTAGTATATACTCTTATAGGCTATATAACAAATGTTCTTGCTATTTATTCCATATTTCAGCCTTATGAACCTTTATTTGGAATAAAGAAAAAAGTTTTTTGGGGAGCCGTTGCATGCGAAAAAAACAGATTTGCTTCTTCAATGTCGGATTTTGTTAATGATAGGCTTATGGAAAAAGAGGGAATACTTGATATTATTGATAATAAAAAAGATATAGAAGAGAATTTGATAAAAGACAATTATAAGATTTTTTTTAATTATATGATTGAAGATGAAAAAATAAGTAAATTAAATATATTCTCATCTATAAAATATATTATAATCAATAATATTGATTCTGTAAAATCGGGCATTATTAATTTGTTTATTAAAAATAATTATATGCATAATGCTGTAATGAATAATAAAGATTCATTAATAAATTATGTTTATAATAATATAGATTTAATAATTATAAAAATATCAGAAGCAGCTTTAGAAAATATTGATATTTTTACTGTTAAAGAATTAATACAAAATATAATAAGAAATAATTTTAAAGATTTTAATAAATACAAAAATATAATAACAGATAATATTGTAAAAGCACTCAATTCAAAATCGGTAAAAGATAGGATATTATCAATAATTATATCGTTTCTCAATAATGAAATATCTAAAAACGGAAATAAAAAAATAAAGGATATGTTTGGAGGAGAAATTTTAAATCTTGTAAAAAGCAATAATGAATTTATATTTTCTATGATAAATAAAAAATTAAATGAAACTCTTAATAATAACAGATATGAAATAAGAGATATGATTATAGAGAATGTTTCTTTAAAAAATGATTTGGTTATAGATTTAACAGACAGAATAATATTAAATTTAATTAATATAAAAATTCCTAGTTTTATTGATGAAATGAAAGACAACATCATAAATACAAGTTTTAATTTTTTAGATGAAAATATTTTATCAGAGAATATTTCTTATATATTCGGAGAGGAAAAACTTTATAATAGAGAAAGTTTGGGAGTATATTTAAATGATATTATAAATAATAATCAGGAGCTTATATCAAATGTTTCAGAGAGATTATTTATTTTGGCTGTAAATAATATAGATTATAAATTTGTTTATAAATATATAGATTTATTTATAAAAAATACAGACTATGATTTTTATGAATTAATTATGAAGTCATGTAATAATAAAGAAAAACTATCTTTAGGAATTAAAGACTATATAAAAAAGAGTATATATCCTTATGATATTAAAGAATGTGTAAGTATAGAAAAATATTCTGATGATATATTTTCTGATATTTTAGAATATTCAAAAAGCTGTATAGAAATGTTTTTAACTGCTGTACAGAATAATGATAATATAATTGATTTGAATATTTTTTATAAACTTCTTGATGAATTAGAGTTAAATGAAAACCTGAATTATGATTTGTATGCTGAATTAAAAAAGATATTATTAAAGTTCAGAAATGATTTTCCAGATATTATAGACAATAAAACTAAATATTATTTTCTTAATTTGTTTATAGACTGCGCTAAAGATAATATTAATTTAATTATTGATTCTATAGATTTTTCTTATGTTGCAAAAGAGAAAATAGATAAAATGAATCCTAAAAATATACATGATATATTTAATTCTTTTGCAGAAAAATATTTTGACAGATTAAAGTTATACGGTATGTTCGGAGGAATAGTTGGAATTATATTAGTTATAATAAAATATATATCAGAATTTAATGCTGATTTATCTGATTTTCTTAATATTATTCTTATTTCGGCATCTGGCGTATTATCCTTATTTATGATAATAAGTATATTCAGAAATACGGTATTTAAAAGATAGCCGCATCAATTGAAAAATATTAAAAATATTATATTATCAATCTTAAATATGATATTGAGGTATTAATGAAAAATTTTATAGAATTAGTTGTAAAAAGACCTGTGGCAGTTTTTATGTGTATAATAGCTGTATTGATATTAGGCTTTGTGAGTTTAAGTAAATTGGCGGTTGATTTTTTACCTGATATGGAGCTTCCGTATATAACTGTAAAAACAATATATGAAAATGCAGGACCTGAAGAAGTTGAAAAATCTGTAACAAGAATAGTGGAGAATGCAGTTTCTGCTATAAGCGGTATTAATATGATTACATCCGATTCTAAAGAAGGAGAGTCCGATGTATTTATAGAATTTAATTGGGGTACGGATTTAGCTCAAGCCGCTTCAGATGTAAGGGAGGCAATAGACGGAATAAAAAACTCTATTCCTGATGATGCTGATACTCCTGCCGTATTGAAATTTTCCTCAGATATGACTCCCATAATGGAAATAGCATTCTTCGGTACGGATAATATGAGCGCTTTATATACCCTTATAGATAATCAGATATTAAATAAAATAGAGCAGGCATCAGGAGTTGCAAGAGCTGAAATCAGAGGCGGACTTAAAACTGAGATGAAAGTAGATTTGATTTTAAATAGACTTCATGCTTATGCAATAGATATTAACAGCATAGTTTCTCTTCTTTCTTCAGAAAATAAAAATCTATCAGGGGGTGATACTTATGAAGGCGTTTATAAATACACATTAAGAACTATGGGAGAGTTTACATCAGCGGAAGATATTGAAAATATTGTTGTGGATCTTAAGACAAATGATACTACTATAAAATTAAAGGATATAGGAAAGGTATATTTGGGATACAGCGACGATTCCGAGATAGTAAAAGTTAATGGTATGCCCGCAATATCCGTTTCTGTAAATAAAGAATCAGGAGGCAATGCTGTTAATGTATCTAAGTCTGTAAAAAAACAGTTAGACAGTCTTAATCTTCCAGAAGGCGTGGAATATGATATTTTATTCAATAGTGCCGATAATGTAAGCGATTCTATAAATGTTGTTTTCAATACAGCTTGGCAGGGAGGACTGTTTGCCGTAATAATACTTATGATTTATTTATGGAATATAAAAACGGTTTCAATAATAGCAGTTTCCATACCCATATCAATTATCATTACTTTTACTTTAATGTATTTTATTGGAATTACTTTAAATATTATATCTCTGTCTGGTCTTGTTTTGGGAATAGGCATGATGGTTGACAACTCTATTGTGGTTCTTGAGAATATATTCTATTACCGTAATAATGGATATGGTAAATATTCCTCAGCTATAAAAGGCACTTCTTCGGTATCTCTTGCAATATCCGCTTCCACACTTACAACTATAGCGGTATTTCTTCCTTTTCTTTTTGTTGAAGGGCGTACGGGACAGCTATTCAGAGATCTATGCATTACGGTTACTGTTTCTATGATAGGCTCTTTATTTGTTGCTCTTACAATAGTTCCTATGCTTGGTGCAAGACTTGTAACAAATAAGAAAATTAAAGTTTTAATTCCAATAGAAAATTTTGTAAATAAAAATCTGCATGATAAGATTAATAATTTTTATTCGCTTGTTTTGAATTATTCTATAAAAAATAAAAAAAAAGTTATTATATATTCATTATCATTAATAATGTCGGTAATAGTATTCGGTTTAATATTTATAGGCAAGGAAGGATTCCCAAGTTCGGACGAGGGGCAATTTAAAATAGATGTGGAAATGCCTGTTGGTACTAAATCGGAGCAGACGCAGACTTTTGTTTCCAGAATGGAAGATAATGTAATGTCGGTTATAGGAAAAGATTTTGATAAAATGCAGTCCAGAGTAAAATCTGGCTCTGAGGAAAATAAAGCTGAGATAAGAGTGCAGTTAATCGGTAAAAATGACGGCAGAAAAAAAACAGTTGATGAGTATATAGAGATGACAAGAAACGAGTTAATATCATATCCAGCCAAAATTAATTTATCGCCTGTATCAGCTTTTTCAATCGGTACTGCAGGAACGGACAGAGGAGCACAGGAAATAAAAATAGAGCTTTCAGGTGATGATTTGGATAAATCAGCAGAAATAGCGAGCAATATAATAAATGCTGTATACGATATAGAAGGTATAAGAGATCCCAGACTTACAAGAGACGATTCTAATCCCGAATTAAAAATATATATTAATAGGGAAATTGCAGCAAAAATGGGAGTTAATGTTAAGCAGATAGCAAATATTATTAAAACTAGTTTTGCAGGAACTAAGGCTACAACTATGACGCCTGCAAATTCAGATGTTACAGATATAGATGTTAATGTACAATTGAGAGAGTCCGACAGATTAAAAATAGATGATATATCAAGACTTATGATACCTGCTTCAGGAGCAGTAGTTCCGATATCTTCAATAGCATATTCGCAGAAAAGCTACGGACCTGCAAAAATAGAAAGAAAAGACAGCAGAAGAATAACAACTATAAAAGCATCAGGTTATAACCGCGCTTTAAATAAGATAATGCTTGATATAAGAGAAAAAATAAAAAAAGATGTGTTTATACCTTCAGGTTTTGCTGTTAATTATTCTGGAGATTTTGAAGATATGAATGAGGCTTTCAGACAGCTGTTTTTAGCTTTAGTATTGGCTTTAATATTAGTTTATGCTGTAATGGCAAGTCAGTTTGAATCCCTTATAGCTCCTTTTGTTATAGCTTTAGCAATTCCTTTCGGATTTGCAGGCTCTCTTACAGCATTAATTATAGGAAATCAGACTTTAAATGTATATAGTGCAATAGGTTTTATAGTTCTTATCGGTATAGTAGTTAATAACGGAATCGTACTTATTGATTATATGAATCAGCTTATGTACAATAAACATATAAACTCGGATGAAGCTGCTTTGGAGGCAGGACCTAGAAGACTTCGTCCTGTGCTTATGACTACATTTACAACCATACTAGGACTTTTACCTATGGCATTATTAGGGGGAAGCGGAAATGAAATATATAAGCCGCTATCCATTGCTGTACTGGGAGGGCTTTTAGTTTCGTCAGTATTTACTCTTGTTATAGTGCCTACGGTTTATGCAGCTATAAGAAATAAAATACCTATAAAAAATTATGATAAATCGGATTTAGAAAGCAAAAACTATTATGATGCCATTTAAATTGCATTTTATATAAAAAACAATAATAACTTTAATTATCTATAAAATGAATAAAAATTTTATTTTTTTAAATCCTTGAAACTCAAAGCGGTATTTGATTTTTTATCAACTTTCAAAGTCTTTCCTACAACTTTTTTATAATATTTAGCGGCTATTCCTATACAGGGTCTTAAAGTAATTAAATCTTTTTCAGTAATAACTTCTCCTTTAAGCATAGCATGATTTAGATAAATTCCTCTTTTGGCATATATAAGCTCTTTTTTTTCCTGTCTGCTTAATATATGTTCGTTTTTAGCTGCCGAATCTCCTCCAAGCATTATTAATGTGCTTTTAATTGATTTTATCATTTCATTCATAGAATTTTTTTCCAAGCTTATAATATGATCCCCCGTCTTTTTTTCAGGAGATGCAGTAAAATGTTTCTCTATAATTTTTGCTCCCAAACCAGCCGCAATAATAGGGGCTTCTATACCTATTGTATGATCCGAATATCCTATTATATGGTTTTTAAATAGTTTTTTCATTACGGATATTCTGTTGAGTCTTGCATTCTCAATCGGAGTAGGGTATTCTACCGAACAATGAAGTATAGCAGTTTCATTGTTTTTTAATATTTTTAAAGCTTCTTTTATATCTTTATTTGAAGCCAATCCTGCGGATATTATAACAGGTTTTTTAGTTTTTGCCGCAGCATTAAGAAGAGGTATATTATCTATATCGCCTGAAGCTATTTTTATTATAGGTATATCATAATTAACTATATCGTTTATAGATTCTATTGAGAAAGGAGTAGTTATAAATATGATTTTATTTTTTTTAGCTTCTCTTATAAGAGGTTTATACCATTCTTTTTTAAATACTATATTATCAACTTCATCAAGAGCATTATCTTTTAATTTTAAAGTTTTTGTATATTCTTTAGAAGCGAATAAAGTTTTTTGAGTAAAGCTTTGAAATTTTACGGCATCAGCTCCAGATTTAGCCGCTTCCTGAACAAGTTTTATTGCCGTATTTAAATCTCCTTCATGATTGCATCCTGACTCAGCTATTATAAATACGCCTTTTTTATTAATTATATCTTTTAATTTAAACATATATTATTATTCCTAAACTTACAGATTATAATTTATTATCGAAATATTAATTATAAGTATTTTTATTTAAGGCGGGATAAAAAATGAGCTGGTGATGGGAGTTGAACCCGCAACCGGCTGATTACAAATCAGCTGCTCTGCCAATTGAGCTACACCAGCGAAGTGATTATTATTATACTATAATGATAATAAAAGTCAAGTATTTTTTATAACTTTTATAAAGATTTGTTTTATAAAAATATTTATTATGCTTTTTAATTATAAATATTTTATTCTTATATTTTTTATTCTTCTCTGTCTTTTAATCCTTCCACCATATCCAATTTATTTATATAATGCGCACTTATAATTGATACAAATGATATAACAGCTATAAGAAGCGCTATTGCAAGTATATAGCTTGATTCGTATACATGCGGAACAAATGAAAATAATTTGCTTGAAAATGGTTTTTTTACCAAATATAATATTCCATATCCTGCTGATATACCTAAAGGAATTGCAATTATTACCTGTGTTATTGTTTCTTTTAAATAAGCAATCATAATTTCTTTAGTGGTGTATCCCATAACTTTAAGAAGCGTAAACTCGTATCTTCTTGTGGCAAGCGTAATAACTCCCACTCCGTAAAGAGATGTGGCTCCAAGTAAAAATGCAATGAATATGAGTATCTGCACTAATAAATATATAGTGGCTATCTGATTTTTATAAGCTTCATATTCATCATTTCTAAAACTGTAATATGATACTTCTTTGCTTGCATCCAATATATCTTTTATTTCATCTCTGGAGGTGTTTGTTTTTGTGCTTATAAATAAGGTATTATAAACATCTTGAATCTCAAAAGTTTTTTCTGCAAAGTTTTTATCCATATAAATATAGAACATACCTTGCTGGTCTGAAAATTTACTTACTTTTACCCTTCTTGTTATGCTGTTTCCAAGAGTATATAATTCTATTCCTATATAATCATTTTCTTTTATATTTAACTTTTCAGATAAATATTTAGGCAGCATTATTGAATCTTCTGCATTTTCATTATTAGGTATATTAAGAGATGAAAAACCTTCCTGATATATTAAAGCTGGTATATACAAACTTTCATTGTTATGAGTAAAAGCAGGATAAATTCTTGATTGATAAATAGCCGCCTTATCATAATATTTTACACTTTCATTTGTTGTTATATCATAATTATCTTCCCATTTTGAAGGTATTACGGTAGCGGTAACATCATATAATGCAAATTTTTCATAAAGCGTATATAAAAAATAATCAAAAGAATTATTAAATCCCTGAGCAAATATTGTCATACTTATAGCTGCAAACATTCCCCAAAGAGATGCTAAATATCTGGTTTTGCTTCTTGAGGCATTTTTAATTGCATATCTGGTATTGAAGGAAAATTTATTCCAAATTTTAAACTTTTCTATAAGAGTTTTTCCGCCGCTTTTAGGAGGTTCTCCTCTCATAGATTGAGCGGGATTAAGCTTTAATATTGAAACAGCCGCCAATAGATTTGAAAATACGCATACAAGCAGCATGATTAATGCTGATATTATCCATAGATCTATATAGACATTGTATGTAAAATTAGGCATATCAAATATGTTTCCAAGCGCTTTAAATATAGGAGGCAGCAGGAATTTATTTGAGATAAAAGCTAAAAGTATTCCGAAAAAAGATACTAAGAAAGAGTATTTAATATACATAAACATTATAGAAAAATCCGTAAGCCCTATTGCTTTAATTATGCCTATCTGCTTTCTTTCAACTGCAACATTTCTTCTTTGTATGATATACAGAAGAAGTATAGCCATAAAAAGAAGTATTGAAGGACAGATATATGAAAAAGAATCTATTTGAAGCAATGTCTGCTCATAATTCATATAATTGACAGACTGCTCTCTGTCTGTGAAGAAAAATATTTTTTGCTTTAATTTAGTTCTTATTAAGTTTTCAGTATTTTTTTTATTGGCATTTTCCGAATACTTTATATATATTGAATTATAAGGCATATACTTAAAATGCTCTTCATTTATTTCTATGACAGCAAAATCTTTAGACTTGGATGCTGTACTTGCACCGTCTTTAAAAAGAAATACATAATTCGGATAAGACACTAAAGCCGCTATAGTAAAAGAGTTTGTTTCATCATTAAAAGTTATTTTTACGGTATCTCCTATATTTAATGAATTAGCATTCGCAAAATTTTTATTAATAGCTATTTCATTAGTTTCAATTTTAGATTTTCCTTTGTATATATACGGCTTATTAATTGAATCTTCAGAATTATCAGTTCCGTATATTATAGCATCAGTGTTTTCTATTTTTCCCTGAAATCTATGTTTTGCAGTAACTTTATCAATACCCTTAATTTTATTTAAAGTTTCTACATCATTAGTATTGAATGTTCCGAATAACGCTAAATCATCTAATATATTTTCTTTAAAATAATTTTCTGCTGATAGCTTAAAATCTCTGTATACGGTTTTTACAGCAACAAAGAAAAGAACTGCTAATGTTACTATAAATACGGCTGATATAAATATTGCAAGCTGTTTATTAATTTTTCTAAATAGTAGTTTAGTTTTTATATTCATAATTGTTTATTTTTATCCATTAATTATTTTATTTATATTTACCATTCTATATCCTCTGGATTTAGAGGATTATCCACATCATACTTGTCTAATACTTCTCCGCTTAAAATTTTTACAACAGTATCCGCCATTTTGGCTATTTCCTTGCTATGAGTTATTAATACTATGCTTGTTCCTAAATTTTTGTTTAAATCCCTAAGTATTTTAAGAGCCATAACTCCCGTTTTATTGTCCAAAGCGCCTGTTGGTTCATCGCATAATACCACTTTAGGTTTTTTTGCTATTGCACGCGCTATACTTACTCTTTGCTGTTCTCCTCCAGATAATTCTGTAGGATAATGTTTTATTCTCTGTTCAAGTCCTAATAATTTCAAAGCCTCTTCTGCATTATCTCTTGAAAGTCCAGTTATTTCTGTAGAAAATTCCACATTTTCTATAGCGGTTAAATTGGGAAGCAAATTATAGCTTTGAAATACAAAACCTATATTTTCTCTTCTGAATTTAGCTAATCTTTTACTGCTGTAATTTGATATATCCTCTCCCAAAAATAATACCTGCCCATTAGTAGGCTTATCCAAAGCACCCAAGATATTAAGCAGCGTGCTTTTCCCTGAACCGCTCGGTCCCAATATGGCTGTAAGTTTTCCTTCTTCTATTGTAAGATTAATAGACTTAAGCGCCTGAGTTGCGCTGCCTCCATGTCCGTATATTTTACTAATTTCTTTTATTTCATAAAGATAACTCATTATACAAAATCCTATAATATTATTTTTTATAAGCAATCAAATGTTATTTTTTTTCTTCCATTCGCAAACAGCTGTATACACTATTTCTTTAGCGCATTCTCTTTTGCTAAGCATAGGGTATGATTTAAATCTCCCATCTTTAAAGAAAATCGTTATTTTATTGGTATCTTTTCCAATTGCGTCCTTTATTTTATTAGCTACTATCATATCAGCATTTTTTCTGTTCATTTTATCTATGGCATACTCTTTAAGCTCTTCATCATTTTCTGCAGTTTCGGCGGCAAAAGATACTATTAAAGATGAGCTTCTTTTTTTATCTTTTGAAGAAGCCAGTATATCTTCATTTGCGGTTAATTCTATACTGGCTATATTTTGTTTTTTAATTTTTTTATCAGAAAATTCGGAAGGTCTGAAATCTAAAGGCGCTGCAGACATAATAAGTATATCTGTATTATCAAGTTCTTTTAATACATTGTCCTGCAATTCTTTTGCGGTATCAATCTTAATTTTTTTATCATTCTTTCCAACCGTAACAGATTCATCAACCTGTCCTTCTATATATGTGGATATTCCTCCGTTATCATATATTTCCTTATATATGGAAGCTCCCATTTTTCCGCTTGAATTATTAGTTATGTATCTTATCGGATCTATCCATTCTCTTGTGGCTCCTGAAGTGATGGTAAAATGAATATTATTATATTTTTCTGTGCCTGAAGTTATAGTTTCAATTATAGAATCGATATTTGCCATTCTTCCGACTCCCTCATCATTGCAAGCCATATCTCCGCTTTCAGGACTTATTAATTCATATCCTAATTCTTCTATCATATATTTAACATTTTTCTGATTTGCCTTATTAATCCACATATAAGGGTTCATAGCCGGAGCAAAATATTTTTTGTTGGTATAAGCGCATGCTATAGTGCTTACGGCATCATCGCATATACCATTAGATATTTTTCCTATAATGTTAGCATCAGCCGGAGCTATAAGCATTATATCCGTTTCTTTATTGATATGAATGTGCCTTAGAACATCATCTTCATTCCACAGATCCGTTATTACTTTATTTTTGCTCATAGTTTCAAGAGCTTTAATTCCAACCATATTCTGCGCATTTTTTGTAACGGCGCAGATTATTTCATGACCTTGTTTTTTAAGCATACTTACCATCATTGGGATTTTGTATGCGGCTATTGAACTTGTAACGGCAATTAGTATTCTCATAATAATGCTTTAAGCTGTATTAACTTATATTCCTAAATAAATTAAATTTAATTATTAAAACATTTATATATTACTATAAATAAAAAAAATAGTCTATATATTTTTATATTTTTTTATTTTCAGCTATATTAAAAAATAAAATTAAAAATTCTGAAAATATTAATGCCTTTTATTTTATTATTCTTTATAGGCATAAGTAAATTTATGCATAGATAAAGCATCATAATAAACATCTTTTAATTTGGGATTAATAAGCAAAGGTTCTGTGTAAAAATACATAGGTATTACTGCAAAACTATTTACAAGCAGTTCTTCTGCCTTATGCATAGCTTCCATTCTTATTTTCTGATCTCCTGCAGTAAGAGCTGTTTGTATGTATGCATCGTACATAGCGTTGCTGTAGGAACTGTAATTGTTCGGAGAATAACTTGTATATAATCCTAAAAAATTTATAGGATCATTAAAATCACCAAACCAGCCGCCTCGGCATAAGCTTAAGTTTTTATCATATCTTGTTTGTAAGAATACAGCCCATTCTTCCTGAACTATTTTAGTATCTATACCTAAATGTTCTTTCCACATTTGCTGAACGGCTTCAAATACTGCTATATGAAATCCCGGATCCGATTTGAATTCAAATACTGGGAAGCCTTTTCCCTCAGGATATCCTGCTTCAGCAATTAATCTTTTAGCTTCCTCTATATTTTTTTGATAATTTTCTTTGTTTATATCAAAGAATCCGCCTCCGTTTTCTCTGAAATTTCCTTCAATATCTTTAATGCCGTAAGGAACAAAAGCATCAGCGGGTGTTTCTCCTCCTTTTGTAACTTGCTCTACTATATAATTTCTGTCTATTGCTAGTGCAAGAGCTTTGCGGACTCTTATATCGCTTAATACCTCATTTGTTACATTTAAACAATAAAAATATGATGCAAGTACAGGTTTGATTTGTAATAAGCCTTCTTTCATTAATGATTTTATATCCTGTGTGGGAATTATTCTTGAGAAGTCTATAGAGCCTTCCTTTATTCCTGCAACAGATGCAGTTTCATTTTGCATAAGCACAAATTTTAATTTTTCAGGTACAACTTCTTCTATATTATAATAATTAGTGTTTTTTACCATAATTATGCTTTCATCTTGATTTATTTCCAAAGCTTTAAATGGACCGTTTCCTATATAAGTTTCTGCTTTTAAACTCCAAGTATCTCCGTATTTATCAATTATATCTTTTCTTATAGGGTAGAAAGTTGTAAAGGCAACCAAATCCAAAAAGTAAGCTGTCGGTGCCTCCAATATAACTTCTAAAGTATAATCGTCTGCGGCTTTTACTCCCAAGCTATCAACAGGCATTTTTCCTGCCGTTATAGATTTTGCATTTTTTACAGGTTCATGCTGGAAACTGTATTTGCTTCCTACCGCAGGATCTACTACTCTTTTCCAGCTGTATACGAAATCTGAAGCTGTAACAGGTTTTCCGTCAGACCATTTGGCATTAGTTCTCAAATGAAATATATATTTAGTTCCGTTATCCAATATTTCCCAGTTTTCAGCGGCTCCTCCTATTATTTCTCCTTCTTTAGATTTTGTAGTTAATCCTTCAAAGGCATGAATTATATAATAGCATCCGTCTAATGCAGTATTTAAGCTTGGATCTATTGTTTTCGGAGGCGATCCTGCATTAATAGTAATAATATTTTTATTATCAGTTTTGTTTGATATGCATGATGCAGTAATAAATGTCATTATTGCAATAAATAATATGAATATTTTTGTTTTCATTTTATATACTCCTAAATTATAAATAAAAATTATATATCATATACTAATACAGTCAATAGTATTTAAATTATAATTTTATTATTCTGTATTATATATTATTGTTTGATTTCTTTCTCTAATTTATTTAATGCTTATTATATTTGCTTTATTTGTTATAAGCGTATTAGTATTATCTAATGGTATCTCTTTTAGCTTAAGAACCAGTTTTAATTCCTGAACTAAAATATTTTCATTAAAAAACTTCGGTATAAATGAAGCATTCCCTACTTTACTAGAAGCAATAGATAAAGCTAACGGAGATATAGAGAGGGTAGGCTCAGTGCATTTTATACCAATAAATAATAAAAAATTATCTGAAGAGGCAAAAAAATTAGTTGAGGCTAGAAAGCAGGCTTTAGACGAGGCGGAAAAAAACTTACAAGAGAAAAAGAAAAATGCATCTTATACTTATTACTATGATGATATATGGAATGGGGGACAAAAAATAGATGAAACAAAAAATAAAATGATGCAGGAAGAATATAACAAAGCGCTTAAAGACTATAACAAAGCACTTGAAGATTTTAATGAAGCGGGAAAAAAATCAGATAAAATAACTGCCGCAGCACTGCAAATACAAAATAGATTTTTAGGAAAAAATATTGAAAAGCAGAATGAATATAATGAGGCTGTAAAGCAGGGAGCCGAAGCCGATAAAGATAAATTAGCAGAGCTTGAAGAAAGATATAAACTGCAGAAACAGCTTATTAACAAGACAGCAGAAGACGAAGAAAAGAAAAATGAAGAGCTTGAAGAACTGGATAAGGAATATTACAGCAAAAAATTAAATCTTGCCGAAGAATTGTATATTAATCTTAATAAGGAGGGTAAAAATCAGACTGAAGCAGAAAAAACATATTTAAATAAATTAGTAAAAATAGCTGCAGAAAGCAAAAACAAGCTTGATGCCTTGAATAAAAGGAAGAAGGAAGAGGATAATATAAAAAGGATAGAAAAAGAATATGAGGCGAATAAAAAAATAATAAGCAATACTATAGATGACGAAAAAGAAAAAAATCAAATGCTTTTAGAAAATGAAAAAAAATATCTTAATGACAGACTTCAGGAGCAGAAAAGAAAAGTAAGAGAAATACTTCTTTTAAGCCAAGAGGAGCAGGATGCAAGAGCCGAAGAATTAGACGCATTATATAAGGATATAGCAGATACTGAGGCTAGGCTCAGTAATTTTAAAGATAAAACTATTTCCGAAGCACTGGCGGAAAGCTGGCAAAGCATATTAGGACATGCGCAGAACGCTATTAACTCTATAGCAAATATATGGTCTGAAATGTGGGATAACAATTTAGAAAAAGTACAAGACAGTCTTGATAAGCAGCTTAAGGCTATAGAAGATAATCTTGACAAGCAGACAAAAGCATATGAAAAACAAATGGAGGATTTACAAAAGGCCGAAGAGGACAGAGAAAAGAATATTGAAAAGATAAGGGAGCGAATAACCGAATTAAACGAGGAACTCGGAGAGCATGAAACCGAAGAGGTTTATCTGAAATATCAGGAGCAGAGAGAGGCATTAGAAAATAAATTGGAAGAAGAACAGCAGGCATTGGAAGCCAACAGACAGGCACAGGAAGAGGCTGAAGAACAGCAGAGAATAAGAGAGGAAGAAGCGCAGCTAGCTAAGGAAGAGGCAGAAAGACAGGCGGCGATAAAAAAAGCGCAGCTGCAAAGAAAACAAGCTGTAATGGATAAGGCAGCAGGAATATTTAATGCCACTGTAGCATTAGCAAGCAGTATTGCTCAGGCAGCAGCGGCAGGTTCGGCTTTTCCTCCTGTATTGGTACCTTTGTATGTAGGTTTAGTAACTGCGGCAGCCGCAGGGCAGATAGCGGCTATAGCAATGACGCCTCTTCCTGAAATACCTAGCTTTTCATCTGGCGGTTATGTGCCTAGCTCTAACGAGCAGTATTTTAAAAATCTTATAGGAAGCAGCCCTAATAACACCGATAAAACTTTAGTATGGGCTTCTCAGGGCGAGAGAATATTAAATCACAATGAAACTAAGCAATGGGAGTATATACAAAGCCAGCAATTAAAAAACAGTATAAATAATAATAATCCTGTTATTAATATAAGCGGTATTACTGTAAATGCGGGAAACATTAAAGACGCTAATAAAGTAGCTAAATTATCGGGCAGAGCAATAGCTAAAGAGGTGGTATTGGCAATAAGCAGAGGTTATTAAAAATAATATAATACATATTTTACATATTGTTTATTTTTTTCATATAAATTAAATATGTCATTATATTTGATATAAATTCATTATAATTTTAATAATATTTTTAATAGACAATAATAATTTATTGTGTATACTTTTATATTATTAAATGTTAGGAGATTTATTTTAAAGATTTAACTTCATTGTTAAATAAATATAAATAAAATCTTAAAAAATTTAGGAGTAATATTTTATGAAAAAATTAATTTTGTGAAACAGTTTATAAAACTTATGATGATAAATCATTATTTACTTTTTATTTTAGCAAAAAAAAGAGAAGAAAAGAAAAATCAAGAAGAAATAAAATTAAAAAATAAAAACCTAGCAATAATTAAAGTAATTTTTTATTTTTTTAAAAAAAGCTTCTTTATTAAATATTTATCCGATAAAGTTTATATACTATTTAATATGCTTAATTAAGTTACGGAGGTAATGCATGGATTTAAAAGATTCAAAGACAAATGAAAATTTGAAAACGGCTTTTATAGGAGAGGCTATTGCCAGATGCAAATATATGTACTATGCACAGAAAGCTAGGGAAGAAGGTATGGAGGATTTGGCATTGTTTTATGAAAAAGCTTCCAGAAACGAGCAGGAGCATGGAAAGCTTTGGTTTGAGCGTTATCATGGCATATTTTCTAAAGATGAGAATCTGCAAGATGCTATTAAAGGAGAGATATATGAATCAGAAGAAATGTATTTAAAATTTGCAGAAACAGCAAGAGCAGAAGGTTTTAATGATATAGCCATACTTTTTGAGCATGTTGGAAAAATAGAAGAAGGGCATAGAAAAATGTTTGAAAAATATTTAGGAAAAAATATAGAGGGTGTAAATAAATGGCAATGCGGAAAATGCGGATATATGCATACGGATTTTGAATCTCCAAAGAGATGTCCTGTATGTGAACAGTACAGAGTAGGAGGAATTAATTAATGTATAGCAGAAAATCCGAATTTTTAGCCGAAATAATAGGATCTATGATTATAGCTTTATTTGGATTAGGCGTTGTTGCTTCGGTTGTTGTGGGAAATAACGGAACGGCTATAAATATACATATAGCTTGGGGACTTGCTGTTACATTCGGCATATATGCATCAAGTAAAATAAGCGGTGCGCATTTAAATCCTGCCGTTACTTTATCATTAGCTGTTACAGGAAGATTTCAATGGTCTAAAGTTTGGTATTATATATTTGCACAGATGATAGGTTTTTTTATAGGAGCCGCTATAGTATTTGCAGTTTATTACGGCAAATGGATAGAAATTGATCCTAATTTTGAAAATACTGCGGGAGTGTTTGCAACTTTTCCTGCTGTATCTGGATTTTTATATGGCCTTATAGATCAAATAACTGGCACATTTCTCTTAGTATTTTTAATACTTGCAACTGGGGATGCAGATAATATTCCTGCAGGAGCTAATTTAGGACCTATAATAGTCGGTCTTATAATAGTTGCCATTGGAACATCTTTTGGATTTATGCATGGCTATGCTGTTAATCCTGCCCGTGATTTAGCTCCCAGACTTTTTACTGTTGCCGCAGGATTTAAAAATAACGGAATTACAGACGGCACCAATATATGGATTGTACCAGTTGTGGGACCTATAGCGGGAGGAGTTTTAGGCGCCGTTATTTATGATTTTACTGTAGGAAAAATATTTTCAAGAAAATAATAAAATTAAAGGAGTATCAGTATGTCAAAATATGTTGTTGCAATAGATCAAGGTACAACAAGCAGCAGAGCTATAGTATTTGATTATGATCAAAATATGGTGTCTGTTGCTCAAAAGGAGTTTACTCAAATTTATCCTTATGAAGGCTGGGTTGAGCATAATGCATCCGAAATTTGGGCTACTCAATTCGGCGTTTTGCAGGAGGCTATACAGATTGCAGGAGTTAAGCCTGAAGAGATAGCAGCTATTGGAATTACAAATCAAAGGGAAACAACTGTTGTCTGGGATAAAAATACGGGAGAGCCTATTTATAATGCAATAGTATGGCAATGCAGAAGAACAGCTTCTATTTGCGACGAATTAAAGAGAAAAGGTTTTGATGCTTATATAAGAGAAAATACAGGTTTGGTGGTTGATGCTTATTTTTCAGGAACTAAAATAAAGTGGATACTTGATAATGTACAAGGAGCAAGAGAAAAGGCCGAAAAAGGAGATTTGCTTTTCGGTACTATAGATACTTGGCTTGTATGGAAATTAACGGGCGGTAAAGTTCATGTTACAGACTATACAAATGCTTCAAGAACTATGATATATAATATAAAAGATTTGAAATGGGATAATAATATTTTAAGAGAATTGAATATACCTGAAAGTATGCTTCCAGAGGTAAAAGATTCTTCTTGTATTTACGGTTATGCCAATATCAACGGTAAAGAAGTGCCTATATCTGGAATAGCAGGAGACCAGCAGTCTGCATTATTCGGACAGGCAGGGTTTAATAAAGGAGATACTAAAAATACATATGGTACTGGAAGTTTTATCCTTATGAATATAGGAGAAAATTTTATATTAAGCAAGAACGGACTAATTACAACTATAGGCATCGGACACAATGGAAAAATAGAATATGCTTTGGAAGGCTCTGTATTTATAGCAGGGGCAGTTATACAATGGATACGCGATGAGTTAAGACTTCTTCATGATGCGAAAGATACGGAATATTTTGCATCTAAAGTGAAGGATACCAACGGGGTTTATTTAGTACCTGCATTTGTAGGTCTCGGCGCTCCTTATTGGGATATGTATGCCAGAGGCTGTTTGGTGGGAATTACAAGAGGTGTTAATAGAAGCCATATAATAAGAGCAGCTGAGGAGGCTATAGCCTATCAGAGTAAAGATGTTATTGATGCTATGGTTGCCGACAGCGGAGTAGAATTATCTTCATTAAAGGTTGACGGAGGAGCCTGCAGAGATAATTTCCTGATGCAGTTTCAATCCGATATTATTAATACAAAAGTTTTGCGTCCTCAGGTAACGGAAACTACAGCTTTAGGTGCTGCTTATTTGGCTGGGCTTGCCGTAGGATTTTGGAAGGATAAAGATGAAATTTCAAGCAGATGGAAATTAGAAAGAGAGTTTATTCCTTTGCTTTCCGAAGAGGAGAGAAATAAAAAATATATGGGCTGGAAAAAAGCAGTTGAAAGATCAAGAGGCTGGGCATAACAGCAATAAGCCTATATTTTTATTAAATTCTTTAATATATAATTAAAAATAATTTATAGAGGAAATATATATTATGTATGATGTATTAATTATAGGAGCAGGAGTATCAGGCACTTCTTCTGCCCGTGAATTATCCAGATACAAAGCCGATATATGCGTTGCTGAAATGGGAGAAGATGTATGCTCTGGTACTTCAAAATCAAACAGCGGAATAGTGCATGCAGGATTTGATGCTGCGACGGGATCTCTTATGGCTAAATTAAATGTTCTCGGCAATAAGATGATGAAAAAAACGGCGGAGGATTTAGATATTCCTTTTAGGCAAAATGGTTCTTTGGTGGTATGCACAAATGAGGAAGATATTCCTAATTTGAAGGCTATATATGACAGAGGAATAAAAAACGGAGTTGAAGAACTTCAGATATTAAACAGAGAAGAGGTTCATAAAAAAGAGCCTAATTTAAATGATAATGTTGCGGCTGCTTTATATGCTCCTACTGGAGGCATAGTGGATCCTTTTATATTAAATATTGCTTATGCTGAAAATGCTTATTCCAACGGAGTTGAATTTAAATTCAATACAGAAGTAACTAATATTAAAAAACTTACTGACGGAACATTTGAAGCCGAAACTAATAGAGGTATTATAAAAGCTAAATATATAGTTAATGCTGCAGGAGTTTATGCTGATAAGTTTCATAATATGATGAGCAAAAACAAAATAAATATTACACCTAGAAGAGGAGATTATATACTTCTTGATAATGATGCTGATAACTTGGTAGCTTCAACAATATTTGCTCTTCCTACAAAATTAGGTAAAGGAATATTGGTAACTCCTACAGTACATGGCAATATAATGCTTGGACCTACCGCTATTGATATAGATGATAAAGAGGGATTAAATACAACAGCCGAAGGACTTGCTCAGATTATAGAGAAGTCAAAACTTACTGTAAAAAATATACCGTATAATAAAGTTATTACTTCATTCTGCGGACTTAGACCTCATGAGGATAATCATGAATTTATTATTAAAGAAATTGAAGACTGCGAAGGATTTTTTGATTGTGCAGGTATAGAATCTCCAGGTCTTGTTTCCTCCCCGGCCATCGGTCTTATGATTGCAGATATTGTAAGTAAAAAAGCAAATCTTGAGAAAAAAGAAAGCTTTATAGAAAAGAGAAAAGGAATAGTACATTTTAATTCTCTTTCTAATGATGATAAAAACAAACTTATAAAAGAAAATCCTTTATACGGTCATATAATCTGCAGATGCGAAAAGGTAACGGAGGGCGAAATATTGGATGCATTAAAAAATCCTATAGGAGCTAAGTCTATTGACGGTATAAAAAGAAGAGTGCGTGCAGGACTTGGAAGATGTCAGGGAGGATTTTGTTCTCCTAAGATAATAGAGATATTGTCTAGGGAGCTTAATGTTTCTCCTATAGCTATTACTAAATGCGGCAAAGGTTCTGAAATAATTACTGGATATAATAAAGAGGATCTTTAATGCGAATTTGAAATAGCTGTATGCATTAAATGTTTTGATTATGTATTATGGAAGAACATATATTTGACGATATTAATTTTTTTCCTAATAAAATGAGGGTTTTAATATTAGGTACTTTTCCTGTGCCTTTGTATACCAACAGAGAAAAATTCGAAAAATTGAGCTGCAGAGAAAAAGAAAATGCTTGGTATTATGCAAGCAAAAGAAGCGAGTTTTGGAAAATAATATCATATAGTTTTGATATTGATTATAATTATCTTATTTCTTCTAAGCAGAACAAGAAAAAACTTTTTGAGGAAAATAAAGTAGGCATAGCCGATGTGTTTTCAAAATGCGAAAGAAAAAATAAAGACAGCGCTAGAGATACCAATTTAATAATATTAGAATACAACAATATTTTAAGCAAAGTTCTATCAGATGAAAATTATGATTTGAAGCTTATAATATTTACAAGCCGATTTACAGAAAATAATTTTTTTAATATAATTAATACTATTGATTATAGTATGGAAAAAATCAGCGAAGCTTATGATTATTATATTAAAAATGTAAATGATAATATTATAACTATAGATATTATAAATGCTTTGAGAGAAAGATATTTATATATTAATGAAGCAAGAAAAATAAAATTGGCTACTATTACTTTGAAAATAAGTCCTATAAAGGGAGTAAGTTTATATTGCGTAAAAAAAGAGCTTTATAAATATTATTTAAACTTATATTAAAATAATAATTTTTTATTATTGCTAATAAAATATGATCAGCAATTTATTTATTATTCAACAACGCCTATATATGGAAGATTTCTGTATTTCTGGGCATAGTCTATTCCGTATCCCACAACAAATTCATCATTTATATCAAAGCCGTTATAGTCTATTTTTATATCAACTTTTCTTCTGGAGGGTTTATTTAGAAGTGTGCATATTTTCAGAGATGCTACATTTCTTGTGCGGAGAATTTCGCATATTTTTTCTAAAGTATATCCTGTATCTATAATATCCTCCACTATAATAACATCTCTTCCTGTAAGCGGTATATCAACATCTTTAAGTATTTTAATTTCAGAACCTATTTGATTATTTCCGTAACTTGATACTATCATAAAATCAATTTCAATGGGAACATCTATATATCTTGAAAGATCGGCAGTAAATATAAAAGAACCTTTTAATAATCCTATAATGCATGGTATATTTTCCTTGTCTTTTAAATCATTTGAAATTTGAGAAGCTAATTCTTTAACTTTTTTATTTATTTGTTCTTCTGTGATTAGAATCTTTGATATATTTTGATTTTTAAGCATATTTGAACCTTTGAAAATTATATTTTTAATTTTATCATATTTTAATATAAAGTAAATTATTTTGTTTTAATTAAGATTTTTTAATATTCAATAAGCTTATCATATAGTATTTAAAAAACATAAGCATCAAAATATATAAAATCCTATATAATATTAAAGAGCCCGCAGACAAAATGTTTTATATTTTATCTGTGAGCTCTCTTTTATTAATAAAATAATTATTTTAATTACTTAGCTTTTTTAGCATCTATTGCTTTTCCTAACTCTTCAGCCAATAGAGGAAGTACTTTATTTACATCTCCCACTATTCCTAAATCTGCTATTCCAAACATAGGAGCATCTTTATCTTTATTTATTGCTATTATAAATTCAGATTCTTCCATTCCAGCCATATGCTGAATTGCTCCTGATATTCCGCATGCAAAGTATATATTAGGTCTTACTGTCTTACCTGTCTGACCTACTTGTCTGTCATGATCTATTAATCCTGCATCTACTGCTGCTCTTGATGCTGATACTACAGCTCCTATTTTAGATGCTACTGCTTCAAGATTCTTAAAGTTTTCTTTTGAGCCTACTCCTCTTCCTCCTGACACTAATATCTTAGCTTCTGTTATGTCTATTTTATTAGCTGTTTCTTTTACTATATCTAAGATTTTTACTTTCATTTTAGATGTGTCTATTGTTACAGGGAATTGCTCTACTTCTCCCTTTCTTCCTGCTTCTTTAGCTAATTTCTGCATTACGCCGGGTCTTACAGTTGCCATTTGAGGTCTATGGTCTGGACATACTATTGTAGCCATTAAGTTTCCTCCAAATGCAGGTCTTGTCATTCCGAAGACTTTTGTCTCATCATCTATATCCAATTTTGTACAGTCTGCTGTAAGTCCTGTTGCAAGTCTTGAACATACTCTCGGTGCTAAGTCTCTTCCTAAAGTTGTTGCCCCGAATAATGCTATTTCAGGTTTTTTAGCATCTATTATTGCTTTAAATACTTGCGTATAAGCTTCGGTATCATATTGTTTTAAAGTTTCATTATCTACTACTAATACTTTATCTGCACCGTATTCTATTAAAGTCTGAGCTAAATTTCCTATATTATGTCCTATTAAGGTGGCTGTTACTGTTTGTACCTCCAGTTTAGCTGCAAGTTTTTTTGCCTCTCCTATTAATTCCAAACCTACATTCTGAAGTACGCCGTCTCTTTGTTCTGCAAATACTAATATTCCTTTATAATCGCTTAAATTCATTATTTTATCTCCTTCGTTCTAAGGTTCTTTGTTAATTAAATAACAAATTTTTCTTTTAATTTTTCAATTATGATATTAACAGCTTCTTTTGTATCCACATCAAATACTTTACCTGCTTGTTTAGCTCCTTTAGTAAATGATTTTTTTACTTTTGTAGGAGATCCGCTAAGTCCTATCAATGCTGTGTCTATTTTTATAGTTTCTGCTGACCATGTTTCAATTTCTTTATCATAAGCTTCTACTATCCCTTTTACTCTCATGTATCTTGAGGTATTAGCTTCTGATAATACTGTTACTAGAGCAGGCAATTGAACATTTAGTAAATAGTATCCATCTTCTATAAGTCTTTTTACTGTTAATGAATTATCTGCTTTGTTATATTCTATTTCTTTTGCATAAGATATTTGAGGTAATCCTAAATGTTCTGCAATTTGAGGACCAACTTGAGCAGTATCTCCGTCTATTGCCTGTCTTCCTGAAATAATAAGGTCAGCTTCTATATTTCTTAAAGCCTGCGCTAATGCATTAGAAGTTGCTAATGTATCTGAGCCGCCAAATTTTCTATCTGTTAAAAGAATTGCTCTGTCTGCTCCCATTGCATAAGCTTCTCTTAATATAGCTTCTGCCTGAGGAGGTCCCATTGTTATTACGGTTACATGTGCTCCGAATTTATCTTTTAATTTCAGAGCTTCTTCTAATCCGCCTTTATCATCAGGATTCATTATACTAACAACCCCATCTCTTATTAATGTACCTTTTACAGGATCTAGTTTTATTTCTGTTGTATTTGGAACCTGTTTTATACAAACTACTATTTTCATTTCTATTCCTCCATAAATATTTTATTTGCTAATTGGCTTATTTCAAAAGACTGCCTGCTATTACCATTCTTTGAACTTCTGATGTTCCTTCATAAATTTCTGTTATCTTAGCATCTCTCATCATTCTTTCAACAGGGTATTCTCTTGTATATCCGTATCCGCCATGAAGCTGAACTGCTTTAGTTGTTACTTCCATTGCTGTTTCTGATGCAAATAGTTTTGCTCTTGCCGCATCTACTGAATATGGAAGATGATTGCTTTCTCTCCATGCCGCTTTGTAAACCAAAAGTCTTGCAGCTTCTACTTTTACTTCAAGGTTAGCTAATTGGAATTGAGTATTTTGGAAATTAGCTATTGCTCTTCCGAATTGCTTTCTTTCTTTAACATAAGATACTGTCTCATCAAGAGCGCCTTGTGCAAGTCCTAATGCCTGAGATGCTATTCCTATTCTTCCTCCGTCAAGAGTCATCATAGCAATTTTAAATCCTTTTCCTACCTCTCCAAGCAGATTATCTTTTGGTATTCTTGCATTTTCAAATATTAATTCGCAGGTTGCAGAACCTCTGATTCCTAATTTTTTCTCTTTTTTACCGATTGTAAATCCAGGAGTTCCAGCTTCTATTATGAATGATGAAATTCCTTTTAATCCTTTTGATTTGTCTGTCATTGCGAATATTACATATACATTCGCATATCCTGCATTTGTTATGAATATTTTTGAACCGTTAATTACCCATTCATTAGTAGCTTCATCTAATACGGCTACTGTCTGCTGTCCTGCTGCATCTGTACCTGCATTTGGTTCTGTAAGTCCGAATGCTCCTATCCATTCTCCGCTTGCAAGTTTAGGAACATATTTTTGTTTTTGAGCATCTGTACCGAATTGCAGTATAGGCCAAGTTCCAAGAGAAGTATGTGCTGAAAGAACAACTCCTGTAGTACCGCAAACTCTTGATAATTCTTCAACAGCCATAGCATACATTAAATTGTCTCCGCCTGCTCCGCCGTATTCTTTAGGAATAGGTATGCCCATAAGTCCGATTTCTGCCATTTTCTTAACAGTTTCAACAGGAAATCTTTCTTCCTCGTCAAGTTCTGTTGCTAAAGGTTTTACCTCTTTTTCAGCAAATTCTTTAATCATTTGTCTGAAAAGCTCATGTGTTTTAGGTAAATTAAATTCCATTCTGGTCCTCCTGATGATAATCTTTAAATCAATTTTTTTTATTTTTAATTATTTTATTTTTTCATTATAGTTGCTTTTCCTGTTAGAACAGCTTTTCCATCTTGGTTTGTACAAGTAGTAGAAAGAATTACTCTGTTTTTTTCAGGTATAAGTTCTACAATTTCACAGCAGGCTGTGATTGTATCTCCAAAATATACAGGCGCTGTAAATTTTAATTCCTGTCCCATATAAATACTTCCTTCTCCCGGAAGTTTTGTTCCTAAAACTGCCGATACAAGTCCTGCGGTAAGCATTCCATGAGCTATTCTATGTTTGAATGCAGTTTGCTGTGCATGAACTTCATTTAAATGAGCAGGATTCGTATCAAGGGTAATTCCAGCATATAAAACTACATCTGTTTCAGTTATAGTTTTAGAAACTTCAGCTTTCATTCCCACTTTTAAATCTTCAAATTTCACAATTATTCCTCCTAAATTATTTTTGAAAATTTTATTTTAATAAAAATATTTTCTATATTAATTAATTTCTGCCGTTATGATTTAATTTTTTTAATGATAATAAAATCAGCATACGCCAAAACTAGCAAGCACAATACAAATTGCAACTGTTATAACAGGAATTACGGCGGTACACATTGCAATGTCCCCATATGATTCCCTGTGGGTCATTCCTGTAACGGCAAGAACTGTTATTACGGCGCCGTTATGAGGCATTGTGTCCAGCCCTCCGCAGGCCATGGAAGCTATTCTGTGAAGAACCTGAGGATTTATATTATTAGCTAAAGCATCTTTTAAATATGTCTGACTAAGTGCTTCAAGGGCTATACTTAATCCTCCTGATGCAGAACCTGTAACACCCGCAAGGGCAGAAACAGAGATTGCCTCAGAAACAAGAGGGTTTGAAGAAATTCCAAGTAAAGCTCCTTTAACAACAGCAAATGCCGCCATTGAAGCAATAACATTTCCGTATCCTACTTCAGATGCTGTATTCATTACAGCAAGGAAGCTTCCTGATACTCCGTTGGTAAGAGTTTTAGTAACGCTTTCCATTCTCTTTAAGTTAAGAAGAATTGCAACCACTATAGAAACTATTAATGAAATAATTAAGCTCCAGTTTCCTACAACTTTTGTAGCTGTTGTTCCGTAATTTGTAAGGTAAGAAAGATCTAATTTAGGGAATATAAATTTAGAAGTAATAAGTCCTACAATTAAAACTAAAAGAATAGGAAGAATTGCAATTCCGAACGGAGGCAGTTTTACTAAATTTTCTTCTGATACCTGTGGTTCATTATTATGAATTCCGTATCCCTCGCCTTTAGCCATAGCTGCTTTTACTCTTCTCTGAAGCCATACTACACCACCTGTTCCCATAAGTATAGCCCCTATAATTCCAAGAACAGGAGCCGCATAAGCATCTGTTCCGAAATACTGCATTGGTATAGCATTTTGAATTTGAGGCGTTCCAGGCAAAGCTGTCATTGTGAAAGTGAAAGCTCCGCAAGCAATTGCTCCGGGAATGAATCTTTTAGGTATTCCGCTTTCTCTGAATAAAGCCGCTGCAACAGGATAAATAGCAAAAGCTACAACAAATAAAGATATTCCGCCGTAAGTAAGTACAGCGCAGGCAAGAACTATAGCAAGTATAGCTTTATCTTTACCGAATTTTTCGCAGATAAAATATGAAATACTTTTTGCCGAACCTGTATCATCCATTACCTTGCCGAATATAGCTCCGAGTAGGAAAATAGGAAAATAATTTCTTACATATCCTGCTAAACTGCTCATAAATGTTTCCGTATATGTAGCTAAAATATGAACGCTTCCTGTGTCAATTCCGCTCAATATTGCTGCCAAGCATGCAAGGATAGGAGATATAATTAAAACCGAAAATCCTCTGTATGCCAGATACATTAAAAGTGCCAATGATAATATAATACCAATTGTTCCAAAAACCATATAAAAAAACCCCTTTATTATTTTTTAATTAAAATACCAAACCCATTTTTTCATCAATAAAGATTTTTGATTTCATCAATTTCAATTCATCAGATACAATAGGCTTAAACTCCATTTGATCTAATATATCTTTTTGAAGATCCGCCCCCGGGGCTATTTCTACAAGTTTTAATCCTTCTTTAGCAAGCTCAAAAACGGCTCTTTCAGTTACATAAGTAACTTTTTTATTGTTTTCATTAGCTGTCTTGCCGCTGAATGTAATTTGTTCTACATTTTTAACAAATTTCTTAACTTTTCCTTCCTGAAGAATTCTAAGTTCTCCGTTTTCAACACCTATTTTTAATCCGCCTGTTGTAAAAGTTCCTAAAAATACAACTTCTTTTGCATTCTGAGTTATATTAATAAATCCTCCGCAGCCTGCGATCTTAGGTCCGAATTTAGAAACATTGATATTTCCGTATTGATCGCATTGCGCAAGTCCTAAAAATGCCATATCTAATCCTCCTCCGTCATAGAAGTCGAATTGATATGGCTGATCAACTATTGCAGTTGCATTATATGTCGCTCCGAAACTGAGTCCGCCCATAGGAGTCCCCCCGATTGCTCCGGGCTCAACTGTAGGCGTAAAGTATTGCTCCTGACCTTCTTCATTTATTACCATTGCTATAACTTCAGGCATTCCTATGCCGTAGTTAAGTATTTTTTTGCTCTTATCCAAAAGCATTGCACATCTTCTTGAAATGATTTTTCTTTCATCAAGTTTTACTTCTTTAAGGCTTCCTTCTACAATAAAGTGATTTTTAACATATCCTTCATTATAGTATTCTCCGAATGTCTGCATATGATTTTCAGGAGTTTCAGCTATAACTACATAATCTACTAAAATTCCTGGAATTTTTACTTCTTTCGGAGGTATACTTCCTCTTCTTACTTTTCTTTTAACTTGTACAAAAACTTTTCCTCCATTATTTTTAACGGCAGTAGCTACAGATAAAGCTTCAAGCGTAAGAGCTTCTTCTTCAAAAGAGATATTTCCGTCTTCATCCGCTGAAGTACCTCTTAATACGGCATAATCCAGTTTCGGAGCATGGAAGAATAATAAATCCTGTCCTCTAAACTTACATCTTTCAACAATATCTTCAGTTGTTGCACTGTTAAGTTTTCCTCCCTGAAGTTCAGGATCAACAAAAGTTCCAAGTCCTACATGCGAAAGTATTCCGGGTTTTCCTGCTGCCATTTCTCTGAACATTTGAGAAATAACTCCCTGAGGAAGATTATATGCTTCAATTTCATTATTATTGGCTAATTCGCCGAGTTTTGGAGCTAATCCCCAGTGTCCTGCTATAACTCTTTTTACAAGTCCTTTATGCCCTAAATGTCCTGCGCCTCTTCCTTTGCCGTCTCCGATTCCTGCTGCAAAAATGACGCTTAAATTATTAGGCTGTCCTTTTTCTAAAAATGATTTCTCAATCTGAGATAGAATTTCTTCAGCAGATCCGATGCCTACAAACCCGCATAGTCCTATAAAAGAGTTGCTGTTAATAAGCCCGCTAACTTGATTTGCTTTAATAAATTTCATATTGCTGCTTTCCTTAAAATAATTTAACTTCTTCTTAAATTAAGAATAGTATATTTTTTATTAAAAATCAAGGCATAAACATAATATGATATGATAAAATATTAAAAAATTAGTAAAAAAATAATATAACTAATTATATTTTATGTATTTTGCTTGATTTTTTTAAAAAATTTGATAATGTTATATTATAGTAGTGTGCGGAGAAAATTTTTACAATTTCTGTAAATCAATTTTATAAAAAGTTAAGGAGTTATTATGGCTGAAGAGAAAAAATTAGACTCCCTTCTTGAGCGTATATATCAAGATGGTGTTGAAAAATCTAACAAAAAAGCTGATGAAATAATCTCAAATGCTAAAAGCGAAGCTGACAGAATATTAAAAGAAGCTGAAGCAAAATCTGAAGAAATCATTAAAGAAGCAGAAAGAAAGTCGGAAGAGCTTAGAAAAAATACAATAACTGATGTCCGTATGGCAGGTGAGCAGTCTATCAGTGCTTTAAAGCAGAAAATAAAAGAATTGGTAACAGCTAAAGTATTGGAAGACAGCTTAAAAGAAGCATTTGCAGATACTTCTTTTTTGAAAGATTTAATCCTTGAAGTGGTTAAGAAATGGGATATTTCCTCAGGCGATTCAGATGTAACTGTATATTTTCCGGAATCTAAGAAATCCGATATAGACGCTTCATTTGAAAGATCTATAAAAAGCGCAATAAAAAATGCCGTTATCAGCTTTGATAAAAAATTGTCAAACGGATTTAAAATCGTACCTGAAGGCGGCAATTATCAATTACAATTCACAGATGAAGATTTCGTGGAGTTTTTCAGCGACTATATAAAAGCAAAAACGGAAGAAGTAATTTTCAGTAAATAAGAGGGGTGATTATGGGATCATATTATTATCTTATCTCAGGTCTTCCCGAAGTAAAACTTTCAGATTCTAAGGCTAAATATGATATTAATGAAATTGCTCAGAACATATTATCCAGTTTAAGCGGTAAAGATGCTAAGTATTTCCGTTATCTTATATATCAGAATGATAATAGAAATCTGGTAAGTTCAATAGCCATACAAAAAGGATTATTTACTCCTTATATAGAGCATTTAGAACCGTCAATATTCGGAAGAGATGATATTCAGAAATATAATAATATTTCTAATCTGCCTTCATATATGAGTAAATTTTTAGAGGATAATAAAAATACGGAATGGGAAAATGCAAGACATATAGAAAATACACTTTTAAGCTTATATTATGATGAGATGATAGAAAGCGGAAATTATTTTATTAAAAATTATTCCTTATTCATGCGTAATTTAAAGAATGTTTTAGCCGCTTTAAATGGAAGAGCCTTAGGTTTTTCAAGCGAATTGATATCAAAAGAGCTTATAGGCGATTATTCTTTGATATCTGCATTGACAAAATCAACAGCATCTGATTTCGGAGTAGGCAGAGAGATGCCATATATCAATACTATTATAGAAACATTCAATTCATCAGATAAGGCGGATCCGTATAATATGGAAAATATAGAATATCTTTTAGTAAAAGAGTTTTTGGATAGAATAACATCTATTAAATCTTTCACGACGGATAATGTTTTTGCTTACTATATAAATCTTAGTTATGCTGTTAGTATAAACGGAAGAAATGAAGAGAAAGGTAAGAAGCATTTGGAGACGCTTATAGGTGCTTTAAAAACAAAAGCGTCTGCTATGTAATGTATGTATAATTAATTAGGAGATTGAAATGACTAAAGGTAATGTAACTGCTATTATATCAAACCTAATTTCAATAGAGGTAGACGGTCCTGTTTCGCAAAACGAGATATGCTATGTATCTTGCGGCAATGCGAAACTTATGGCTGAGGTTATTAAAATATCAGGTGCTAGTGCTAGTGCTCAGGTATTTGAATCTACTAGGGGTGTAAAATTAGGTGATGCCGTAGAGTTTACTGGTTCAATGCTGGAAATTGAATTAGGGCCCGGACTTTTGGGTAAAAACTTTGACGGACTTCAAAACGACCTTGATAAATTGCAAGGCGTATTCTTAGAAAGAGGCAAATATAATAATCTTTCTGAAGATAAAGAATCTAAATATGACTTTACTCCGATAGCTAAGCAGGGAGATGAAGTACAGGCTGGAGATTGGATAGGTGCAGTAAAAGAAGGCTGGATTGACCATAAAATAATGGTTCCTTTTAAATTTGAAGGTAAAGGCATTATTGAAAGTGTGGTATCTTCAGGCACTTACGGATTAAGCGACACAATTGCTGTTATAAAATCGCCTAACGGTGAAAAAACAGAAGTAACTATGATACAGAGATGGCCTGTAAAGCTTACTATTAAATCATATAAAGAAAAGCCGAGACCATTTAAATTGCTGGAAACAGGCGTAAGAACTATAGATACTTTCAACCCTATTACAGAAGGCGGTACGGGATTTATTCCAGGACCTTTCGGAGCTGGAAAAACAGTATTGCAGCATGCTTTGGCTACTAATGCAAATGCTGACTTAATTATAATGACGGCATGCGGAGAAAGGGCTAATGAGGTAGTTGAAATATTTACGGAATTCCCTGAACTTGTGGATCCTAGAACAGGCAGAAGTTTAATGGAAAGAACTACTATTATATGCAACACTTCAAATATGCCTGTTGCAGCCCGTGAAGCTTCAGTATATGTTGGTATGACTATAGCAGAATATTACAGATCTATGGGGCTTAAAGTTCTTCTTCTTGCCGATTCTACATCTCGCTGGGCTCAGGCTTTAAGAGAGATGTCAAACAGACTTGAAGAATTGCCGGGACCAGATGCATTCCCTATTGACTTGCCTGCAATTATATCCAGTTTCTATGCAAGAGCAGGTTTTGTGTACTTAAATAACGGAGAAACAGGTTCTATTACATTTATAGGTACGGTATCTCCTGCAGGCGGAAACTTAAAAGAGCCTGTAACAGAATCTACCCGTAAAGCTGCAAGATGCTTCTATGCTTTATCTCAGAAACGCGCAGACAGTAAAAGATATCCTGCAGTTGATCCGCTTGATTCCTATTCTAAATATATTGAATATCCTGAATTTATAGAATTCTCAGATACTAATATAGAAAAGGGTTGGTCTGAAAAGGTTATAAAAGCTAAGGATATAGCCAGAAGAGGACAGGAAGCCAATGACCAAATAAGTATTCTCGGTGATGATGCAGTGCCTCTTGAATACCATCAGCGTTTATGGAAAGCTGAGTTAATAGACTTTGTTATATTGCAGCAGGACGCTTTTGATAAAGTAGATAAAAACTGTCCTATAGAAAGACAAAAAGAATTATTAAATCAAGTTATGAAAGTTGTAGATGCTGATTACAGATTTGAAGACTACAGCGAAGTAGGTACCTATTTTAAAAGACTTATTAACGCATTTAAGCAGATGAACTATTCTGTATATCAGTCTGATGACCATAAAAAATACACAGCTGAGATGGAATCAATATTTGCTGAAAGGAGTATAACTCATGCCTAAAGCATTTCAAAAAGTATATACAAAATTAGTACAGATTACTAAAGCAACCGTATCTTTAAGAGCTGAAAATGTCGGTAATGATGAGATGGCCCTTGTGGCGGGCAGACCTGCTCAGGTTGTAAAAATGATTGGGGACATTGTTACGCTTCAGGTTTTCCAAGGTACTGAAGGTATACCTACTAATGCCGAAGTGGTATTTTTAGGCAGGCCTCCTAGACTTAAAGTAAGCGAACTTCTTGCTGGAAGATTCTTCAATGCTTACGGAGAGCCTATTGACGGCGGTGCTGAGATTGAAGGAAAAGAGGTAGAAATCGGAGGACCTTCCGTAAACCCTGTAAGAAGAAAACAGCCTTCGGAGCTTATTGCCACAGGTATTGCAGGTATTGATCTTAACAATACTCTTGTTACAGGGCAAAAAATACCGTTCTTTGCAGATCCCGATCAGCCTTATAATGCTGTATTGGCCCAGGTAGCCTTAAGAGCCGAAGCTGATAAAATCATACTCGGCGGTATGGGACTTTCCAATGACGATTATTTATCATTTAAAAACACATTTACCGAAGCTGGCGCTTTAGATAAAATTATATGTTTCATAAATACTACAGATGACCCTCCTGTAGAAAGACTTTTAATTCCTGATATGGCTTGTACAGCTGCCGAATATTTTGCAGTAGAGAAAAAAGAAAAAGTTCTTGTTCTTCTTACAGATATGACTCTCTATGCCGATGCTTTAGCTATAGTGTCTAATAAAATGGATCAGATTCCTTCCAAAGACTCTATGCCTGGTTCTTTATATTCGGATCTTGCCAAAATATATGAAAAAGCGGCTCAATTTCCTGACGGAGGATCTATTACTATTATAGCTGTTACAACACTTAATGAAGGAGATATTACTCATGCTGTGCCTGACAATACTGGATACATCACAGAAGGTCAGCTTTATTTAAGAAGAGATTCTGATATAGGTAAAACAATTATTGATCCTTTCAGAAGTCTTTCCCGTTTGAAGCAGCTTGTTATAGGTAAGAAAACCAGAGAAGATCACCCTGCAGTTATGAATACTTTAGTGCGTCTTTATTCAGATGCTGCTAATGCCAAAATGAAAAAAGAAAATGGTTTTGATTTAACTGAATATGATGAAAGATGCTTGAAATATGCGGCTGAATATTCTGAAAGACTTCTTGCCATAGATATTAATATTAAAATTGATGAGATGCTTGAGACAGGCTGGGAATTAATGGGTAAATATTTCAGCAAAGCGGAAGTAGGCGTAAAAGATTCGCTTGCTGAACAATTTGGTAAGTGGAAAAATAACTAATTAATTAAAGTAGGTAAAATATGGCATTAAAGTTTCAATACAATAAAACGGCTCTTCAAAGTTTAAGACGCCAGCTTTCTATCCGTGAGAAAGCACTGCCTACTTTGAAAAGTAAAGAGGCAGCCCTTCGTCTTGAAGTGAGGAAGATTACCGCTGAGATTGAATTGCTTAAAGAAGAATATCAGAAATTAGTTAAAGAAAATCAAAACTACAACGGCTTTTGGACTGATTTTCCTGAAATAGTAAAAATTAAAAAAATCAATTCGGAATTAAAAAATATTGCCGGTGTTAAAGTTTACATACTTTCGGATATAGATTTTGATATTGAAAATGTCAGCCTTTTTAATATGCCTTCTTGGATTAGACTTGCCATAAGTATGTTTGAGCGTCTTATGACTATTCAAATAAAAATTGAAATGACTGAGGATAGACTTAATGCTTTGGCTTATGCTAGGAAAAAAACTACTCAGAAAGTTAATCTTTATGAAAAAGTTCAAATTCCAGAGTATAAAACAGCTATAATCAAGATAAAAAGGTATATGGAAGATGAGGACAATTTAAGTAAATCTTCTCAAAAAATAGTTAAAGAAAGAAACAGAGCTAAGGAGGCGTCTTTATGATTAGGAAAATGAAGAAACTTTCTCTCTTTGTCTTTCATGAGGATAAGGAAAAAACTTTAAGCGATTTAGCTTCGCTTGGGCTTGTTCATATTGAAATAGCTAATGGTGTGTCAAGTGAAAATATAGAGGCTATTGCAGGTAAAAAGAATGATGCTGTAAGAGCAAAAAATATTATTAATAATACTTTAGCTGATGCTAAAAAAGCTAAAAAAGATGTTTCTGATATTAAAGCTGAGATTTTATCCAAAAGCACAGATAAGGTTATAGAAGCTGTTATTAATACTTCTCATAATTCGGATAAATTAAAAGCGGAAAGGGATTTTCTTAAAAAAGAATTATCTATTGCCGCTCCTTTCGGAAATTTCAGTTTAGATAGGGTTAACAGCTTAAAAGAGAAGTCAGGATATGATATTGTATTCTATAATGCTAATGCTAAAGAGTATAATGATTATAACTTCTCTGAAATTAAGGATATATTTACCTATCCTATTAAAGAGGAGGCGGGAAAACTTTATTTTGTTGCCTTTAAAAAATACGGCACCAATGAAACTATTCCTTTTGATATAGTTAATATGCCTGAAAAATCTTATGACGAGATAAATGCAGCTATAGAAAAACTTGATAAAGAAATTGAGGTTAATAATACCGAAATTATTAAAAATCAAGTGTATATTGAAAATATTAATAAAGAAATAGATAATCTTAATATAAAAAATAATTTTGAAGAGGCTAAAGAGAGTTTTACAGCCAGCGAAGGCACCGAAGGCAAAATACTTTATGTTGAAGCTTATGTGCCGAAAGATAAAGAATCCGAAGTTAAATCTTTATTGGAGAGTAAAAAAATAGCTTATATTTTGGAAGATCCTAGCAGAGAAGATAAAGTTCCTGTTGAGCTTAAAAACAACAAATATTTTGGTTCTTATGAGCTTATTACCAAATTATTCCAATTACCAAATTATTTTGAGATAGATTTAACTCCTATGATAGCAATTTTCTATCCTCTGTTTTTTGCTTATTGTTTCGGTGATTCAGGTTACGGCATAGTATTAACTATAGTGGCTTTAATAGGTTTATTTACCGTATTAAAAGGACAATTAAGAGGCATAGGAATACTTGCTTTAACATTGGGTATATGTACAACTATTATGGGTATTATTAACGGCGGAAGTTTCTTCGGTATAAGCATACCTGCCAATACCCAAATACCTATATTTGCCGCTTTAAGAAAGTATTTGATAATTACTGATATTAAAGAAAATTGGTTCTTAACTCCGTTTAATACTGCTTTGCTTTTAGGCGTGATTCATATATGCTTTGCCCTAGTTGTGGGAGTTATAGACAGAATTAAAACGGGATCTATTGGTGATATATTAGGTGCTGTCGGTAAGCTTTTATTTATACCGGGTCTTATTTTATGGTTTTTGGGCGATATGCAGAAAATGGAAGTTATAAGGCAATTCAGCAGCATATATTATGCTTTAATAGTTATAGGTCTGATATTCTTAGTGATACTTTCTAATGTGGGTAAAAAACCTGATGTGCTTAACTCTGTGCTTGGCGTATATTTTGCGGCAACAGGTATAATGGGAGACACGCTTTCTTATATCCGTTTGTTTGCTTTGGGAGCATCAGGTTCTATATTGGCATTGGTAATAAATCAAATAGGTATGAGTTTCAAGGCTATACCGGGTGTAGGTATTGTGATAATGGTTGTATTCCTAGTTGTGGGACATATTGCTATATTCTTATTAAACATACTTGGTGCTTTGGTACACCCTTTGAGATTAACATTTGTAGAGTTCTACAATAATGTTGGTTTTGAAGGCGGAGGTAAAGAGTATAAGCCTCTTAAAAAAGCGGCTTAATTTTAGCTTAGGTTTTATTTTATTAACATAACATAAAAAATTATATTTCATTAATTAATCTAAAAAAGGAGATTTTATTATGGGTTTTACAATGAACACAGCGCTTTTATTAGGATATTTAGGAGCAGGTTTAATGGTTGGTATGTCTGGTATCGGCAGTGCGGTTGGTACTTCTATTTCTGCTATGACTACAGTCGGCGCTTTAAAGAAAAATAAAGATGCATTCGGAAGCTGTCTTGTTTTGAGCGCTTTACCTGGTACTCAAGGTCTTTACGGTTTTGCCGCTTTCTTCATTATGCAGCCTTATTTGACAGCCGATATAAGCATTTTCCAAGGAGCTGCTATATTAGGTGCAGGTATTGCTGTTGGTTTAGCTTGTATGGTTTCAGCTATATTCCAAGGTAAAGTTTGCGCTAATGGTGTTGAAGCTATAGGCAACGGATATGATGTATTCGGCAATACTATCATCGTTGCTGTATTCCCTGAACTTTACGCTATTGTTTCTTTTGCCACTGCATTCTTAATCAGCGGTGTTTTAGGTGCTTAAATTAAGTAATTAATAAAAGTGAAATAAATAGAAATCCGTAGGAGCTGCTCTTACGGATTTTTTATTTAATTATATTATTGTATTGAGTTCAATAATCTCTTATTTTTGATATAACTGCAAATCAAATAGCAAAGTCTGAAGCTTTATATATAATATATAAGAAGATGCATTCATCAGTAAAATTAAAATTGACAAATAAAATATGTCTGTTAAAATATTAAAATAAAAACTAAATGGAATATATAAAATGGCAGATAATTATAAAGTAATAGCGAGAAAATACCGTCCTCAGACTTTTGAAGAAGTAATAGGTCAGGAACATATAACTAAAACAATATCTAAAAGTATAGCTCAGAATAAAATAGCCCATGCATATCTTTTTTCGGGAGCTCATGGAGTAGGTAAGACTTCGCTTGCAAGAATTATAGCTAAAGCTTTAAATTGTATAAATGGTCCTACAGATAAGCCATGCGGAGTTTGTCCTTCCTGCAGTCAGATAGAAAACGGAACTCCTCTTGATGTTATAGAAATTGACGGCGCAAGCAACAGAGGTATAGAGAATATAAGAACTATTATAGAAAATGTACGCATATCTCCTGCCGCTGGAAAGTATAAAGTTTATATTATAGATGAGGTTCATCAAATAACAAATGAAGCTTTTAATGCTTTGCTTAAGACTTTGGAGGAGCCGCCTTCTCATGTAGTTTTTATACTTGCCACTACAGAGGCTGACAGGGTGCTTCCTACTATAAGAAGCAGATGTCAGCAGTATACTTTTAAATCTTTGGGTATAGAAGATTTAGAAAGAATATTAAAAGGAATACTTGATAAAGAAAATATTAAATATGATAATGAGGCTCTGTTTTTAATAGCGAAGCAGGCAAGAGGATCAGTGCGCGACAGTGAAACAATATTAGAAAAAATGATAGCCTACACAATAGATAAAAAATATATAGCAGGAGCAGATGTTATTGCTGTTGTGGGAGGGAATAATTTTTCTTTTGTTAAAGAGTTTTTTAATATAATGATGTCTGGAAATAAAAAATCTTATTTTGAATTTGTAAAAAAATTATTTGAAGAGGCTGTTGATCCAAGAACTTTTATAAACAGTATAATAGAATATATGCGTATTATTCTTATGATAAAAAGCTCTATTGATGATATAAAGCTTTTAGAAATTACTGAAAATGAGAGAGATGATTTAAAAAGTTTTGCAGATAATTATAATGATGATGAGATAGAAAGAATACTTGATTATATACTGCTTGTTGAAGAGCGTATAAGAAATGCATCTAATCCTAGAACTATATTTGAAATGCGTATGCTTTTGCTTCTTAATATAGATAATTTAATACGCCCTTTAGATATAATTTATTCAAATATTCAGCTTACTGAAAATAATAATGAGGTTCATATAGATAATTCCAAAAATACTTTTTCATCAAATGAGAATAATATTAAATATGATACGGCTTTGAGTCCTAATGATAAAAGACAGGTATTCTATAATAAAATACTTTCTTTTATAGATAATGAAAGCCCTACAATATATTCTCTGCTGTCTCAGGGAAATCCTATAGAGAGCAAAGGAGCTGTTTTAATAGTTGCATTGCCAGATCATATATATGAAATGACTAAATCAGATAAAAGAATTAACGATTTAATATCAAAAGCTATACCAAGATTTACAAAGAATAAAGATGTTGCTATACAGTTTGAAAGAGCGGTTGAAGGAAATATGATAGATAAATTAAAAAGCAGACTTCAGGCAACGGAAGTAGAAGAGGATTCTTTATAATTTTTAAATACTATAGGCAAGTTTATCATTGGCAGTAATAAAAAATATAAAGAGAGAAAAAATAATATAGAAAATTCATATTTAATACATATATTAAAATTATAAAAGAAATAAAGAATATAAAATAAGGAGCCTATTTCAGACTCCCTATTATTTTCAAAATATTTTTAATAACTTACAGTTCCGCCTTTTTCATGCACTTCTATAAATCTTAATAATTCGGCTTTAACATCTTCAGCGGTATCCAGAGAAAGAACTCTCTTTGCAAGCATACAGCATTCAGATTTTTCCAAAGAAATTATCATCTTTTTTACTTCAGGTATTGATATAGCAGACATAGAAAATACATCAAGACCTAAACCAAATAATAAAGGTACTGCGAGTAAATCTCCTGCTAATTCTCCGCACATAGATATAATGATACCATTTGCATGAGCTCCTTCTATAGCCATCTTTATTGCAATAAGAACAGAAGGGTTATAAGGATCGCATATAGCAGCGATTTTTTCATTTCCTCTGTCGGAAGCCAAAGTATACTGTGTTAAATCATTAGTTCCTATGGAAAAGAAATCAGACTCCCTTGCAAAGGTTTCTGCTTTAAATACAACAGAAGGAGTTTCTATCATTATTCCTAATTCCAAAGCTTCATTGAAAGGTATATTTTCTTTTATAAGCTCTAATTTACATTCATTGAATATGGCTTTAGCTTTACGAAGTTCTTCTATGGCAACTATCATAGGAAGCATAACTTTTATCTTTCCGAAAGCAGATGCCCTAAGCAATGCTCTGAACTGTGTTTTAATAATAGATGTTTTATCCAAACATATTCTTAAAGCTCTCCAGCCTAAAGCAGGATTTTCTTCTTTAGGCATTTCTAAATAAGGAAGATATTTATCTCCTCCTATATCCATAGTTCTTATTGTAACAGTATGCCCGCTCATAGCAACAGCCACTTCTTTGTATGCTTTGAATTGTTCCTCTTCTGTAGGAAAATCTGTATTTTCCATAAAAAGAAATTCAGTTCTGTAAAGCCCTATACCATCTGCACCGTTTTTTAAAGCTCCGCCTAAATCTGCAGGAGATCCTATATTAGCATATACTCTTATTTTTGTACCGTCTTTTGATACTGCATCTTTATGAGCATATTCTTTTAATAAAGTTCTTTTTTTATCGAATTCGTCTTTAAGATTTAAGCAGTATTTTATAGTCTCTTCGCTTGGATTTATTATAACAGATCCCGTATTTCCATTAACTATTATAGTTTCTTCATTTTTCAAATCTTTTAAAATATTGCCTATACCGACAACTGCAGGAATTTCTAAAGACCTAGCCATAATAGATGTATGGGAAGTTCTGCCTCCTATTTCCGTAATGAAGCCCAAAGTATTATCTAAATCTAAATTTGCAGTATCGGAAGGAGTAAGATCTCTGGCTGCAACAATAGAATTCTTAGGTAAATTTGATACTTCGGCTATTTCTTCGCCTTGTATATTTCTTATCCATCTATCGGATATATCAGTTAAATCTCCTGCTCTTTCTCTTAAATATTCATCTTCAACTTCAGATAAAATTTTAGTGTATACTTCTATACCCTGAGATAAAGCATATTCTGCACAAACCTTATCATCTGCTATAATATTATTAACTTCTTCAAGCAGATCTTCGTCCTCAAGCAAAGTTATATGAGCATCAAATATAGACGCCTTTTCCTCTGAAACTTTTTTTGCCGTTGTCTCCCTTATTTTTAGAAGCTGCTCTTTGGTTTTATTTCTGGCATCTAATAATTTTTTTTGTTCCTCTGCTGTATCTTTGCATGGATATTTAGATATTACAATATCCTTTTTTATAAGCAGATATACTTTTCCTATAGCTATGCCGGGAGAAACCCCAATTCCAGTAATTCTTTTTTCCATATTATAATTCCAAAAAAATAAAATTGAATTAGTCTTTTAAGTTAGATATAAATTCTTCTATTTTCTTTAAGTTTTCCTCTTCATTCTCTCCATCGCAGTAAACAGTAAGCACAGAATCTTTTTTTACGCCTAAAGATAAGACCTTCAAAAGAGATGAAGCATTAACTCTTTTGCCTGCTTCATTTTCTATTTCTACTTTGCAATTCTGTAATGATTTTATAAATGTTGCAAATTCATTGCCTGGTCTGGCATGAAGCCCTGTATCATTTTGTATAGTAATTTTACCTGTAGTCATTAGAAATTCCTCCATTCTTTTTCTTAGATATACGGTTTAAAGTATATAAGTTTTTTTTTGTTTGTCAAATGCCGCGCATATATGTACTACCGAATTATATTTTTTGTATAAATACCTTTAATAATATATTATTTATTGCCTATTGTATTAAAATAAATTCCCTGCAATACCAAAAAAGGATAAACTTTGCATTTTAAAAGCCTTAAATTTGATATTCCGCCTGTCAGAAATATTTTAGATTTTATATTATATTTATTTTTAATATACTTTTTAGTTTCTATAACGGAATAATTAACAGTTCCTATAGTATTATATATAGCTCCTGAAACTACAGCGTCTTTTATATTATTGTTTATAGGATTAGGTATGGAATGTATAGGTCCTATTTCATAATACGGCAGAGATGTTATATTTGAAAGCGCCTGACAGCTTGTTTTTGTACCCGCTATTATCATTCCCCCTAAAAATGTAAAATCTGACAGCATAACACTTACTGTTGTGGCTGTTCCCATATCTATAACTATGGATGCATATCTGTCTTTATCGTTGCATCCTTCAAGCTTAATAGAGGCGTAAGTTGACAGAATTCTATCTATGCCTACGGAATCTTTCGGTTCATATAAATTATTTTTTAGATTTATATCATTATGAGTAACTCTGTAAGGCTTTATATTAAAACAGTCTTCCGTACTTCCCTCAAATAAATCATTTACCTTTAATGATACGCTGCTGTACAATACATTTTTTATATGGCTATGATTATTTTTTATTTCATTTAATGCGGCAACTAAATCCAGAGCATTGCTGTGTTCTATAGCCTTATAATATATAGGCATGCTGTTATTATCTTCAAACATTGCTAATTTAACTCTGGTATTTCCAATATCTGCAAGCAAGTACATTTTTAAGCCCCGTCTTTTATATTATTGCTTTCCAAAAAAATTCTTGTTTTTTCTAATAAAAATTCTTTGTTATTCAAATTAGGTTCATCTAATATTAAATCAAGTAAATAATTTAATATTTTTCCTATAAGAGGACTAGGTTTTAAATTGAATTCATCAATAAGATCATTTCCGTCAATCTTCAAATCTTTAACTGTTATTGCATTTTCTTCTTCTATTATTTTATCTATTCTTAATAATAATTTAGGTATGGCTTTGCTTTCCTTATCCTTTCTATTTCCGCTTCCAAGTCTGTCTGCTTCTCTTAATCTTAAGAGAGGTTTTATATTTTCAACTCCAACAGCGCGCATAAATCTTCTTACTGCACCGTCAGTCCATTCATCTTGATAATAAAACATATGCTGTCTTACCAATAATGTTACAAAATCTATTTCAGAGTTTGAATACTTTAATCTTTTCATTATTTTCTTAGCAACATTAGCTCCGACAACCTCATGATTATAATAAACAGGATCGTCCTGTTTTGATATTTTTTTCTGCACCATAGGTTTTGCTATATCATGAAATAAAGCTGAAAGCCTCACCAATAAAGTTAATTCTTCAGTTTCCAAAGGCTCAACTTCCTGAACAGTATGCAGTATATGATAATAAACATCATATTTATGAAATTTATTCTGATTTACTCCAAATCCCTGCATAAGCTCGGGAAGTATTAAAGCCAATATACCAGTTTTTCTTAATAGTTCCAAACCTCTGAAAGGATTTTTTGATAATAATATTCCGTTAAATTCTTCTCTTATTCTTTCGGATGCAATTGATGCAAGCATTCCTGTAGAGTGAGTTATAGCCTCAAATGTTTCTTTTTCCATATCAAAATTTAATTTAGTTGCAAATCTTACAGCACGCATTATTCTAAGTCCGTCTTCACTGAATCTTTCATAAGGATTTCCTACAGACTTTACTATTTTTCTTTTAATATCTTTCATACCGTCAAACATATCTATTAAAGTACCGTCTAATACATTATAAGCCATAGCGTTTATTGTAAGATCTCTTCTAGGCAAATCTTCTTCTATATTTGAGGCATATTCAACATTATCAGGGTGTCTTCCATCGCTGTAATTACCGTCGCTTCTGAATGTTGTTATTTCAATATGCATATTTTCTATTATAACAAGTATCGTGCCATGCTTTATGCCTGTAGGAATTGTATATTTAAATATCCTCTGCACATCTTCGGGCTTGGCATCGGTAGTTATGTCATATTCATTAGGAGTTATCCCCATTATAGAATCTCTTACCGCTCCGCCTACCAAAAAACATTGAAAGCCTTCTACATGCAGTATTCTGGCAACTTCTTTTATAGGATGCGGTATATCTGTAAATATTTTCTTCACTTAATATCCCATAATTTTATATACTCTATATAGTATATAAAATTTTGAATTAATTACAAATTTTTTATACAAATTTATATTAAATACAGTTTCATATAAAATATATTCTGCTATTATAAATAAGGTTCAGTCTTATTTATTTTTGGCTAAACCTTATTTATAATTGATTTTTGACCTGATTTATAATATTAAAAATAAGTGTATTGATAAATTAATTGATGACGATAATAAAATATATAAATAATAACGGAAATATTTTATGAGGAAGATTTTTATTAATTTATTATTTGCTTCATTATTTTTTATTAATGCTTATGCTAAAAATGACTCTTCATTTATTAATGATATGGTAAAATCTATGCAGATAGAAGAAAAAGACGCATATATGTCAATATCAGATGAAAGTTCAAGTATGACTTTTATACAGCTTGCAGAAGCTTATTCGGATATTATTATGAATGAAAATGCTGAGGCGGAACAATTGGAGGCATTAGGCAATATAATAAAAATGTGGATGGATACTTTAGCTGCAAATTATACAAAAGAGGAAATGTTTAATGAATACAGCAGAATTACATCAACGCTTTCCTGTATGTCTATACATTTAATATTGAGAATAGCTATAAAGGATAAAAATATTCCTGCAGAATCTGCACAGAATAATATATATAATTCCATCAATAATAAATTTATACCGTCATTTGCAGAGTTTAAAAATGAAGGCTGGAAGACTAAATTTAATTTTTATGTTATTAATATGTCTGCAGCCGTTTGCAAATGGTATGAAGATAAATCCCATAAATTAGACTATCCCAATTTTAAAGTATGGAGAGAGGGAAGTTTCTAAAGACATTATTCAGTATTCAAGGAGGAATTAAATAATGGAACAGCCGCAAGAGAAGGAGAAAAAAGATCTCAAAAGCCTAATATCTAAATATAAAAAACAGGCTACTGTGGTAATAAAAAAAGGCAAAAGAATTTAATTTTTTATTATTATATTTAGAAAATATTATGCCGCTCTTAAAAATGTTTTAAGAACGGCTTTTTTATTTTATGCCCACCGCTTTTAAAAAATAAATATACCGCCTTGACAAATAAAGTCTTTTAAGTAAAATATTAATAATATTTAAGGGAAATTTTTAAATGAAAAATATAGTATTTTACAATTCGCTTACCAGAGAAAAGGAAGTATTCAAACCTATTAATGCCGATGAAGTAGGCATGTATTCATGCGGACCTACAGTTTATAATTATGCTCATATAGGTAATTTCAGGGCTTATGTTTTCAGCGATTTGCTTAAAAGAGTATTAGAAGATTATGGGTATAATGTAAAGCTTATAATGAATTTAACTGATGTTGATGATAAAACTATAAAAAACTCTAAAGAAAGTAATATATCTTTAAATGAATATACAAAAAAATATAAAGAAGCTTTTTTTGAAGATATAAAAACTTTGGGTATAAAAAAAGCGTCTGAAAATCCTTCTGCTACGGATCATATAAAAGAAATGATAGATATTATAGAACTTCTTAAAAAAAACGGTTATACTTATGAGGCGGACGGATCTATATATTTTAAAATAAGTTCTTTTCCTAAGTACGGAGAATTGGCTAATCTTGACAAGCAGGAATTATTAGAAAATGCTTCAGGAAGAGTTCTTAATGATGAATATGATAAGGAAAATGCAAGCGATTTTGTACTTTGGAAGGCATATACAAAAGAGGACGGAGATGTTTATTGGGATTCACCGTTTGGAAAGGGAAGACCCGGCTGGCATATAGAATGTTCGGCTATGAGTTCTAAGTATTTGGGAAAGCATTTTGATATTCATACTGGCGGAATTGATAATAAATTTCCTCATCATGAAAATGAAATAGCGCAGAATGAGGCGGCATTTAATGAGAAGTTTGTAAATTATTGGCTTCATTGCGAACATTTGATAGTTAATGGCGAGAAGATGTCAAAATCTAAAGGAAACTTTTATACTCTTAGAGATTTGCTTGATAAAGGGCTTTCTCCTGAAGCTATAAGATATTCTCTTATAAACTCGCATTACAGAAAACAATTAAATTTTACTATAGACGGAATTAAACAGTCTCAAAGCGCAATTGACAGAGTTAATGATTTAATATTCAGATTGCATAATATAAAAAGAAATGAAGAAAATAAAATTAATGATAATATATTAAAGGAATTAGAAATAAGCCATGAAAAGTTTTCGCAGTCTATTTATAATGATTTAAATATTTCAGAGGCTCTTGGAGTGCTGTTTACTCTTATAAAAAATATAAACACTTCTTTTGATTATATTAATAATGATGCAAGAGATAAGATATTAAAATTTATTGACAGAGTTAATAATATTATAAACTGCTTTAAGATAAATGATAATGAAAGCATAAATGAAGATGATGATAAAATAAATAAGCTTATAGAAGAGAGAACTTCAGCAAAAAAAGAAAAGAATTATAAAAAAGCAGATGAAATAAGAGATCAATTGCTTTCTATGGGTATAGAGGTAATGGATACGCCGCAAGGAGTAAAGTGGAAAAGAAAATAGCAATATAGAAATAAGGGTAATTATGTGGATTTACTAAAAAGAACATTTCAGCATATAGACGGCATCGGACCTAAAAAAGAAAGTTTGTTATGGGAGGAGGGAGCCTCTGATTGGGAAGATACATTAAAAAACATAAATTATTATGCTATGCCCGTAAGTATAAGGGAATCTTTAAAAGATGAATTGCCTAGAAGTATTTATAATTATAAAAATAAAAATTATAATTACTTTTTAAAAAGATTTCCGATTCCTATAATATACAGACTTTATCCTCTTTTTATGGATAAAACTGTATTTCTGGATATAGAAACCACAGGAATAAAGCCTTCTAAAGCGCATGTAACTGTTATAGGCTGTTATGACGGCAGAGAAATGAAAGTATTTGTGCATGGAAGAAATGAATATGAATTTTTAGATTATATAAAAAATTATTCTATCATTGTTACATTCAATGGCTCTTGTTTTGACATACCGTTTTTAGAGAGATATTTTGCCTCAACTATAAAATGTGCTCAGATAGATTTGCGTTTTTTACTTAAGGATCTTGGCTATACTGGAGGATTAAAAAAAATAGAACAGGATGTCGGAATTTCCAGAGGCGATGACATGGACGGAGTTAATGGATATACCGCTGTTTTACTTTGGAATTATTATGAGGACACTAAAGACGAAACGGCAATAGATTCTCTTATACATTATAATCTGCTTGATACTATTAATTTGGAACATCTGCTTTGCTTGGCATACAATAAATATGCGGAGAGTTATAACTGCCGTACTTTAGAATATAAAACTTTGCCTTCTATAGATAATTATAAGCCTAATAAAAAACTTATAGATGCTTTGCATAAAAAACCTTATAAATACGCTCCTAAAAGCGAAGATTAATATGCCTGTTCAAGTATAGTCATTATAGAATCAAAATTCATAGCTCTTGGAAGCTTATCCATACCCTTATATTTTAAAGTTAAATCTGCAACCTTATCAAATTTACTTCTGTCTATATTTATTTCATTTAATCTTGTAGGCAGATTTATATTATGCAGAAATTGCTTTATATATTGCGCAGATTGATTTGCAATTTCAAACGGAGTCATTTCAGGGTCTAATCCGTCTATAACATTTGTAAGAACTACATACTTATCAGGCACAACTGTAATATAATATTCCATTATATGAGGAAGAAGTATAGTGCATACCATAGATTTATTAACGGCATATACGCTGTTTATTGCAATAGATAAAGCTCTTATGGCTCCTAAACTGCTATGGCATGCGGAAGCTGCGCAAAGCATATTAGCTGTGGCTAAAGTTGTTATATTATCTATATTATTGCTGTCAGAAATAAGTTTTTTCAGTCCTTGCATGCTTATTTTCATAGCATGCACTATTAAAGGCTCCGTTATGCTTGTAAGCGTATTGCTCATATATATATCAAATGATAATGCAAATACGGATAATGCACTGCTTATAGTATATTTTACAGGAACGGTTGCATATAAAGCAGGGTCTATAATACAGTTGGAAGTATATACATTTGCCTCATTATTTTCTTTATTTATTTCATCATATTTATCATAAAGGCACATACCTGTAGCTATTTCAGATAATGAGCCTAATATTGTAGGTACGGCTATGATCGGAAGAGGTTTATGATAAACTGGCTGACCGTTGATATAATCTGAAGCCTCTCCGCTGTTGGTTACCACAACGGCAGATCCTTTAGCTGTATTCTGTATTTTAAATCCTCCTACTGCAACTATAGATTCTGCCTTGCTGTATCTTACCAAGTTGGCAATTATATCGGCTGCATCGCTTGTGCTTGTAGAGTTTACATCGGAATAAACCATTACATTTATAAACTTATCCTGAAGCTTATTTACTATTTGATCTATTAATCCTGTCTGATTGAATGAAGAACCGTCTGTAACTAATACTGTTCTTCCTCCGTATTTTTTTATTGTGTCCGCCAAGCAGTCAAGAGAGTCTACTCCTAATGTTATTTTTGTCGGTATATTGAATTCTATTATAGCCATATTATACTTCTACTATATGTATTTTATTTTTCTTATTATAGATATCGGAAATATATGCCTTAATTTTTAATTAGTATGCTTATAATTTTATAAATTAAGATTGTTTTAAAAAAACTTGTAAATTCAAATATTTGAATATAAAATTTTACAGACATATAATTTTAATTTATTAAAAATATGAATGATTAAATAAATAATAATAAATGTATTAAAAAAATCATTCTAATAAATATAAATATTTTTCATTTATAAAAGGCTTAATCTCTTCAAAATTGAAAATTATTTCAGTCTCGCCTAGAACATAAGGAGTTATTGCATATATAGACCATATAAAGTGAACTCTGCCTTCATCTATATAGAAGCTTGTATCTTTTAAAGTTATTTCGCTTAAAGGCATCAAATAGTCTTCTTCGCTTCTGCCTTCTATAGATAGAAGTTTATCTTTCACAGCATTAAATAGCATAGCATCATAAAAATCTTTTATAAAATTAGTAATTTCTATTTTTTCTCCTGTATCAAGAGAATATACTGAATTATAATTATTATAAATTCCATGAGCTCCTCTCAAATAAAGGGCTGAAGAAGTTTTTATTGATACGCTTTTATCATTAAAGTAAATTACTCTTATTGATTTGCTTGATTCATAGCCGAATGAAGGATCTGTTATCCACTCTTCAAAAGGATATTTAACAGCATTATTAAATAGTTTCAAAGCATTTTCTTTTAATTCTAAATTATCATTCCTTTTTATGCTATTTAACTTAAAATCTTTATTTATATCTGAAGAAATTTTATCATATACTTTTAATTTATTGGTATTATCTGGCACAAGCAGAAATATTGAATCCTTATATGAAAATGTTGAGGCGCTTCCGTAGCCATTTGTATCTGAAACATTTGTATATATATAGTTGTAAGATACCGCTTTTAATGATGAGTTTATATTTATTTTTTTAGACGAACTATTTAATGATTTTGAAGTCATATTAAATGAAATAATATTTGAATATGTGCTTTCTATGCTGTCTCCGTTTTCAGCTTCCGCATATATTTTATTATTTTCTATATCAAGAATGCTGTTATATCCATAAAATTGATTTATATCATATAAATTTTTATAATAAATAACAGCCTTTGGTATTTCATAATATGGCATTAATTCATCATAATCCATATTATTGGGGTCTATCCATCTATCATTTAAATATACGGAAAAAAAATTTCCTTCATTGTCTTTCATATAGTAATGATGAGATATCCATTTTATACCTTTATTTTTATATAATTTTGAATCAGTTTTTAATTCTTTTGTTTCTTCTTCATTAGTTTGATTGTCTTTTAAATTATTATTTGTATTATTGTTTGCTTTATCTGAACATGATATTATAAAAATAGAAAATAATATAATTAATATATTTTTATTAATCATAGATTGTTTTTTAATCATTCCGTAAAAATAATCAGTAAATACAGTATATTATGTTTTAGATTTTTGTCAATAATAAATATATTACTATATAAAGAATTTTTTTATTGACATTATAAAGCTTATAGTATAATATGAATAAAAAATTATATATTAGGATTTTTTATGAAAAGAATATTAATTATCTTATCTGTTATAGTTTTAATTACTGCATCATGTTCTGAAACTTCATCAAAAAATAATTCTTTGATAACTGTTAATTTAGGACCTGAACCTAAGACAATGGATCCTACATTAAATTCAATTAATGTTGTGTCTTCTTATATACTTCATGCTTTTGAAGGACTTACAAAAATAGATTCAAATAATAATGTGCAGTCTGGTATGGCTGAAAGCTGGGATATATCCGAAGACGGAAAAGTTTATACTTTTCATCTAAGAACAAATGCATTATGGTCTGATGGAAAGCCTGTAACGGCAGATGACTTTGAATATTCTTGGAAGAGAGCTGTTGATCCTAATACAGCCGCTGAGTATTCGTATATGATGGAAATAGTTAAGAATGCTGAGGAGATAAATGCAGGCATCATAAGTTATACTAATTTGTCGGCAAAATCTATTGATGATTATACTTTTCAAGTGGAATTAGTTAATCCTACTGCATATTTTTTAGAGTTTATTGCTTCCACAGGTGTTTTTGTACCCGTAAGAAAGGATATTATAGAGCAGTACGGCGACAGTTGGACTCTCTCTCCTGAAACCTATATATGCAATGGTCCTTATAAGATGAAAGAAAGGATAATAGATGAAAAAATAGTATTTGATATAAATACAAACTATTATGCAAAAGATGAGCAGATAGCTGATGAAATAAATTTTGTGCTTATGAGCGATCCTAATACTGCTATTGCTGGTATAAGAGGAGGAAATATACACTTTTCTGCATTAGAACCTCCTTCTGCCGAAATAGAAACATTAAAAAATGACGGTTATATAGCCGCTAATAATGCCATAGGTACTTATTATATAGAATTAAATATTACAAATAAGGCATTTGAAGATAAAAGAGTAAGACAGGCTTTATCGCTTGCAATTGACAGAAATTATATAGTGAAAAATGTTACCAAAGGCGGACAAGTTCCTGCGGGTGCTTTTGTTCCGACTGAGGTTAGGGGGTTAAGAACCACATTCAGAAATGAGAATAAAGAATATATAGATGTTGATAATTATGAAGCTAATGTGCAGAAGGCAAAAAAATTAATGGCTGATGCAGGTTATCCCAATGGAAATAATTATCCTGTAATAGAATTAAAAGTTTCTCCGGGTATTTATGTACTTGTAGGCGAGGCTATACAGCAGATGTGGAAAGAAAATTTAAATGTAAGCGTATATTTGGTACAGGAAGAGTTTCCTATTACGCTTCAGTTTTTAATAGAAAAAGATTATCAGATGGCTAGAATGGGGTGGACTGGAGATTATAATGATCCTATGACAATGCTTGATGTTATGATAAGCTACGGCGGTATAAATCATACAGGTTTTGCAAGTAAAGAGTATGATAATAATTTATTAATTGCAAAAAGATCTGCCGATAATGCAGTTAGAATGTCCGCTATGGCTGAGGCTGAAAATATACTTATGGATAATATGCCTATAATTCCTCTTTATTACAGAGCAGATTCTTTTATAAAAAATCCTAAATTAAATGGAGTGGTATTAAACCCTTTAGGAAGACATAAATTTAATTATGCATATATTAATAGAAAGTAGGAGTATATTATGAAAAAAATAGCCGTTATATTTTTTATTATCAATTCTATATTTTTATTATCATGTTCGGGCATAAGAGGAAATAAAAATGATTCTATAGTAATTAATATGGGAGCAGAGCCCAGAACGATAGATCCTAGTTTAAATAATCTGAATTTTGTTTCCGCTATACTTTTTCATGCCTTTGAGAGTTTAACTAAAATAGGTTCTGACGGTAAAGTTACAGGAGGTATGGCTGAAAGCTGGGATATATCCGAAGACGGAAGAGTTTATACTTTTCATCTTAGAACAAATGCATTATGGTCTGACGGAAAACCTGTAACCGCTTATGATTTTGAATATGGTTGGAAAAGGGTTATTAATCCTGATGTGGCGGCAGAATATGCATCTTTGCTTGAGCTTATTAAAAATGTCAAAGAGATTAATGCAGGACAGATGGATTATAATGAAATTGCGGTAAAGGCTTTAGATGATTATACTTTTGAAGTTCAATTGGTTGATCCAGCTGCTTATTTTCTGGAGTTTATGACGGCAGTAAATGTTTTTTCTCCTATAAGAAAAGATATTATAGAACAGTATGGAGATGACTGGACTTTATCTCCCGAAACTTATATATGCAATGGTCCTTATAAAATGACGGAAAGAGTGATGGATCAGTATATAATTTTTGAGGCTAGAGACAATTACTATAATGCTGAAGAGACAATTGCTAAAAAATTAACTTTTATATCTATGGCGGATCCTAATACTGCCATTGCAGGAATAAGGGGAGGAACTATACATTTTTCAGCATTGGAGCCGCCTTCAAATGAAATAGGAAAATTAAAGTCTGAAAATTATATTGTTTTCAGAGATGCTGCAGGTACTTTCTATTTATCTCTTAATATTACAAATGATGCTTTAAAAGATAAAAGGGTAAGACATGCTTTATCTCTTGCCGTTGATAGAAATTATATAGTATCAAATATAACTATGGGAGGACAGATGCCTGCTCAGGGTTTCATACCTCCTACAATAGACGGTATTAACAATTCATACAGAGCTGATGCGGGTATATTAATAGATACTGATAATTATTCTTTAAATATAGAAAAAGCCAATGCTTTAATGTCTGAAGCGGGGTATGCAAACGGAGAAGGTTTTCCTATATTGGAGATAAGAGTTTCTCCAGGACTTCATATTACAGTATGCGAGGCTATACAGCAGATGTGGAAATCTAATTTAAATATTGATGCAACATTAAAAATTGATGAATATCCTATGGTTTTGCAGTATTTGCTTGAGAGAAATTTTGATATCGGGGCTATGAATTGGAATGCTGATTACAGAGATCCTATGACTATGCTTGAAATAATGCTTGCAGGAAATCCTTTTAATTATGGTTTATATTCCAATCCTAGTTATAATGTTTTGGTGAATAATGCAAGAAAAACAGCCGATGCTTCTTTAAGAATGAATTATATGATAAATGCCGAAAAAATATTAATAGATGATATGCCTTTTGTTCCTCTATATCATACTGCATTTACTTTAATGGTTAATCCTAAATTGAAGGGTGTTGTATATAATGCTTTAGGAAAACATAAATTTAATTACTGTTATATTGAATAATAAGTAATAATTATAATATTAACGGGAGAATATGCCTTCCGTTAATATTATTATATATTTATGCAAATAAATACAGTTTTTCATTATTATCTGGATTTTCTTCCCTTTCAAAATATATTATACTGTCTTCTATGATGTTTATAATGTCTGCCATTTGTATATATATCCTTATATAAAGATGTCTTTAATATACATAATATATATAAAAATTATATTAAGTTTATCAAAAATATTTAATTTCAGCAAAGTTATTTATTGACAAATATTCATATTAGGATATAAATAATATATTAACATAATATTAAAAAATTGGACTAGCATTATGAAAAAAATATTTTATTTATTATCCGTTATTATTTTATTATTGTCATGCGGCAGCAATAAAACTAATAATGACAGTATAAGGGTAAGCATAGGAGCCGAGCCTCAAAGTATAGATCCTTCTTTTTTGTCTGCAATAGACAGTATGATTTATGCTGTTCATATATTTGAAGGACTTACAACAAAAGATAAGAATAATAATTTAACGGGCGGAGCTGCCGAAAGCTGGGATATATCCGATGACGGTCTTACTATAACATTTCATTTGAGAGATAATGCTAAATGGTCTGACGGAAAAGATTTAATATCCGATGAATTTGTATATTCATTTAGAAGGCTTGCCGATCCTAAAACAGCATCTTCATATAGTTTTTTAATCAGCCCTATAAAAAATGCTGATAAAATATTAAAAGGAGAACTTCCTAAAGAGGAGCTTGGCATTGAAGCTTCAGATGATAAAACTTTAATTATCAGATTTGAGACTCCTACTGCTTATTTTTTAGAATTAGCCGCTATACCTATATTTTCTCCTCTTAGAGAGGATCTTATAAGCGATACTTGGACTTTATCTCCTGATACTTATATAGGCAACGGACCTTATAAAATGACAGATAGAAAACAAGATGAAATAATATCTTTGGAATTAAATACTAATTATTGGAATAAAGATTCTATTTCGGCTGAAAAAATAGATTTTATAATGTTTTCTGATGCCTCAACTGCCTATAATGCCATTAAAGAAGGTTCTATATTATATTCATACAGAATCCCGACAGCAAATATTGATCTTTTAAAAGAAGAGGGATATTTAGTTGTAACTCCTTCTCTTGGAACTGCTTATTATGCTTTAAATAACACCAATGAAGTTTTAAAAGATAAAAGAGTAAGACAGGCTTTATCTCTTGCTGTAGACAGAAACTATATAGTAGAAAATATTACAAAAGGAGGCGAAATACCAGCCGCCGCATTTATACCTTACGGTCTTAAAGACATTAAAGGCGATTTCAGAGAAAACGGAGGAGGATATTACAGCATAAAAAAAGAAGATTATAATTCAAATATTGAAAAAGCTAAAAAACTTTTGTATGAGGCAGGCTACAGCAATAATTTTCCAGTTCTTGAGTTTAAAACTAATCCGGGTGCAGGCGTAACCATAGCTGAAGCGGTTCAGCAGATGTGGAAAGAACATCTCAATATAGATATGACTATTATTCAGGAAGAATGGGCTGTATTTCAGAAAAACAGGCAGACTAAACAGTATGTTGTTTGCCGTGCAGATTGGATAGGCGATTATTTGGATCCTATGACTTTTGCAGACCTCTTTACAAGTATGAGTGCGGGCAATAGGGTGGGTTATAATAATGCAGATTATGATAAGCTTATATCAGAAGCTAAAAATACTATGAATAATAAAATAAGAATGAATAATATGCATAAGGCTGAGGATATGCTTATAGGAGATGATATGGCTTTTATACCTATTTATCATTATACTTCGCCTTCTATGCAAAATCCTAAGCTTAAAAATGTAGCTGTCGATACATTGGAAATAAGAAGATTTTTTTATGCTTATGTTAAATAAAAATTATATTTTAAATATTTTTTTTCGATTATATTAATACAGCATAATAATAAAGAAGCCTGCATTTAGAAATAATTAAATACAGGCTTCTCTTTAATTCAAATATATAATTTTAATATGCTGATAATATTTTTATGAAATTAATTTATTGAAATCTTCTAAACGGCATATTTTCAATAGCGCCTTCCGCTCCTATAGTTTCATTAAGTCTGCCGTTAATAAGAAATATAACATTATCTATTCCCTCAAACTGCGTAGCCGTATATACAAATTGATAAATCTGCACCATAGTCCCATCATTTCCAAGAGGATTAAATTCAAAATTATCATTAAAATTTAAATATACTGTGTTATTTTCAATAAATATATCAAGCAGTTTTGTATCTTTAGGTATGCAGCTTATTATATTTCTATTGTTTTCATAATCGGTAGCGCCTTCCAGCAATTTTTTTATAGCCTCTTCAATGGAAGATTTATTATTAAATTTTCTTTCTCTGAATATTAATGTAATAGATCCCGTTGATTCGCTGTATTCAACCAAATATATGCCTTCATTAATATTTTCTTTAAGATTTCTTTCTTTAAGTTCTCTGGTAATATTATTATTTGCTTTTTTTATATTGTAATTTTTAATATCGTTCTGAGCTTTTTTAATAATTTCTTTTTTATATTCATTATTTTGTATGATATTTTCTTTTATATATGACTGTTCTCTTGGTATTTTATTTTCTTCTTTATTAATATTTATATTATTATCCTTTTTTATATTATTAGGATTTACCATGTCATTTATAACCCTATTGTAATCGGCATTTACATCATAAGAATAATTTGTAATAGTATAAACAGAGCTCTGCATTATATCTTTTGCAGTATTATTTATATAATTTTCAGCCTCTGTATTTTTACTATTATTTATTTTATTATTGTTTTCTTTAACATTATTATTTTTTAAATATTCATCAATATCAAAATTATATTTTTTATTTGTGTCCGTATTATTTTCTTTTGTATTATTAACATAGCCTCCATTGAAAGATACAGACGATGCGGCGGGCTTCATAGTTGTGATTTCTTTTTTAGGATTTTCTTTAGGCTTAAGTATATCATTAAATATGCTTTTTGCAGTCTGATTACTGCTTTCTTTTGATATATTATCAGTATTATTATTTTTTCTATTTTCTGATATAATGCGCTCTAAATAGTTATATTCCCGATTTTCTTCAGCTTTATTTATATTTTCTTTTGTTTCCGTATTTGAAATATTATCTTCATATATTCTGTTTATATTGGAGTTAAGCGGATTACTTTCATTTGAAAAAAGTATAGAATGATGTTTATCTTCATAATCTATATAATCGCTGTCATAAATAATAGAGTTGTTTTTACCGCTGCTGTTAAAAAAAGGAAGCAAAGATTCTCTTGTTATTATACTTGAGTTAGTGAAGTTATTATTTTCTAAAGAGGCTTCTATTTTTGAATTAGTTTCATAAGTCATAACCGATAAAGTTTTATTAGTATCTGTTTTAATAAAGAAATTAAACAGAGGTATATTATTTAAAAAGCTCATTTTATTTTGATCTTCCGTCATACCGCCGCTTTCTAAAACTAATGCTTCTCTGTGATTAAATGAGAAGAAATCTTTTACTGCTATATCCACCATAGGAGAATATTTTTTAACTGCCGTAAATATTAAGGCTGCAGTTATTATAAAAGCTGCTGAAATTATTAAGGTTTTTTTTAGATTTATTTCTTTGCTTTCATTTTTAATTTGTCTTGTATATGATCTGCATTTAGATTTAACTTTAAGCTGCTCGTATCTCGGCACTTTATTGCTCCAAGTGTAATGTATCGTTTTTATTATCGATAAAAATATAAATACTATTAGAATTTTATTTAATAATGATATTTTGGTATTTTTAATAAAAAAACCTTTGGAAAATATTTCCAAAGGTTAATAATTCTTTATTAATTATTGTATATGCACCGCATTGCGCGATAAGAAATTTTTTCTGTCATTGGCATATTTTGCTTTTGAAGATGCAGGGTATTCGGTTAAATATTGATTATAGGTTTTATATGCTTTTTCAAAGTTTCTTGTATTGTTATCGCCTTTTTCGTATATTTCAGCTAATAATAGTATAGAATCTCCTCTTTTAGAGAATTGTTCTTTTTTTTCTAAAGATTTTTCTAATATAGAAAGCCCATTGGATATTTTACCTATTTGCTTTAAGCTGTCTGCAAGTTCATAGGCTGCATTTCCGTATGCAGAGCTTTGAGGATATTTATTAATTACATCGTTAAAGTATTCAATAGCTTCTTCATGTTTATTCTCAGATTTTTTTATTACTCCCATAGAATAAACGGCGGCTGCTTTTTCATTGATGCCTGCATCCTTTAATTTCGGAATTTCATTATAGATATTAAAAGCATTGCCGTAATCTTTTTTCTGATTATAAATATCTCCTATTCTGAAATGACTGTATATTGAATATTTTGAATTCGGATATTCATTTATAATATTGCTGTATGCTTTTAGAGCATTATTATAATCTTTTATATTTTTTAATTCCTCAGCAGATTTAAATAATGCCAATGCATTAGGATCTGACTGAATCTGTGTTTTTGACTGAGTATTTTTTTTAATTACGGAACTTTGAGTATTGTTTGTATTAACTGTTTGATTAGCTTCAGTATTATTTGAATCTTTATCATTAGTCATCATAATATTATTAGTTTCGTTTTCCGGGTCTAATACGGTATTAGTTTCCGCAGAATCCATATTCATATTATTAGTAACATTTATGGTATATAAATATTTCCTTATAATGCTTTCTTCATTATCAACTTGAAAATTAAGCTTTCCTATTCCTGCAGTTAAAGTTCTGAAAGTAAGAAATGCATTAGTTTTATCTCTGGTAAATCTTATAAAATCTAAGTTGGTTGAATAGCTTGTTATACGGATATATCTGTCAAAGTTTGCTGCATTTAATTTTATTGAAAAAAGCGTATTTTCAGATAAATCTGCAGTTTTTATCAAGTCGCTTTCAATAGGTCCGCCTTTAATACGGGCAGATGCGGCATTGGTAACAACTTGATTATCAGGCTGAACTGTGATAGTTTCCTGAGCAGATGCCGCACTAAAAGCATAAAGCATAATTAACATACTTGAACATAGCAGTACACGCATAATTCATCTCCTAAAAGTTATTATTATTTTTTTCGGCTTTCTGTAAAATTCCTTGAGTATTCTAAATCTTCAAGACTCAGATTTTCTTTAGTGGAAAGCATTTCTCCTTTTAATATTTTTTCTTCATCTTCTTTCATTATATTTACAGATTTGGAGTTTTCTTCTTCAGGCGTTAAATGTATTACATTAGGCTTAGAGTTTAACCCTATTAATATACCTATCAGTATTGTTAATAAAAGCCAAGCGCATACAATTATAAAAAATAAAATCTTCTTAGATTTATAAAAGTTTTTTACTTTTTCAAACATAATAATTTTATACATAAGGCTTTATTATAGAATAAAGATAAAAATTTGCAATGAATTTAGATTTTTTAATGAAAATTTTATGCAAATTTATAATAAAATTAAATAAATTTACTTAAAATCGGCATCATTCATAAACAATTTTTGAAAATGCATAGATTTCTTAAATATGCATTTAATACGCATAGAAAATTTTTTAATATTATTAAACTTGATAGATTAATGATTTCAATGTATTATTTTATACCTAATAGAAAATAATAGTATATTTTAAGGAAATTAAATTATGATGTATCCTGAAATCTTTACTCCGTTTGTTTTTCCGCCAAGCATACCTATATTGGGAGCCGTAAGATGGTACGGACTTATGTATATAGCGGGTATTATATCTTCATGCATTATTATTTACTTTATTCAAAAAAGAGGGTGGATAAAATTTAATACGAATGAAAAAAACGGCGGAATGTATGACTTGGTATTTTATGCAGCTGTCGGAGCTATAGCGGGTGCCAGAATAGGCTATTTTATTTTTTATTCTCCTAAAAGCTTTTTAACTCCTTGGGAAATATTGGGAATTAATCTTGACAATGGTTTTTCATTTTACGGTTTTGCAGGAATGTCATTTCATGGCGGATTTATAGGAATGTTTACCTCTCTTTTTATATTCAGTAAAAAATATAAATATGATTTTTATATATTAGCGGATAATTTAACATTGCCTGCAAGTATATGCTTATTTTTCGGAAGAATAGGGAATTTTATGAATGCCGAGCTTTACGGAAGAATTACAGATTCCGTTTTTTCAATGAAATTTCCTTTATATGATGCAGCGGGCGGTTATGAAAAATGGGCATTGATGTATCCTGCCATAAGACCTTATACTGAGCCCAGATATCCTTCTCAGATATATGAAGCCCTGCTTGAAGGATTAGTTCTTGCTTTAGTGTCTTATTTAATAGGCTGTTTAAGCGAAAAAAATAAGAAAATAAGACGGGGCACAAGGCTTTGGGTTTGGATTATGCTTTACGGACTTTTCAGAACTTTAATAGAGCAATTTATAAGAGATGTTACAGAATGGACGCTCGGATCTGTTACGGCAGGTGCTCTGTATTCTATTTTTATGGTTATAATAGGCGCTTTTATGCTTATTTATACTTATGCTAAAAAAGATAACGGTTCTGCAATTGAAGTAAATATAAAAAATAATAATTAAAAAAAATATAAAGCTTTATAAAATATATGATTTATGAAAATAATAAAAAACTAATCCCGAAACTCAGATTCCCCGAATTCCAAACAGCAGGCGAATGGGAAGAAAAAAAATTGGAAGAACTTATTACATCATTTAATACAGGTTTAAATCCTCGTAATTTTTTCAAACTTAATACGGAAGATGCCAAGAATTATTATATTACTGCTAAAGAAATACAAAATAATTCTATAATATTTAACGAGAATACAGATAAAATAAATAATAACGCTTTAATGCTATGCAATAATCGTTCTAATTTAGAAGTAGGAGACATATTATTTTCAGGAACAGGCACTATAGGAAAAATATATATAATAAAAGAACAGCCTAATAATTGGAATATAAATGAAAGTATATATGCAATAAAGCCCAATAAAGAAATTTTAAAATCTGATTTTTTATTTTATTCTTTACAATCTCCGTATATAAAAAATATGTATTCTTTAAAAATTAAAGGCTCCATTATACAAAGCTTGCCTATAAGAGAAATGAAAAATTTAAATATTTTACTCCCAACCCTCCCCGAACAGCAGAAAATCGCCTCCTTCCTCACTTCCGCCGATGAACTAATCGGCGCAGAGCGCCGCAAAC
>NZ_CAJUPR010000009.1:88294-109809 GCF_910588665.1 uncultured Brachyspira sp. | reverse complement strand
GATTATTTATAAACCCGCCGTAATCAGCCGAGTTCGAGCATAGCAATAATAAAAATAATAAAAAAATCGGTCATTGAACATAACAGCAATAAAAACTTTACCATCAATAAAAAATAATCTTTAAATAATGTAATTGTTTTTGTTCTGCTTTTTGACAAAAAGTAAACAGCTTTTTTGATTCTTTTTTATCTGCATAAAAAAGAACAAATAAATCAAATAATAAAATACAATCCCAGCAATATAGAATAATAAAAAATAGAAAAATAAATAAAAAAAGCGGAGCTCACATAGCAATAATAAAAATAATAAAAAAATCGGTCATTGAACATAACAGCAATAAAAACTTTACCATCAATAAAAAATAATCTTTAAATAATGTAATTGTTTTTGTTCTGCTTTTTGACAAAAAGTAAACAGCTTTTTTGATTCTTTTTTATCTGCATAAAAAAGAACAAATAAATCAAATAATAAAATACAATCCCAGCAATATAGAATAATAAAAAATAGAAAAATAAATAAAAAAAAGCGGAGCTCATATAGCAATAGCAATAATAAAAAAACTATAACTTATATAATTTATTAAAAATACTATTGATAAAATTGAAAATAAATATTATATTATTTTTTGTCTGATGAAAAAAATTAATTTATAATAATTATATGGATTTTATAATGATAGCGGTTTTTGTTAATATGATATCTGTTCTTATAGGAGCTATTATAGGACTTATATTTAAAAATAAATTATCTGAAAAATATGAAGTTTCTGTATTTACTGCTGCAGGAATTATATCTCTTACAATAGGCATAAGTATGGCGGTAATGACTAAGCGTATATTGATATTTGCAATATCTGTAATGCTTGGAGGAGTTACAGGTACATTTTTCAAAATAGAAGAGAAAATAGAATATTTAGGAGAGTTTTTTAAAAATAAATTTTCTTTTAAAGATAATTCAGGAAATTTTGCTTTAGGATTTGTTACTTCATCAATACTTTTTTGTTCTGGCTCTATGTCTGTACTTGGATCTTTTCAGGCTGGAACTCAAGGCATATATGATTTAATATTTACAAAAAGCATAATAGACGGATTTGTTGCCGTATTTATGTCGGCGGTTTACGGAATAGGAGTGGCTTTTTCTGCAATAAGCATATTTATTTATCAAGGATCTTTAACGCTTCTCTCATCTTTTCTTGAGTCTTATATTTCGGCGGCTATGCTTAATGAGGTTTCTGCTGTAGGAGGCGCTACTGTTATTATGATAGGCATAAATTTGTTAAAAATTGCTGAAATAAAGACAGGAGATTTTCTTCCTGCATTAATTTATTCTGTTCTGCTTGTTTTTCTTATACCTTATATTCAATTTTTATGATATAATATTAAAATATAAAATGTTAGGAGATATTATTTTATGGAAAGCATAGTAAAAGAATATATTGATTATACTAAAGAGAAATCTAATATTGATGAGGTAATAAATAAAAAAATTGTATCTCAGAATGATAAGTTTTTGAAATTAAAAGAATATTTGAGGGATAATCATGATAAAGAATTGGATATTTGCAAAGCGGTATCTTCTGAACTGGCTGATATGGATATATTAAAATCATATTATGCGGCAAATTTTGTAGGGCATATTATACATCATAGAGATATAATAGATGATGAAATAGGCAGGTCTATTATAAATTTATTTTTTAAAAATATAGATAATGCATGCAGATTTATAGAAAATGCATCTCAGCTTTATAATGTTGATGAAGATGAGCTTACGGAAGAAGATATAGCCAATATAAATATGGATATTATGTATAGATTGGATTATAAGCCTTTAGAAGCGTTTATTGGAATTGATATGATGATTGCGCCTGTTATGACTGTAATATGCTCCAATCAGAATTTAAGAAAATATTTTATAGATTTGGGACTTACAGATCATGTGGAATATTTGGAGGCTTATATACCTGCATTATCATATATACATATAGGAGCCGAAGCATGCCGTAAAACTAAGATTCTTGTGCTTGCTCCTAAGATGCAAAGGGGTTTTTATATAGAAGCTTCGGATATGAGCAATGGATATTATCTTATAACTTTATTAGAGGCTGAATTATATAAAAAAAATTTATTAAAAATATACGGAGTAGATAATTATGAGTTTAATGAAACCGTTTATGATATAGCTAGAGGCAAGGAACATCCAAAAGAATTAATAGAAACTGAGGCTCATCAGCAGTATTATACTATATATGCTATTCAAAAAGACGGATCTTATAATGTGGAAGATGAAAATGGAAAATTGGATTTAAATAAGATATTATACGGAGATATGTCTCCTGAAGAAATACCTGATTTAGAGAATACTCATATATTAATTATGGACAGCGAAGGAATGTGGACAAAACCTATAAAATGGGATATAAGCTATTTTTCAAAACCTCATCAAAAATTAAATCCTTATGTGAAAATATTAGATGAAATATCCGATGAAGATTATAATTCTTGGATAGAAAAAATAAAAAATTATAATTAATTATTTTTTATTGTTGCTAATAAAAATTGTTTGCTTAAATGTTCTGTCATTCTTAGAATGTCAGAAGCTCACAGTTTTTATAATTTAATCTTAACAATATTAAAAAATAATAATTTTTATATTATGGATGTTTTAAACTCTGAAATAAATGTGGAATCCTGATTGTCTTTTAATATTAATTTAGCGCTGTAAACTGCTGAAGGAAGATATCTGCCGTTTTTATCCAATCCTGACCATATACAATAAGCGGCGGTTTTATTAGTGATAATCATATCTTTTGAATATATTAAATCTCCGTTTTGAGAATATATTTCAAGCTTTGCACTTATAATTTCTCCTCTGCTTATAGAAGCTTTATACTGGGTATTTGTTTTATTAGAATTAAACGGATTAGGATAATTATAAAACTCGGATATGATTGAGCTAGGTTTATTCGGTGAGCATGAAATATAAAGGAAAGCTAAAAGAAGCATTATCAATATATTTCTTTTAGCTGTTCCTATTTTTAATAAATTATTTATCATTATTTTTATTAGTCAGTAGTGAATAATATTCTTCCGCAGTGGAAGCACATAATAATTTGATTTTGTCTTCTAACCTCATTAACGGTCATTTTAGGTATGGCTACATTGCAGGCGCTGCATTTGTAATTTTCTATTTTAGCTAAAGCCTCGCCTTTATTTTCTTTGATTCTTTTGTAATTTTCCAAAACAGATACATCAATTTTACTTAATATAGTATCTTTATATTTTTTATACTCCTCTAAAACAACATCGGATTTTTGCTGAGAGTGAGTTGAACTGTAAAGTTCATAAGCTTTAATTTGTATTTCAGCTCTTTCAAGTTCAATTAAAAATTTAATTTGTTTTTCAGCTTCAAATTTTTCATCTAATTTTTTGAAAGATTCTAAAACGGAAGATAATTCGCTGTAGCTTTTGGTAGCCATAACTTTATCAAGTATTTCTTTCTGATTAACTAAAAAGAAAATTTGAGAAAGATTAAGAAGATAATCCTGCGGATTGTCAATATCCGAAAGTATTGCAAATACAAGCTTAACAGGGCTTTTTTCATCAGAATCAGAATCATAGTTAATTTCATCTTTCAGAAAACCTACAAATATGTCTGTTTTTCCGTAATCTTGTATTCTTCCATGAGGAACTGCAACACCGTTTCCTATATTAGTTGTATATTCATCTTCTCTTTTTTTGAATGCATTGAATATAGCATCTGCAGATGCAGAAGCAATAGGTGCGATTTTTTCACTTAACGCTCTAAAAAGTGATTCTTTGTCTTTTGATTCCAAGTCTTCAAATACATGTTCTTTTGTGATTTTGTCAATTATTTTGAGCATACAATCTCCTAATTTTATACATATTATAATATTATATTATAGTATATGAAAAATATCAACTTTATTTTTATATATACTAAGTCTTATTTTATTCACCGCCTACAAGTAATACCTTTCTTTCCTCTATAACTTTATCGGCTAAAGGACCTGTAAGTTCTTGATAGTGGGAATGCTCCATTTCAAAAGTGCCTCTTCCCGAAGTAGATGCTTTCATTTCTGCAGAATAAGTAAGCATTTCGGAAAGAGGTACTTCTGCTTTAATCATTTGTACGGTATTAGATGCTTCTTCCATACCTAAAATTTTTCCTCTTTTACCAGTAAGTTCATTCATAATAGAGCCTGTGAACTCTTCAGGCACATAAACTGTAACTTTCATAATAGGTTCAAGTAATACGGGACCTGCATTTTTAAATGATTCTTTAGCCGCCATTGAACCTGCTATTCTGAATGATAATTCATTGGAATCCACATCATGATACTTGCCGTCATAAAGTCTTACTTTTATATCAACCATAGGATATTTTCCCAAAGGACCCTGAAGCATTGCATCCTGTATTCCTTTTTCAACTCCAGGTATATACTGCTTAGGTATGGAGCCTCCGAATATATCATTAATAAACTCATAGCCTCCGTCTCTTGGAAGAGGTTCGGATTCTAAATGAACTTCTCCGAACTGACCGTTTCCTCCCGATTGTTTCTTATGTCTGTACTGTGCCTGCGCCTTCTTTCTTATAGTCTCTCTGTAAGCTACTCTCGGCACACTCTGTTCTATTTCGGCTTTAGTAAGAGATATTACTCTGTCCAGCGCCAATTTTACCTGCAGAGATCCCATAGCTTTTATTATAGTTTCTTTAGTTTCGCTGTCATATTCTACATTAAATGTCAAATCCTCCTGAGAAATAGTATCAAGGACTTCAAGAGCTTTTATATCATTTTTTAGTATTTTTATCGCAGTAAAGTATATAGGCTGAGGTATTTTAAGAGGAAGGAATTGAAACGGAGAGCTTGGAGAGCTTATTGTATCAGCTGTTCTGCAGTCTGAAAGTTTTGCCAATACTCCTATATCTCCTGAAGTGATGGTGTCTGCTTCAATTTGTTTTTTTCCTCTTGCCATATATATATGAGAAACTTTTTCTTTTTTACCAGTTCTTGAATTATATATTTCGTCTCCGCTCTTTATGCTTCCTGAACGGATTTTAAAGAAGGATATTCTTCCAGCATATTGATCTATAGTGGTTTTGAATACAAATGCGGCAAAAGGATTATTGTCGCCTGATATTGATCTTGTAGAAGGCTTATTAGTTAAAAGATCTGTACCGTCTGTAACAGGAACATAAGAAGGAGAAGGCATATATCTTATTATTGTATCCAATACAGCCCCCATTCCTATATCTTTTACAGATGTTCCGAAAAGAATAGGAACAACTTTATATTGAAGTATTGATTTTGTTAAAGCTTCTATATATTCTTCGTCTGTGAACTTTCCTCCTTCTAAAAATCTTTCAGTAAGGCTGTCATCAACTTCGCATACTAATTCTTTTAATCTGTCGCGCGTGGATCTGTATTCATCATAATATTCTTCTGGTATTTCCGCCTCCACAATTTTACCTTTTTCATCTCTGAAATAAGCTTTATGATAAATAACATCTATTATACCTTTAAAATCTTTTCCGTTTCCCATAGGTATTTGTATAGGCACTACAGGAGGCTCTTTAAAATTATTTTCAATTTTTTCTAATAAAGCTTTATGATCAACCATTTCTTTATCTATTTTATTAATAAAAATTATTCTGGGTCTTCTGAAATTATTAGCCATCTGCCAATGTTTTTCCGTTTCTATTTGTATTGCGAATTCCGCATCTATTACAACAATGCATGATTCCGCCACTCTCAAAGCAGGGTTAATATCTCCGCTGAAATCTCCTGATCCGGGAATATCCAGCAGATTAATTTTATGATCTTTCCATTCTATAAAGCTTAAAGAAGTGCGGATTGACATTTTTTGTTTGATTTCTTCATCTGTATAATCGCTTACAGTAGTCCCTCTTGCAATTTCACCTTTCTTGTCAATACAATCAGCTCTAAAAAGCAGAGCTTCATTTAAAGTAGTTTTACCGCTGCCTACATGACCTAAAAGCGCAACATTACGAATATTTTCTGGGCTGTAAATTTTTCCCATAGACATTCCTCCTTTGATAACAGGTTATATTCTGATATAATAGATTATTTATTATATTATTTGATTTGTTTCTAAAAAAGCTTAAGGAATAAGCTGTTTCATAGAAAACTAAGCAATGCATGATAATTCAAGTATAGTAAAAAAAAAATCAAAAATCAAATTTTATTACCTATATAATTAAGGCATAGTTTTTCATTATAAAAAGCATAGCTGTATTAGTATTATAAGCATACTTAAAAAATAAATTATTATCATTTAAAATAAAAAATGTGCAGTAATATATTCTGCACATTTATTAATTAACCGCTATATATATTAAAAACTATAAAGCTTAATTTTTTTTATATAATGTTTTTCCTTCTTTAATAGTTTCAAGCACCTCTATATTTTTTATATCCATAGCATTGCAGGTTATGGGATTTCCGCTGAGTATTACTAAGTCTGCCAATTTGCCTTCTTCCAAAGTTCCTTTTATATCTTCTTCATTATTTTGATATGCTGCATTAATAGTTACAGCTTTTAATGCTTCATAAGGAGTAACTTTCTGATTTTCTCCTAGTAATATGCCGTCTTTTGTTATTCTATTTACGGCGCACCAAATAGTTTCAATCATATTAGGTTTAATTACAGGAGTATCCTGATGATATGTAAAGCTTAAATTATTATTTAATGCTGTTTTTGATGCGCTGATTTGAGAGGCTCTTTCCATACCAAGATTAGCTATATGAGTATCTCCCCAATAATAAATATGCGCTGCAAATATTGAAGGTATAATATTAAGATTGGACATAGAAGCATACTGTTCTTTCCGTATTATCTGGCTATGAACTAAAACAGCTCTGTAATTATTCGTTGTGTTTCTTTTTATCATAACATTACTGAATGCATTTATATATTGATCAGCCGCTGCATCTCCGTTGCAATGCGCCTGAAGCTGCATTTTATTGTCTAATGCTTTTTCAACATATTTTTCAACATCTGTATTATTATATATGCCGTATCCTCTGTATCCTGCAGGACCGCTTGCATAAGGTTTTTCAAGCCATGCCGTTTTTGCCTGAGGAGAACCATCCAGAAATATTTTATATCCTCCTATCTTAAATCTATTGCTGTAGTCTGCTGTCATACTTCTGTTGGATTCATATAGAAATGCCGAATTTTTCAGATCTATAAAACCTATAATGTCTATTTTAAATTTATTATTAGTTATCATATTATTTATAATAGGAAATTCAGCAGCTGAAATTAATGAATCCTGCGCTGTTGTAATACCGTATTTTAAATAAATATCTTCAGCCTGATTGATAAAATTCATTAAATCTTTATCAGTAAGCGGAAACTCTACATTCTGAGAATAATGCATAAAAGCCGTCTCTTCCATATATCCTGTAGGTTTTCTGCTGTTGGGATATCTTTCTATTACTCCTCCTTGTATATCAGGTGTATTTTCATTGACACCTAACTTCTCCAATGCTTTGGAATTCATAGCTCCTACATGTCCTGAAGCATGTGTTATAAATATAGGGTGTGTATCTGAAATTTTATCTAAATCATCTCTGTTCGGATTTTTTTTGTTTGGAAGCAGATTATTATCGTATCCGAAGCCTATTACCCAAGCATCGGATGGTAATTTATTTATTTCTATATAATTGGTAATTCTTTCTGCAATATCAAGCATACTTGAAGAGCCTGTCAAATCTGCGGTAGCAAGCGATTGGGCAAATCTTACTAAATGACTATGAGAATCTATAAATGAAGGCATTAAAGTTTTACCTTCTAAATCAATTATTTCTGCATATACATTATTTATCAGGCTTTTTTTATCTTCGTCTGTATATGCCACTTTCATTATGGTATTATCTCTAACTTCTACAGCTTTTGCATAAATAGTTTCTTCATTATCGCCTTTCATAGTAATTATATTACCATTATGATAAACTTTTATTTTATGAGTTACCTTATTGCAGGAATTAATTGATATAAATATTATTAATAATAAAAAAATAATCTTTTTCATTTTTACACCCATATATAGTTAGTTATTTATAATTGTATTATTTTATATAATTTTTTCATATTATATAAATCTTTATAATGAACAATAATATAAGCTATTTTCATTTTCAAATTATATAATAAATATAAATTATAACATTAATGCAAAAATAAAAAACAAATTTTAATGACTTTAGTCTATTTTTTTATATATGTATAAATTATATTTTTGATATTCAGTAAATATATTTGTATAATTTTGCTTTATAAAGATGTTAAAATTATTTATGCTAGATATATATTCATTATTAATATAAAAAGGAGGATCATATATTTTTTCCTCAGACATGAATATATATGGTTTTTTATCTAAAAATATCTTTATAGCATTACTATAACCAAATGAAGGGTTCCACCAATCACTAATATTTGGTAATATTAAAGAATTAGTCCAATTTAAATTAGCATAACCATATTCAAAATATCCGCCGAAAGAAGCTATACCATTATATCCGTATTTTTTCATAAATTCAGTTATAATTATATCTCTTCCATCATTTTTATTTTTATTAATCATATAATTGTAGAAAATGTTAGATACATTTGTTTCTTTAAAAATATTATTATCTAATTTATTTAAATATTTATAAAATATGTTATAATTATTTACAGACATAAACATAGTAAATACCATTCCTATTATGAATAATGATAATGTTACATTTGTAATTTGATTAAAATCTGTATTTTTATATACATTAAAATATATTATATGAAGTCTATATAATAAAAATGGTATTATTATTAATATCATTGGAAAAATTATTGTACTATTAAAAAAGGCAGTTCTATTTATACAATAAGAAAATACTCCTAATGCAGAAACTGAAATATATATTATTGCAGGATAATAATTTTTTATATTTTTATGATAATAATTTTTAAATATTTTCATTTCTTTTAGATAAAATAAGAACGGTATTAAAAAAATTAAAACAACTATAAGCCAATAATTAAATAATTTGTTAATTTTTATCTCTGTATTCTCCACTTGTCCTGATAATAATGGAAATAATAAATCTTTAATAGTTTGATGTTTTCCATGAAGTAAATGAATATTATAAATATTTAATATCATATAAGAAAATAAAATAGAAGCTATTAGAAAAATAAATTGTTTTATTATATTAAAATAGAATTCTTTATCTTTCAAAGTAAAGTCATAGCAATAAACATATATATTTGATATTAATAAAGATATTAATAATACAATTCCAGTTTCGGCATTCCATAAAATACTAAAAGAAGCTAATAAATATCCTATTATTAAAAATAATATATTTTTTTTAGATCCAACTATAATCATATATAATATCATAATACTCGGAAAAAATATTCTTATAGGTCTTATAGCTATATACTGTGAAGAAGATATAAAAAATATACTTGAAAACAATGTTAATAGTAAGCCTATAGTGATATAAAATTTATCTTTTACTAAAATAAATGTACCAAGTATTATAGATATAATTGATATTCCTGATAATATTGTAATTAAAATAGAATATATTTTTACATTAAAACCAAATATATGAAAAAATGGTTTCATAAATATTGCATAATGTCCAAGTATACTGTACATGTTTTGCTGATATGGAATATCATTATAAACCATAAATGCAGATGTAAAATGCGCCACATGATGCCATACATCATATACCTTAGGAAAATATTCACAATATATTATAAAAGATGCAAAAATTATTGCTAAACATATTGTTGTAAATTTATTAGTATTTTTTATTACAAATAAAAAAAGCAAAAAGGAAAATATTAATTCTATTAATAATAAATTAATATTTCTATTAATCAATAATTCATACCATGACTGTAAGAATGGATGATATTTCCATTCTTGCAGTTCAATGAATGTATTAAGCATTGATAATATAAAAGCTGTTAATATTACTAATACGATTATTGTACCTGAATAATTATAAAATGCTTTATTATGTATTTTGTTAAAATAATTTACTTTAATATTGCTTAAAAAATATAATGATAATGTAATTATAATTAAAGAAAATGCATATATTTTAATATCTTCAAAATTTAAAATTTTAAATATAAATATAGCTGTAATAGTTATTATTAATGAAATTAATAAATTATTTATGAAAATAAATATAGAATTGTAAGTATTTTTATCATAATTTTTAATTAAATTGTCATTATAAATAAAATCTTTAATTACAGATTGTATATATTTAATATTCAAAAAATTATTTTTAATTATGAATGTTATTAATAATATAACAGTAAGTATTAAATAAATACTAGATTTTATTTTTAAAATATAATTAATATTATCAATCTTTTCAAAATCTATTTTTTTATCAGAAATTAAATTTCCAAAAGGGCTTCCTGCTTCATCCATTTTCACTTCATTAATAAAATTATTTTCTTCTAAAATTTGATTTATAGCGGGATAAACAGCATAAATATCGCTGTTTCTAAAAAATTTACTGTAATATTTAATTTTAAAATTATAGATGTAATTTGTTATAAATTTATTGGTAAATATATAATTAGTTAAAGAATCATTATTTAATTTATTATCTATAGCGAAAGTTTTTTTAAACTCATCTATATTATATCCGTTTAATTCTAAAGTTTTATGTTCATCAAATTTGAATTCTGTTAAATATCCGATTCTTGTTTTATTTCCTAATGCAGAAAAAATTATTAAAGTAATTATAAATACTATTAATAATGATAAATATATTTTTATAAACAATTTATTGTTTTTCATAAATTACTTCTGTAAAATACATAGATTGTATTTAAATTGATAAATTTTTTGTATATTTTGATAAATTAGATTAAGAAATAACTTTTGTTTGTTTGTTTGTTTGTTTGTTTGTTTGTTTGTTTGTTTGTTTGTTTGTTTCATAATAAATACCATTATCTATAAACAGTATAGAATAAAATCAGAAAATAATCAAGTATAACAGTAATAATTTTTTTCATAGAAGAAGGACATACTGATTTAAGTATTATTTAATTTCTTAAAGAATAATATAAGCATATCATAATTTAAATCAGAATGTATTAATTTATGATTCCAAAAAATTATTATATGATATAACTCTTTGATTTGCTTTATCTAAAGTTAATTCTTATGCACAATAATCATAATTTTTTTGATCTCAGTTATAAGTACTTTCAGCTGATCCATTGTACCAAGTACTAGCAACTGGACTATAAAATCTTTTGATATGTTTATTCTTAAAAAATATATCTGATTGGTGTTCTATTTAAAACAAATTCTTGCAGTATATAAAATTAAATTATATTGTATAACTAAGTATAATGAATATAAAAATTTTATTATTATAAATATAATTTTATTAAAAATAATGTATTATAAAATATTTAATTAATAATTTAAATATAAATCAATAAATTAATTAATACTAAAAATCAAAATTGTAAAAAGTATTGATATAATAATCATTGCATATATAATTATTAAATCAAAAATTAATTTAGGAAATAATATCAATGAATTACCGTATCTTTATAGAAAAGAAAGAAGGCTTTGATTTGGAAGCTAAAAGATTGGAAAATCAATTAAAAGAAAATTTTAAAATAAAATGCTCCGTAAGGCTTCTTAATGTTTACGATATTTTTAATATAGAAGAAAATCAATTAAATAATTCCATTAAAGTAATATTTTCAGAGCCTCCCACTGATAAAGTTGTAGAAAAAAAGGATTTTGAAAATTTACAATATTTTGCTGTAGAATATCTGCCCGGACAATTCGATCAGAGAGCGGATTCTGCGCTTCAATGCTTAAAATTAATATATAATGATATAAAAGATACAGTTATAGTGAGCGGTAAAATTATAGTTTTTGACGGCGAAATAGATGAGGACACTATAGAAAAAATAAAAAAATTTTATATAAATCCTGTGGAGAGCAGGGAAAAAGATTTAAGCAAATTAGAAATAGAACCCTATCAAAAAGCTGACAGCATTAAAGATGCGGATAATTTTATTAATTTTAATACGGAAGAGCTTTATAAATATAAAGATAATCTTGATTTGGCTATGACTTATAAAGATATAGAGTTTGTTCAGGATTATTTTAAAAATGAAGAAAAAAGAAATCCTACTGAAACGGAAATAAAAGTTCTTGATACATACTGGTCTGATCACTGCAGGCATACAACATTTATGACAAAAATTAATAATGTAAAATTAGAAAATGATAAAAGCAGTTTTTCGGAAATTATATTAAATACTATTAACAGATATAATAATATGAGAAAAGAGATTTACGGAGAAGATGCAGATAAAAGAGATATTAATTTAATGGATATGGCTACAATATCGGCTAAATATATAAAGAAAAAAGGAAAACTTGAAGATTTAGAGATTTCAGAGGAGATAAATGCCTGTTCAATTTATATAGATGTTGATGCTTCAGATGAAAACGGAAAAAGCAAAACAGAAAAATATTTATTAATGTTTAAAAATGAAACCCATAATCACCCGACTGAAATTGAGCCGTTCGGTGGAGCTTCTACATGCTTGGGCGGCGCCATAAGAGATCCTCTTTCAGGAAGAAGCTATGTATATCAGGCTGTAAGAGTGACGGGAAGTGCAAACCCGTTGGAAAAATTAGAAGATACTTTGCCTGGAAAACTTCCTCAAAAGAAGATTACATCATTAGCAGCAGCAGGGTATTCTTCTTACGGCAATCAAATAGGACTTGCAACCTGTCTGGTTAATGAAATATATGATGAAGGATATAAGGCAAAAAGGCTTGAAGTCGGAGCCGTTGTTGGAGCGGTTCCTGTAAATTATGTAAGGAGAGAAAAACCTAAAGCCGGAGATATTGTTATAGTGCTTGGCGGAAGAACGGGAAGAGACGGATGCGGAGGTGCTACAGGTTCATCAAAGAGTCATACAGATACATCTTTGAGACTTTGCGGCTGCGAAGTTCAGAAAGGAAATGCTCCTGAAGAGAGAAAAATACAGAGATTATTTAGAAATAAAGAGGCTCTGAAATTGATAAAAAAATGCAATGACTTTGGAGCGGGCGGCGTATCCGTTGCTATGGGAGAATTATCCGAAGGCATAGATATTAATTTAGATGTTCTGCCTGTTAAATATTTAGGCTTAAACGGCACCGAGCTTGCAATATCAGAATCGCAGGAGAGAATGGCTGCAGTAGTTGAAAGCAGAGATGCGGATAATTTTATAAAACTTGCAAATGAAGAAAATATTGAAGCTGAAAAAGCTGCTGTAATAACCGATACAGGAAGACTTGTAATGTATTTAAAAGGCATAAAAATTGCAGATATAAGCCGTAAGTTTTTAGACACCAACGGAGCCAAACAGTCAACTGATGTTTTGCTTAAAGATATTAATTTTGAAAATAATCCTTTCAGCACAAAAAATGCATGTTCATTAAAATATCATTGGTTTAATATGATGGAGGATTTAAATGTGGCGTCTCAAAAAGGTCTTGCTGAAATGTTTGATTCTTCAATAGGAGCATCAACAGTATTAATGCCTTTCGGAGGAAAATATCAAATGACTCCGATTGATGTAAGTATTCAGAAAATACCTATATTCGGTAATAGTGTAAAAGAAATAAATACAGCTTCCGCTATTACTTGGGGGTATAATCCTTCAATAATGAAATGGTCTGAGTTTCATGGGGGTATATACTCTGTAATAGAATCAATGTCAAAGCTTGTTTGTGCAGGAGCAGATTATAAAAATATAAGGCTTTCATTTCAGGAATATTTTGAAAAGCTTGGTAATGATGCAGTAAAATGGGGTAAAGTTTACTCAGCACTTTTAGGTACGATATATGTGCAGAGCGAATTTGATATACCTGCAATAGGCGGCAAAGATTCTATGAGCGGTACTTTTAATAATATATCCGTACCTTCTACTTTGATATCATTTGCAGTATCCACTGTAAACTCCGAATATGTAATTTCTCCCGAGTTCAAATCTTTTAATAATTATGTTTATCTGATAAAGCATAATATGAAAGAAAATTATATGCCTAATATTGAAGAGATAAAAGAAAACTTCAGCTTTATGCATGAAAATATAAAAAACAGAAAAATATTATCGGCATATGCAATTAAATTCGGGGGAATTGCCGAAGCGGTTACAAAAATGGCTTTCGGAAACAGAATAGGTATTGATATAAAAGAAGAGCATCATTTTTTTAATCTTATGCCCGCTTCATTTATAGTGGAAACTAAAGAAGAGATTGATTATAAAAATGCCGTTTTAATAGGAAAAACAATAGATAAATATAAAATAAGAGTATGCGGAGAAGTAATAGATTTGGAGGAAATAGAAAAATCATGGCTTGAAAAGTTATCAAGTGTATTTCCTTATAAAACCTATGAAGATATAGAAACCTATCCCGCTTCATATTATGAAGCTAAAACTCCATTTATATGCAAAAATAAAAAGGCTAAGCCTAATGTTTTAATAGCTTCGTTTTTAGGAACAAACTGCGAATATGACACTCAAAAAGCTTTTTATGATTCTGGAGCCCATGCTGATATTTTTGTGTTTAGGAATATAAAACCTGAGTACATAAAAGAATCTATTGAGTATATGTCAAAAAAAATAGATAACTCGCAAATATTTATGATACCGGGAGGATTCAGCGCAGCAGATGAGCCTGATGGTTCTGGAAAGTTTATATCTGCAATACTTTCAAATGAAAAGATAAAAACTTCTATATATAAATTGTTAGAAAGAGACGGTCTTATTCTCGGTATATGCAATGGTTTTCAGGCATTAATAAAATCTGGACTTCTTCCTTACGGCAGGATAGGAGATATTAATGAAAACTCTCCAACTCTTACATTTAATAAAATAGGAAGACATATTTCTCAAATGGTAACAGTAAAGGTTATGTCAAATAATTCTCCTTGGCTTTACAGCATACCTGTTGGAAGCGAATTAGTTATTCCCGTTTCTCATGGAGAGGGGAGATTCTTTGCAGATGAAGGCATAATAGAAGAGTTAATAAAAAAAGGACAAGTTGCAACACAATATGTTAATTTCAAATCTGTTCCTACCAATGAGTTTAGATTTAATCCGAACGGATCCGTTTATGCTGTAGAGGGCATACTATCAGAAGACGGAAAAATATTCGGAAAGATGGGACATAGCGAAAGATACGGAAATAATTTGTACAAAAATACTATCGCAAAAGATATTTATAATATTTTTGAAAATGGCGTAAATTATTTTAAATAAAAATACTGCTTTTTAAATTAGATATTTAAAATTTGCTTGTTTTTACTATATTCATTAAGGAATTTTTTAAATGTATATTTTAAAAGAAAAATAAAATTTATAGCCTCGGATTTGGACGGTACTTTGCTTAACAGCAGTAAAGAAATAACTCAGTATAATCATAAGATTATTAATGATTATAATATAGAGTTTATATTATCAAGCAGATGACATTTTGACGGAATAAAAAATTATAATAAAATTTTGGGAAATAATAATTATTCTATTATTTTTTCAGCCTGCCAAGGAAACTGCGGGCAGAGCTTTAAATATTATGAAAGAAAAATCATTGGAGAATGTAAATGTAGAAAAGAATAAAAAAGCTTATAAAGTCTATGTTGGAAAATAAAGAGATTAGTTATCATTAATTATTTTAGTATAACATAATACAATAAAAAATAAGGACTGACAAATAAAATGCCAGTCCTGCTTGTTTTGTTATTATAGTTTATCTCCTACAATTTTGCCTGTATTATCAATATATACTTCTCTATTGTTTCCTAATTTTAATTTATAGCTAAGATATTCTTTACTGATTTCTAATACTGCAACTCTCGGATATTTTGTTTCAACAGCGCTTAATATATTAGCAGGAATAAATTTAGTAGGTATAGGTTTATTATTTCCTGATACATCAGTCCAATTTCCGTCTTTATCAAAATCAATTTCAGCTCCGCTTTCTAACTCAGCTGTAAAACTGTTTCTGTCTTTTTCAGCATATACTATTTGATCTGAAGGAAAATTAGATTTTATAAAATCTTGGGCATTTTTAGGTAATTGATTAGCCTGTATTGCTATATCAGCAAAAGCACTAACAGCAGAAAACATCATTATAGATGCAGTTAAGATAATTTTTTTTAGATTTTTTTTCATAAGATTGCTCCTTTATTTTTTGTTATAAAGATATAATAGCATATTATTATATAAATGTCAAGTTTTTTTACATTATTTTTTAATAAATTTTACTTTTTTATTAAAAAAGTAAAAAAAAAGTAAAAAAAATAGTATTATGTAAATATTTTTTATAGAAAACTGAGATAAAATACATCTCTTATTTCAATTAATTTAATTAAATAATAATTTTATTTTGATTACATTGACGCTTAATTTTATTTATATATATTTTTTTTGTTTTATTAATATAAAATTTTTATAATGGCTTTAAGAAAAAATATTGACTTTTCATATAAAAATATTATATTTTTTTACTATAAAGCAAATAGGAGAAATTATGGAGCATAATATTATAGACGGATATAGAAAAATAGAAGGTAATTATCCCACTTATAGAGAATATTTAATACATTTTTATTGCAAAGACTGTTCTAATTTCTGGGCAGTAGATGATAAAGAGATTAATATATCGGAAGATGATGATATCGCTCAAATAGATGATATAATTGAAGATTCAGTATCGCATTGTCCTATATGCGGCTCTACAAATATAACAAGAAGCAACAATAATAATTAATAAAAATTATTTATTAGAGAAGATATATTTAATTTTTCTTAAATATTTTTTCTATAAAATTGCTTATTTCTTTATATCCCATATCCGCAGCTATATTAGATGCATCTTTATTATCTTCGTTTTTTATTCTGATATCGGCTCCTTTTTCTATTAATAGCTGAGAGGCTTTTATATTATTGTTTTTTATAGCTATTATTAAAGCGCTGTCTCCTTTTACATCAGTTTCATTTATGTCTGCACCGTTTTTCAATAAATATTCAATAGTTTCTACAGCTCCGTCTTCCGCAGCGTACATTAAAGGTGTTCTGTTGCTGAAATCCTTTGAATTTATATTTACTCCAGAAGATATTAATTTTTTGATTTTATTTAAATCTCCGTAAAGACAGGCTATATGAATATTATCCAAATTTTCTATTTTTATGTTCTTTGTTATTTTTTTTATAATAGGCCACAAAACTATTACAGCTAAAATTGAAACTATAATTATAGTATTGTAATTCATTTCTGCTTCCAATTTTATAAAATTATACGGACGGTATTTTTATAATAACAATATAAAATTATTTAAGTAAAATTGTTTTACTTAAAATAAATAACTTTTACATATTCAATTAGAAAATAACATATATTTATATAGATTATTTTTTTATAAATTTATTAAATTTGCTTGCAATTATTGTATAATAATAGTATTATTATACAACTTAATATACTAAGGGGTTGTATAATGCTCAAGAAACTATTTATTGTAACATTAATGTCTGCATTTTCTTTATTTTCTGTTTTTGCTCAGGAAGCATCTGCAGGCAATAAGCCTAGAGAAGAATTATCACAAAATTTTGTGAATGCTTTAGCAAATCAAGATGAAAAGCTTTTAATATCTGCTATAGAAGGCGGAAGTCCTCATGTTAAAGCCTTATGTTTTAAAGCTTTAAGCGAAAAAGGCGCTAATTCCGAAAATTTAATTGCGGCAATTAATAGATATGTAAATTACGGTTTAGATGTCCCCTTCAGCCAAAATTCCGATTCTATGGTTCGTTATCAGGCTCTGCAGGCAGCTAAAGCCGCTAAATCGGAAAGTTCAGTAAAATATATATCTCAAATGCTATATTCCGAACAGGAAGTTTCTAATATTATAGCAGCCGCTCAGACATTGGGAGAAATAGGAAGTTCTAAAGGTGTCGCTGCTTTGCTTTTCCAATTAAGACTGGCTAAAACTCAGGCTATAGTTTATGAAGTTGCAGTTGCTTTGGGTAAAATAGGCGATCAGGCTGCTTTAAGCGATTTAATAGATTTAGCTCAAAATGAGCAGTATTTTGTAGTTGTAAGACAAGCTGCTGTTGATGCTATTAAAAATATTAAGCCTTCCTCATCAAACGGAGGAAATACGGCTTCGGATACTGCAGCTCAGTAATAAAACATTAATTTTATTTTATATAAAAAAGTCTGTCATATATTAGGCAGGCTTTTTTTATTTGTTTTTTATAATAGTTAAATATTGTTTTCTATTATTTTTTTACAGCGTATTATACATATTTATAATTTTTTATTACTGAAAAATTATTATTTTGCGATAATATAATAATTAACATGTATATTGATAAATAAAAATTTTGCTGTTATAATGCAGCATTCTTTTAATTAGAATAAATATTTAAAGGGTTATTGATGATAAAAGTTGATAATATTGTTAAGTATTACGGAGAGCATCTTGCACTTAAAGGCGTATCATATACCATAAACAAGGGAGAGATAGTAGGATTTTTAGGGCCTAACGGAGCTGGAAAAAGCACTATGATGCGTATAATTACAGGTTATCTTCCTGCAACTAGCGGATATGTTTATTTAGACGATTATGAGGTTTATGACAATCCTATAGAAATTAAAAAAAGAATAGGATATACTCCTGAAAATGTTTCGTTATATACCGAAATGACGGTCATAGATTATCTAAGGTTCTGCGCTAAACTTAAGGGAATACCTAATAAGCATATAAAAACTGCTTTGGAAAATACTATAGAAATAACAGGACTTACAAAATCTAGAAATAGAATAATAGGTCATCTTTCAAAAGGCTACAGGCAAAGAACTGCTATAGCTCAGGCAATAATACATGATCCTGAAGTTTTAATATTGGACGAACCTACAAGCGGACTTGACCCCAATCAATTAATAGAAGTAAGATCTTTGATTAAAAGCTTAGGAGGTACAAGGACCGTTATACTTTCTACGCATATATTAAGCGAAGTTGAAGATACCTGCGAAAGAGCTTTGATTATAGACAGCGGAGAATTAATAGCAGAAGATACTATTGAAGGCTTAAAAATGGCTATGGACAGAGAAATATTGGGAGGAAATATAGAACTTAAAGTATCTGGAAGATATAATGATGCACTTTTATGTGTTAGGGAGGTTGATGGCGTTGTACAGGCTGAGTCCAATTCCTACGGAGATATTTTAATAGAGTGTGAAAGAGGCAACGATTCAAGAGCGGCTATAGTTAGGCATTTAGTTAATAATAACTTTGATGTTTTAGAAATTAGGGCTAAAGAAAGATCATTGGAAGAGGTATTTATTTACTTTACAGATAAGAAGAAGAACGAAGATTTTGACAGAGCTAAATATATCAGAGATTTATCTTCCGAAGCTAAAACTGAAGAAGAAGCAGTTAATAATTAAATAAGAGGTTATAATATGAGAAATGTATATGCTGTATTTTCAAGGGAAATTCAATCTTTTTATGTATCATCGCTTTATTATATATTAGGGTTTATATACCTAGCTTTAACAGGATATTTTTTTACTATAGAAATCTATTATAGCAGATTGGCTGTTATGGAAAATACTATGTATAATATTGGATTTTTTACAATATTATTTCTTTCCATACTTTGTATGAAGCTTATAGCTGAAGAAAGAGCTTCAGGTACTTTTGAGCTTATAATGACCGCTCCAATTACTTCGCTTCAGTATGTTTTGGGAAAATATTTATCCGTACTTGTAGTATATGCTTCTCTTTTAGCTATGACTTTTGTATATCCTATACTTCTAATGATATTCGGAAAACCTGATATCGGAGTTATATTCAGCGGTTATTTGGGATTATTTCTCTTGGGAACTGCCATTTTAGGACTTGGACTTATTGCAACAAGCATATCTAAGAGCCAGTTAGTAGCCGCTATTTTAGGCGTATCTATGGGGATATTTGCATATATTATAAATTGGCTTAGCGAGATGTTTACAGGCGCAAGCAAAATATTAAATGCGGTATCCGTAACAACATATTTTTCTGATTTTACAAAAGGTATGATAGATATACAAAATGTTATATTTTTTCTTATTTGGGCTGTTGCATGTATATCCATATCCACTATGTTTGTAGAATCATATAAATGGCAGTAATTATTATAAAGGTTTAAATGTCTTTGATAGTCGAGTATGTAAAAAATAACGATTTTGATAATGTAAAAAAATATCTGGAACATAACAGCTCATTAGCAGATGCAAGAGATGAAGAGTCTAAGTTTACATTGCTTATGATTTGCGCTAAAAATGGATATTTTGATATAGCCAAGCTTTTAGTAGAGGAAGGGGCTGATATCAATGCAAGAAGCAGAACGGGAATAACCGCATTGATGTTTGCCTGTGCAGAAAAACAAAGGCGTATAGCATTATATTTAATAGACTGCGGCGCAGATGTAAATTTAAGAGACAGACCTTTATTTTCAGCTTTGCTTTATGCTTCTCTTACAAAAGAATATGATATAATAAGAGCATTAATTGAAGCGGGAGCTGATGTTAATGCAGAAAATTTCAAACTTACAACTCCTTTAATGTTTTGTGCAGGTGTTAATGATATAGATGCAGTGAAATTGTTAATTGAAAACGGAGCGGATATAGAGCATAAAAATAAAGACGGAGAGAGAGCATTAGAGTTTGCACTTCGTAAAAATCAAAAAGAAGCCTCAGATTTTTTAAAAACAGTTTCTGAATTATCTTAAATATTAATTTAATAGGATATGTATATAATTCTTAAATACTAAATTATATACTTGATTTATTTTTTTATATAGTATATATTAATATTTATTTTAAAATTAAAAAACTGTTATGCAGAAAAACTTTTTAGTAAATACAAGGAAATCAAAAAATGGAAAAAAAATTTAAACCTGAAACAAAAGAAGAATTAAAAAAATTAACTGAAGATGAAAATATTAATCTAGGCAGTATTGATACAAGCTTAATAACTGATATGAGTGAACTATTTTATGATATAAAAAGAAAAGATTTTTCAGGAATAGAAACTTGGGATACTTCCAATGTTATAAATATGGAAGATATGTTTTTGTTTGCATCAGAATTTAATCAGCCTTTAAATAAATGGGATACTTCTAAAGTAAAAAGTATGTATGGTATGTTTAACAGAGCTGAAAGTTTTAATCAGCCATTAAATAATTGGGATACCTCTAAAGTTGAGGATATGGGAGGTATGTTTTATGGAGCAAAAAGTTTTAATCAGGCTTTAAATAGCTGGGATACATCTAATGTTGAAAATATGAGCGGTATGTTTTCTGGAGCCTTAGAGTTTAATCAGCCTTTAAATAAATGGGATACTTCTAAAGTAAAAAGTATGTATGGTA
>NZ_CAJUPR010000009.1:0-88194 GCF_910588665.1 uncultured Brachyspira sp. | reverse complement strand
TGTTTAACAGAGCTGAAAGTTTTAATCAGCCATTAAATAATTGGAATGTGTCTAATGTTGAAGATATGAGCTATATGTTTAATGAAGCTGAAAGTTTTAATCAGAATATTAATAATTGGAATATTTCTAAATTGAGGGATATTGATTATATATTTAATTGTGCCTTATATTTTGATAAAAATAATGCCTTAGAGTTTTACTTAAAATTTTGTTCTAATAAAAATACTCAAAAAGCCATTAAAGAATTAGACAGCATTGTATCTGAATTAGATGTAAAAAAGTTTTATAAACTTGCTTTGAAGTATAATAAAAAGTCTGTTTCTGAAATTATAAAAAAGCTTGAAAATACTCATTACGGAGAATTAAAAGAGCTTATTGATAGTAAGGAAGAAATTATAAAAGAGTATAAAGAATTAGAGAAATCAGAAAAAAAATCTATGCCTAAAAAAGAAAAAAAGGATAAAAATAAAATATATCAGCCTAAAGACAAAGAAGAATTGATTAAATTAATAAAAGACAAAATTAAATTTAATAAGATAGACACAAGCTTAATAACTGATATGAGCGGGCTTTTTGAAAACTCCAGATTAAGAAAGTTTGACGGTATTGAGACTTGGGATACTTCAAATGTTGTGAATATGGAAAGTATGTTTGAATATGCCGTTTATTTTAATCATAATATAAATAATTGGAATGTGTCTAATGTAAAAAATATGAAAAAAATGTTTTTAGGAGCTGAAAGTTTTAATCAACCATTAAATAATTGGAATGTTTCTAATGTTGAAAATATGAGAAATATGTTTTATGTAGCTAAAAGCTTTAATCAGCCTTTAAATAATTGGGATACTTCTAATGTTAAAAATATGATAGATATGTTTGAAGGAGCTGAAAGTTTTAATCAGGATTTAAATAGCTGGAATACTAATAATCTGCAGTATACCAGTTGTATGTTTAGATATTCGCCGATGCAGGATAATCTGCCTTCTTGGTATAATTAAAAGATTAAATTATATATTATAATATTTCTTTTTCTGTTTTATCTGAGAGTTATTATTATTTATCATTGGTTTATGAATAGTATTCTAAACTTGCCGCTATAACTGCTGAAAAAAGCAGACATTATTTTTAAGAATCCAGACTATTAGGATATATTCCAGATAATGTATATAAATAATTTTTTACCGTTTTGTATATATTGACTGAAATATTTTAATAATAATTATAGCATTTTAAATAATGATATTATATAATTATATGCATTATTTATTAAAAAAAATGTACGGAGATATATTTATTATGACTTTCACAGATTTAATTATGGCTTTAAACAGTTTCTGGACTGAAAACGGATGCATCTTACAGCAGGGATATGATTTGGAAACAGGAGCAGGCACATTTAACCCTGCAACAGCATTAAGATCATTAGGTCCTGAACCTTTCAGCGCCGCTTATGTGGAGCCTTCAAGAAGACCTACTGACGGAAGATACGGAGAAAATCCGAACAGACTTCAGCATTATTATCAGTATCAAGTTATAATGAAGCCTTCTCCTGACAATATACAGGATTTATATATACAAAGTTTGGAAACTCTTGGAATAAGCTTTAAAGATCATGATATAAGATTTGTTCATGATGATTGGGAATCTCCTACATTAGGAGCTTGGGGGCTTGGATGGGAAGTTTGGCTTGACGGCATGGAGATTACGCAGTTTACATATTTTCAAGCTGTGGGAGGAATAAGCTTAAAGCCTGTAACGGGGGAGATAACTTACGGACTTGAAAGAATATGTATGTATCTGCAGAATATTGACAATGTGTATGATTTGGAATGGGGGCATGGAATAAAATACGGAGATGTGCATTTACAGGGCGAAAGGGAATTTTCTAAATATAATTTTGAGGTGGCTGATACAGACATGTATTTCAGGCATTTTAATGAATATGAAAAGGAATGCGGCATATGTCTTGAAAACGGATGCATACTTCCCGCTTATGATATGGTTATGAAAAGCTCGCATGTATTTAATATGCTTGATGCCAGAAATGCTATAAGCGTTACAGAGCGCGCAGGATATATTGCAAGAGTAAGAGAACTTATGAAAAAAGTTTCGGCAGCTTATATAGAATCAAGAGAAAAATTGGGATATCCTCTGATAAAAAATAATAAATAGAATCTGTTTTTAATTATTAGACTATTTAAATATTTATAAAAAATATTCTTATTTATATAAAGCATATCTGATATTTTTATTTAATTTTTAAAATTCTTCTATTTTTTTTGTAAGGAAATTTATAATATTTTCTTTCAATACCTTTACAGGCTCGTTTTCTTTTTCAAAAAATATAAAATTACCGTCTTTAGTTCCTGCAACACCGAAATCTGCATGTCTGGCTTCGCCAGGTCCATTAACCACGCAGCCCATTATTGCTATGGTAATATTTTTCTTTATATTCTGTACATGTCTTTCTATGAAGCCCGCAACTTTTTCAACATCAACCTGACATCTTCCGCAAGTGGGACATGATATTATTTCAATGGAAGGCTCATTTCTAATGCCTAAAAATTTAAGAAGCATTTTTCCAGCCATAACTTCTTCTGCGGGGTCTCCTGTTATGGAATATCTTATAGTATCTCCTATGCCGTTTATTATTAAATAAGACAAAGCGCTTGTGCTTTTTATTAATGAGTTTCTTAATGTTCCCGCTTCGGTTACTCCTAAATGTATAGGATAATCAAATTTTTCTCTGAATAAAGTATTGGCTTCTATTGTGGTATTTATGTCGGAAGATTTCAAAGATACTTTTATATTAGTAAAATTTAAATCTTCCATTAATTTTATATGATCTGAGGCGCTTTTTACCATGTTTTCGGCATTTGCTTCTTTATATATGCTTCTGTCCAAACTCCCTCCGTTCACTCCCACTCTTATTGTAAGATTTCTGTCTTTAGCTTCTTTTATAACCTCTTTTACTTTTTCTTTATCCTTTATATTTCCTGGATTTAATCTTAAAGCATCAATACCGTTTTTCATGCTTTCTAATGCCAATCTGTAATCAAAATGTATATCTGCAATAAGAGGTATTTTTGTATGTTTTTTTATATCTTTTACAGCTTTTGCAGCATCTATATCCAAAACCGCAAGCCTAACTATATCAACTCCCGCATCTTCAAGCAGCTTTATTTGCTCTGAGGTGGATTTTATGTCTCTGGTGTCAGTATTTGTCATAGATTGTATGCTTATAGTATTATTGCCGCCTATTAAAATATTTCCTATTTTTACAGTTTTTACTTTTTTTCTTATTTCTTTAATATTCTCTATATTCATTTTATTTCCTTAAATAGTTTATTTATTATAAATATAAAAATATCAGTATTATACTATAATTTATAAATATTTCTTCAAATATATTTTAAATCTGATTTATATTTATTTTATATAAATAAAGTTTTTATACTATATTTTTGATTTTATATTTTTTACTATATTTTTATCGGTATATTTTATCCTGAACTCAGGATATCTTAAAGCAGAGCCCATAAACACATTTTCGTTTCTGTATTCCATTATACTTTCAACGGTTTTATTTGCAGTTAAATGATATTCAAATGCTTTTACGGTTTTTTTAATATATTCAATGTTTCTTTCATTTATACCGCTTCCTGGCATAATTATTATTTTATTATTATATTTTTCAACCATCTCTTTTAATTTTACTATTCCGTTCATAACATTTGCCTCTCCTCCCGATGTAAGTATTCTCTCAAAACCTAATGATATAATATCTTCGCATGCCTCATTTAAATCTCTGGATACATCTATAGCTCTATGAAATACTGCTTTTCCGTCCGCCCATAAATCTAACAGTTTTGAACATCTTTCTTTATCAACTCTTCCTTCTTTTGTTAATATTCCGAATACTATTCCGTCAATATTTAATTCTTTAATAAGCTTTATTTCTCTTTTCATTATTTCAAACTCTATATCATCATAGATGAAGTCTCCTCCTCTGGGACGGATCATTGCATATATAGGTATATTAACTTTTTCTCTTGCCAATTGTAAAATACCGAAGCTCGGAGTTGTTCCTCCTTCAAACATATTGTCGCAAAGCTCAACTCTGTCGGCGCCTCCTTTTTCGGCATTAATACATGATATAACAGAATCGGCGCATATTTCTATTTTAATATTTCTATTCATATTTATACCTCTTATGAACTGCAAAAACATTTAAATTATACTAAAAAACTGGCAATTGTCAAAAAACTATAATATAATGTATCTTATATTATTACACAACTATTTAAGGAAAATAATTTAATCATGAAGAAAATATTTTTTATAATTTTAATTAGTACGCTTTCCGTTTTTGCTGATGAGATTAAAATTACAAAGTATATATTTTTTACGCTTGAAGGAAGCATAGATAAATATCCTATCACTATAAATATAAAGGCTGTAAACCCAAATGATATTAAGCTTGGCAAAAAAATAGATGTAAGCGGATATTATAAATACAGCAATATTAATATTCCAATACCTATAAATGGTGAAATTGATAAAAACGGTATTAGATTTTATGCTTTTGGAGAAAAAGAAGAATTTAATTTTAAAATGGATAGCAGGCAGCTGGAAAATATTATTAATTTAGGAAACTCTGAAAAAAATATTGATTTAAAAGGAGATTGGAAAAATAATAATAAAAAATTAAGCTTAAGCATAAAAACAATAAAACCTTTGGGAGATAAAATATATACTGTTTATGATATACATGTTTGTAAAGAATATAAAAATAATACTTATGGCTTATCCGCTGTTTATATAGAAAATCTTAAATCATATATATACGGAAGTAGTATAATAAAGCAGATAAATAATACCAATGAAGTTATAAAAAAAATTAATGATGATATTGATAAATCAGATTGGAAAAAAGAAGAAATTTTCAATGAAGATCAATTTTACAGTTTTGAACGCAATTACTTTAATGATAATATTTTATGTTTTGGAAGCAGTATTGAATATTATCACGGAGGACCATATCCTGATGCATCAATATCATATTTTACATTGGATATTAACAAGTTAGAAATAAAAATTTTAACTTTATCTGATTTTGTTTATGACAGCGGCAGGTTTAGAGATTTTCTGCAAAATGATATAAATGAATATTATAAAGATTATGACGATATTGCCCCTAATATAATAAAGGACGAACCCTTCAGCCGCTATGCAGAATCTTTAATGTCTAATAATGTTTCAATTGTTAATGGAGCAGACGACGATATAAAGCTATTAATAAAATTTGATTTTCCTCATGCCATAAGAGCTTTTGATGATTACAGTATATCATTTGATAAATTAAAGCCTTATTTGAAAAAGAATATTTATTGATTAACATTTAATAAATTATATTTAAAATAAAAAGAGCTTCTATATATAAAAAAAACTATATAGAAGTTCTTAATTTATTATTATTTTTTTAATTTTTTAATAATTCAGCTACTATTTCATCAAGTTCTTCGGGCTTTACTCTAGGATCATAGCGTCCTGCAATATTGCCTTCTCTGTCTATTAGGAATTTACCGAAATTCCATCTTATTTTTTCAACGCCTTCTTCGGAAGGTTTTTCAGATTTTAAATAAATGAATAGAGGATCGGCATTTTTACTGTTTACTTTCACTTTATCAAAAAGCTTAAAAGTAACTTTAAATTTTTCTTTTCTAAACTTTGCTATCTCTTCAATAGGTTCTTTTGCCTGACCTCCGAATTGATTGCATGGAAAATCCAATATTTCAAAACCTTCTTTTTTATATTTTTTATATAGATCCTGTAATGCGGGATATTGCTTTGTAAATCCGCATTTTGTTGCTGTATTTACTATTAAAAGAACTTTTCCTTCATATTTTTTTAATTTTACATCTTTTCCTTCGGCATCTTTTACTATGTAATCATATATGCTCATATAGACCTCCGTAATATTATATAAAAAATAATTATTAAATAAGTATAGCTGATGACAATTATAAATTAATTTTCTTATAATGCAAATAAAAAGCATAGTATATAAAATAAACTATGCTTTATATATTTAGCTTATAAAAAATTATAAAAGAGCTTTAGCTGCATTCAAAGCGGCTTCGTAATCAGGTTCATTAGTGATTTCAGGAACATACTGCACATATTTAACAACATTGTCTTTATCAAGCACAAATACTGCGCGTGTAAGAAGCTGTAATTCTTTTAATAAAGTTCCGAATTTTCTTCCGAAATCTTTTTGATTATAATCTGAAGCTACAATATGAGAAGAAGCATTAGCTGCGGCGCACCATCTGGATTGGGCAAAAGGCAAGTCAACAGATATTGTTACAACTGTTACTCCTTTAAGAGAAGAGGCTTCTTTATTGAATCTTTTAGTCTGTACATCGCATACTGGCGTGTCTAAAGACGGTACAGATGATATGATTTTTACAGTATCTCCCGCATCTTTTAAAGACCATGGGCTTAAATCTGTTTTTAATACAGTAAAATCTAATGCTTTTCCTCCAACTGATAATTGAGCGCCTTCTAAAGTTTGTGCGGCGCCTTGAAATGTAACTGTCATGTTTATACTCCTTAAAAATTATTGTTAAAAATATAAATAATTATTAAATACAACTATTTAAAGAAAATATATAATTATTGTAAAAAAAGTCAATCAAAAAAAGTAATTATTATGTATTTTTTGATTTTTCTAATAATTTAAGTCTTATTAAAAATTCTTTATTATATTTTATTTTTATTTCTATATCTTTTTTTATGATAGGGTGGATAAAATTAATTTCTTTTGCTATCAATGCAAAACCTTTCATCCTATAAATACCTGCATTTTTTGAATATATTCTGTCGCCTATAATAGGGTGGCCTATATATGAAAGATGAACTCTTATTTGATGAGTTCTTCCAGTTACAGGCTTTAATTCAAGCAAAGTATGATCATTAAGTTTTTTTAATATTTTAAAATAAGTTACGGCGCTTTCTCCTCCTTCTTTTATCGATAAAGGCGCTCTTTTATTGGGATTTTTTTTGTCAATTCCTATAGATATGTCTATTACTCCGTTTTCTTTTTTTACATCTCCCTGAACTATGGCATGATATACTTTATTAATTTTTTTATTTTTAAAAGATTCTTCAAAATATTTTTTTGTTTCCTCATCTCTTGCAAGTATTACTATTCCAGAAGTAAATTTATCTATTCTATGAACTAGATATAGATTTTCAATATGACAGTTTTCTTTTTTTATAATATTTATTAAATTATTTCCGGTTTCAATTCCAGCTTCTTTATTAACGGCTATAAAATAATTATCCTCATAAACGATATTCATTTTTTTATTCACTTATAATTTATTTATTATTAAAGATACCCTAGTAAAAAAGTAATTAACATTTCTTAAGCTTTCCAAAAGAAGAAATATTAATTTTTCTTTTTTATTTCTCTCTCCTCTCTCGCACATAATTATTGTTGCAGATAAAATAGTTTTCAATATGCCTGCTTTTTCCTGATATTCTTTTATTAAATTGATTGTATTATTATATATATTATCTATATCTTCCATATTACAGTTATTTATATTATTATATGCATTTGATAATATATCTCTGAACTCTTCTAATATATTTTTTAATTCCGTATATGCTTCTTTTATATTTGTATTATTATCTTCTACTTTATATATTTTTTTTGCTTTTTTTAGAGCTTCTTCTCTTATATTGTTTTTAACTAAATCATCAATATTTCCTTCTTCTATAGATGCTATTTTTACAGCCTCTTTAGTAATTCTCTTTATTTTCATATTTGAATATTTATTTTTGAACTCTTTAAAATATTCTATCTGACTTTCAAATACAAATTCCGTAGGCGGATAATTTTCTATGTTGGTATTGTTTCTTATTGCATTAAAATAATACGATTCATAGGTTTTTAATTTATTAGTTTTATTAATCATATATTCATAAGAAAGTGCATGTTTAATATGTCTTTCATAAAAAGGGTAGCTGTTGTCAAATCCTATCAATAATACTTCATCTAATCCCAAATAATATGCAAAATCTATCATAGTAGTTGCAACTGTATTTGAAGTTGAAAGATGCGATAATGTGATAAACTTACTTATATATTCTGCCAGTCCTAAATCAGAATTTGATTTAAATCTTATAATATCTGCATTTATATTTTTAGGTATTATTTTATTTGCACACATATCCATAATTAAATATGGAAATTTTTTATTTTCATATACAAAATCCAGAGAATTGAAAAATCCTCCGTCCACGGTAACAACAAAATCAGGTATTATATTGTGTTTGCATAATATGCTGTAGCTTGTGTCTGCGCATATTATAATTAAATTTTCTCTTTGTTTTTTTATTATATCTATGCTGTGTTTTAATGTAGGACCTGGACATATTAAAAGAGCTTTTAAGCCTTTGAATGCATTTTTAAAATTGAGTATATCCGACGATTTATTTATATATTCGCTGTTAAATATAATATTTTTTGTCCATATATTTTCAAAATACATATTTGTAAATATATTCGATATTTCTTTTTCCGCTATATTTAATATTTCCTTATAGAATATATTTGCATTATCTTTTTCTTCTTTGGTAAGGGAGGGAAGTATAACTATATTAATGCCGTTTATACTTTTATAATCCGCCAATTTGTTTATATAATTTATATCATCATTTTTGTATATGAAGAATATGTTTTTATTATCTGTATTATATATATTATAATAAGAATATTTAAATATAGCCGCATCTTCCACAACGACAATAATTTTCAGAGTTTTTATAATATTTTCATCAAAATAATTATCTATATTTTCTAAAAGATATTTTAATATATATCCTAAGCCATATCCGTAAATTATTAGCAGATTTTTATTTTTATTAATATTTTCTAAGGCTCTTTTGCATTCATTATTAACATTATATTTGCTGTGTACGGCTCTTCCGTTTTTATATATTATTGCAATATTATCCCTATTTTTTTCTATTTTATACAATGCATTTAATTCGCTTTCTTTTTTTTTCATTAAATTATGTAATTTTAACGATATATTCATTTTATTATAATAACAAAAATAATATAAAAATCAAATATGCGGCAATATAATATACTCCTATTTATTTATAATTTATATATGAAAAAATAATTGACAATATTTATAATTATTATAAATTATACCAAGTTTTTAAAACTTAAAGAATACTGTTATTAAAGCAGAAAGCATTCAGTTTTATATTTAGCAGGAGAATTAATATGAATGAAATATTTAATAAAATAAAATGCAGATTAATAGTATCCTGTCAGGCATTGGAAGACGAACCTTTATACAGTTCTTTTATAATGGGAAGAATGGCTTTAGCGGCATATCAAGCGGGAGCTGGCGCAATAAGAGCAAATACGGTTGCGGATATAAAAGAAATTAAAAAAAATACTAATCTTCCTATTATAGGCATAATAAAAAGAAATTACGGCGATTGCAATGTATATATTACTCCTACTATAAAAGAAATTGATGAATTACTTAAAGAGGGTGTAGATATAGCTGCAGTAGACGCCACAAAGAGAGAAAGACCTGATAAAACTGAATTAAAAGATTTTATAAAGACTATAAAGAGTAAATATCCTTCTCAGATTATAATGGGTGATATATCAGATGTTTCTGAGGCTGTTATGCTGAAGAGATAGGTATTGATATTGTGGGAACAACCTTATGCGGATATACCGACTATACAAAAGGAAATGATCCTCTGGCTACTTTAGAAAAAGTGTTAAAAGCCGTGAAAATACCCGTTATAGGCGAAGGTAATTTGGATACTCCAGAAAAAGCTAAAAAAGCTGTAGAAATGGGAGCATTGGCTGTTGTTGTCGGGGGAGCTATAACAAGACCTAAGCAGATAGCTGAGAAATTTGTAAAGGCTATAGAAACTATATAAAAAATATATACTAAATTTTTTCTATTATGTTATTATATATAATAGATTATAAATTAATAGGAGAATATTAATTATTATGAAGAATTCATTTGCTTTGCTTCAAAAGATAGGCAGATCATTTATGCTTCCTATCACCATACTTCCTATAGCGGGCATATTATTAGGCATAGGTGGCGCTTTTACAAGTCCAGCTTTAATAGAAACATATAATATTACATTTTTGCAGACAGGCGCACCTTTAAATTATGTATTGGTATTATTATTTAATGCGGGTAATTTTGTATTTTCTAATCTTCCGCTTTTGTTTGCAGTAGGTATAGCTATAGGTATGGCTAATAAGAGCAAAGAGACGGCGGCGCTTTCTGCAGTTGTCGGATTTTTACTGTTTCATACAGTTATAGGAGTTATATTAAAATTTCAAGGTCATACTCCTGATAATACTGCTGTAGATGCTTTAATGGCTGCAGGTTTGAGTTCTGGAGAAGCAGCAGGCACAGCCGCTTTATATGCCAGAGAGTTAGGAATATTCACATTGCAGACAGGCGTATTCGGAGGTATTATATGCGGTTTATTGTCTGCATTTATTACAAATAAATTTTCAAATCAGATATTACCCGATTATTTAGAGTTTTTCGGCGGAAACAGATTTGTACCAGTTTTAACTATGGTGTTTTTTATACCTTTAGCCGCCGTATTTCCGTTTATATGGCCAAGCATATTTAAAATAATAGTAAAAGCAGGGGAATTATTTGCAGCCACAGGATATATAGGAACATTTTTCTATGGTTTTGCTATGAGAATATTAAATGTATTCGGACTTCATCATGCCATATATCCTTTATTTTGGTATACTGAACTTGGAGGGGTATTAGAAGTAGGAGGAAAAATGATTGCAGGGGGTCAGAGAATATTCTTTGCTCAGTTAGCAGATCCTTCGGTGATGCATTTCAGTGCGGCGGCTACTAGAACTATGACAGGCGGCTTCCTTCCTATGATGTTCGGTCTTCCTGCCGCAGCTTTGGCTATGTATCATACAGCTGATAATGATAAAAAAGTTAAGGTAAAAGGCATATTATTATCTGCTGTTCTGACTTCATTTTTAACAGGCATTACTGAGCCTTTGGAGTTTACATTCTTATTTGTTGCTCCGCCTCTATATATAGTTCATGCGGCTTTAGAAGGTTTAGCCTATATGCTTATGTATATGCTGAATGTTGCTGTCGGAATTACTTTTTCAAGAGGATTGATAGATTTTACATTTTTCGGATTGATGCAGGGAGTAGGAAAAACTTCTTATCAATGGATATTAATATTGGGACCTTTATATGCTGTAATTTATTATTTTTTATTTAAGTTTTTAATAATAAAATTTAATTTTGCAACACCCGGAAGATTGGGAAGCGAAGTTAAATTATACAAAAGAGATGATTATAACAGCGGGAGTTCTGTAAAAGCATCAAATAATAAAGATTTCTTAGATGATGACAGCATAATAGATTCAATAGTTGATGCGCTAGGCGGAATAGAAAATATAGAAAGTATAGATGCATGCATAACAAGATTAAGAGTTACAGTTAAATATCCTCGTAAAGTTGCAGGCGATGATGTTTGGACTTCTATTAATGCCAAAAAAGTATTAAGAATTGGAAACGGAATACAAGCGATTTACGGAATACAGGCTGAAGTTTATAAAAATAAAATTATACAAAAATACAATATTAAGTAATTTTATACTATGGGCATTTATTTTCTTCTTTAATATTGTTAGTTTTATATTGATAATTTTACATCAAAATGTTATAATGGTGCAACTATTTTTTAAGGATAAAAATATATGGCAGCAAAACAGAGTAAACATGATGCTTCGGAAGAAAGACAATATTCGACACTGACAAAAGATATATTAAAAAGAGTAGATCATATTTCAATAGAAAACGAATTGAGGGAATCTTATTTAACTTATGCGATGAGCGTTATAGTATCAAGAGCATTGCCCGATGTTAGAGACGGATTGAAACCTGTACATAGAAGAATATTATATGCTATGTATGATGCTAATCTTACACATGATAAACCATACAAGAAATCAGCCGCTACGGTAGGGGAGGTTTTAGCCCGTTATCACCCGCATGGAGACAGCGCTGTTTACGGAACTATGGTGAGAATGGCGCAGGATTTTTCTATGAGATATTTGCTTGTAGACGGACAGGGAAACTTCGGATCTATAGATGATGATCCTCCTGCAGCAATGCGTTATACCGAAGCCAGAATGACCCGTTTTGCCGAAGAAATGCTTAACGATATAGAGAAAGAAACTGTTAAATTTGTTCCGAACTTTGATGATTCCAGAACAGAGCCTTCCGTACTTCCTGCAACGGTTCCGCAGCTTCTTGTTAATGGAAGTATGGGTATCGCTATAGGTATGGCTACGAATATGCCTCCTCATAATTTAAAAGAGGTAATTAATGCGGTTATTTATTATATAGATCATCAGGATTCTGAAATTAAAGATCTTATGCGTTATATTCAAGGACCTGATTTTCCTACTGCTGGAATAATATATGGAAAAGAGGGTATAAAAGAGGCTTATACAACAGGCAAAGGCAGAATTAAATTAAGGGCAAGACTCGAAATAGAGGAAACTAAAAAAGAAAGAGAGGTAATAGTAGTTAAAGAACTTCCATATAATGTTGTAAAAACTACTCTTCATGAAAAGATAGCCGAATTAGTTAAGCAAGGCAAAATTGAAGGTGTAGCCGATATTAGAGATGAATCAAGCAATAGAGCAGGAATTCGTCTTATGATAGAGCTTAAAAAAGGAGTTTCCACACAAATAGTATTAAATCAATTGTTTAAGCATACCGATTTGGAAACTACTTTCGGCATAATAAATCTTGCTTTGGTCAATGGTGAGCCTAAAGTTTTAAATTTGAAAGAACTTATCAAATATTTTGTTGAGCATAGAGTTGAAGTTATAACTAAGAGAACGGAATACGATTTGAAGCAGGCTAAAGCTAAGGCGCATATATTGGAAGGTTTATTAATAGCGCAGGCTAATATTGAAGAGGTTATAAGAATAATAAGAGAAAGCGAAAACACGGATGCTGCCAGAGAAACTCTCATTAATATGTTTAAGCTTTCAGAAAAACAGGCTCAGGCAATACTGGATATGCCTCTTAAAAGATTAACGGCTTTAGAAAAATTAAAAATAGAACAGGAGCTTCAGCAGTTAAAGGAGTTTATAGCTTACTGCGAAGATCTGCTTGCCTATCCTGAAAAAATACTTTCCGTTATTAAAGATGAGCTTAAAAATACAGCTGAAAAATACGGAGATGACAGAAGAAGCGAAATAATAGGAAAAACAAATGATACTGAAATAGACGAAGAGGACTTAATACATGATGAAGATGTGGCTGTATCAATAACTACTCAGGGTTTTATTAAAAGAGTAGCTGCTTCAAGCTATCGTACTCAGGGCAGAGGCGGAGTAGGTGTTCAAGGCGGAAAATCGCAGGGAGAACATTATATAAAACATTTATTTGTAGCCTCAACTAAGGATTATTTATTTATATTTACGGACAGAGGAAAGGCTTTCTGGATGAAAGTTCATGAAATACCTGCTTTAGCTAAAATTTCTCAGGGAAAAAGTATTAAATTTATACTTAATTTAGCGCCTGAAGAGAAAATAACAAGCTGCTTTACAGTATCGGAATTTGAGTCTAAGCAGTCTATTATTATGGTTACTAAAATGGGTACTATAAAGAAAATGGAATTGAAGCATCTTGAAAATGCCAAGAAAAGAGGAATATTAGCTTTAACATTAGAAAATAATGATGAGCTTGTTGCCGTTTCTCCCGTTCAGTCTGGAGATGATTTTATTATGACTACTGCCGCAGGGCTTGCCTTGAGAATAACTGAAGAGAAAATTAGAAAGATGGGAAGAGCAGCCGCAGGAGTAAAAGGCATATCTTTGGATAATGACGATATCTGCGTATCCGGAAATGCCATACATAAAGGCGAATCATTAATAGTTATTACTGAAAACGGTATAGGTAAAAGACTTTCTTCTAAACAGTTTAATGTTAAAGGAAGAGGCGGTAAGGGACAGATTTATATTAAACCTGATAATAAAACTGGAAATGTTGTAAGCGTAAAAACCGTAAGCGAGAAAGATGAAATAATGGTTGTTGCTACTGATGATATGACAATAAAAATTAAGGCAGGTTCAATACCAGAGCTTGGAAGAAATGCTAAGGGCGTAAAAATTGTTAATATTTCCGATGGGGCGAGAGTCAGCGATTTGGCTGTAGTACCCGCAGACAGCAGCGAAAAAAGTAAATAATAATAGCGAGCAGCGAACCTATAACAACTTTAGTTGTTATAGGCTGTCAGTGAGCTGCGGGCATAGCAATAATAAAGCAATTTTTATTAGCAATAATAAAAATATTTTACTTTAATTGAATATAAGGGAGAATGCAAATGAAAAAGATATTTTTTTTACTGCTGTTTATATCTTTATTTTTATATGCTCAGATACATTCGTCCAGTATCGGAATAGCATTTTACAGATACGATGATAATTATATAAAATATTTAAAGCAGTATATAGAAAAAAATATAAATAAAAAAACTTCATTATTAATGGCGGATTCTTATAATAGTCAGGCAACCCAAAATGCTCAGATAGATATGTTTTTAAGTAAAAATGTTAATATATTAGCCGTTAATTTGGTTGATAAAAAACAAGCGCAGAAATTAATTGATAAAGTCAGCATAAAAAATATCCCTATTATATTTTTTAATAGAGAACCTAGTTTTGAATCTATGAATACCTATGATAAGGTTTGGTATATAGGCGGAAAAAGCGAAGAAGCTGGAAGCGCTCAGGGAAGAGTAATAGCGGAAAGCTGGAAAAGCAGATTAAACTGGGATAAAAATCAGGACGGAAAAATACAATGCATTATAATAAAAGGCGATTTGAATGATAATGATACTGTAAATAGAACCGAGTATATGAAAAAATATATAGCTTCCAACAATATAAAATTGGATATTTTAGCAGAAGTTTCAGCTATGGGAAAAAGAAATGATGCCGCAAACATAATGGAAGCTTTAATGTCTAAATACGGTAAAAAAGCGGAGTATATTATATGCAATAATGACTATATGGCATTGGGGGCTTTGGATACCTTAAAAAGATTAGGTTTTAATAACAGCGGCAGAATGCTTAATTATATACCTATAGTAGGAATAGATGGAATACCCGAATGTCTTGAGGAAATAAATAATTACGGAATATTTGCAACCGTATTTCAAAATCCTTCCATACAAGCTGAAATATTATCTGCAGTTTCAGGCAATATAATAAACAAAAAATCTCCTTTAGACGGACTTCATCTTAATTTTTATAATGACAAATATATTTTAATACCATATATTCCCGTAACTAAATCTAATATAGACGCTGCCGTAAAAATATATAAATAAATTGTATTTTTTAATAATTTAATTTGACTTATATATTTTTTTTAATAAACTAAAATATAAGTACATAAAAATCGGAGTTTTTATATGAATAAAGTTATATTTGTCTTTTTTATGTTTTTATCATTACTTGTTTTATTAATAGGATGTGGCAAAAGTTCTCAATCAGGCAATAATATAGAAGTAGGAATAACTATATACAGATATGATGATAATTTTATTTCATTTATGAGAAGAAATATTGAAGCTATGCTTAGCGGAAAGGCAAAATTCATAATGAATGATTCGGAAAATGATCAGGTAAAGCAGAATGATCAGGTGGACGCAGCAATTCAAAGAGAAGTTAATGCTTTAGCAATTAATTTAGTTGATCCTTCATCTGCAAGCTTTATGATTAATAAGATAAAGCCTACTGGAATACCTGTAATATTTTTTAATAAAGAGCCAAGCAGAGAAGATATGATGCTGTATGATAAAGCATGGTATGTTGGAACTTTAAGCGAAGAATCAGGAAATATACAAGGGGATATAGTCGTTAATGCTTGGACATCAAATCCTCTTTGGGATAAAAACGGCGACGGAAAGATACAGTATTTAATATTAAAAGGAGAAGCTGGACATCCTGATGCTGAAGCCAGAACAGAAAGAATAAAAGCTGTAATTACAGACAGCGGAATAAGTTTAGAGCAGTTAGATGAGCAGACAGCTAATTGGGATATACTTCAGGCACAGACGGCAGCCGATGCTTGGATAGAGAAATACGGCAATCAAATAGAGTTTATATTTTCTAATAATGACGCTATGGCTTTGGGAGCGTTAAAATCTATACAAAAACAGGGCTATAATATAGGCGACAGCAATAAATTTATTCCTATAGTAGGAGTGGATGCAATACCTGAAGTTATAGAGGAAATAAAAAAAGGTACTATATTGGGTACAGTTTTGCAAAGTCCTAAAGATCAGGCAAAGGCTATTACTGATATGCTTATCAATGCCGCAAACGGACAAGATGTGCTTAACGGAACTGAATATAAATTAGACGATTCAAAAGCTGTAAGGGTGCCATACAGAGCCGTAACTTTAGAAAATATAGAGGATGCATCTGAAGCTTATAAATAGAATTAATCATATAAAATATAGGATTTAATTGTGAATAAAAAAATATTTATCTTGATAATATTGGCATCAGTTTTTTTGTCATGCTCAGATTCCGAAAAAAGCGATTTTATAGGAGTTACAATATATAGAACTGATGATGAGTTTGCAAATTCATTAAAAAACAATATAGTAAAATTTATATCTGGAAAAGCAAGATATGTTATAAATGATTCTGAAAATGTTCAGAGAATTCAAAATGAGCAAATAGATGATTTTATTTCAAAAGGCGTAAAAGTATTGGTCATAAATTTAGTTGATCCTCAAGCCGCTGAAAATATAATTAATAAAGCTAAAGAAAATGATATTCCGTTAATATTATTTAATAAGTCTCCATATAGTTTTGATATTATGAATACCTATAATAAAGTATGGTATGTGGGTACTATAAGCGAGGAAGCCGCATATTGGCAGGGAAAAATAATATCAGAAAGCTGGCAGGCTAATCCTTCTTGGGATAAAAACGGTGACGGAAAAATTCAATGCGTTATACTTAAGGGAGAACCAGGTCATATTGAAGCTGAAATAAGAACAGAAAATCTTATTTTATTTTTAAATCAAAACGGTATAGAAACGGAGATTTTAGACAGTAAAACAGGAATGTGGAATATGGATAAAGCTAAAGCTATTACAGATTCTTGGATGTCTGATTATAATAATGAAGATGATTCGGATACAAAAATAGAATATATATTTTCTAATAATGATGCTATGACATTGGGTGCTTTAAAATCCATACAGGAATTCGGATACAATATAGGTAATCCTGATAAATATATCCCAATAGTAGGAATAGATGGCTCTCAGTCAGTTATATCTGAAATAAAAAAAGGGTCAATAGTAGGGACAGTACTTAATGATGCAGAGGAACAGGCGGAAGCAGTGTCTGATTTAGCCGTTAATCTATTTAAAGGCGTTGAAAATCCTATATTAGGGACATCTTGGAAGTTAGATGATACAAAATCTATTAAAATTAATTATAGACCTATAACTATGGATAATATTGATGAATAAATATTTAATATGCAGGATTATTTAATAAATAATATTAAAATTCTTTATAAATTTTAATATTGTAAATATTAATGCCGTATGTAGTAATTTGTAGATAACCGATTTTATTATATATAAAAAACATTATTTATACTTGATTTTAGGGAAATAAATTTATATACTATTATTAAGAGAATATTAATTAATTTAAGGAGTTTTCTAAAATGAAAAAATCACTTATTGTTATCGGGGCATTATTTATAATGTCTTCTATCTTTGTAATATCTTGCGGAGGTGGCGGAGCTTCTTCCTCTACTACAGTTGACGGTCCTACTATCGGTGTAACTATCTATCGCTATGATGATAATTTTATGTCTTTCTTAAGAAGAAATATTGAAAATGTGATCAAGGGAAAAGCAAATTTAATAATGAATGATTCGCAAAACAATCAGGCGCAGCAAAATGATCAGGTGGATGTAATGCTTCAGAAAGATTCAAAAGCTCTGGCTATAAATTTAGTTGATCCTCAGGCTGCTCAGACTATTATAGACAAAGCTAAAGCTAAAGATATACCTGTTATATTCTTTAATAAACAGCCTAGTGCGGAAGCTATGGCTAGCTATGATAAAACTTGGTATGTCGGAACTAAACCAGAAGAATCAGGAGATATGCAGGGAAAAATCGTTGTTGATACTTGGAAAGCAGATGCCGCTTTAGATAAAAACGGCGACGGAATTATACAATATGTACTTCTTAAGGGCGAACCGGGACACCCTGATGCTGAAGCCAGAACCAGCCATGTTACTTTATATATAACCAATAACGGACTTAAAGTTGAAAAATTAGAAGAACAAACAGCTATGTGGGATACTGCAAAAGCTAAAGATATAGTTGATGCTTGGATTCAGAAACATGGAGATAAAATAGAATATATTTTCTGCAATAATGATGCTATGGCATTAGGCGCTTTGCAGTCTATACAGGCTTTAGGATACAATAAAGGAGATCCAGCTAAATTTATTCCTATAGTAGGAGTAGATGCAATACCTGATATGTTAAATGAAATTAAAAAAGGTACAGTTGTAGGTTCTGTGCTTAATGACCCTGTAGGTCAGGCTCAGGCTCTTGTTGATCTTACTTTAAATGCAGCTGCAGGAAAGGATCCTTTAGACGGAAATACTTGGACTTTGGACGAATTTAAAGCCGTACGCGTTCCTTATGTTCCTATAACTAAAAACAATATAAATGTTGCCGAAGAAGCATACAAATAATAAATAAATTATTTGTAGTCAGGGATATTATATTGTTGAATTTAATATCCCTGTTTTAGTATATTAGGTATTGGCATTATTTTTTAATTATTACTGAAGGTTTTTAATATATGGATAAAAAGATTGTTCTTGAAATGAAAGGTATTTCAAAGTCTTTTCCAGGCGTTAAGGCATTAGATAATGTTGAACTTCTTGTAAGAGAAGGAGAAGTTGTTGCTCTTATGGGTGAAAACGGCGCAGGAAAATCTACTCTGATGAAATGTTTATTTGGAATATACCGTAAAGACAGCGGAAAAATATTTTTAGACGGCAAGGAAATTAATTTTACATCTCCTAAGCAGGCTTTAAATAACGGAGTTGCTATGGTTCACCAAGAGCTTAATCAGGTTAGACAGAGAAATATACAGGATAATATATGGCTTGGAAAGTATCCAACTAAGATGGGAGTTATTATTGATGAGAAAAAGATGTATGATGATACTAAAGCAATTTTTGACGATTTGGAAATACCTCTGGATCCTAGAACAAAAGTATCCTCATTATCTGTATCCGAAATGCAAATGGTTGAAATAGCTAAAGCAGTTTCCTATCATTCAAAAATATTGGTATTGGACGAACCTACAAGTTCTCTTACTGAAAAAGAAGTTGCTAAATTATTTAAGATTATTAGAAAACTTCAAAGCAGAGGTGTGGGTATGGTTTATATCTCGCATAAAATGGAAGAGATTTTACAAATATCTGATGAAGTTACCATAATGAGAGACGGAAAGTATGTTGCAACTACTCCTGCTAAGGAATTGACAACAGATATGATAATAAAGCAAATGGTTGGAAGAGATTTAACTAACCGTTTTCCTGAAAAGACAAATGTTCCGGGAGAAAACATATTGAGTATAAAAGACTTTACGGCATTTTATCAGCCTTCTCTTAAAGATGTTAATTTTAATGTAAGAAAAGGCGAGGTATTCGGAATAGCTGGACTTGTTGGAGCAAAAAGAACAGAGGTACTTGAAAGCATATTCGGAATGCGTACTTTATATTCAGGTAATATTATAAAAATGTATCAGGAGGTTATTAATTCCTCTACTAGAAAGGCAATTAAAAATGGTTTTGCTTTAGTTACGGAAGAGAGAAGACAGACAGGCATATTCGGAATGCTTTCTATTAATTTCAATTCAACTATATCAAATATAGATCATTATAAAAATAAATTCGGTTTTTTAGACAATAAAAAAATGCAGGAAGACACTAAATGGGTAATAGACAGTATGCAGGTAAAAACTCCTTCAGAGAAAACTGCTATACAAAGCTTATCAGGCGGTAATCAGCAAAAGGTTATTTTAGGAAGATGGCTTTTAAGCAAGCCTGATATATTAATGCTTGATGAACCTACAAGAGGCATAGATGTAGGGGCTAAATATGATATATATAGACTTATTATAGATCTGGCTACACAGGGAAAGTCTGTAATAGTGGTTAGTTCGGAAATGCCTGAATTGCTTGGCATAACTGACAGAATTATGGTTATGAGTAACGGAAGAGTGGCAGGTATTGTTGAAACTAAAAATACTAATCAAGAAGAGATTATGGCATTGTCTGCTAAATATTTATAATTTAATTAAAAAGGAAGGATTATGGACACTAATAAAATAAATATCAAAACTATTAAATCATTTATATTAAACAATGCTATATTTGCTGCATTACTCTTAATATTAATAGGCATCATCATTAAAGAACCGACTTTCTTCAGGCTAAGCAACTTCTTAAATATATTTGCTCAGGCTTCAACCCGTATGATTATAGCTGTGGGTATAGGTACTCTTCTTGTAACTCAGGGCAACGATTTAGGTGCGGGCAGGGCTGTAGGACTTGCCGCTGTTGTGAGTGCATCTCTTTTGCAGTCTTCTCAGAACCCTACAAAGATGTATCCTAATTTGCCGATGCTTCCCGTTATACTGCCTATACTTTTAGTTATGCTTATTCTTATGGGATTCGGTCTTATTAATGGTTTTATTATTTCTAAACTTTATGTAACTCCGTTTATTGCAACTTTAGGTATGCAGCTTATACTTTACGGTGTAACCAGCACATATTTTGACAGACCGCCGTATGGTGCTCAGCCTATCGGAGGATTGGATCCCAGATTTACAAACCTCGCTCAGGGCGGTATTAAATTAGGAGGAAGTTTCACTATTTCATATTTAATAATATTTGCAGTCATTATAACCGCAATTATGTGGGTTATATGGAATAAAACTAAATTGGGTAAAAATATATTTGCTGTAGGAGGAAATCCAGAAGCTGCAGCTGTAAGCGGTGTTAATATACCCTTTACATTAATGATTGTTTATACTTTGGCAGGCGCATTATACGGCATAGCAGGTTCGCTTGAAGTTGCCCGTGTGGGTTCTGCAACTAATAACTTAGGAAACGGATATGAGCTTGATGCTATTGCAGCCTGCGTTGTGGGAGGAGTTTCTTTTTCCGGAGGCATAGGCTCTATTTTAGGAATTGTTTCAGGCGTATTAATATTCCAAGTTATTAACTATGGTATGTCGTTTGTGGGTGTATCTCCGTATATGCAGTATATAATTAAAGGAGCTATTATCATTGCGGCTGTTGCAGTTGATACGCAGAAATATTTGAAAAAAGTATAACGGATTATATTATGGATAATAATGATCCTTTTAGAAGAGAATTTAATAAAGGAGAAACCAGAAAACGAACTTTAAAATCTTGGATATTTTTAGGTTTTATAGTTATGATATTTCTTGTTGCCGAGTTTATTAGATATATAATAAGTATTTTATATTAAAAATTAAAGCCGTTCTTATTTTAAGAACGGCTTTTTTATTTTATATTTAACTATTCTATCAGCTCATAAACAAGAGGCTCATCTATAAATCTTGTATATATTATTAAATTATTTCCTTTTATCTTAAAAGAGTAAGCTGTCTGAAGTATTGAAATATAATCGCCCTCTATTCTTCTCTTTTCAATGGTATCTGTATTTCTAGTGGTTTTTATCATATCTATTGAAATATAATCGCCGTTAATTGCATAATCTGCATAATAATCATTTACGGCAGATTTTCCGTATATTTTGCCGTTATTCATACTTATAGTAATATTCATAGAAGGATGCATACTTATAAGATGATAAACTTCAATTTTTTTATCTTTTAAATCTTCAGTTTTTTCTGCTAAATAAACTGCATTATGAGAGCAGGATATAATTAAAAAAATAGATAAATATAGAATATGCTTCAAAGTTAAAATAAAGTAAGTTCTCCTTCTTTGCTTCCTCCTCCGCTTAGATCTTCAAATGTATCATTATTTGCAGCATCATTAAATGCACCTGATGAGTTTCCTTTTAATATATCTTCAAATATAGGGGAGCTTATAAGTCTTGTATAAGCCTGATTTGAATTTTTTTCAAACTGTATATCAGGATTAGCTTTTATGCCATGAGTAAGCAGTAATTTAGCAAAACCGTTTCTTCTATAAGGATAATTCATATATATATATTTAAGAATATTTTCTTTATTGATATAATAATATCCGTTGATTCTTCCGTCTATGGTTAGAAGTCCTATATTTTTATTATTGCTGTGAAGTATCTTATTAAAATAAGGATCCGTGTATGCTTCTTCTTTATTGTCTTTTATCTTTATATTATGTATAAAGTTTTGAAGTTCATTTCTGTATATGCTGTTATATTCTATAACAACTACTGAAGGATATTCTTCATGTTCTATAATTATTGCAGGCATAATTAATACTCCCAAAAAATCAGATATAATAAAACATATCTAATATCAGTAATAAGATAAAAAATTTATAATTTTTTCATTGTTGCTAATAAAAATTGTTCGTTTAAAGCTTCTGTCATTCTTTGAATGCCAGAAGCTCACAGTTTTTATAATTTAAGCTTAATAACATTTAAAAAATTATAATTTTTTATTGACTATTTTTGCATCATAGTACAGACTTATTTATAATATATTATAAATATAAAATAATTTCAATATTTTTATAAAATAATTTTTCTGTAAAAAGCAAAATAAATATTACAGATTCTTATAATAAAGAATATTAATAATCAGATAAACTTATATTCATTAGTAAAATTAAATGTATAAGAAACAAGTATATCATTCATTTTTATATTATGATTATTCTGCATAGCCTCATATATTATATTGTATGAATTGCTTATATGAACTAATTCATTAAAAGTTTCTTTTTTAAAAATATTATTTGAAAAGCCGTCTATCAAAGAATCTTCTATATATTTATAACTTGTAAATTGCGTTTTTAATATATTATAATTATTAATCCCTATATTTACATTAACTCTGTCATCAAATACGGCATCTTTAAAGGCATATTCGGCGCATATTTCAGGAATAAAATTTATTATTTCTTCTCTTATACTATTATCGGTTATTATATTTTTCATATTATTTATCAGTTCAAAATAATCAAAATCTAATTTTTCAAATTCAAGCACATATTCCATAACAAAATACTCTATTTCCTCTTTTGTATAAGGATATTTAATATATGTGGAATCCGATTGAAGTATAAAGAAAAACTGCTTTATGGAAAAAAACTCTCCGTTATTATCCCATTTAATAATTTCATTATGAATGCAGTTATTTAATGTTTTATTTTGAATATTATTTATAGTGCATTCAACTATAATATCGTCATTAGGCATTTTTGCGGCATAGGTTTTAATAAAATTTACTCTATTATTGGAGAGAATAAAAGGAACTTCTTTATATACTGCATTCCATAAAAAGCTTGAATATCCGTTTTCTTCATTAAATTCTATATAATCATTATAAATATCATCTTTATTTTCTATATTGCCAAGTCCTATGATAGGGCTTTCGCATACTGTAAAATTTTTTTTGATTCCTAGTATTGAAGTTTCTATTTCATGATGATGCATGCCTGAAAGAAAATCTAATATACCCTGCAAAGCGCAGTATACAAAATTATCCGCTGAAAGCTCTATAGCTTTATATTCATCGGAAGCTATTCCTGAAGAAGATTCAAAAAAAACATCTTCAAAAAGAGGAGCTTTAACATAAAAATAAACGGTGCATAATATACTGTTTTTCTTTTCAATCTGAACTATCTTAGGCTCAACGGTAATATCATAACTCAGTAATTTAATAGAGTCATTTTCTATTTTATTTTTATGATTTATGGCAATATGAAGCCTGTTTAATAGTATATCCTTATAATTATCCATTTAATGCCGTTTCCAATATTTCTTTAACCGACAGCGGAGTAAAATCATAAATATCGCATGCTACATTAAATGCACTGCTATGATATTTTTTATTTTTATGCCAATGTCCATGTATTAATATAGTATTATTATAAAATCCTTCCCACTCCAATATAGGATAATGAAATAATACAGCCTTTTTAATTATGCTGCTGTAATTTGTTAAATCTAACACATAATAATCTTTGATAAATTTAAATAATGTTTTATCAAATTTTTTATTATCTAAAAAATTATCATTGTTTCCTTTAATAAGAAATTTATTACCGTTTAAGCATTTCAATAATTCGGAAGTTTTTAGACAGCCTTTTTCATTAGAGAAATCACCTATTATGTATATATCGTCTTTATCAGACACTTTTTCATTCCATTTATTAATCAGATAATTATGCATATTCTGATAATCGTCAAATAATTTTTTTCTGGAAGCATACATATCAAAAAAATGGGTATCTGAAGTAAAATATATCATATATTAATTATCTGAAACCCCCAAAGAAAAATATTTTATTCCTCTTTCATTCATTCTTTTTTTATCATACTGATTCCTGCCGTCAAATATTACAGGTTCTTTTAACAATTCTTTAATCTTATCAAAACTAGGTCTTCTAAACTCATTCCACTCTGTAGCTATAAGCAATGCATCCGCATTTTTCAAAGCATCATAAGAATTATCTGCATAATATATTTTGTCTTTGAATATATTTTTAGCGCTTTCAAAAGCTTTCGGATCATAAGCCCTTATATCAGCTCCTAATTCTAAAAGCATATTTATTATTGTGATGGAAGGAGCTTCTCTCATATCATTAGTTCTAGGTTTAAATGCGAGCCCCCATAATGCAAAAATCTTTCCTTTAATATTATTATTATAATATTTTAATATTTTATCAATGAAAATCTTTCTCTGATTAATATTAACTTTATGAACAGCCTTAAGCAGATCGGAGTCTATTCCGTAATCGGAAGCCGTTTTTATTAATGCCTGAACATCTTTTGGAAAACAGCTTCCTCCGTATCCTAAACCATGAAATAAAAACTGATTTCCTATTCTTTTATCGCTGGACATTCCTATTCTCACTAAATCGGCATTAGCTCCGACTTTTTCGCATATATTGGCAATTTCATTAGCAAATGAAATTTTTGAGGCAAGAAAAGCATTGGCTGCATATTTAGTCATCTCGGCAGAACAAATATCCATTATTATAATAGGGTTTCCTGTTCTTGTGAAAGGATTATAAATATCCCTCATAATATCTATAGCTTTTTCAGAGTCAGAACCTATAACTACTCTGTCAGGCTTTAAAAAATCATCTACAGCAGCGCCCTGTTTTAAAAATTCTGGATTAGAAACCACATCAAATTCTCCGTTATAGTTTTTCTTAATTTCATCTTCCACAAGCTTATGAGTACCTACAGGCACGGTAGATTTATCAACTATCACTTTATATCCGTTCATAGCCTTTCCTATTCCATTTGCAACAGAAAGAACAAAACTTAAATCGCAGCTGCCGTCATCATCAGAAGGAGTACCTACAGCGATAAAGCATGCAATAGATTCTTTTACGGCATATCCTAAATCATTTGTAAACTCTAATCTTTTCTCTGAGACATTAGAAATTATAAGCTCTTCAAGCCCTGGCTCATATAAAGGAGTAATTCCGTTTTTAAGTTTTTTTAATTTTTCTTCATCATTGTCAACACAAATTACATAATTACCCATTTCAGCTAAGCATGCACCTGTAATAAGCCCCACATAACCTGTACCTATTATACATATCTTCATTTTTGCCTCTTATTAAATAAATAGTAGCTTTTATCATATAATAAATTATTATATTTTCAAGTATAATATTATTTGCTATAGACATTTTTAAATTTTTCCGATATTATATAATAAGATTTTCGATTTTTATGGGGCGTATAGATGGATGATTATATAAAAAGTCTGCTTAAGGATTTCTTTGAAGAAGCTTTTGAAATGCTTGATAGACTTGAGCAAAATATTTTAATTTTAGATAATGAAAGAAATAATGTAGATGCCATACAGGAAATATTCAGAGCAGTTCATACTCTTAAAGGAAGTGCGGGTGCTGTTGAGCTTGTAGAAACGCAAAAATATGCCCATAGATTTGAAGATTTGCTTGATTTGATAAGAAACAATAAAATAGAAGTAGATGATGTCACTATAGATGTATTATTAAAAGGCATAGATATATTAAAAGATCTCATTAATACAGCAAGCGAAGAAAGCGATTATTCAGGAGATATAGAAGCTGAAATAAAGAAATTAGAAGATTTCAAAAATGCTAAGTTAGGCACTGCTCCCGTTCAGTCAAACGATTCAAAAACCATATCGACTCCTGAAGCTGAAAAAAAAGTTAATAAATATGAGCTTCTTCCGAATGACAGCGATTTAATAGGAATTATCAGAGATAATGTAGAAGAGAATGTAAAAACTAAATTGGTTCATGTAAGTTTTGATCCTGAAAGTCCTATGAGAACTGTAGGAGGAGTTCAAGTATTTGTAGCTTTAAAAGATGTAGGGGAGATAATGGGCAGTATTCCTATGCTTGAATCTTTAGAAGGCGATGAATTTTACGAGCATGTTACATATATACTTGCAACTATTAATGAAGATAAGACTATAATAGATGCCATTACATTACCCGATGTTACAAAAGAAATCTCTATTGAAGATATTATACTGGAAGAATATGAAAAATTTATTCAGGAAAAAAAGCAGAAAGAACAAACACAGAAATCAAAAGAAACTTCATCTAAAAAATCGGACTCCCAAAAAGGCGGAAAGGATCATAAACCCGAAAGACAAAGTTCATTTTTGAGAGTGGAAAGCGACAGAATAGATGCTATGATGAATCAGGTCGGAGAACTTGTAACAAATAAAAGTTCTTATATACAATACGATGATGATCTCACCTCATATCAAAAGATAATAGGTGCAAGCTTAAATGAAGTAAAAAGATATTATAGAGACAGTATTGTACAGATATTAAGAAAATTTGAAGAGCATTTGCAGAAAAAAGAGGCTAAGGAAATCAGAAATACATATATTGATGGTTTCAACAGCAAATTAAATGAATTTGTAAAAATGGAAGAGGAGTTTAAAAATACTTTGGATAAGTTCAGAAACTCTTATCAGCTTCTTACAAGGGTAACTAATGAACTTCAGGAAACCGTAATGAAAATAAGAATGCTTCCTATAGCCCAGACATTTAACAGATTTCCCCGTTTAATAAGAGATTTATCAAGAGATTTAGGAAAGGAAGTAAAATTAGAAATGTACGGAGAAGAAACGGAATTAGATAAATCCGTTATTGAAGTGCTTGTGGATCCTTTAGTTCATTTAGTAAGAAATGCTATGGATCATGGTATAGAAAACCCAGACGACAGAGAAAAAGCTGGAAAACCTAGAACTGGAACCGTTATACTGGGAGCTTCTCATGAAGGCAACCTGATAATTATTAAGATATCGGATGATGGCAAGGGAATGATACCTCAAAAGATATTTGAAAGCGCAGTTAAAAAGGGTCTTGTATCTCCCGACGCTAAGCTTTCTGAAAAACAGATGCTTGAATATATATTTGCCCCTGGATTCTCTACTGCCGCAAAAATTACAAATGTATCGGGAAGAGGTGTGGGAATGGATGTTGTAAAAAAGAGTCTTGAAAAGATTAACGGAACTATAGGTATAGAAACCGAATTTGGTAAAGGCTCAACTTTCTTTTTGAGAATACCTCTTACAGTTGCAATTATTCAGGCTCTTATTGTTGATGCCGAAAAAGAATATTATGCCGTTCCTATTAACAGCATATTGGAAACTGTTAAAATAGATGTTAAAGATATTCATGAATTGGAAGGAATAGAAGTTATTAAAGTAAGAGAAGATGTTATTAATGTATTAAGCATTAAAGAATTATTCAGACTGCCTTCAAGATACAGCGATATAAAATCATACTATGCTGTTATACTTTCTTCTGAAGGAAAAAAAGTGGCTCTTTTAGTCAATAACCTAATAGGAGAGCAGGATATAGTTATAAAAACTTTAAAAGACAATATAACAAAATCAGAAGGTTTGGCAGGAGCTACGGTTTTAGGAGATGGTACAGTAAGCTTTATTTTAGATATTCAAACCATAGTAAGTTTAGGTACTAAGAGAATTATTGAAAGAGGAAAAATTAATAACAGCAAAGGCTCTAAAAACGATTTGAGAAGCTTCATTGAAAAAATAAAGAATAATGAAATACCTGAAATACAAAAATAGTTATTTTTAATATAAATACTTAAAGAATATTATATATATTATTTACTTCCGTAATATTGTTTTTATTTTCTATCTCGTATATATCCGTCTGTATTAATAATGTTTTCAGATATGGAATTTTTATTATATCGCTGTCTCTGTCTCCTATCATAAATGAATTAAACAAGTCTATATTGTATTTTTTTGATGCAAGCAGATGCATTCCAGCCTCAGGCTTTCTGAGTACTGAAGATATATTATATGGTTTTACCTGACCTTTTATATGATAGGGACAATAATAAAAATCATCTATAACGGCGCCTAGTTTTTTATACTCATTATAAATATAATTATGAACATTATTTACATCTTCATCTTTATAATATCCGTAAGATACTCCAGCCTGATTCGTTGCTGCTATTGTAATGTATCCTTTATTATTTGCATATTTCACTATATCTGTAAACTCTTTTTTTATTTTTACCCTGTCCGTAGTTCCTATATATCCTTTATCCTCTATTAATACTCCGTCTCTGTCTAAAAATAATGCTTTATTGATTTTTTTTGATGCATCAGGAAAATATGAAGGAATACCGTATAATATATTTTTATTATAGGCATTTTCTATAAGTTCGCTGATATATTTTGCATTTTCTGCGATTTCATCTCTGCGGCATAATTTATCATTATATAATATTAAAACATTATTAAATATATATCCTGACAGAATATTTGTTATATTATTTTTTATTATTTTATAATTTTTATCTATTACATAGAGTTTTTTATTTATATTATTATCAGTATTAAAATCTAAGACTATTAAAACAGAATCTTTTTCAAGATTTTTATAAAATTCCGAAAAATAGTTTTCAATTTTTTTGTTAAAATTATTTTTATCTGAGTTCATAAAATATAATCCGAGTAATATAATTTTAATACAAAATTAATTTTTTATCAATAATAAACTTATATTATTAATAATTGATTTTTTTGATTTATGATATATATTATTATTCAAGTTACGGAGTTTTTAATGAAAGATATTTTAATTGATAAAAAAAATAATAAATATTCAAAAAAATTAAAATATTTATTAATAAGCGCAGTGTCTACAATTCCTGCCTGTATATACATATTTACATTAAATAACATGGATACAAGCTACCTGTTTCCGATATTTTTAAATAGTCATTTTTTTATAAGTTTTTATTTATTTTGCTTTACAGTTATTTTTAATTTAAAAGATAAATTAAATAGAAAAGTTATTTTGATTACATTTTTATCATTTCTGCTTATAAGTCTTATATCAAGTTTTTCCAATATTTTTTTTAATTATGTTTATATGCCGCCTGTAAATACTCCCGATTTCCAAATATTATTAAATAGAAATATATTTTTTTCTATTATTTTTTTCAATATATTAATGCTTTCTTATAATTCTTTTAATATGCTTAATACCGACAGAATATCAAATTTTCTAACTGTTTTCGCAGATACTTTTTTATGGTTTTTAATAATTAATACCGCAAATACTGCAGTTGCAACTGTGTTATTTTATATATCTGTTATTATAAGTCTTTCCGTTACAGCATTATTTTCTGCAGGTACTGAAGCAGGTTTTTTAATTGCAAAATTTATTATATGTTTTATAGTATTTTTATACGGGTTTATACCTTTTTTAGCATTTTATATATATAAAAAAACTAACTCTTGTTTGTCTGTATATATTTCAAGAGCTTTATTAATATTTGATTTATTTGCCGTATTTATAATGATGTTTCTTATTCTCATTTATGAATCAAGACCATACAATAACAGAATAGTTTACATAATATATAATATTTTTTTAGCATCATCTGTTATTAATCTTATGTTTTCAAGAATGGATAAAAAGTCAAATATATTTATAAAGGCTATATATTTAATAGTTCCAATATTTGCACTCATTTTTAATGTATTAGTAATTACGGCAACATTATATAGAATAATTAATTTCGGACTTACGCCTAATAAATTAACATTGATTATTTTAAATATAATATTTCTTGCTCATTTAACAATTATATCTTTAAATAATATTATATCTTTTATTAATTCATTTAAAAACAGAGAAGGTAATAATACATTAAATATACTTATGAACAATAGGCATGTTCTCTTTATTTATGCATATCTGCTTCTTTCGTTAATAGTATGTTTTGTAATGCCTATTATTTATATAAATTAGATTAATAAACTTGTATCTTCGCACTTACTTTTCTTTTAATAAAATTTTTTCTATGCAGTTCTTTAATTAATTTTCCTATGATAAAAATTGCTTTATTTTATATATTAAAAAATACTGCTTAATTTTTAATTCCCAAAACAAATATTTCTGAAATTTTTATATAATACTATTCTAAATATGAATATGAAAACTTATATTGGGCAAAAGGTATATAAAATACATCTTTAAGTTTAGGACTTTTTAATACGGCAGGCTCAAAATAAGCTATAGGTATTATAACAGCCTCATCTTCTATCAGTATTTTTTCTGCTTTATGCAGTTCTCTCATTCTGATATTTTGATTAATAGTTCTTGAAGCTGTAATTATAGCATCATCAAACTGAGCATTTGTAAATAAAGAATGATTTTTATAAGAGTAGCTTACAAACATACCTAAAAAAGTTGTAGGATCATTATAGCTTCCAGTCCAGCTTGCTCCAGCCATAGTATAATTTCTTTCTGTTCTGAAAGCATTAATAAAAGGAGCAAACTCCATTTGAGTAAGCTTAACATCTATGCCTAAATTAACTTTCCACATATTCTGAACTGCCTCAAACATAGGTATATCATTGCTGAAAGTGAGGAAAAATTCTAATACAGGAAAATTTTTTCCGCCGGGATAGCCTGCTTCAGCCATTAATCTTTTAGCCTCTTCTACATTTTTACTATAATCTTCTCTATTGGTGCTTATATATTCTCCTGCATTATCTCTGAAATAACCCTCAACATCAGTAACTCCCCAAGGAACCAATGACCCTGCAGGTCTTCCTGATTTGAGTACATTATCCACAATATAATTTCTATCTATTGCAAGTGATAAAGCCTTTCTTATTCTTTTATCTTTTAAAGTTTCATTGGTGGTATTTAAAGCATAATACTGAGTACCTATTCTAGTTGCTATATCTATCAAGCCTTCAGCTTTTAAAGTATCGGTATCCTGATATGGATACTGATCTGAAAAATGCAAAGATCCTTCTTTAACTCCCGCAACTGCCGAATTAGGGTTATCCATAAGAACAAATTTAATCTTTTTGGCTACTATGGTATCCGAAGCCCAATAATTTGTGTTTTTTACAACGGTAATACTTTCGTCTGGTCTTCTCTCCTGTAAAACAAAAGCCCCATTGCCTACACAGGTTTTCGGATTTCTAGTCCAATTATCAGGGTCTTTTTCTACCATATCTTTTCTTACTGGTGAAAATACCGGCAAGTTTACAAGCTCTAAAAAATAAGCTGTAGGATATTCAAGCTTCACTTCTAATTTATAATCGTCTATAGCTTTTATACCGAACTCATCAACTGGCATATACCTGCCATTAACATTAGAGAAGTTAAGTATAGGTTCAAATAAATAACTAGGTTCGCTTGCAGTATCAGGATCAACTACCCTTTTCCAAGAGTATTCAAAATCATGTGCAGTTAAAGGCTTTCCGTCAGACCATTTTCCATTAGTTCTTAAATGAAATATATATGTAAGTCCATCTTCAGATATATCCCAGCTCTCTGCTGCTCCTGGCTGAATGGCAATATCTTTATATTTTGTAGTTAGGCATTCAAATAAATGAGTTACATAAGTGGAGCCCTGCAATGTTATATTCAGTGCTGGATCTATAGTTTTTGGTTCTGCTCCTAAGTTTACATATACCGCATTATCTTCAATATTAGATTTGTTTGAACATGAGAATATAAAAACAGAAATAATAAAAACTAAATAAAAATACTTTTTCATTGTACCTATCCTTAATATATTATTTATTTATTGCAATTATATTTAATAATAAAGTATTGTCAATAAAAAATCAATAATATATTTATATTATTTTGGTATTATAGTAAATTTAAATATTGTATATCCGCCTATATTAGTAAGTTCAACAGCACCATTATATATTAAGATATTTCATTTCATTATTGTTTCTGTTATCATTCCAATTTACTCTGACAATATCATCTCTTAATGCATATAATATATCTGGTTTTTTTGAGATATTTAAATTTATATCTTTAAAATATATTGTAAAAATATCCTCAAATTGTTTATTTACAACACCAGAAAAATTATCATAATATAGCAATTTTTTTATCTTTGGCATCATTCTTTATAAACTCGGCTACATTCATTAACACTTTCTCACTTCTAGGATATTGAAATAATTTTATATATCTATACATTTCACCTAATACAGCAAATGAATTTAAAATAAATAAAGCATATATGATTATCTTTATATTTTTTTTGAAATTAAATTCATTAAATTTAAAAAATATTAAATATGTTATAAAAGAAATAGAAAATGCTGAATATAAATAGTGAAATGTTCCAGATTTTGATTTAAAAATAATAAATGATAATATTGTTATTGGTATAAATATAATAAAAAATAAAAAAATCTCAATTAAACTTCTATTTAAGTTATTTAATAAAACATTATTCTTATTCTTAATTGAAATAACTATAGAATAGAAAAACATAAATATTGAAGACAACATAGATAAAAATAAAAATATTAATCCATAAATATATATTCCGCCTTTACTCCAAAAATAATATACAGAATTAAATCTTGTACCAATTAAACTTGACATTTCATTAGTAGGAAAAATAAGCAAAGCATAAATTTAAGGAAATGGTATTTTATCTAAACTGCTTCTTATATTCATAGCCAATTTTATATTATTAAATCCGCTTTGCAATTCTTGTATTAAATACGGCATATATAATAAAAAAGATATAAATACTCCAAAACACCAATATAATAAATATTTTCTTGTATTCTTAAATCTTATGATAAGATAAATAATCATTGTGGGAACCATAGAGAAGAAAACTGCAAAATGTCCTTGTGCCATTACAGCAAGTATTGGAAATATAAAAACTGCTGATATTTGTTTTATTTTTTTATCATCATTATTGATATATTCAAATAAAAATATAAAAAATAAAAAACTGAATATTAATGTAATATTAGGATTCCAAAAATCGGTTACCGCTAATATAACATAAGGGTTACATAATACTAATGCAGTCATTATAGAAGTTATAAAAATACCAAATTTTTTATAAATCCAAATCAGAAATGTAAATAATATAATAAAACTAAAAATAAAATTAATCATTCTAGCTTTCACTAAATTTTCATTGGCTAATTTATAGAATAAAGTATAAAATATATAATAAGCACCTCCCGGAACTCTAGGAGTTGTAAACTCTCCATTAATAATTTCACTTGCTATGAATCTTGCACCTGTTGTAGGTATTTTTCCGCTATTATACCATTTAGTCATATCATAAAAATGCTGAATTTGGTCCATTGCAACCATTCTTTTATTAAAAGCATAATATTCTATATATAAATACGATAATAAAGATGAAATTATCAGAAGTACGGGAAATATATTTGTAATTTTCATAATGGCTTACATTACACTAGATGACAAGCGCAGTAATGCCCGCTTTCTACTTCTCTGAACTCAGGTACTTTCTCTGCACATACAGCCTCAGCTTTAGGGCATCTTGTTCTGAACTTGCAGCCTGAAGGCGGATTAATAGGGGACGGTATTTCTCCCGAAAGTATTATACGATGCTTTGACTTAGCTATGGAAGGTTCTGATATTGGTATGGCTGAAATCAAAGACTGAGTATAGGGGTGAAGCGATTTTGTATATAAAGATTCGCCGTCTGTAAGCTCAACAATATTTCCCAAATACATAACGCCTATTCTTTCAGATATCTGATGAACTACAGCTAAATCATGGGCTATAAAAAGATATGTAAGTCCCATGTCGTTTTGCATATCATAAAGCATATTAATTATCTGCGCCTGAATAGACACATCAAGCGCTGAAACTGGTTCATCGCAAACTATAAACTCAGGATTAACAGCCAAAGCACGCGCTATGCCTATACGCTGTCTCTGTCCGCCTGAAAACTCATGGGGATATCTCTGCGCATGTTCGGTATTGAGTCCTACTAATTTAAGAAGATTTATTATCTTTTCTCTTCTTTCATCTTTAGAGCTATAAAGCTTATGCACATCAAGTGCTTCTCCTATTATATCTTCAACTGTCATGCGTGGATTAAGAGAAGCATAGGGATCTTGGAAAATTATCTGCATTTTTTTAGCATAGTTACGGTAATTTTCATTATTAACCTCTTCTCCGTCAAAAAATATTTTTCCGCTTGTAGGCTTATAAAGATGAAGCAGAGTTCTTCCTAAAGTGGTTTTTCCGCTTCCCGATTCCCCTACAAGTCCTAAAGTTTCCCCTTTATTTATAGTAAAAGATACTCCGTCAACAGCTTTTACGGTTTGTATATTTCTTCCGAAAAATCCGCCTTTGATTTTGAAATGCTGTTTTAAATTTTGTATTTCTATTAAAGGTTTCATAAAAAACTCTCTTTATTCTTAATTAATTTGATATTGTCAATCATTCAGGCATTTGATGAAGCCAGCAGGCTGAAAAATGCCCCTTATCAAATTCGGTTATAGGAGGCTTATTATCAATGCATACTTTCATACACTTTTCGCATCTTGTACTGAAAGGACAGCCTGCTTTCATATTAAGTAAATCAATAGGAGTGCCTTCTATAGGAATAAGTCTGTCCTGTTTTATGTCAATACGCGGAAGAGATTTCAAAAGTCCGAAAGTATAGGGGTGCTTAGGGCGTTCAAATATATCAAAAACGGTTCCTCTTTCTACTATGCCCCCGCCGTACATTACTATAATATCATCAGCCATATCAGCTACAATACCAAAGTCATGAGTAATAAGTATGACAGCCATTTGTATTTTTTTTTGTATATCCTTTATAAGTTCAAGTATCTGCGCCTGTATTGTAACATCTAATGCTGTTGTAGGCTCATCTGCTATAAGTATTTTAGGATCTCCAGAAAGCGCCATAGCTATCATTATACGCTGACGCATACCTCCAGAAAGTTCATGAGGATACTGTTTTATTCTTCTTCTAGGTTCATTGATGCCTGCCAAAGTTAAAAGCTCAACTATTCTCTCCACAGCATCGGTTTTGCTTATTTTTTTATGTGCGGTTAATGCTTCCATTAATTGATTTCCTATAGTGTAAACAGGATTAAGACAAGTCATAGGATCCTGAAAAATCATAGATATTAAATCGCCTCTTATTTTCTTTTTTTCATGCTCTGAAAGCTTAAGCAAATCAGTGCCTTCAAATAGTATTTCTCCGTTCATAATTTTACCGGGCTCTTCAATAAGTCCCATAATAGAGTATGCAGATACGCTTTTCCCGCTTCCAGATTCTCCCACTATTCCTAAAACTTTTGACTTATCTAAATTATAAGAAATATTATTAACTGCCTTAACCTCTCCAAGAGATGTAAAGAAAGACACTTCTAAATTTTTAACTTCCAGTAAATGATTATTATCCATTAATAAATACCTCTTTTATAATATTTTATTTAATAAAATAAACTATCTGTTTTTCATTCTAGGATCTAATGCATCTCTCAAACCGTCGCCTGCCAAATTAAAGCAGAGTATTATAATGCTTATTAAGGCTGCAGGAAAAAGAAGCTGATAAGGATAAGAATATACTCCGCTTACAGCATTTGAAGTTAAAGAGCCAAGCGAAACCATAGGAGCGCTTACTCCCAAACCTAAGAAGCTTAAAAATGCTTCAACAAATATAGCATTAGGTATCTGAACCATAGCGGATACTATTATAGCGCCCATAGCATTAGGTATTAAATGCTTGAAAATTATTCTGCTGTGAGAAGTACCTAAAGCCCTTGCCGCAGTTACAAACTCCTGACCTTTCAATGCTAAAATCTGTCCTCTTGTCATTCTTGCCATATTAGTCCAATAAAGCAGAGATATTACTATAAATATGCTTAAAAGCCCAGGTCCTAAAAGTCCTATTCCTCTTAAACGCTCATTTTGTAAAAATAATTTATCCATCGGAGATTTAAGCACAACCGATAATAATACAACCACCAAAAGAGTAGGGACAGCGCTTATTATATCAACTATACGCATCATAATACTGTCTGTAAATCCTCCGAAATAACCAGATACCGAACCGTATATTATACCTATTATTACTACCAAAGTAGATGATACTACTCCTATTAAAAGCGAAATCCTCGCTCCTATCATACATCTTACAAGAAGATCTCTTCCCAAAGTATCTGTTCCGAAAGGGTGTTCTAATGTGGGGAGGCTGTTTTCTGCGCCTCTGTTTATCTGAGCATATCCGTATTGCGAAAAAATAGGAACTGTTATAGAAAAGACCGCTATAACTGCTATAATAATAATGGATATTAAAGCAACTTTGTTTTTCTTAAATCTTCTGTATGCATCCTGCCAATATGTTACGCTTTCTATCTTTACTTCGGCTGAAGCCTTTTCTTCTTCCGTAGCTTTTACAAATAATGATTTATCAAAACTTTTTTCCATTGTACCCCCCTTATGCTTAATCTTGTATTTTTATTCTAGGGTCTATAATACCATAAGATAAATCCACTAAGAAATTCATGGCTATTAAAAAAGCACCGTAAAATATTGTAACTCCTAATATGGTAGGATAATCCCTTTGCGTAATGCTTTCAACAAAATATCTTCCAAGACCGGGTATATTAAATATTTTCTCTACAACAAAAGAACCTGTTAGAATTGCAGCGGCAAGCGGTCCTATATAAGTAACTATTGGTATAATAGCATTTCTTAAGGCATGCTTAAATATGATTACATTTATTGATATTCCCTTTGCTCTGGCTGTTTTTATATAATCCTGATGAATAACATCAAGCATAGAACTTCTCATAAGTCTTGCCATAAAACTGAGCGAGCTGAAAGATAGGGCAAATCCGGGCATTATATACTGAGCAAAAGAATCGAATCCGTAAGCTGGGAGAAGCTTTAACTGAACAGAAAATATAATAATAGAAACTGTGGCAACTACAAAACTAGGCACGGCTATTCCTAAAGTGGCGGCTACCATTACAGCTCTGTCTGCTGTTTTTCCATGCCTTAATGCCGCAACTATACCAAATAATACTCCTATAGTAGTAGAAATAAACATGCTGAATATTCCAAGTCTGAAAGATACGGGAAATGCTCTTACTATTGTACCTGAAACGGATTGACCTATTTTAGTAAGCGAGGTGCCCAAATCTCCTTTAACAGCGTTTTTTAAATAATTGGCATACTGAACTATTAACGGCTTATCAAGTCCGTATTTTCTATTTAAATTTTCAAGCGCCACTTTGCTGAGAGGTTTTTCACCTACAAAAGGACCTCCGGGCACCATATGCATTAAAAAGAATGTTATTGTTACTATAACAAAAAGAGTTAAAAGAGAGATTAATAATCTTTTTATAATGTAAGAAAACATGAAAAATACCCTCCGTAAAATAAAACTCATTCAAATTAATATTAACACCATAATATAATAAAAATTAACTTTTGTCAAAAAAGTAAAACAAAAACAATTACATTAATTTTTCAAAGTCTTTTTATATTAATGCTTTTTATGTTGCTATGCCCGCCAAGCAGGGCCTAATCGGTGAGGCGAACATAGTAATAAATTAATAAGTGAGGCAAGCCGCATCAATACTAAAAGTATTGATGCTCTTAAAGGCGAGGCGAACATAGTAATAATATGAAAACAATTTATAAAAATATTATAAAATATTTATAGGTATAGAAACCGAATTTGGTAAAGGCTCAACTTTCTTTTTGAGAATACCTCTTACAGTTGCAATTATTCAGGCTCTTATTGTTGATGCCGAAAAAGAATATTATGCCGTTCCTATTAACAGCATATTGGAAACTGTTAAAATAGATGTTAAAGATATTCATGAATTGGAAGGAATAGAAGTTATTAAAGTAAGAGAAGATGTTATTAATGTATTAAGCATTAAAGAATTATTCAGACTGCCTTCAAGATACAGCGATATAAAATCATACTATGCTGTTATACTTTCTTCTGAAGGAAAAAAAGTGGCTCTTTTAGTCAATAACCTAATAGGAGAGCAGGATATAGTTATAAAAACTTTAAAAGACAATATAACAAAATCAGAAGGTTTGGCAGGAGCTACGGTTTTAGGAGATGGTACAGTAAGCTTTATTTTAGATATTCAAACCATAGTAAGTTTAGGTACTAAGAGAATTATTGAAAGAGGAAAAATTAATAACAGCAAAGGCTCTAAAAACGATTTGAGAAGCTTCATTGAAAAAATAAAGAATAATGAAATACCTGAAATACAAAAATAGTTATTTTTAATATAAATACTTAAAGAATATTATATATATTATTTACTTCCGTAATATTGTTTTTATTTTCTATCTCGTATATATCCGTCTGTATTAATAATGTTTTCAGATATGGAATTTTTATTATATCGCTGTCTCTGTCTCCTATCATAAATGAATTAAACAAGTCTATATTGTATTTTTTTGATGCAAGCAGATGCATTCCAGCCTCAGGCTTTCTGAGTACTGAAGATATATTATATGGTTTTACCTGACCTTTTATATGATAGGGACAATAATAAAAATCATCTATAACGGCGCCTAGTTTTTTATACTCATTATAAATATAATTATGAACATTATTTACATCTTCATCTTTATAATATCCGTAAGATACTCCAGCCTGATTCGTTGCTGCTATTGTAATGTATCCTTTATTATTTGCATATTTCACTATATCTGTAAACTCTTTTTTTATTTTTACCCTGTCCGTAGTTCCTATATATCCTTTATCCTCTATTAATACTCCGTCTCTGTCTAAAAATAATGCTTTATTGATTTTTTTTGATGCATCAGGAAAATATGAAGGAATACCGTATAATATATTTTTATTATAGGCATTTTCTATAAGTTCGCTGATATATTTTGCATTTTCTGCGATTTCATCTCTGCGGCATAATTTATCATTATATAATATTAAAACATTATTAAATATATATCCTGACAGAATATTTGTTATATTATTTTTTATTATTTTATAATTTTTATCTATTACATAGAGTTTTTTATTTATATTATTATCAGTATTAAAATCTAAGACTATTAAAACAGAATCTTTTTCAAGATTTTTATAAAATTCCGAAAAATAGTTTTCAATTTTTTTGTTAAAATTATTTTTATCTGAGTTCATAAAATATAATCCGAGTAATATAATTTTAATACAAAATTAATTTTTTATCAATAATAAACTTATATTATTAATAATTGATTTTTTTGATTTATGATATATATTATTATTCAAGTTACGGAGTTTTTAATGAAAGATATTTTAATTGATAAAAAAAATAATAAATATTCAAAAAAATTAAAATATTTATTAATAAGCGCAGTGTCTACAATTCCTGCCTGTATATACATATTTACATTAAATAACATGGATACAAGCTACCTGTTTCCGATATTTTTAAATAGTCATTTTTTTATAAGTTTTTATTTATTTTGCTTTACAGTTATTTTTAATTTAAAAGATAAATTAAATAGAAAAGTTATTTTGATTACATTTTTATCATTTCTGCTTATAAGTCTTATATCAAGTTTTTCCAATATTTTTTTTAATTATGTTTATATGCCGCCTGTAAATACTCCCGATTTCCAAATATTATTAAATAGAAATATATTTTTTTCTATTATTTTTTTCAATATATTAATGCTTTCTTATAATTCTTTTAATATGCTTAATACCGACAGAATATCAAATTTTCTAACTGTTTTCGCAGATACTTTTTTATGGTTTTTAATAATTAATACCGCAAATACTGCAGTTGCAACTGTGTTATTTTATATATCTGTTATTATAAGTCTTTCCGTTACAGCATTATTTTCTGCAGGTACTGAAGCAGGTTTTTTAATTGCAAAATTTATTATATGTTTTATAGTATTTTTATACGGGTTTATACCTTTTTTAGCATTTTATATATATAAAAAAACTAACTCTTGTTTGTCTGTATATATTTCAAGAGCTTTATTAATATTTGATTTATTTGCCGTATTTATAATGATGTTTCTTATTCTCATTTATGAATCAAGACCATACAATAACAGAATAGTTTACATAATATATAATATTTTTTTAGCATCATCTGTTATTAATCTTATGTTTTCAAGAATGGATAAAAAGTCAAATATATTTATAAAGGCTATATATTTAATAGTTCCAATATTTGCACTCATTTTTAATGTATTAGTAATTACGGCAACATTATATAGAATAATTAATTTCGGACTTACGCCTAATAAATTAACATTGATTATTTTAAATATAATATTTCTTGCTCATTTAACAATTATATCTTTAAATAATATTATATCTTTTATTAATTCATTTAAAAACAGAGAAGGTAATAATACATTAAATATACTTATGAACAATAGGCATGTTCTCTTTATTTATGCATATCTGCTTCTTTCGTTAATAGTATGTTTTGTAATGCCTATTATTTATATAAATTAGATTAATAAACTTGTATCTTCGCACTTACTTTTCTTTTAATAAAATTTTTTCTATGCAGTTCTTTAATTAATTTTCCTATGATAAAAATTGCTTTATTTTATATATTAAAAAATACTGCTTAATTTTTAATTCCCAAAACAAATATTTCTGAAATTTTTATATAATACTATTCTAAATATGAATATGAAAACTTATATTGGGCAAAAGGTATATAAAATACATCTTTAAGTTTAGGACTTTTTAATACGGCAGGCTCAAAATAAGCTATAGGTATTATAACAGCCTCATCTTCTATCAGTATTTTTTCTGCTTTATGCAGTTCTCTCATTCTGATATTTTGATTAATAGTTCTTGAAGCTGTAATTATAGCATCATCAAACTGAGCATTTGTAAATAAAGAATGATTTTTATAAGAGTAGCTTACAAACATACCTAAAAAAGTTGTAGGATCATTATAGCTTCCAGTCCAGCTTGCTCCAGCCATAGTATAATTTCTTTCTGTTCTGAAAGCATTAATAAAAGGAGCAAACTCCATTTGAGTAAGCTTAACATCTATGCCTAAATTAACTTTCCACATATTCTGAACTGCCTCAAACATAGGTATATCATTGCTGAAAGTGAGGAAAAATTCTAATACAGGAAAATTTTTTCCGCCGGGATAGCCTGCTTCAGCCATTAATCTTTTAGCCTCTTCTACATTTTTACTATAATCTTCTCTATTGGTGCTTATATATTCTCCTGCATTATCTCTGAAATAACCCTCAACATCAGTAACTCCCCAAGGAACCAATGACCCTGCAGGTCTTCCTGATTTGAGTACATTATCCACAATATAATTTCTATCTATTGCAAGTGATAAAGCCTTTCTTATTCTTTTATCTTTTAAAGTTTCATTGGTGGTATTTAAAGCATAATACTGAGTACCTATTCTAGTTGCTATATCTATCAAGCCTTCAGCTTTTAAAGTATCGGTATCCTGATATGGATACTGATCTGAAAAATGCAAAGATCCTTCTTTAACTCCCGCAACTGCCGAATTAGGGTTATCCATAAGAACAAATTTAATCTTTTTGGCTACTATGGTATCCGAAGCCCAATAATTTGTGTTTTTTACAACGGTAATACTTTCGTCTGGTCTTCTCTCCTGTAAAACAAAAGCCCCATTGCCTACACAGGTTTTCGGATTTCTAGTCCAATTATCAGGGTCTTTTTCTACCATATCTTTTCTTACTGGTGAAAATACCGGCAAGTTTACAAGCTCTAAAAAATAAGCTGTAGGATATTCAAGCTTCACTTCTAATTTATAATCGTCTATAGCTTTTATACCGAACTCATCAACTGGCATATACCTGCCATTAACATTAGAGAAGTTAAGTATAGGTTCAAATAAATAACTAGGTTCGCTTGCAGTATCAGGATCAACTACCCTTTTCCAAGAGTATTCAAAATCATGTGCAGTTAAAGGCTTTCCGTCAGACCATTTTCCATTAGTTCTTAAATGAAATATATATGTAAGTCCATCTTCAGATATATCCCAGCTCTCTGCTGCTCCTGGCTGAATGGCAATATCTTTATATTTTGTAGTTAGGCATTCAAATAAATGAGTTACATAAGTGGAGCCCTGCAATGTTATATTCAGTGCTGGATCTATAGTTTTTGGTTCTGCTCCTAAGTTTACATATACCGCATTATCTTCAATATTAGATTTGTTTGAACATGAGAATATAAAAACAGAAATAATAAAAACTAAATAAAAATACTTTTTCATTGTACCTATCCTTAATATATTATTTATTTATTGCAATTATATTTAATAATAAAGTATTGTCAATAAAAAATCAATAATATATTTATATTATTTTGGTATTATAGTAAATTTAAATATTGTATATCCGCCTATATTAGTAAGTTCAACAGCACCATTATATATTAAGATATTTCATTTCATTATTGTTTCTGTTATCATTCCAATTTACTCTGACAATATCATCTCTTAATGCATATAATATATCTGGTTTTTTTGAGATATTTAAATTTATATCTTTAAAATATATTGTAAAAATATCCTCAAATTGTTTATTTACAACACCAGAAAAATTATCATAATATAGCAATTTTTTTATCTTTGGCATCATTCTTTATAAACTCGGCTACATTCATTAACACTTTCTCACTTCTAGGATATTGAAATAATTTTATATATCTATACATTTCACCTAATACAGCAAATGAATTTAAAATAAATAAAGCATATATGATTATCTTTATATTTTTTTTGAAATTAAATTCATTAAATTTAAAAAATATTAAATATGTTATAAAAGAAATAGAAAATGCTGAATATAAATAGTGAAATGTTCCAGATTTTGATTTAAAAATAATAAATGATAATATTGTTATTGGTATAAATATAATAAAAAATAAAAAAATCTCAATTAAACTTCTATTTAAGTTATTTAATAAAACATTATTCTTATTCTTAATTGAAATAACTATAGAATAGAAAAACATAAATATTGAAGACAACATAGATAAAAATAAAAATATTAATCCATAAATATATATTCCGCCTTTACTCCAAAAATAATATACAGAATTAAATCTTGTACCAATTAAACTTGACATTTCATTAGTAGGAAAAATAAGCAAAGCATAAATTTAAGGAAATGGTATTTTATCTAAACTGCTTCTTATATTCATAGCCAATTTTATATTATTAAATCCGCTTTGCAATTCTTGTATTAAATACGGCATATATAATAAAAAAGATATAAATACTCCAAAACACCAATATAATAAATATTTTCTTGTATTCTTAAATCTTATGATAAGATAAATAATCATTGTGGGAACCATAGAGAAGAAAACTGCAAAATGTCCTTGTGCCATTACAGCAAGTATTGGAAATATAAAAACTGCTGATATTTGTTTTATTTTTTTATCATCATTATTGATATATTCAAATAAAAATATAAAAAATAAAAAACTGAATATTAATGTAATATTAGGATTCCAAAAATCGGTTACCGCTAATATAACATAAGGGTTACATAATACTAATGCAGTCATTATAGAAGTTATAAAAATACCAAATTTTTTATAAATCCAAATCAGAAATGTAAATAATATAATAAAACTAAAAATAAAATTAATCATTCTAGCTTTCACTAAATTTTCATTGGCTAATTTATAGAATAAAGTATAAAATATATAATAAGCACCTCCCGGAACTCTAGGAGTTGTAAACTCTCCATTAATAATTTCACTTGCTATGAATCTTGCACCTGTTGTAGGTATTTTTCCGCTATTATACCATTTAGTCATATCATAAAAATGCTGAATTTGGTCCATTGCAACCATTCTTTTATTAAAAGCATAATATTCTATATATAAATACGATAATAAAGATGAAATTATCAGAAGTACGGGAAATATATTTGTAATTTTCATAATGGCTTACATTACACTAGATGACAAGCGCAGTAATGCCCGCTTTCTACTTCTCTGAACTCAGGTACTTTCTCTGCACATACAGCCTCAGCTTTAGGGCATCTTGTTCTGAACTTGCAGCCTGAAGGCGGATTAATAGGGGACGGTATTTCTCCCGAAAGTATTATACGATGCTTTGACTTAGCTATGGAAGGTTCTGATATTGGTATGGCTGAAATCAAAGACTGAGTATAGGGGTGAAGCGATTTTGTATATAAAGATTCGCCGTCTGTAAGCTCAACAATATTTCCCAAATACATAACGCCTATTCTTTCAGATATCTGATGAACTACAGCTAAATCATGGGCTATAAAAAGATATGTAAGTCCCATGTCGTTTTGCATATCATAAAGCATATTAATTATCTGCGCCTGAATAGACACATCAAGCGCTGAAACTGGTTCATCGCAAACTATAAACTCAGGATTAACAGCCAAAGCACGCGCTATGCCTATACGCTGTCTCTGTCCGCCTGAAAACTCATGGGGATATCTCTGCGCATGTTCGGTATTGAGTCCTACTAATTTAAGAAGATTTATTATCTTTTCTCTTCTTTCATCTTTAGAGCTATAAAGCTTATGCACATCAAGTGCTTCTCCTATTATATCTTCAACTGTCATGCGTGGATTAAGAGAAGCATAGGGATCTTGGAAAATTATCTGCATTTTTTTAGCATAGTTACGGTAATTTTCATTATTAACCTCTTCTCCGTCAAAAAATATTTTTCCGCTTGTAGGCTTATAAAGATGAAGCAGAGTTCTTCCTAAAGTGGTTTTTCCGCTTCCCGATTCCCCTACAAGTCCTAAAGTTTCCCCTTTATTTATAGTAAAAGATACTCCGTCAACAGCTTTTACGGTTTGTATATTTCTTCCGAAAAATCCGCCTTTGATTTTGAAATGCTGTTTTAAATTTTGTATTTCTATTAAAGGTTTCATAAAAAACTCTCTTTATTCTTAATTAATTTGATATTGTCAATCATTCAGGCATTTGATGAAGCCAGCAGGCTGAAAAATGCCCCTTATCAAATTCGGTTATAGGAGGCTTATTATCAATGCATACTTTCATACACTTTTCGCATCTTGTACTGAAAGGACAGCCTGCTTTCATATTAAGTAAATCAATAGGAGTGCCTTCTATAGGAATAAGTCTGTCCTGTTTTATGTCAATACGCGGAAGAGATTTCAAAAGTCCGAAAGTATAGGGGTGCTTAGGGCGTTCAAATATATCAAAAACGGTTCCTCTTTCTACTATGCCCCCGCCGTACATTACTATAATATCATCAGCCATATCAGCTACAATACCAAAGTCATGAGTAATAAGTATGACAGCCATTTGTATTTTTTTTTGTATATCCTTTATAAGTTCAAGTATCTGCGCCTGTATTGTAACATCTAATGCTGTTGTAGGCTCATCTGCTATAAGTATTTTAGGATCTCCAGAAAGCGCCATAGCTATCATTATACGCTGACGCATACCTCCAGAAAGTTCATGAGGATACTGTTTTATTCTTCTTCTAGGTTCATTGATGCCTGCCAAAGTTAAAAGCTCAACTATTCTCTCCACAGCATCGGTTTTGCTTATTTTTTTATGTGCGGTTAATGCTTCCATTAATTGATTTCCTATAGTGTAAACAGGATTAAGACAAGTCATAGGATCCTGAAAAATCATAGATATTAAATCGCCTCTTATTTTCTTTTTTTCATGCTCTGAAAGCTTAAGCAAATCAGTGCCTTCAAATAGTATTTCTCCGTTCATAATTTTACCGGGCTCTTCAATAAGTCCCATAATAGAGTATGCAGATACGCTTTTCCCGCTTCCAGATTCTCCCACTATTCCTAAAACTTTTGACTTATCTAAATTATAAGAAATATTATTAACTGCCTTAACCTCTCCAAGAGATGTAAAGAAAGACACTTCTAAATTTTTAACTTCCAGTAAATGATTATTATCCATTAATAAATACCTCTTTTATAATATTTTATTTAATAAAATAAACTATCTGTTTTTCATTCTAGGATCTAATGCATCTCTCAAACCGTCGCCTGCCAAATTAAAGCAGAGTATTATAATGCTTATTAAGGCTGCAGGAAAAAGAAGCTGATAAGGATAAGAATATACTCCGCTTACAGCATTTGAAGTTAAAGAGCCAAGCGAAACCATAGGAGCGCTTACTCCCAAACCTAAGAAGCTTAAAAATGCTTCAACAAATATAGCATTAGGTATCTGAACCATAGCGGATACTATTATAGCGCCCATAGCATTAGGTATTAAATGCTTGAAAATTATTCTGCTGTGAGAAGTACCTAAAGCCCTTGCCGCAGTTACAAACTCCTGACCTTTCAATGCTAAAATCTGTCCTCTTGTCATTCTTGCCATATTAGTCCAATAAAGCAGAGATATTACTATAAATATGCTTAAAAGCCCAGGTCCTAAAAGTCCTATTCCTCTTAAACGCTCATTTTGTAAAAATAATTTATCCATCGGAGATTTAAGCACAACCGATAATAATACAACCACCAAAAGAGTAGGGACAGCGCTTATTATATCAACTATACGCATCATAATACTGTCTGTAAATCCTCCGAAATAACCAGATACCGAACCGTATATTATACCTATTATTACTACCAAAGTAGATGATACTACTCCTATTAAAAGCGAAATCCTCGCTCCTATCATACATCTTACAAGAAGATCTCTTCCCAAAGTATCTGTTCCGAAAGGGTGTTCTAATGTGGGGAGGCTGTTTTCTGCGCCTCTGTTTATCTGAGCATATCCGTATTGCGAAAAAATAGGAACTGTTATAGAAAAGACCGCTATAACTGCTATAATAATAATGGATATTAAAGCAACTTTGTTTTTCTTAAATCTTCTGTATGCATCCTGCCAATATGTTACGCTTTCTATCTTTACTTCGGCTGAAGCCTTTTCTTCTTCCGTAGCTTTTACAAATAATGATTTATCAAAACTTTTTTCCATTGTACCCCCCTTATGCTTAATCTTGTATTTTTATTCTAGGGTCTATAATACCATAAGATAAATCCACTAAGAAATTCATGGCTATTAAAAAAGCACCGTAAAATATTGTAACTCCTAATATGGTAGGATAATCCCTTTGCGTAATGCTTTCAACAAAATATCTTCCAAGACCGGGTATATTAAATATTTTCTCTACAACAAAAGAACCTGTTAGAATTGCAGCGGCAAGCGGTCCTATATAAGTAACTATTGGTATAATAGCATTTCTTAAGGCATGCTTAAATATGATTACATTTATTGATATTCCCTTTGCTCTGGCTGTTTTTATATAATCCTGATGAATAACATCAAGCATAGAACTTCTCATAAGTCTTGCCATAAAACTGAGCGAGCTGAAAGATAGGGCAAATCCGGGCATTATATACTGAGCAAAAGAATCGAATCCGTAAGCTGGGAGAAGCTTTAACTGAACAGAAAATATAATAATAGAAACTGTGGCAACTACAAAACTAGGCACGGCTATTCCTAAAGTGGCGGCTACCATTACAGCTCTGTCTGCTGTTTTTCCATGCCTTAATGCCGCAACTATACCAAATAATACTCCTATAGTAGTAGAAATAAACATGCTGAATATTCCAAGTCTGAAAGATACGGGAAATGCTCTTACTATTGTACCTGAAACGGATTGACCTATTTTAGTAAGCGAGGTGCCCAAATCTCCTTTAACAGCGTTTTTTAAATAATTGGCATACTGAACTATTAACGGCTTATCAAGTCCGTATTTTCTATTTAAATTTTCAAGCGCCACTTTGCTGAGAGGTTTTTCACCTACAAAAGGACCTCCGGGCACCATATGCATTAAAAAGAATGTTATTGTTACTATAACAAAAAGAGTTAAAAGAGAGATTAATAATCTTTTTATAATGTAAGAAAACATGAAAAATACCCTCCGTAAAATAAAACTCATTCAAATTAATATTAACACCATAATATAATAAAAATTAACTTTTGTCAAAAAAGTAAAACAAAAACAATTACATTAATTTTTCAAAGTCTTTTTATATTAATGCTTTTTATGTTGCTATGCCCGCCAAGCAGGGCCTAATCGGTGAGGCGAACATAGTAATAAATTAATAAGTGAGGCAAGCCGCATCAATACTAAAAGTATTGATGCTCTTAAAGGCGAGGCGAACATAGTAATAATATGAAAACAATTTATAAAAATATTATAAAATATTTATATGTATTTATTCTTTTTGATTATGATTTTTGCCAAAAAAGAATATATTACAGGTACGGTCAGAGCGGTAGGAACTTCAGTATTTCCAAATATTGTTATATCGGCAGATGATAGGGATTATTATTTTGATAAAAAAATTTTGAAGAATATGCAAAATATCAAGGTCAGATAATTACAATTGAAGCTAAAGTTAAAAAAGAAAAATGATAAAAGCAAATTATTTGACAGATATATAATTGTATGGGTAAAGAAGAAAGAGTAAAATATATATAATAAAATAAAAATTCATTGATAAATATAGCGGGTATGATATAATAATACAACTATTAAAAAATATGGAGTCATTTTTATGAATGTATTGGTAATAAATTCAGGAAGTTCCAGCATTAAGTATCAATTATTTTCTATGCCCGATGCAAAAGTTTTAGCTAAAGGTCTTTTAGAAAAAATTGGCGAGGAAATGAGCGCTTTAAAGCATACTGCTGTTGAAAAAGGCAAGGAAAAAAAATTGGAGCAGAAAGTTGCAGACCATAAGGCTGGAATGTCTTTAATTTTCTCTCTTTTAACCGACAAAGAAGTCGGCGTTATATCCGATATGAGTGAAATATCAGGGGTAGGTCATAGAGTTGTGCATGGTGGAGAGGCTTTCAGTAAAAGCACTTTAATTACTGATGAAACTGTAAAAGCTATTGAGGCTTGCTGCGATATAGCACCTTTGCATAATCCAGCAGGTTTGCAGGGTATAAGCGCTTGTAAGGAAATATTAAAAGATGTAAAAATGGTTGCGGTTTTTGATACTAGTTTTCATCAGACAATACCAGAATATGCCTATATGTATGCAGTTCCTAATGAATGGTATAATAAATATAAAATACGCCGCTACGGATTTCATGGTACTTCTCATAAATATGTTTACGGAGAGTTCTGCAAGGCTGCAAATAAGCCGAATGCCAATGTTATAGTTTGTCATTTAGGCAACGGAGCCAGCGTTACTGCTGTAAAAAACGGAGAATCTATTGATACCAGTATGGGATTAACTCCTTTGGAAGGTTTGGTAATGGGAACGAGGTCTGGAGATATGGACACTGCTGTTGCAACTTTTGTTATGGCTAAAGAAAATTTATCTGCTAAGGAAATGGATAATATTTTAAATAAAAAAAGCGGTCTTTTAGGCATATCGGGTATAAGCAATGATATGAGAAACTTAGAAGAGGCTTCCAGTACCAACCCTAAAGCCGAATTAGCCATTACTATGTTCTGCTACAGAGTAAAAAAATATATAGGCGCTTATATGGCTGCTCTTGGTCATCTTGACGGCATAGTATTTACTGGAGGAATAGGAGAAAATAGTGCACTTATAAGAGGTAAAATACTTGAAGGTTTAGACGAGCTCGGAATTAAATGCGATGCTGATAAAAACTCTAAAGCCAGAGGATGCGCTAATTTTGAAAAAGACGGCGCAGCTGTTAAGCTTTATGTTATAGCTACCGATGAAGAAAAAGCTATAGCTATGGATACTTATAATATTGCTCTGAAATAAATTTTTATATAAATATTAAATATTAGGGTATCTTTTTATATAAGGATACCCTATTTTATATTTTATTTCTGCGTATTTAATTTCTTAGTATAAAAAATATTATACAGAAGTATATTTTTACCATATAATTTTAATTTTTTAATGCTGTATAATAAAATTATATTGACGGATATTATTTTATGAAAAAAGATATGCTAATTAAATTATTTATATTTATTATTTTTATTATATCATGCCGTAAAGAGCCTAAAAATATTTTAAATGAATTGACAGTTTCAGTAGGTTCTAAACCTCATACTATAGATCCTTCTTTAAACTTATCAGCAGATGCTATGATATATGCGGCTCATTTATTTGAGAATTTAACTGTCAGAGATAAGAATAATAATATAATACCAGGTTCTGCAGAAAGCTGGATATCTTCAAATAATAATACAATATATATTTTTAATATAAGAAGTAATGCCAAATGGTCAGACGGAATTGATTTAACGGCTGATGATTTTGTTTATGCTTGGAGAAGAATTGCATACGCTAATAATTCATATTCTGTATTTTTAGATGTTATAAAAAATGCAGATGATATCATGGCAGGAATTAAGGATAAGGAGACTTTGGGAGTAAAGGCATTGAATAATAAAACTTTATATGTTGAATTGGAATATCCTGCTCCTTATTTTTTAGAAATGACAGCTCATACCGCTTATACTCCTTTGCGGGAAGATATAGTGAGTAAAGACGAATACGGCTGGACTTTAAAATCTGATACTATGGTTGGAAACGGAGCTTTTCAAATAGTACGCTGGGATAGTCATTCAAGACTTGTAGTTCGTAAAAATACAGACTATTGGAATTATAGAGAAGTAAAGCCCGATATTATTAATTTTGAATTTATGGATAATGATAATGCAACAATGTCAGCTATTTTGAATGATGATATATATTTTTGTTATAATGCTCCTATTGATGATAGGGAAAAACTTATCAATGAAGGCATCGCAAGAATAGTTCCCAATGCCTCTATTTATTTTTATGAGTTTAATCATACTAGAAAACCTTTTAATGATGAGAGGGTAAGAAGAGCCGTTTCTTTAGCCATAGACAGAGAATATATAGTAAATAATATAATGAAGTTCGGAGAAAAAACTGCGGCTGCAATTGTTCCTTATAATATAAAAGATGCAGAGAGTACGAACGATTTCAGAAGCAGAAAGGAAGGTTATTTTTCCACTAAAAGAGAAGATTACATTAAAAATATTGAAGAGGCTAGAGCTTTGCTTGCCGATGCAGGATATCCGAATGGCAAAGATTTTCCTGTATTTGAATTATTAATTAATTCTGGTTTTCATGCTGTTATTGCAGAAAGCATAAGATCCATGCTTAAGGAAGCATTAAATATAGATATGACTATAAGAGAGGAAGAGCTGTCCGTATTTCTGCAGATAAGAAAAGACGGAGATTTTGATATTGCAAGGGAGGTATGGTCCGGAGGATATAACAGTCCTAATGCTTTTTTATCTTTATTAAAAACAGGATATGCATTTAATTACGGAAAATACAGCAATAAGGAATTTGACGAAGCTTTGATTAATGCATCTTCAGCAAGTACGGATATTGACAGCAGCATGTATTTTCATAAGGCGGAATATATTGCTATGAATGATATGGCTATTATTCCTATATATTATTATTCTTCAACTATAATGCAGAATAAAAAACTTAATAATGTTATTTATGATATGTTCGGAATTTATAATTTCAGAAATGCAGAGCTCATATATTAATTATTATATTCCTTTTCCGTCTATAGTTCTTAATTGATTTATCTTCATATCTGAATATTTATAAGCTTCTTCATTTGACAGTCTTATCCACTTAACTGTCACTCCTATAACTCCGCTTTTATCAATAGATGCTATCAGAAACAATGTTTTTTGTCTTCCGATAAGCTTATTTTGGCATAGTATATGCTTCCCTGATCTGTATGATATATATTTCCTATTTGCCATTCTCCGTTTTTGAATTCTATGTCATATATAAATATTAATCCCTTCAAATCTTTATTTCTTAATTCTTTATTCGGATTATATATATCTAATGTGCTTTTTACATTGCTATGCCATAAGCATATACTTTATTTTTTATTACTATTATTATAGCTGCTTTCATTCTGCCTTTAGGGTTTTCAGACATTTTCCAGAAATCTTTAGCATCTTCCGCATAATTTTCTGCATTAAGTAAAGAACTCAATAAAATTATAAATAAACTGTTTTTCACTTTTTGATTATCCGAATTTATTTTTTATATATTATACATTTAAATAATATTTTTTCTATACTGTAAATATTAAGTATTGATTATTATTCATTATTGTATAAAATCATATTAAAAATAAAAGGAAATATTTTTTATTATGAAAGATGTAAGAATAGAAAAGCTTGCAAAAATTATAGTTAATTATTCATGCAAAATTAAAAAAGGAGAGAAGGTTCTTATAAAAGTATACGGAGAAGGAGAGGAGCGCAGTTTAGTTGCCGCCGTTATAAATGAAGTATATAAAGCTTCGGCAAGTCCTTTTGTTTGGAATCATGATCCTCAAATAATTAGAGAATTATTGAAGCAATGCAATGAAGAGCAGATAAAAATTTGGGCTAAATCCGATTTAATGCTTATGAAAGAAATGGACGCTTATATAGGAATATGGGGCGGATTAAACAGTTCTGAAAACTCTTCAGTGAAAATAGAGAATAATAAAATATATGAAAAGTTTTATCTTAATCCTGTACATATGAAAGAGAGAGTAAAAAATACAAAATGGGTTGTTATGAATTATCCCACATCTTCTATGGCTCAGCAGGCTTCTATGAGTACTGATGAGTTTGAAGATTTTTATTTTAAAGTATGCAATCTGGATTATTCTAAAATGTCTAAAGCTATGGATAATTTAGTTGATATTATGAATAAAACGGATAAGGTAAGAATAGCAGGAAAAGATACAGATTTGACTTTTTCTATTAAAGGAATACCTGCAGTAAAATGTGCAGGAGAGCTTAATATTCCAGACGGAGAAGTTTATACGGCTCCTGTAAAAAAATCAGTTAATGGAATTATATCTTATAATACACCTTCATTGTACAGTGATGGATTTACTTATGAAAATATTAAATTCGAGTTTAAAAATGGAAGAATAATCGGCGCTTCCTGCAACGATACAAAAAGAATAAATAAAATATTAGATACTGATTTGGGAGCAAGATATATAGGCGAGTTTGCCATAGGGGTTAATCCCTATATAACAGAGCCTATGAAAGATATATTATTTGATGAAAAAATTATGGGAAGTTTTCATTTTACACCAGGCTCCTGCTATGATGATGCCTTCAATGGAAACCATTCTTCCGTACATTGGGATTTGGTATGCATACAGACTAAAAAATACGGCGGCGGCGAGATTTATTTTGATGATAAGCTTGTAAGAAAAGACGGATTGTTTGTTATAGATTCTCTTAAATGCTTAAATCCTAATAATTTAAAATAACTTGGTATACTGAAAAGCTGTAAAGTTTTTGAATATATAAACTATTACTTAAGCTTGATATATATAAAAAAAATAGTATAATTTTTAAAATTAAGTTTAAAGAGGTTAGTAATGAAAAAAAGAGTATTGCTTAAAATATCAGGCGAAGCTTTACTTGGTAAAAAAGAATACGGAATAGATAATAATGTGGTTGATAGAATTGCATTAGAGATGAAAGAGGCAGGAACTGAAACTGAAATAGCAGTTGTCGTAGGAGGAGGAAATATTTTCAGGGGAATGCATCTTTCGGATAAAACTGGAATGGTAAGAGCTACAGCAGATTCTATGGGTATGCTTGCAACTATTATGAATGCCATAGCGTTAAAAGACAGATTTATGGCTGTAGGAACTCCTACTCAAATTCTTTCAGCTTTTAATATAGAGGGTATGATAGAAGGTTTTGAAAGAGATAAGGCAATTCGTATATTGGAAAGAGGCAATGTTTTAATCATAGCGGGCGGTACTTCAAATCCGTATTTTACAACCGACAGCACTGCAATATTAAGATCTTTAGAGATAGGGGCTTCTATAGTTCTTAAAGGGACAAATGTTGATGGAGTTTATGATAAAGATCCTAAAACAAATAAAGATGCTAAAATGTATGAAGATATCACATTTAGAGAAGCCATTAATAAGAATTTAAGGGTTATGGATATGACGGCTTTTGCTATGGCTAATGATAACAGTATGCCTATAAGAATATTCAATATGAATACAGAGGGAAACATTACCAAAGCTATTTCTTTTGAAAATATAGGAACTTATGTGCATAATTAATAATATTTAGGAGGTTAATTTATGTCTGATTTCAGTTATATACCAATAATTCCGATGTTTGTCGGTATAGCAATACTGCTTATAATTTTATTTATTTTTCTGCATTTTTTTCCTATGGGGCTTTGGGTGACGGCTTTATTTTCAGGCGTAAGAGTAAATATGATAACCTTAATTACTATGCGTCTTAGAAGAGTTAATCCTTCTCTTATAGTATTGAATCAGATAAAATTATGGAAAGCAGGTTTAAAAATAGGTACTAATGAGCTTGAGGCGCATTATTTGGCTGGAGGAAATCCGACTGCTGTTGCCGATGCTCTTATTGCTGCAGATAAGGCTTCTTTAAATTTATCATTTGAAAGAGCCGCAGCTATAGATTTAGCAGGAAGAGATTTAGTTGATGCCATAAGAACTTCAGTTTCTCCAAGAGTTATTGCGACTCCTTTAATAGCAGCTGTTGCAAAAGACGGCATACAGGTAAAAGCCACCGCAAGAGTTACTGTAAGAACAAATATAAATCGTCTTGTTGGAGGAGCGGGAGAAGAAACTATCATTGCAAGAGTGGGAGAAGGTATTGTAACTACTATAGGAAGTTCTTCTTCTCATAAAGAAGTTTTAGAAAATCCTGATAGAATTTCTCAGGTTGTGCTTGCCAAAGGATTAGATTCAGGAACTGCATTTGAAATACTTTCTATTGACATTGCCGATGTTGATGTCGGAAGCAATATAGGAGCTTTCCTGCAGATAGATCAGGCTGAGGCGGATAAAAAGATTGCTCAGGCTAAGGCTGAAGAGAGAAGAGTTATGGCTATAGCCAGAGAACAGGAAATGCGTGCTCAGGTTGAAGAGATGAAAGCTAAAGTTGTGGAAGCCGAATCTCAGCTTCCTCTTGCTATTGCGGAGGCGCTTAAAAAAGGCAATATCGGAGTATTGGATTATTATAATATGAAAAATGTTATTGCCGATACTGAAATGAGATATAGTATTTCAGGAATGGATTCTGCAAGTAAAAATAATAATTCTAATAATACAAAACAATAAATTCAGTATATTTATAATTTTTTATGGTCTGTGTATTATTCTGTATGCAGACTATTTTTTTATATCAGATTAATTTTTCAATATAAAAATATTATATTTAAGGATAATTTTATGACCGCAGAAGAGTTTAACAGCAGATATTTGGTAGGCAGAGATGGAACTAATTCAGAGAAATGGGAAACAGGAAAAGACAGAAGATTTCAAACTGACGGACTTATTCCTATGTGGGTAGCCGATATGGAGTTTAAAGCTCCTGATGAAGTTATAGAAGCCGTTAATAAAAGAGTTTCTCATGGAGTTTTTGGATATACTGTTTTATGGGACAGTTATTTTGAAGCTTTTTTTAATTGGCAGAAAAGCAGATATAATATAGATTTAAAAAAAGAGTGGATAAAATTTTCTGCAGGAGTTGTAACAGCTATATATTGGATTGTAAATGCTTTTACTGAAAAAGGGGACAGCATAGCAATACTCACTCCTGTTTATTATCCTTTTCATAATGCGGTAAAAGATAATGAAAGAATTTTAATAGAATGTTCATTAAAAAATGATAACGGTATTTTTACTATAGATTTTGAAAAGCTTGAAAATGATATAATAAATAATGATGTTAAATTGATAATATTCTGCAATCCTCATAATCCTGTAGGAAGGGTATGGACAGAGGAAGAGATTGATAAAGTTTTTGATATATGCAAGAGGCATAATGTTTATATAATTTCAGATGAGATTCATCAAGATATAAATCTTGGTATAAAGCCTTTTATATCTGCGCTTTCTATTAAAAATAAGGATAAATATACTGACAGACTTATAGTTCTTACTTCGGCATCAAAGACTTTTAATCTGGCATGTCTTTTAAACTCTCATATTATTATACCAGATGAAAAAATGAGAAAATTATATAATAAATATGTCAATACTATTAATAAAACTGAGATAAGCGTTTTAGGTATGATTGCCGCTGAAGCTGCATACAGATATGGTGCGGATTGGCTTGACGGATTATTAAATACTTTAAAAAGAAATTATGAATATATTAAAGATGAATTAAAAAAAGAAATTCCTAATATAATAGTAAGTCCATTGGAAGGCACATATCTGCCTTTTATAGATTTAAGAAAAGCTGTTAATAAAGACAGGGTAAAAGAGTTTATACAAGATGACTGTAAAATAGCTGTAGATTTCGGCGAATGGTTTTCAAAAGAATATAAAGGCTTTATAAGATTGAATATAGCGACAAATTTTGATTATATAAAGCTTTTTATTAAAAGAGCTGTTTATCAATTAAAAAATAAGGATTATAAATAATTTTATTTAAGCTGATTATTTTATATTTGAATCTGTATAAAAATTATATTTTGTCAAATTAATTAAATATTATATTTTTTAGTAATTTTTACTAATATATATTTTTTTTTACTTGACAAAAAATATTATTTAGTATATTGTTAGAAGCTATAAACTACAAGCAATAGGAGTTATAATATGAGCTTAATTAATAGAAAAATTACTGATTTCAAAGTTCAGGCATATCAGAACGGCGATTTCAAAACAGTTGAAACAAAAGATGTGCTTGGTAAATGGAGCGTATTTTTCTTTTATCCTGCAGATTTTACATTTGTATGTCCTACTGAATTAGCGGATTTAAATAGCATATATGACGAATTGAAGAAAATTAATTGCGAGATTTATTCTGTATCGGCAGACACTCATTTTGTGCATAAAGCTTGGGCTGATGCCACAGATACTATTAAAAATATTAAATATGCGATGCTTGGAGATCCTACGGGAGTACTTGGAAAGTTTTTTGAAGTATTTGTAGATGAAGAGGGAAAAAATTTGCGCGGAAGCTTTATTGTAAATCCTGAAGGCTTTATTAAGGCTTATGAAATACATGATATGGGAATAGGAAGAGATGCTAATGAACTTCTCCGCAAAGTGCAGGCTGCTCAATATGTAGCTGAACATGGCGGAGAAGTTTGCCCAGCTAAATGGAAGCCTGGCGCTGAAACTTTAAAGCCGAGTATTGACTTAGTAGGAAAACTATAATCTATTAATTATATAAATATACCATAAATAAAAAGGGCATATAATTTATTTATATGTCCTTTTTATTTTTCAGTATTACTGTATAATAATACAATTGTACTTGGAGTATTATTTATGAAGTCTATTACAAAAAATGCAAAAGAATTATTAAAATTAAGAAATTTATTAAATTATGAAATTGATAATGATAAATTAGATTATTTTAAAAAAGAAATTAAATTGTACAGAGAGAAAATAAATAATGCTAAAGATAAAGGAGACACATATTATAATTTGAGGAATTGTGCTTATTTAAAAGATTTTGAAAAAGATAGAATAATTTGGACGCCTGTTAACGGAATATATTATTTTAAAGATACTTCTGAGCTTGATGGCGAAGTTGATAATATTGTGTATGAGTTGTATAATTTAACTGATGATGAAATAAAGATTATTGAGTGGTAACTTCTTTATGAAAGAAAGCAAATTTTTCTTGTTCTTTTTTTGCTTGCCCCAAAAAACGGCATTTCTTTTTTGTAAAAAAGAACCAAAAAACATTTACAATCTTTTGGTATAATTTATTATTTCTGGTATTGAGTCATATTTTTTTCTTACGCTACAGGCGGACTTTGTCAAAAGAACCAAAAAAAAATTATTAAATTTATGGCTCGGACTATTAGCCTTTGTTTAGATTTAAGAGTATATATAGTGGGTTGATAATTTAAAAGTTTTATTTATAATTTAAATAATAACTAAAGAAAGACTATGGAAGGTTATTAATGAAGAATAAATATAATGAAATAACTAAAACAAATTATGATAATATAAAATTTGATATATTAGTTGACGATATATTAAAAAATTTAAATCTTAATATAGACGCATGTTATAAAAATTATTGTCTTCTAAGTTTAATTAATGATTATGAAAATGGACAATGGAGAATCAATAAATTTGTAGATTATTTATATGATAGAGTTATAGAGGTAGGACTTTCATTTGAAGAAAGAAAAATATTGTCAGATTATCCAATGAGTATGTTAAAAAAAGCTATTTCAAAACTTAAACCAAATGATATAGAAAAATCTGGAGAAATAGGAGAAATTTTATTATATGCTATAATGAAAGATTATTATAATGCTTTAAATGTAGTTCCTAAAATATTTTATAAAACTAATAGAAATACTTATATTCATGGTGCTGATAGTATACATATTACAATTAATAATGGTCAAATTAATTTATGGTTGGGGGAATCCAAGTTTTATAAAGATGTAAAGAAAGCAGTTAAAAATGCTATAGAATCTATTAAATCTATTTTAGAAGATGATAAATTAAAAGCAGAAATATCAATGGCTTATAATTCTAAAGATTTAAATGATATGTTAAGCTTTAATAAAATAGATAAAAATATTCATGAAAATATTAAGTTAATGTTAGATAACGCTAATTCACTTGATAAAGTAAAAAAACAATTACATATACCTATATTAATATTATATGAGTGCGATATAACATTATCAAATAACTCTATAGATGATAATTATAAAACAAATATAATTTCTTGCCATAAAAAAATAGTAAAAGAATGTTTTTTAGCTAGTTTTGATTTTATAAAGAATTTGTATAAAGGAGAAGAAATCAATTTTCACTTAATACTTTTTCCAGTACATAGTAAAAAAGATATATCCGAAATTTTTTTTAGAAAGTTATTAGAATTAGAAGAAAAAATATGAAAGAATTTGATTTATTTGATGAATGTAAAAAAATTAATTCATTATTCAATAAAGAAAAAGAAGAAAAAGCCAGAGAATCTTTGATTAATTTATTAGACTATATAAATAATAATATAGATATTAAATCACAACCTTTGAGTTATAGACAGTTTTTTTATCATTTAATAAGGATGTCAGGATTGTATCCATATTTAGATAAATATATTGAAGATGCAATATTTGAAGATCGATTAGTTTATAATTTATTCTCTTTGTATGATAAAAATGATAATATTGTATTACATAGGGAACAGTCAATGATATTGAAACTTCTTTTAAATGGTGATAATGTATTGTTAAGTGCACCAACAAGTTTTGGTAAAAGTTATATAATAGACAGTTTAATATCTATTAAAAAACCTAAAAATATTTTAATAATAGTTCCTACAATAGCCCTACTTGATGAAGCTAGAAGAAGGATATATAAAAAGTTTCATAATGATTATAATATTATTACTACAGTAAATGAAAGCATAAAGTTTAAAAATATATTTATTTTTACACAAGAAAGGGCTTTAACATATTATAAAGTATTATTTAATATAAATTTGGATTTATTTATTGTTGATGAATTTTATAAAATAGAAATAATCAAAAATGATAATGGAAAAGCTGATATAAGAAGTTCTATATTACAGCAAATAATATTTTATTATTGTTCTGAAATTACACAGAAATATTTTATTGCACCTAATATTGATGAAGTATCAGAAAATCCATTTATAGAGCATAATGAATTTTATTATACTAATTTTAATACAGTAAAAGTTGAAGAGCATAATTGCATTGTTACAGGAAAGAATAAAGAATATTTAAAAAATAATAAATTAAATTCATTATTAAGAAATGAATTATTTAATAAAAAAAATATTATATACACAAATACAGTTATAAGTATAAAAGATATATATAAAGAATGTATAGAAAAATATAATATAAGTATGTCGACAAATACTAAATTGCAAAATAGTTTTTTAAAATGGTTAGGGTTACATTATTCCAAAGAATGGATTTTATATAAATTAGTTAAAAGAGGAATTGGTATTCATAATTCCCAAATACCAAAATATTTATCTCAAATACAAATTAATCTTTTTAATTATAAAGAAATTAATCATATAAATACAATAATTGCTACTTCTTCACTTATAGAAGGAGTTAATACAGTTGCTGAGAATATCATTTTATATAGTAATAAAATATCAATAAACAAATTTAATAGGTTTACATACAATAATATAAAGGGTAGAGCTGGTAGAATGTTTGAGTATTATACAGGTAATATTTATTTATTAGAAAAGCCTCCAGCTAAAAAAATATATAAATTAAATATTGATATTAATGATTCTACTATTATTGATATAGATAATACAGAAATATTTAATAATTTAACAGAAGAACAAAAAAATAATATAGAAGAAACTAAAAAAGAAATGATATCAATGATAGGTGAAGAAGAATTTTACAGTATTAGAGATGAACATTCAATAAAAAATGATAGAGAAACTATGCTTAATATAACTAAAGAATTATATGATGCAAGTGATAATAATAAGCTAATAGATATGTTATTACCATTTTCTAATGAAGATTGGAAAAATGATTTTAATTACATATTAAATATATTATATAAATGTAATATTTATTTTAAATATGAGCCACAAAATATATCAAATTTTATTATAGCTATTTCTAATAATTGGAACTTATCATTATTAGAAATTTTAAATACAACTAAAAATTATATAGAAATAGATGATTATTTCAAATTTGAAAATTTAGTATCATTTGATGTATATAATTTGTTTTCAGATATTAATACATTACAAAAATGTATTTTAAAAGATAATGCAATTGATATATCTTCATTTGTTACTAATTTACAAAATGTATTTTTACCACCACATGTTTATACTTTAGAAGAATTTGGACTTCCTAGAATGTTATCTAAAAAAATTGATGAATCTGCTATTATTAAATTTAATTTTAATGAAAAAGATGGGATTAATAAGACTTTAAATCAATTTATAGAAAAAAAAGATGATATTATAAAATTATTTGATATAAACTCTTTTGATTATTATTTTTTACAATATTTTTATGATGGTATAGATATTAAAATATAATAATTGTTTAATGTTGTGTAATCAGCCACAACTTCCTCACTTCATTCGGTCGCGTTGGCGTTTGGTAAGGTGAGGCAATACCGTGCAGGGTGGTGCTACAGCTCGTAGGGCGAATACTGCGGAAGCTAGGCGGGTAGTTGATTTTATATTGAATAACTTTATAATTAAAATATGAATAGAAAAGAAATTATTAAGAAACTTACAAATAATAAAAATATTAAATATTATTATTTTTGTAATATTGTTGAAGATTTTGGTTTTGTGTGCAAAAGGCAAAGAGGAAGCCATAAAATATATTCCAAAATAGGAGTTAGTGAGCTAATTAATATACAAAATGTTAATGGTGAGGTAAAACCTTATCAAGTTAAGCAGTTTTTATCTCTTGTTAAAAAATATGGTTTGGAGGAGTAATTATGAACTATAGTATAAAAATTTTTTATAGTGAAGAAGATGAGTGTTATATAGCTTTATCTGAAGAATTAGACTCTATTAGTGCTTTTGGGGCAACAGAAGAAGAAGCTTTAAGAGAAATAAAAAATGTGATAGCACTATATTTTGAAGAAAAAAATATACCATTAAAAAGGTCATAAATTTTTGTTTTTGAGTTTGGTTAGCTTTTTAGTTAGTTTATTTTTTTATGCTGGGTAATCAGCCGCATACACTTCGGGTGCTTCCTCACTTCATTTGGTAGTGTTGGCTTTTGGTAAGGTGAGGCGATGCTTGCAGGGTGGTGCTGCGTAAGGTAAAGCTTGCAGTTTGTTTGATGTTTGGGCTGATTTTTCTGCTTATGTTTAGTTGCAAAATGTGTTTTTTGATGTATTGTAATATAAAGTTATAATTGGGGTGTTTTATATTATGAAAGTCACAGGTAATTTAAATAATTTTAAGAGTTATGTCAACTCTGATCTCAAAAATCAATCATATGAAAAACTATATTCTTTAATTGAAAAATTCAAATCAAATTATTCACAGTATACAAATAAAAATTATAATGAAACTGAGACTAGAAGGGATTTTTTAGATCCGTTCTTTGAGGCTTTCGGCTGGGATGTTTCAAATAAGGCTGGAAAATCTCAGACTTACAGAGATGTTGTGCATGAGGATAGAGTTAAAGTCGGTAAGGAAACTAAAGCTCCTGATTATGCATTTCGTATTGGCGGTAGCAGAGTTTTCTTTGCGGAGGCGAAAAAGCCGGGGGTTAATCTTAAAGAGGACAGTTTGCCTGCCTTTCAGCTTAGGAGGTACGGCTGGAGTGCTAAGCTTGGTATAAGTTTTCTTACCGATTTTGAGGAGCTTGCCGTTTACGACTGCACTAGAAAGCCAAATGTTAATGATAAAGCGTCTGCTGCTAGGATTGAATATATATATTTTGAGGATTATTTAAAAAGGTTTGATTTTCTTTATGAGATACTTAATAAAGAGAGAATTGAACAGGGTTCGCTTGAAAAATATATTGCTGGTACTTCAAACAAAAAAGGTACAGAAAGTGTTGATATTGATTTTCTTAATTCTCTTGATAGTTTGAGGACTAAGCTTGCATCTAATATTGCGAAGCTTAATAAAAAGTTATCTGTACGCAATTTAAATTATGCGGTTCAGCAGATTATTGACAGGATTATATTCTTGAGGGCTGCTGAAGACAGAGGCATTGAAGAATACGGGGATTTAAAAAAGATATTAGAAAATAAAAGCAGGAATTTTTATAAAGATTTACTTATTCTTTTTAATAAAGCCGACGGAAAATACAATTCGGGATTATTTGATTTTACAAAAGATAATATAACCGCTGATATAGATATTGATAATAAAGTGATAAAAGAGATTATTAATGAACTTTATTATCCTTTGAGCCCTTATGAGTTTTCTGTTATATCTGTTGAGATAATAGGGAATGCTTATGAGCAGTTTTTGGGTAAGACTATCACTATAGGTAAGAATCATAGTGCGAAGATAGAATTAAAACCAGAGGTGCGTAAGGCAGGAGGGGTTTATTATACGCCTGAGCATATAGTTGATTATATAGTAGCGAATACGGTTGGGGAGGCTGTAAAGGGTAAGAAGCCAGAGGAGATAGCGAATATAAAAATATTGGATCCTGCTTGCGGCAGCGGAAGTTTTTTACTTGGGGCATATAAATATTTACTTAATTATCATATTGAATATTACAACAAGATAAAGGACAGGGCGAAGTTTAAGGGGTCAAAAGAAGATGTAATAAAAGAGAATGGGGATTTGACAATTTGGATAAAGAAGCAGATATTACGCAACAATATATTTGGTGTGGACATAGACAGCAATGCGGTAGAGGTAACGAAATTATCGCTGCTTATGAAATGCTTAGAGGGAGAGAGTCCTGCGTCAATACAGAACAATCAGGATTTATTTAATGAGCGTGCTTTACCGTCATTGGAGGACAATATCAAATGCGGCAATAGTTTGATAGGAAGTGATTTTTACGGTAGCCAGTCTTTGCTTGATTTTGACGAGGAGACTCAATATAAAATAAATTGTTTTGATTGGGAGGACGAGTTTAAAACTGTTTTTAAATATGGCGGTTTTGATATTGTGATAGGCAATCCGCCGTATGTTATGATGCAAAATTTAGACAGCAGATATTATTTTGATTATTGTCTTGCAAATTATAAATCAGCAAAATATAAAATAGATACATATCAAATTTTTATTGAGAAATCTATAAAATTATTAAAAGATAATGCAGTCATATCTTTTATAACTCCAAATACATTTTTAACAAATATACATTCTGAACCATTAAGGAATTATATATTATATAATACTAATATTTTAAGTATAGTTTTATATAAATATTCTGTGTTTAAAGATGCTAGTGTAGATAATTGCGTTTTTATTTTGTCTAAAAATAAAATAGATAATGAAAATATAATAGATATAAAAATTTTAAATAGTCCTGAGAATATAGTATATCAATCAAAAATAGAACAAAATAAATTTTATTCTAACGATAGACATAATTTTAATATTTTAGTGAATGAAAATGATAATATGATTTTAAATAAGATAAAGGAAAATTCTACATTGCTAGGAAATTATTGCGGTGCATATTTTGGTATACAAACTTTTGATAGAAAAAAATATGTAGTAGATAGTAAATTAGGTGAAGATTATAAACCAGTAATTGATGGCGGTAGTATATTCCCATTTTTTATAAAAGATGCAGAAGAATATGTGCATTTTATAGATAAAAATATTAAGAGTGGCGGAAATAAAAATATATATGAACAAGACAGAATAGTTATAAGACAAATAGGCGAAACTCCAATATCTGCATTTATCAGTGCAGGAATTTATACTTTAAATACAGTTTATAATGTATATAGTAGAGAAGAAAATAATTTAAATTTGTATTTTATATTAGGTATTATTAATTCTAAATTATCAAAATATTGTTGGTTAAAAAGAAATAGTGATGAAAAAAAATTATTTCCTAAAATAAAGAAAGAGGCTATATTATCAATATATATTCCTAATTTAGATTTAAATAATAAAGAAGACAAAGATATACATGATAAAATAGTTGTTCTTGTTGATAATATTATTGAGCTTAATAAAAAAGTTAATACAGAAAAAAATCCTAACTCTTTAAATATGATAAATAGGCAGATTTCCGCTTGTGAAAAACAGATTAATAATTTGATATTTTCTATTTATAATTTAGATGATGAAGAAAAAAAGATTGTAGAAGGGAATTAAATGGAAGATGAAGATATAATTAAAAAACAATCTTTAGAAAAGATGTTATATTTTTCTGATATAGCTAATGATTTTTGTTCATTTAAAAATGAAATTACTTATAATAATAGATTTTTTCCAAAACATAAAATTATTACTAAATTAAAAAAAGAATTAAAAAATCATCAATATATATTAGAAAAGGAAACTATTTTATATCGTAGTAGAATATATAGATTACCTATAGATATAAATTGTTTTATTGAAAATGGTTATTTATCAGGATATGATGCTGAAAATTCTTTAGCTCCTAAAGATAAAAATATTATTGTGGCAGGTAGAGCAAATCCAGAAAAAATTAGTTATTTATATTTATCTCAAGATATAGAAACAAGTATTAAAGAAATACGTCCAATTATTAAAAACAGGATTAGTGTTGCTAGAATAAAAATATTAAAAAATTTAAAATTATTTGATATTTCAAATTTAAATAAAAAATTAAAAAATGTTCCTGAATTGCAATCATTAAATTATGCTTTTTCTATTCCTAATTTTGGAGATAAAACAGATTATATTCCAACACAATATATTGCTGAGTTATTAAAAAATAAAAAATTTGATGGAATTAGATTTAATAGTTCTCTTGATAATGGTGGAATAAATATAACTTTATTTAATCATGAAAATAATTGTGAGTTCATAGATTCAAAATTATATTTATTAGACGATATAAATATACATTATTCAGATATGGAAGATTTTTTTAAATTATTTTTATCTATATATAATAAAAAATAATAACTTAAATTTATGATTATTGACTTGTTGATTTTTGTAATTAAGGGTACTATAACTAATAAATTATAGTACCACATCTCTTATGTATTATTTACATCTAACGTAAAAACGCCATGCTTTATATCCATAGTCATGCGCATCTAGTATTCTACCAGAATTGCCACGCACTCTGCGATATCTGCAGTAAATAATTCTATAATTAGAATTATTTTTCATGGTTAACCTCCTTTAATAAGATTTTAATAAGAAGGTAACTATTGCATTAAAATATTTATCTATATATAATAGATTCGATGTTATTATACAATAGATACTTTCTTATTGTATTTTTATTTAAATATCTTAACAGTGCCAGCTGTTAAGATATTTCTTACAAAATTATTCTTTATTTTTTAGTATATTATTTTCTATTTCCATTCTTCCCAACATAGTTAAAGATAATTTACCATCTTCTTCTTTTTTTATAAATCCCCATTGTTTTCTTCTAGCATTACCTATAGCTTCTGGAAGATTAAATTTTATATTACCTAATACTGTTCTTAAAAAAGAGTATATGTAATCAATATTTATTCCATTTTTAAATTCATCTATATTGTTTTGAGTCCAATATATACTGATAATTACATTACTCATAGCACTATTTATATTTAAAGATTTATAAAAACTTATCCATTCGTTTATTTTATCATTTCCAAATTCTATATCTATATCAATAAAATTTATTTCTTTTTTATAAATTTTCTTTTCTTCTTTTTTTATTGTATTGTCAATTTTGTTAGATTTTATAATATCTTTTTGTGATATATTTATATCGTATTTTTCTGCTATCTTTTCTAATTCATCCATATCTCCGAATATTACTAATTCTGTAGAATTATTAATTTTGTGTTTTAATTGAAAAGTAGGCATTTTATTCTCCTTTTTTTAATTCATTTATAATATTTTTAATTTCTTTTATAATTGTATCATGATTTGTAGTATCATAGTTTATATTTATATTTATATTTATATTATAGTTGTTTAGATTTTCTTTTGCTATTGATATATTATTGTATGAATTATTTTCTATAGGCATTGATTTATTTTCTAAATCATTTTTCACTTCTTCAGATATTATTTTATATGTATCATCTATGTTATAAAATTCTAATATCGTTTCATTTTGTATATTTAAAAGTTTAGCATCTTTAAAAATTTCTAATAAAGTATTAGCTCCTATTTTTGAGTAGTTTATGTTTTGATTTGGAAAACAATTTATAATAGTAGTTAAGAAATCAGATACATCTAAATTTTTTTTATATTCTTGACTATACATAAAATCAGATAATTCTTCATTATTTTTTATTATTTGAACCCACATTTTTTGTATTTGAAAATCATTTTGTTGTTTATATGCTTTAGCTAATTTGACTCCTTTTTCAGTTATTATATATTTATTATTTTCATTTTTTTCAATAAGCCCGATTGAATATAAAAAAGCATTGTTTCTGCTTATAGTATCAGAATTTATAGATGTTAATTTTGATAATTCCTCTCTGTCTATAATTGTATTTTTATCTCTTTTATCTGAATTCATAATAATTTTTTTTAATTGTTCATAGGTTATTGTTGGTAATTTAAATCTAATATTCATTTTTTCTCCATTGAATTTTTTTGTCTATATTATATAATATACATAATATAAAGTTTTTAGCTTACATCATGTAATGTTATTGAAAAAATATCAATATGTTTACAGATTATGTAATTAGTATAATTGCATAAAAATATTTTGTCAAGTCTTTATAATAAAAAAAATCTATTTTTTTATTAATTTTTAATTTAAATAGAGTTTATTATATTAATTTTTTGTTTGATGTTGACTAATCAGCCGTATATTTTAAGTAGGTTATTATTTCAGTATAGAAGGCTTTAGCCTGCATTATTAATATAATTAAAATTTTTTTTGGTTCTTTTTATAAAAAAAGAACATTTATGCAATGCCTAAATTAAAGTTATCTTATTAGCTTGTAAATGCTTTTTGCTTCTTTTGTGCCACAAAAGAAGTAGTTTTTTGGTACTTTTTTCCTATGAAAAAAGTACAATCTTTTTCTAATTTTTCAAAAAAATTCTTGTTTGTAGTTTTATTCTTTAAAAAATGTTTGTTTAACTATAAGAGCGGGTTTGGATGGGTATTATATAAGTAAAAATTAAAAATTTTATAAGTTTTTATTTTTCATTTCGCTCGGTCAGGGTGTAGGTAATTAAGGTAAATTTTCAAAAAAATTATTTCTGGGTTAGTGTTGTAGTTAGTTTTATGCTTTGTAGTATAAAGTATTGCATGATATATCCAAATCATCGTTCCAAGAAATTCCGTATCCGCCAACATCTATTTTTACAAGATTAAATAAAGTCTTATCATTCAAAATTTCAAATTCTTTATGTTCAGAAATTAATTTTTTTATATCATAATATTTTATTTCTTCATTTTCAAATATTATTTCTAAAATGAGATTATCCAAAGCTTTAACATTTTTAATTTTATGGAAAGTCATAATTACTCCAAAGGTTCTAATTGCTTAAAGTTTTGAGTATTCCAGATATTTAAAAGTTCGTCTTGATTATTTTTAGCCCATTCCAATACAAGCGAACATGCTTTATTAGGTAAATCGCCTTCTATCATCTTTAATTCATTGATATTAATAACTCCGACATACTCACCATATATAGCATGAAAATGCGGAGGATTATGCTCTTTTTGCTGAAAATACATTTTTATAATGATACCATAAAATCTTGATATAATAGGCATTTTTAGTCCTTATTTTTTATAATTAATTTTAACATGCAGATTATTTTTTTACAATTAGTTTATTTTTGTTGATGCTGGCTAATAAGCTGTATATTTTAATTATGTTATTATTTTGGAGTAAAAGGCTTTAGCCTGCATTATTAATTTATAAATCAGGTCAAAAATCAATTATAAATAAGGTTTAGCCAGAAATAAATAAGGTTGAACCTTATTTATCATCTAACTTCTAAAAAAAAGAACATATTCTGTAATTTCTGTATAAATTACAATTTAAACTGGTAAATACAGAGAATTATCTATAGTTGTTTAAAGTTCCGTTATCAGCTTTAAATTATATATTAATTTTGATAATAATAGCATATAACTTTTCTAATTTTTTAAAAAATAATTTTAACTCTTAAAAAATTCTATTACTATACTTAAATAGTTGGATTAAAACTATTAATAATCAAATTGACATCTTAACTTGTAACTTATATAATATTTTATTAAATGATAATAAGTGCGAGCAGAAGAACAGATATACCTTCCTATTATTCGGAATGGTTTTTTAATAGAATTAAAGAAAAATATGTTTTGGTAAGAAATCCTATAAATATATATCAAGTCAGTAAAATAAATATTTCGCCTGATATTGTTGATTGCATAGTGTTTTGGAGTAAAAATCCTGCTCCTATGCTGGATAAATTAGATTTGTTAAAACATTATAAATATTATTTTCAATTTACAGTAACTTCTTATGGCGATGATACAGAGAAAAAAATACCTTCAAAAAATGATAAAATTTTTTATACATTTAAAAAATTATCTGATAAAATAGGAAGTAAAAAAGTTATATGGCGGTATGATCCTATAATGATCACTGATAAATATAATATTGATTATCATAAAAAATATTTTGAAAAGATAGCAGAACATTTGCATAATTATACAGAAAAGTGCATTATAAGTTTTATGGATATATATGAAAAAGTAAAAAGAAATATGAAAGATATAAATTTTTATGATATAAATAAAGATGAAAATATGATATTAGATTTAACAGAATTTATGTCTGAAGCTGCAAAGTCATATAATATTAGTATATACACCTGCGCTGAAATTATGGATTTGTCTAAATTCTGTATTTCTCATGGAAAATGCATAGATGACAAATTAATATCTGATATAGCAGGTTATGATATTAAAGCTGATAAAGATAAAAATCAAAGACTTCCTTGCGGCTGCATTGAAAGTTTTGATATAGGAGCATATAATACTTGTTTAAGTAAATGCATTTATTGTTATGCAAATTACAGCGATAAAAAGATTGATGAGATGCATTCAAAATATAATAATAAATCTCCTTTATTATGCAGCTCTTTAACATCAAAAGATAAAATTACTTATAAAAAAGTTTTTTCTTTTAAGAAGGCGGAGCCTCATTTAAATTTAGATTAATTTCTTTATTTAATATATATTAATATTCATATATAGAGCCTTAAGCAAATACGAAATACAGAGCATATTATATAAATCATCATTGCAATAAATAGCATATCCAAGAGCATATATTTAAAAATAAAAAACTGTTTTTATTAAGTATTAATATATAATAAAAATTATAAAGCTGAGTTTAAAGAATCAGCATCAAATACTGAAACTGCTTCTATATTCGGAGCGATTTTTTTACTCATTCCAATTAAAACTTTTCCAGGTCCGCATTCAAACACTTTTGTAACGCCTAATTTCTGTATATTAATCATACTGTCATACCATCTTACAGTTGAAAACATTTGCTTATAAAGATTTTCTTTTATAGTATTAAAATCATGAACTTCAGCTGTAACATTAGATAAAACTCTGTTATCATTATTATGAAGCTCTATTTTTTCTAAAAATTCTTTTAAACTGTCGGCGGCGGGTTTCATAAATGGAGAATGAAAAGCCCCGGATACTTTTAGAGGCAGCACTCTTTTAGCTCCTGCTTCTTTAAGTTTAGGAGTAACGGCTTCAATTGCACTTAGAAGTCCCGATATAACTATTTGATCTTTTAAATTATAATTAGCGGCAACAACCTCTTTATTTTCAGGCATACATTTAAAAACAGCATCATAGTCTAATCCCATAACAGCAGCCATACCATAAGGAGCATCGGCACCTGCTTTAGCCATAAGTAAACCTCTCGTTCTTGCAATTTTTACAGCATCTTCAAACGATATATAACCTGCAGCCGAAAGAGCTGTAATTTCTCCTAAACTATGTCCTGCAAATAGATTCCCTTTTATTCCTTTTGCCTTTAACGCTTCATAAACAGCTATGCCCACAGTAACCAAAGCAGGCTGAGTATTTTCTGTTTTTTTAAGATCATCTTCAGTACCTTCAAAACATAATGCTTTAATATCAACATCTTCCAAAATATTTGAAGCTTTATCAAATATTGCTTTAGATTCGGCTATATTATCATATAAAGATTTTCCCATACCTTGGCTTTGAGAACCTTGACCAGGAAATAGAAATGCTGTATTTGACATATTATTTATTCTCCTTAATTATTCATACTATTTATTTTGCATTTAAATTTTATAATATATTAACAAAAAAATTAACTTTTATCAAGATATTAACACTGTTTTGAAAGTTAAAGTGTTCTAATATGTAAATAGAAATTTATATTTGAATAATTGACATTTTATTAAATTTCTTATAAATTAATTAAATAGTTAAAATGCTTAAAAATTAAAATCTGAGGTTATAAAATGCATGGTATTAATAATGAAAAAAAATCAAAATATATGATAATAGAAGGATTGGTATCTGTTATTATTAATATATCATTATTTGCCTTTAAATATACGGTAGGAGTTTTTACAGGCTCATTATCTATTATAGCTGATGCATGGCATTCATTAAGCGATTGTATAAGTAGCTTTATTGTTATTATAGGCGGTATATTTTCTAAAAGGCCTCCTGATAAAGAACATCCGTTCGGACATGGAAGGATAGAGCTTATAACAAGTTTTATAGTCGGCATTATGCTTGTATTTATAGGATATAGTTTTTTCTATAAGGCTGTGCAGAATATTTTGGATAAAAAAACGGCTTCATTTACAGCAGCATCTGTAATTGCTATGATAGTATCTGTTTTAGTTAAGGAGTTTTTGGCTCAGTATTCTTTATGGGGGTATAGAAAATCAGGCTCTAAATCTTTATATGCCGATGCATGGCATCATAGAAGCGACAGCATTACATCAATAATTATATTGGCTGGTATTTTATTCGGTAAAAATTTTTGGTGGATAGACAGTGTTTTGAGTATATTAGTTTCTCTTGTAATATTTTATGCCGCTTTTGATGTTATTAAATCCAGTGTTAAGCCTTTGATAGGAGAATATCCTTCCGAAGATATTATAAAAAGTATTAACAATATAGCAAAAGAACTTAATATTAATAGCAATGATACTAATCTGCATCATTTTCATATACATACCTACGGAGATCACAGCGAAATAACTTTTCATATGCGTTTTCCTAAAGATATGACTGTTTTTGAAGCACATAACAGTGTAAGTATTTTTGAAAATGAAATTAAGGAAAAATTGAATATGGAACCTACAATACATATAGAAGCATATAAATAAAATTTTTTAATTTATATAAAAAATTATAATATTTATTACTTTGAATTTTAGAAATTGACTTATATTAACATTTAAATTTTTATTTATCTTATAATAAAGATATTATTTAAATTTATTATTCTTCTGTTATAATAGTTTATATAAACAGTACAATTTTCTATTTGGTGCGGCAATGATTTTTGATTTGAATAAAACATATATAGAAGTTCTTAAAAAACATAATATATTAATATTAGGCGCCTCTTTAAGAAGCGGAGTAAGTATAGCAAATATTTTATACAGTATTAACAGAGCTTTTAATACAGAAATAAAATATGCTTTAAGCGACAGTAAAACAGAGGATAAATTAAAAGAAAGCATAGAGGCATTGAAAGATAAAAATATAAAATTATTTTTTGGAAATCAGGATATATCCGTTTTAGATAATATTACTCTTATAATAATTTCTCCGGGAATTGCCCGTACTATATCTATAGTTGAAGCGGCTGAAAAAAGAAATATAGAAATTATAGGCGAAATAGAATTTGCTTATAATCTTCTGCCTAATAGAAATTATATAGCAGTAACAGGAACAGACGGAAAAACTACTACAGTTACATTAATTCATAAAATAATAAGTTCATATAAAAAATCAAGACTTTTAGGTAATGTGGGAAATACTTTTTCAAAGGAAGTTGAAACTATAGGAGAAGATGAAGATATTATATTAGAACTTTCCAGTTTTCAATTGGAGACTGTTAAAAAATTTCATGCTCATATAAGCGCAGTGCTTAATATAGCCGAAGATCATCTAGACAGATATAATGATATGGAGAATTATTTTAATACAAAAAAAAATATAAGCATTAATCAGAATGAAAATGATTTTCTTATAATTAATTATGATAATGAATATACTAATATTTGGTATAATGAACTAAATAATAACTGCAAAATGAATATTCTTACATTTTCTTTAAAAAGCAGATTATCAACCATATACTATAATGAAGAAGATGAATATATATACTATAAGAATAAAAAATTATTTTCTATAAAAAAAAGAAAAATACTTGGAAATCATAATATAGAAAATATACTTGCCGCCGTTTTAATATGTTTAAAAAATGGTATACCTCCTTATCATATAGAAAAAACAGTGAATGATTTTCAGGGAATAGAGCATAGAGTTGAACTTACAGCTGTTATTAATGGAGTAAGATATATCAATGATTCTAAAGCTACATCAATGAATGCCGTAATGAGCGCTTTAAAATCTTTTGATAAAAATATCATACTTATAATGGGCGGGAGAAATAAGAATATAGATTTTACTCCTTTAAATAATATTATAAATATCAGAGTAAAAAAACTTATTCTTATCGGAGAGGCTGCGGAGGCTATTGATAATATGATTCATTTTGAAAATAAGATTATTATAAAAGATTTTACAGATGCTTTTAATTATGCTTCAAATACTGCTGCTGAAGGCGATACTGTTTTATTATCTCCGGGCTGCGCTAGTTTTGATATGTTTAAAAATTATGAAGACAGAGGAAAATATTTTAAAAGCTTGGTTTATAAATTAAATAATACTGCAGAAGAATAATATCATAATTTAACTGTATTATTTTGTTTTTATATTTGAATAATTTTATATTTTATTATAAAATTACTTTCTGATAAATAATAAAAAATATTTAAATAAAATGGCTAAAAGTATTATAAGTATAGTAAATATATCTAAAAGATTTGTTCATAAAACATTGCTTGATAATGTGAGTCTGCTTATAGAAGAAAAGTCTAAAATAGGTATGATAGGAAGAAACGGGGCAGGCAAAACCACGCTTTTAAAGATTCTTATGGGGATTGAAGAACCAGATGACGGAGAGATAATATTTTCCGATGATGTAAGAATAGGTTATTTGCGCCAGCATGGAGAGTTTGACGAGAATGAAAAAGTGATAGATTATCTTACAAGAGTTACATCTAAAGAGACTTGGAAATGCTCCAAAATAGCGAGTAAATTTGGAGTAGATCATATAAAAATTAATTATAATTTAGGAAGCTTATCAAGCGGATACAGAATGCGCATAAAACTTGCAGAAATGATGCTTTATGAACCTAATTTTTTAATATTAGATGAACCTTCAAACTTCTTGGATTTAAATACATTGATAGATTTGGAAAATTTTTTAATTGATTATAATGGAGGTTTTTTAATAGTTTCTCATGATAGGGAATTTTTAAAAACTACATGCGAGAAAACTATAGAAATGGAAAACTCTAAAATTACATATTTTCCAGGAAATATAGAAGATTATTTTGAATATAAAGAAGAAAAAGAATATACAATAAAAAAATATAATAAAAATGTGGAAGAGAGAAGGGCTCATCTTGAAAGATTTATTGAAAGATTCAGATATAAAGCAACAAAGGCAAAAGCTGTGCAATCCCGCATAAAGCAGATGGAAAAATTAAAAACTATAGAAATAACACACCCTGCAAAAAATGTAAAAATAAAGCTTCCAAATATGCAGGAAAAAAAAGGTTTTGCCCTTATTTCAGATAATTTGGCTGTAGGATATGAAGATAAAGTAATTGCCGAAAGCGGAAGAATAGAAATAGCTAGAGGAAGCAGGGTAGCTGTTCTAGGGCAAAACGGAGAGGGTAAAACTACTTTTTTAAGAACTATAGCTGGAATACTTAATCCTGTATTTGGAAGCTATAATTATTCATACGGCATAAAGATAGCATATTTCGGAGAAGATACCTATAAGAATGTAACTTCAAATGATACGGTTTTATCATATTTAAAGAGACATGCCAGACAGGGATTATTAACTCAGGAGCTTTTAACTTTACTTGGAAGTTTTTTATTTTCAGGAGATGATGTTAATAAAGATATTAAAGTTTTAAGCGGAGGAGAAATTGCGAGACTTTCTCTTTTAGCTGCGATTACTCAATGCGCCGATGTTCTTATTTTAGATGAGCCTACCAATCATTTAGATTTTGAAACCGTAGAGGCTCTTGCATATTCATTAAGAGATTACGGCGGAACAATATTTTTTACTTCTCATGACAGAACATTTGCAAGTATGCTGGCTGATACTATTATAGAGGTAAAAAATAAAAAACTCTCTCTTTATTCAGGTGATTATGAGGCTTATGTTTACAGTGTCCGTTTAGATTCTTTGGAGAAAGAAAAAAAAGAATCGGAATATAAAAATAAAAATAACTATAAAGAAAGCAATAATGCTGAAGATAAAAATAATTATGAAGATAGAAAAAAAATTAAAAATAAACTTTCTAAATGCGAATCTATGCTTAAAAAATATGAAAATCAGTTAGAAGAGTACAGAAAAGAGGAGAAAGATATATTAAAGTTTTTTGAAACTTCTTCAGATTATGATGATGATAAGAGCAGAAGACTTCTTGAAGTAAAAAGATTAATAGAAGAAACTGAAAATGAATGGCTTTTGACTAATGAAGAGATAGATAATATAAAGTCTGTATTATAATAATATTGCAGTATAGTTTACAGCATATAAATAATTTAAGATATTAAGTTATTATTTCTGATAAAAATTGATTTATTATTGCTATTATGCATCCTATGCCTTATTACAGCTTTTATTATTGCAATAATAGAAATACATAGTATGATATGGGTGCGGTTAATATTACGCTGTCAAATATATCAAACACTCCTCCATGTCCAGGAAATAACTTGCTTGAATCCTTAGAAGCATACATTCTTTTTATAAGGCTTTCTCCCATATCACCGAGAAAACCTGTTACAGTGAATATTACAGTTAATAATATCGTCTGCAGTAAAGAAAATGAAGGTATATTTTTACCCAATAGATAAGTCAAATATCCATGCGAATATAAAAAATAGTATAATACTGCAAGCGGTATTGTGAATATAAACATACCGACAAGACCTTCATAGCTTTTATTAGGAGATGCGCTGTTTGATAGTTTATGTTTTCCTATTTTTCTGCCCATTACATATCCTCCTGTATCGCTGAACCAAGCGCATAGCAGAATAAAAACTATATAGTATTTACCGCTAGGCATAAAACGCATAAGAGATATATGCCATATTCCTAATCCTACATATATAAAGCAAAAAACAGCAGTTAATATAGCTCTTCCTTTTTCTTCAAAAGTAGATACATTAACTTTAAATGTATTTATAATAAAAAGTGCAGCTATAAGGGCAAAAACCATTACCAATAATAAGTCCATAGAAGGATGCTTTGTTTCTACTATTTTGTAGAGATTGGAAAAATCTCCTTTAAATAAATTTAAATTGCATATGGTAATAATATACCCGAATACCATTGCTATCATAGTTGTAATAATTGTTCTTAAATTTTTTTGTCTGTGAACTTTAGCCATATAAAATATTTCTGATGCGCTTAGAATTGATATTGATAATATAAGAATATGAAACATATAAATAACTTTATCATAAAACATTACAATAAGGAATAAAGGCAGTGTTAAGCCTACAGATAGCAGTCTTTTTTTCATAATTTTTTATAGACCTCCATATCTTCTGTTTCTGCTTGAATATGCTTCCACAGCTTTTTTAAAATCTTCTTTTGAAAAATCAGGCCATAATATATCTGTAAAATACAGTTCGCTGTATGATGCCTGATACATTAAAAAATTACTTAATCTTGATTCTCCTGAAGTTCTTATTATGAGATCCGGATCTGGAATATCTTTTGTATATAAATAATTTTTAATAAAATCATCGTTAATATTTTCTATATCTATTTTATTATTTTTTAAATCAATGCATATATTTTTTAAAGCATTTTTAAGTTCGTCTCTGAAGCCGTAATTCAATGCCAATATTACTGTGAGTCTAGGATCTTTGCATTTTTCAGAAGTTTCATTTTCAGTTTCTTCTATAGCAGTTATTGTATCTTTTGGAAAAGCTTTAATATCGCCTATATGCTTTACTAAAATATTATTTGAAATCAGCCTTTTAATTTCTTTTTTATAGAATTCTTTTAATAGTTTAAATAATGCTTTTTTTTCTTCTTCAGGTCTTTTCCAATTTTCTGTGGAAAATGCATATAGAGTTAAATATTTTATTTCAAGCTCGCAGCAGACCTCAACTATATTAATTACATTCTCGCTTCCTGCTCTGTGTCCGAAACTTCTGCTTTTATTATGAGTTTTAGCCCATCTTCCGTTACCGTCCATAATTACAGCCACATGTACAGGTATATTCGGTTCATCTTTAATCATATAGTATCTAATTCTTTTTCTTTTATGATTATCATTTCATCAATTTTTTTAATATAAGAATCAGTTTCATTTTGTATTTTTTTCTCTTGCGACTTTGATTCGTCTTCAGTGATATCTTTATCTTTTAATTCTTTTTTTATTTTATCATTTTCATCTCTTCTTATATTTCTTACAGCAATTTTAGCTTCCTCTCCTCTATGTCTTACTCCTTTTTTTAATTCCTCTCTTCTTTCTTTGGTAAGTTCCGGAACTATTATTCTTATATTTCCACCGTCATTAAAAGGATTAAAACCTAAATCTGCTTTCAATACGGCTTTTTCTATGTCTCCTATTAAATTTTTATCAAATGGCTGTATCATAATAGTTTTTGAATCGGGAGTAGATACATTGCCTACCTGTTTTAACGGCATACTGCTTCCATAGGCTTCCACTTTTACTCCGTCCAATATTGAAGCATTGGCTCTTCCAGTTCTTATACCTTTTAAATCATTTTGCAGACTTGAAATAGCTTTTTCCATTCTGTCTTTATACGATTCTTTTGACATAGATAAAACCTCTTTAAAATATTTTACTACAGTTGATTATAATTTAATATATTACTATTGTCAAATATAATTTAATATTTTATAAAAAAATTGTATATAATTGATTATAGAAAATATCATAAAAATAATATAATATTTTAAGTTTTGGTATATTGAATTATTTGTTTTATCTTGTATAATGATCGCTATGTATTTACTAGAGTTTGATGAAATATATAAAGAAGTTATTTGGGGCGGCAATTCATTATATGCGTCATATTTCAAGCCTTTTGATAAAAATAAAACTATAGGAGAAAGCTGGGAAATTTCGGATTTGCCTGATTACAGCAGCATAGTGTCTAACGGAGTTTTTAAAGGAAAGACTTTATCATGCTTGGTAAAAGAATTTGGAAAAGAACTTTTAGGCACAAAATGCAAGAAGAATTATTTCCCATTATTAATAAAATTAATAGATTCAAAGGATAAATTATCAATACAAGTTCACCCTGATGAAGAATATGCACTAAGAAAACATAATAAGCATGGTAAAAATGAAATGTGGTATATTCTGGACAGTTCAAAGGATTCAAGGCTTCTTATAGGATTAAAAGAAAATATTTCAAAAGAAGATTTAAAAAAGGCTTTGGATAATAAAGATATTATAGAAAATAAATTTAACTATTTCAGTATAAAAAGGGGAGATGCTTTTTTTATACCAAGCGGATGCATTCATGCCATATTGGGAGATGTTATTTTAGCAGAGATACAAACTCTAAGCGATATCACATACAGGCTTTATGATTGGAACCGAACAGATAAGGAAGGAAAATGCAGAGAACTTCATATAGAAGATGCATTTAATGTTATAAAAAATATTGATGCTTTTAGTTTAAAATCAAATAAGAAAAATAAATTTAAGAATGAAAAATTAGAAATTAATAATTTATTTTCTAATGAATATTTTACAGCAGAAGAGTGCATAATAAATCAGGATTTTTTTTCAAATACTGATAAAGAAAGTTTTCATATAATAATTGCAGTTGAAGGAATAGGAGTTATAAAGTCTGACAGCAATAATATAAAGCTTCATAATGGGAAAACAGTTTTAATTCCTGCAGGCTTGGGCAATTATAGTATAACAACAGATGATGCTGTAAAAATTTTGAGGGTGTATTTATAATATGGATTATATTATAGAACTAAAAGATGTCTATAAGGCTTTTGGTCAGCAAAAAGTTCTTAATGGTGTTAATCTTAAAGTTAATAGAGGTGAAATATTATCCGTTATAGGAAATTCGGGATGCGGAAAAAGTGTTCTTATAAAACATTTAATAGGATTGCTTCAGCCAGATTCAGGTACTATACTTGTAGACGGCTCCGATATTAATCAGATATCCGATAATGAGCTTACAGAGGTAAGAAAGAAATTTGCTATGGTATTTCAGGGAGCTGCTTTATTTGATTCTTTAAATGTGTATGAAAATGTAAGTTTCGGGCTTAGGAGAATAAAAAAAGATATGCCTGAAGATAGAATTAAAGCTAAAGTTGCGGAAGTGCTGGATATGGTTGGAATGCCTAATATAGAACATAAGATGCCGTCTGAGCTTTCTGGAGGAATGAGAAAAAGAGTCGGATTGGCAAGAGCAATAGCTATGGATCCTCAGATACTGCTTTATGATGAACCTACTACAGGGCTGGACCCTGTTATGTCAAGAGTTATAGATGATTTAATAATAAAAATGCAGAATCTATTAAATGTTACAAGTATTGTTATAACTCATGATATGACAAGCGTGTTTAGAATGTCAGACAGAGTTGTTATGCTTTATAAGGGACAAATTATTGAAGGCGGAGATCCTGATCATTTGGCTGAAATTGAAAATCCTCATTTAAAATTTTTCTTTATGAGTAGCATAGCTAAAAAAGGCGAAGATATAGAAAGTATTAGACCAAAAGATTAAATATATTTTAATTAATTTAAGGAAAAAACTATGAAAAATAAAGTAAAATTAGGTATATTTTTTATTGCCACTTTTGTAATATTTATAGCTTCAGTTATCTTATTAGGTAATATAAAATTAAAGGGTGACGGATACAGACTCTATGTGGATTATGTGTTTATCGGCGATTTGCAGGAAAACGGTAAAGTTTCATATAGAGGAGGCGGAATACAAATAGGGTTTATTGAAAAAATAAATATTAATGATGATGGAACTATTAGAGTAACTTTATTTATCACGGATAAAAAAGTAGTAATTCCGCAGGGAACAAAATTTTCTATACAAACTGTAGGTTTGGGATTAGGCGAAAAGTATATAATGGTATCGCCTCCTACAATAAATACCACAGGTATGTCAAGCATACCTCCTAATACTATAATAAAAGGAGTTGAGCCTTTCAGTATAGAAACTACTTTAGGTTCAATAGGAGATATAGGCAAAGATTTAAACTTTCAGGAATTATCGCTGATGGTAAGCAATTTGTCTCGGACTATCAATCTTATTTCGGATGTTATAGGAAGCAATGAGGTTAATATAACTAAATCTATTTCTAATGTAAGCGATACTTTATCTTATGTTAATAATATATCAAGAGATTTATCTTATGTCATTAATGATATAGAAACTGGAAAAGGTGTAATAGGGGCAATAATGAAAGATCCTAAACTGCATACTAATGTTTCTGAGATAATTGATAATTTAAAAGTATTTACAGGTAAAATAAAGGATAATCCTTCAGCATTGATTTTTAGAGAGCCTTTGGATTAACAGTTAATTATATTTTATAATTTAATCGGAGTATAATATGATAGATGACATTATTGGGTTATTATTAAAGAGTTTTTCTCCAAAAAAGAAAAAATCAAAATTATCGGATAAAGAAATAAAATACATAAATGCAATGAAAGAAATAAAAGAGTTTTCAAAGTCAAAATTAGACAGGGCTTTAAAAGATGCCGAATATATAGCTGTTAAAGCAGGAAGATATTCTTTAAAATATTTCGGACATCCTAAAAATATATCTAAAAAAGGTAAAACTGATTTGTTCACTGAAGTTGATTTGAAAAATGAAAAAATTATTAGAGAATATTTACTGAAAAAGTATCCTAAATTCGGATTTTACGGAGAGGAGTCTGACAGTAATGATAATAAAAAATTTACTTGGATAGTTGATCCCATAGACGGCACAAGCAATTTTATACATGGCTATCCTTTTTACTGTGTATCAATAGGATTGGCTTATAATGGAATACCTATACTTGGAGTAGTTTATGCTCCTTTAACGAATACTGTTTATAAAGCTCATGTAAAATCTAAATCCTATAAAAATAATAAGGTTATTAAAGTAAGCAGCAGCAATAAACTTATAGAGTCTTTAATAATAACAGGTTTTTACTATAATGTAAGTGTTGATGATGATTTTCTGCATGATAGAATGGTTGATTTTGCAAATATGTCAAGAAGAAGTTTAGCATTAAGACGAGACGGTTCGGCAGCTCTTGATATATGTATGGTTGCAGAAGGAGCAGCAGACGGATTCTTTGAATACGGACTTTCGCCTTGGGATATATGTGCAGGAACTGTAATATTAAAACAGGCAGGCGGTCTTGTAAGCAATATAAAAATGAAAGATTATGATATTTTTTCTAAATCACAGTATATAGCTACTAATAAAAAAATACATAAAGAGATGATTAAAGTACTTGAATAAGTTTATAATAGATATAAAATATATAAAACTGATTTTTAATTTAAGGAATACTTTATGATGGCAGAAGGAAAAAGAGGTAAAGTAGTTCAGGTTGTAGGTTCAACTTTAGATGCAGAATTTGAAGAAGGACATCTTCCCGATATATTAAATGCTCTTTATATAGATAAGGAGATAGAAGGTGAGAAAAGACATATAACCTGCGAGGTACAGCAGCATTTAGGAGGAGGAAGGGTAAGAGCCATAGCATTAGAATCTACAGACGGCATATCAAGAGGAGACGATATATTTGACAGCGGTAATCATATAATGGTTCCTGTAGGAAATGAAACTATAGGAAGAATATTTAATGTATTGGGTAATACTGTTGATAAAGGAGGGCCTGTATCTGCTAAAGAGTACAGATCCATACATGCCGCACCTCCCAAATTTGAAACTTTGGAGCCTAAGCTTGAAATTTTTGAAACAGGTATTAAAGTAATAGACCTATTGGCGCCTTATATTAAAGGCGGTAAAACAGGACTTTTCGGAGGAGCAGGAGTAGGGAAAACGGTTCTTATTATGGAGCTTATACATAATATAGCAAGCGAATATGGAGGATATTCCGTATTTGCAGGAGTTGGAGAGAGAACCAGAGAAGGCAATGATCTATGGTCTGAAATGAAGGAATCGGGGGTTATTAACAAAACTTGTATGGTTTATGGTCAGATGAATGAGCCTCCAGGAGCAAGATTAAGAGTTGCATTAACAGCTTTAACTATGGCAGAATATTTCAGAGATTCCGCTGGACTTGATGTTCTTTTATTTATAGATAATATATTCAGATTTACTCAGGCGGGGAGCGAAGTATCTGCATTGCTTGGACGTATGCCTTCGGCTGTAGGTTATCAGCCTACTTTGGCAACTGAAATGGGATCTTTGCAGGAGAGAATCACATCCACTAAAAACGGATCCATTACTTCTATACAGGCGGTTTATGTACCTGCTGATGATCTTACAGATCCTGCACCTGCCACAGCTTTTACCCATTTAGATGCAACTACTGTATTATCAAGAGAAGTAAGCGAAAAAGGTATTTATCCTGCTGTAGATCCTTTGGCTTCAACAAGCAGAATATTAGATCCTAATATATTGGGACAGGAGCATTATGATGTGGCAAGAAAAGTTCAGCATATACTGCAGAGATATAAGGATCTGCAGGATATTATTGCCATACTTGGAGCAGATGAAATTTCTGAAGATGATAAAATAATAGTATCCAGAGCCAGAAAAATAGAGCAGTTTTTAAGCCAGCCTTTTTTTGTAGGGGAACAGTTTACAGGACTTCAGGGAAGATATGTAAAATTAGAAGATACTATAAGAAGCTTTAAAGGAATATGCAACGGAGACTATGATGGCTTGCCTGATCAGGCTTTCAGATTTATAGGCTCCATAGAAGAAGCTGTTTCTAAGGCTAAGACTATGTCCAATTAATGATATTATTTCTAAATAATAATAGTATTATACCGATAAATTTAACAGTATAAAAATATTTTATAGGTTGTATTATATGGTTTTTCAAGTAAATGAAGACAGACTTAAAAAAAGATTGAAAATTTATTTACCGATCAGTTTCTTGATTATGTCCGCTATTTCTGTTGGTTTATATTCTATTTTGTTGAAGACGATTTACGAGCTTTCAAATTCATTAAGAGGATATATATATTTATTTATTACCGCATTAGCTTTAGGTATAGCCATTAGTTTATTTTTCGACTGCTTAAAAATAGAAAAAGGAAAATATATACCTTTAGGTATTATATATGTTGTAAAATCAGGAGCTGCGGTGTTTTTTGTGGCTGTATTATCTTATTCAATCTATATAATAAACGGAAGCATTACATTATTTGAGATTATTAATATAAGGCTTATAATGGTTATATTTTTAATCAGTATGGCTATGGGAGTTTCTTCAATATTTTTTAATCTTTTAGTAAGACCATTATATAAGAAAAGTGGAAAAAAAGAATATCATTTGCCTATGATATATAATTTTTTTCCTGTATCTATAGCTACAGTAATTTTTATTGTTACTTTAATTAATGGTATGCATTATAAGGCTGAAAAAAATTATGATATGGAATATGATATAGCTTTGAAAAAAGGATATGCTAATGATTTTATTAATGAAATATCGGATTCCATTAATCAGTATATTGACATTTCAGAAGATATAGCTTCTTATATGAATTTAATAAATGCAAACGGATATTCTTTAAATAATTATGCAGATTTATTGTCATTATATTTAAGTACAAGATATGCCAATGATAATAATATATCATCATTTTCCGTATTTATAAGAGATATAGAAAATATTAATATCAACTTAAATAAAAACACAATTAATAATTTATTTTTTAATTGGAGATATGATATTAATAATTCTGTTAATATTGAAACTAATTCCAGAACCAATATATCCGAATATTATTTTTCAAGACTTATATCTGAGACTAATTCTTTAATAGATATTTTTCAGGATTCTTCTAATTTTTATATTTATTCTCCTATTTTATTGAATAATATTAATATAGGATTTATTGCTTTGGAAGTAAAAAGTTCTATATATCAGGATATTTTAACATATACAGTTTATAAAAATAATTTGGATATTTTTATAACAGACGATTTATATTCTATAAAAGCTTATAATAATCCTGCATTAATTGCTTCTATGCAAAGAGATTTAGAAAGCAGTATTCTTGGAGGCGAGATTAAGGATATCAGAAATAATAATTTAAAAAGCAGAATAAGCAATGTTAAAATAATTAATAATTCTAATAGATTTTTTATTAAATATTCTCTTAATAATTTAAATATTATAAATGTTTGGCAGTATAAAAGCGCTTATCAAAATCATTTATTCAGAAGCATAATAGTAAAATCTTCAGCTGCAATATATATAGGATTATTATCATTTTTAATAGTTATATTGGCTTTGATACTTTCGCTTAGAAAAACTTTAGTATTTGCTAAAAATATTTCAGAAGCTTTGAGCGAAGGAGAAGGAGATTTAACTATAAGACTTCCTATAATAAGCAATAATGAATCGGGAGAATTAGTTCATTCATTTAATAAGTTTTTGGATAAGGTAAAAAATATTATTGTAAGCGTAAAAAATAATGCTTATACATTAACAGGAAATATTCAGAATATGAGAGCTTCCATTAGTATAAGCATAAGCGATTTTAATACCATATATAAAGAGTTTGAAACTCAGCTGTCAAATTCAAGTAAAATAGCTGAATCATCTGCAAATGCTTCCAGAGTAAGTTTTATGCAGAGAACCAGATTTACAGCTGTTAATGAAACCGTTCAGTTGTTGCTAGATAATATTAATGATATCAATAATAAAATGAAACTGCAGTCTGATGCTGTTTCTAAAACAAGCAGTTCCGTACAGCAAATGATGGCAAACATTGTTACTGTAAGTCATGGAGCGGCTAAAGCTAATGATTATGCTAAGATACTTTATACCGAAGCGCAGGACGGAAGCAATATAGGTGAATCTGTTGTTGATTCCATTCAAAGCATTAAAGAATATTCTAAGCAAATTACAAATATTACTAAGGTTATACATAATATTGCCGAGCAGACAAACCTTTTGGCTATGAATGCAGCAATAGAGGCGGCTCATGCGGGAGAACATGGACGGGGATTTACAGTAGTTGCTGATAAAATAAGAAAATTGGCGGAGGATACGGGTGAGAACTCAAAAATAATTAATGAGATTATTGAAGAAACTACGCAGGCTGTGGATCATACCGTATCTTTAGCATTTAAAAGCTCCGAATCTATGGAAAAGATTTTGGAAGGTTCAAATACTCTTGCGGATCTTATATCCACTATATCGGGTGCTAATGATGAGCTTGATGTTGGAAGAAGAGAAATACTTATGAATATAAGCAATTTAAATAATATTACTGAAGATGTTCAGGAGCTCTCTCTTAAGCAGATGCAGATGAGTTCTGCTGTAAGTCAGAATATATCAAGCGTTGATAAATTAGCTGAAGATGTTGTTAATGTAGTTAATGCTACCGAAACAGAGATGAAAGAACTTGTTGCTTCTATAGAAAATGTTTCCAATCTTTCAAATACAAGCAGCAGTAATATGGAAACTATGGATAAGAGAATTAAAGAGCTGCAGTATATATTTCTTCAGCTCTATAAACTAGTTATTTCTTTTAAAACTGAGAAAACAGATGAGGATATTGCAAAAGAAAAAGCTAGAGCTATTAAAGTGGATAAAGTAAAATTAAAATTAGAGCGCAAAGCCGAAAAAAATAGAATTAAAGAGGAAAAGAGAAGATTAAAAGAATTAAAAAGAGAAAGCAGCAAGCTAATAAAAAAATGAAATTATTTTAATATTATGAAAAGAGCTTTTATTTTTATATTAATATTTACGCTTTTTTTTAGGGCGGCGTACTCTGAAGCAATGCATAAATTTTATTGGAATTTAGAAAAAGGAAAAAGAATAGAATCTGTAAAAACTGCAGATGTGGAATATTATGAGAACGGAATACTTAAAAGAACCTATAAAGAAAGAAATATTGTTGATTTAACTGTTGCGGCTATTGCCCCTAAAGGCGGATACAGGGTAATAGGCGTATTTAAAATTTTCAGAATGATGAAAGGAGAAAAAGTTTTTCATCTTGACGAAGAATATACAAGCGATTTTATAATTCATACAAATGGAAGATTTGAAGTGCCTTATAATTATTTTATGCCTAATGTAAGACATATACCTACTTTTCCTGATAATGAAATTAAAGTTACGCAATCATGGAATAGAGAATCTGTTGAAATTATAAAGGTAAGCGATGCTCCGAATCTTACTATGGCATTATCTTCCGATTATTTATTTGCCGATATTGAAACTAATGACAATGGAAGCAGAAATGCCGTTATACAGTATCATATTATGACAGATAAAGATTTGCTTCAGGCGGGACTTTCAAGAAAGGGTTATCCTGAAAGAATATACGGATTCAATTACGGTACCCTTCTTTGGGATATGGATAAAAATATTCCCGTATCTCAGCAGGAAAGATATCAAATATTATTCGGATATGGAAAATATTTATCTTATGCCAGTTTGCAGTATAAAATGAATATAATAAGTTCATATAAAGTTTATGATTCCATTACAAAAGAGGAAGAATATTATAATAGAAAAAAATTAGAAGATAATCTTTATAATGACAATAATGTTACTATAGACACCGTTGATGAAGGATTAGTATTGAGGCTTGGAGAGATATTATTTGATACAGATTCTTATACATTAAAACCTGAAGCAAAAAATACAATAGATAATATTATAAAAGCCGTTAAAGAAACTTATCCAGATAGAGAAATTATAGTGGAAGGTCATACGGATAATACAGGAAAAAAAGAATATAATCATCAGCTATCTGAAAACAGAGCAAAATCTGTTGCCGATTATATACTTCCTAATCTCGGACATGATAAATTATCATATAAAGGATTTGCTGATGATGAGCCTATAGCGTCTAATGATACTGCAGACGGAAGAAGGAAAAACAGAAGAGTTGATATTATAATTAAATTAAGATAGAACTTCAATATAATTTTTTATCAGACTATAATTCTTGACTTTTTTATTTATTTATATATAATAAACTCCTATGAAATATATTATTATTTTTAATAATTTTAAAAGCATCTATGCTTATTATCTCTTTTATTACGGCGTTTAGCGCGCCGAAGTATCTATTTTTCTAATCATTAAGTACAAACATATATATTTAATTTTTTATAATAATTTTTTAAGGAGTATTATATAATGATAGTTGTAATGAATCAAAATGCAAAAGAGGAGCATATTAACGGTATTATAGATAGACTTAAAAATGCAGGTCTTGGTATAAATAAAAGTGTCGGAATAGATTATACTGTAATAGGAATGGTTGGTGATACTTCAAAGATAGACAGAGAATTAATCTCCTCTCTTCCTGGAGTATCCAAAGT
>NZ_CAJUPR010000008.1 GCF_910588665.1 uncultured Brachyspira sp. | reverse complement strand
AGTTTTGAGTTTTGAGTTTTGAGTTTTGAGTTTTGAGTTTTGAGTTTTGAGTTTTCATAATGGAAATACTATATTTTATTTATAAAAATTTGTCAATACCTTGCTTAATAACTTTATATATTGCATACTTTTTTTATTTAAAAATATTAAAACAATGAATATATTTGTATTTATGATTTGGCATGCTTAAGCAATTCTTCTGCATGCTTAATACTTGCCTCTGTTATTTCTTTTCCTGTTATCATTCTTGCTATTTCATTTACCCTCATATTATCATCAAGTTCTTCAATGGTGGAAGTAACGGTATCTTCGCCTTCATTTTTTGTAACTTTGAAATGAGTATTGGCATATATTGCAATCTGGGCTAAATGCGTAACGCTTAAAACCTGTTTTCTTTCGGATAAAGCCGCTATTTTTTCTCCTATAACCTCCGCTATTCTTCCCCCGACTCCTACATCTATTTCATCAAATACGCATGTTTCCGAATAATCGCCAAGAGACAGCACATTTTTTAATGAAAGCATAATTCTTGATATCTCTCCTCCTGAAGCAATCTTTCTAAGAGGCTGATACATACTCTGCTTATTCGGAGCTATTATAAACTCTATATTATCTATTCCCAAAGCATCGGCTTTAATATTAGAGCCGTCTATATTTAATATTCCGTCATCATTTTCATCTAATGTTATTTCAACATCAAATTTTGTAGTTGTCATTCCTAAATCATTCATTTCATTTTCTATTGCTTTTATAAATTCATCTTTTCTGTTATGTCTTATATCGGATATTTCTTTAGCCAATAGGGAGGTTTTCTCTCTTAAAACCTCTATTTCTTTTTTTAAGTTTTCAATATCTTCCTCTGAAAAATTCAGAGATTCTAATTTTTCTTTAGATTCTTTTGCATACAGTATTATTTCCTTGATATTAGCTCCGTATTTCTTTTTTAAATTATTAATAAAGAAAAGTCTTTCATTAAGAGACTGTAATTCTTCGGGATCAAATTTTGTTTTACTTCTTATTTCAGTTAAAATACTTTTTATATCTTCAAGATTCAATGCTGCTTCTTCTATACGGGAGGCAATGTCTGAAATCCTTCCGTCATATTTTGATACCGACTGCAATGCACTTATGCTTCTGGTTAATTTTATATAAGCTCCTGATTCGCTTCCGAATATATCTTTATTAATTGAAGAAAGAGAAGATGATATGCTTTCGGCATTTGACATTATTGCAATATCATTCTTTATTTCTTCATCTTCGTTTGGTTTTAATTTTGCCTTTTCTATTTCATCTATTGCATATTCTAAAAATGATTTTTCTTTTAATATGGAGTTTTTATTTTGATATATTTCATTATGCTGCTTTATTAATTTTATAAGCTTATTATAATGATTTTGATAATTTTCAAGTTTTTCATCAATATTTAAATAACTGTCATAAAAGTTTATATGATTTGCAGAGTTAAATAGTGATTGATGTTCATGCTGACCATGTATATCTACTATTAAATCTCCAAGCTCTTTTAATTCAGCTACTTTTACTCCTGCATTATTTATAAAAGACTTGCTTTTTCCGTCTTTAGTTATTTCTCTTTTTATGGTAAGCTCATTATTATTAATTTCTATATTCCATTCTTTTAATTTATTTTTTACTATTGCAGATGATGACTGAAGACTGAAATTGCCAGTAACTATAAGCCTGTCTCCGTTAGCGCCTACCATTCTTGTAGATCCTTTTTCTCCTGTAATGAGTTCTAAAGCGCTTATTATAATACTCTTTCCTGCTCCTGTTTCTCCTGTAAGAACATTAAAACCGTCGCTGAAGTTTATTTTTAATTTATCTATCAAAACAAAATTTCTTATCTCAAGATATTTAAGCATTATCTACCCCAATTAAGTTTGTTTCTAAGTATATCATAAAATAGTCTGTCCGCACTTTGAAATATATAGCAGCTTTTATTGCTTATAGATGCTTTTATTTTGTCTTCATTTTTGAACTGACATATATCATAGCCGTCTATATTTATCATAGCTTTTAAAGATTTTTCTGTCAATTCTAATTTTATACTGTCGCATTTAGGAATAACAAGAGGTCTGAATGTCAGCGAATGCGGTGCTATAGGTACAAACGATATTGCATCTATAGTGGGAGCGAGTATGGGCCCCCCTGCGCTTAAAGCATAGGCGGTTGATCCTGTGGGAGTGGCTATTACAACACCGTCTCCGACTATTGATGATATTAATTTTTCTGATATTATAATGTTTATATGTATTGCTCTTCCGTCGCATTTGCTAAGCACAAGTTCATTAACTGCTAAATATTCTTTACATGTATTTTTTTCTTTTGAGTATATATTTACAGACAGCAATGTTCTTGGCTCTATTTCATAAAGAGTTTTTTTGCCTTCAAAATATTCTTCTAATATTAAATATGCTTCATTCGGAGGAATTTCAGATATAAATCCCAATGTTCCGTTATATATAGGCAGAACGGAGATATCGTATTTTACCGCTATTTTTAAAGCCGACAATAATGTGCCGTCGCCTCCTATAGATATAAGCATGGATACATCTTTTAATTCTTTAGCTGCTTTTTTTATATTCATGTAAGATGATATGTCATAATCTATAATTATAATTTCTATACTGTATTTTTTCAGTATATTATTTATTTTTTTTAAAATGCAGACTGGGTCTCCTTTAAGAGTATTAACTATTATACCTATTTGATTTTTTGTATTATTGCTCATTCTGTTTATATCGGCTTAAATAAAAAATATTTTTTCATTATAACAAACACTTATTAATATAGCAAGTTATATGTTGATAATTTTTTATTTTTATAATAGACTATATCGTATGATACTATTTAGTTTTATTTATTTTTTGACAGGTACTATTTTTACATTCTTATGCATAATTGTTTCATTCAGTATTTATCCGTTTATTAGGATATTTTCCAAAAAATACGCATCATATTTAATGCATTCAACGGCTAAATTTTGGGGAAGAGGGCTTATGAAAATGGCTTTTATTTCTTTTAATGTAGAGGGTAAGGAGAACTATGATCCTGATAAAACCTATTTGCTTGCGCCGAATCATCAAAGTTCTTTTGATATATTTGCCTGTTTGAGTATATTTAAAAAATCTTATGCTTTTGTATCAAAAGACACTTACGGAAAAGTTCCTTTATTCGGTTTTGGTATGTCTCTTGCCGATTATATATTTGTAAAGAGAGGTACTGCAGGAGCCGTTAAGTCTATAGATGATATGGAAGAGAGATTAAAAAATAATACAAGTATTGTTATTTATCCTGAGGGAACCAGAAGTATTTCTGGAGATATAAAAAAACCTAAAAGAGGAATATTGAAAATAGCTGAAAGATGCCCTGATATACAGATTTTGCCAGTTGTTATATATGGCACAAAAGATATTATGAGGGCTAATTGTATTATAATAAATCCTTTTAAAAAAATAACGGTTAGATTTTTAGAGCCTTTTTACTTTAATAAAATAGAAGGCGGAGATAATGCAAAATTAGATTATTGGTATAATATTATGACGGAAAATTATAATAAATTAAAAAATGATTATAATTCAGAAAATATTAACTGACTGCTTATAAGTATATAGGCATTCATTTTTCAAAATTTTTATTGATTTATTTTTTATATATTATATATTTGTTATCTAGTAAACATAACTTTTAATTATTTAAAATTAAAAGAATATATTGCTTAAGGAATAATTTATGGATAAATTAATACCTTTTTCTCCGCCGGATATAACTGATAATGAGATTGAAGCTGTAGTAAAAGTTATGAAATCAGGCTGGATTACTACAGGAAATGTAAATAAAAAGTTTGAAGAAGAGCTTTGCAAATATATAAATGTAAAAAGAGTAAAATTATTTTCCAGCGCAACCTCCGCTATGGAATTGGCTTTAAAAATATTCGGGGTATGCGATGGAGATGAGGTAATAGTACCTGCATATACTTATGCCTCAACTGCCAATGTGGCGGCTCATCTTGGAGCTAAGATAGTATTTATAGATTCTTCCGATGATATGAATAATTTTAATATAGATTTAAAAAAATTAGAGAGAGCTGTAACAAATAAAACTAAAGCTGTTATTGCTGTAGATATAGGAGGAAATCCCTGCGATTATGATGCTGTTATAAAAATACTTGAAAGCAAAAAAAAATTATTTAATGCTTCAGAAAATAAATATCAAAAGGAATTAAAAAGAGCATTATTTTTACTTGATGCGGCGCATTCCATAGGAGCCGTATATAAAGGCAAAAGAGCAGGTTCTCAGGCTGATATATCTTCTTTTTCTTTTCATGCCGTAAAAAATATCACAACTGCAGAGGGAGGTGCTTTGTCTTTTAATGATATCGGCAATATCGATGCTGATGAAATATATAAAGAGTTTTCTATATTATCATTGCATGGACAAAATAAAAGCGCTTTGGATAAGAGCAAGGGCGGTAAAGAAGCTTGGAAATATAGTATAGAATTGCCAGGATATAAATCTAATATGAGCGATTTGCATGCAGCTATCGGATTATCGCAGCTTAAAAGATATAACTTAATGCTTAATAACAGAAAAAAAATAGCTGAAGTTTATAATGATATTCTATCTGAAAATAAAAGAATAATACTTCCAAGTTTTAAAAATGATTTAAGCGAATCGTCTTATCATCTTTATTTGATAAGAATAAAAGATTATGAAGAAGACGAGAGAGATTTGCTTATAGACAGAATGTCCGAAATAGGAATAATATTAAATGTTCATTATCTGCCTCTTCCCGCACATAAGGCTTATATTGATTTAGGATATAATATTGATAATTATAAAAATGCCTTCAATATGTATAAAAATCAAATAACGCTGCCTTTATACAGTACATTGAATGAAGAAGATGCCGTATATATTGCTGAAAATATTATTAAATATTTAAATAATGCTCTATAATAATATTTATATTAAATGGTTTATATATTGAATAAATAAAGATTTATGCTGATTGTTTTTTATGGAAGTTAAAATTATAGATACCGCCTACAGCGGATACGGTGTTGCAAAAGATGATAAAGGTAAAGTTATATTTATTCCCTATAGCGTTGAGGGAGACATATTAGATATAACTGTAATTAAAGAAAGTAGCAGATTTTCTTATGCATCTGTAAATAAAATAATTGAAGCGTCGCCTTATAGAATAACTCCAAAATGCAGATATGCAGGTATTTGCGGGGGCTGTTTATTTAATCATATTGATTATAATAAGCAGCTTTATATAAAACATAATATAGCTGCAAATGCTGTCAGAAATATTGATTATAAAAGCGGCATAAAAATTATTTATAATAAAAATTATAATTACAGACTTAGAGTTAATATGGCGGCTTTTAAGGGAAAGTCTGGATTTTTTAAGTTTAAAACTAATGATTTTATTTCTATAGATGAATGTATTATTCTGAAAGAGAGCCTATTTAAAAAAATAAAAGATTTTGTATATGAAAATAATCTAACTGGAAATGTTTATGCTATAGAAAACAATAACAGCAATGCTTTTGCATTTGTTCAATCTGATAAAAAAATAAATATAAAGTCCTTCTATAAATATTTTGACGGCATCAGCATAAAACATAATAAAACTGTGAAAAGATACGGAGATTTATATATGTTTTATAAAACTAAGCATGGCGATATTGGTATTGGGCATAAAACATTTTTTCAAGGCAATTTATATTTATTAAATGAATTTCAAGATGAGGCTGTAAAATATTTAACTCATAGCGATAATACAGTAATAGAGCTCTATTCAGGAAGCGGATTTTTTACCGCCGCTGTAGAAAATAAAATAAAAAGCTTTGGTAAAGATTATAAATTTATTTCTTCAGAGATAAATAGAGATTCTGTATTTGCAGCAAATAAATACGGCTTTAATATTATAAATGAAGATGCTTTAACAACATTGAAAAATATTTATTATGATATTGATGTTTTGATATTGGATCCTCCCAGAGAAGGTATTGATAAAAAAATAGTAAAAGAGATAATAAGGATTAAGCCTGAAAAAATAATATATATATCATGCGACCCTATGACTTTTGCACGGGATATTAATTTATTAAAAGATTATTATAAATTATTGGATTTAAATATTATAGATATGTTTGCAGATACCTATCATATAGAGTTCATTTCCTATTTAGAATATAAAAATCAAAAAAATATAATCCTCATTTACTGATTTTATTTTTATTCTTGTTATTAATATTTTATATGCTATAATTTATTATATATATTAATAATAAAAAAATGAGATATATGTTAAAAAAGATATTAAATATAATAGAATTAAACAATGTATTAGATACATTAAAAAAAGAAAATAAAAAAATAGTATTTACAAACGGATGTTTTGATATTCTTCATAGAGGACATGTAGAATATTTGCAGAAGTCAAGAGAGCTTGGCGATTTTCTTATTTTAGGACTTAATAGCGACAGCTCTGTTAAGCGCTTAAAAGGAAATGACAGACCTATAAATAACGAGAATGATAGGGCAGCAGTTCTCTCTGCTTTGGAATGTATTGATTATATATGCATATTTGATGAAGACACGCCGTTTGAACTTATAAAAGCATTAAAACCTGATATATTGGCTAAAGGCGGTGATTATAAAACTGAAGATGTTGTTGGAAGGGAGTTTTCAAAAGAGACTGTGATAATAGATTTTGTGGACGGATATTCTACTACTAATATTATAAAAAAAATTAATGGTTAATTTCAATGATTATTATGGGAGTTTTAATATGATTATAGTAACTGGAGGAGCCGGATTTATAGGTTCAAATATAGTTAGAGGATTAAACAATTTAGGTATTGATGATATACTAATAGTTGATAATTTAAAAAATTCTTTAAAACATAAAAATTTAAATAGAATTAAGTTTGAAGACTATATTGACAAAGAAGATTTTGATTTAGATTATTTAACTTCATTTACAGATAATAATAAAGTGGAGGCAATATTTCATCAGGGAGCTTGTTCAGATACGATGGAGACTGACGGCAAATATATGATGAAAAATAATTATGAGTATACTAAAAATATTCTTCATGTATGCCTAAATAAAAAAATAAGGCTTTTCTATGCATCAAGCGCTTCCGTATATGGAGGAGGAGAAAACGGATTTGAAGAAAGTGAAAAAAATGAATATCCTTTGAATGTATATGCTTTTTCAAAATATCAATTCGACAGATATTTAAATAAATTATTCAAAGAAAATAGAGTTTCAAGTCAGGTGGTAGGACTTAGATATTTTAATGTATATGGTCCACAGGAAAATCATAAAGGAAGAATGGCATCTGTGGCTTTTCATTTATTTAATCAGATAAAAGCAGGTGAGAAAATGAAAATATTTGAAGGAAGCGAAAGTTTTCTGAGAGATTTTATACATATAGACGATGTTGTTTCGGTTAATAATTTCTTTTTTGAAAATGAGAATAAATCAGGAATATTTAACTGCGGCACAGGAAATGCCGAGAGTTTTGCAGAGATAGCCAATACTTTAAAAGAAGTTTATAATTCTTCTGAAATAGAGTATATAGAATTTCCAAATGCTTTAAAAGGTAAATATCAAAAATATACTCAGGCGGATTTAAAAAAACTTAGAGCTTTCGGTTATGATAAGTCCTTTATGAATGTTAATACTGGTGTAAAAAAATATGCCGAAGTTTTAGAAAAAAGCAGAGGATATTTAATATAAAATATTTTACATTTATCTGTTATAATCTTTTTTAAATATATATAATAATTCATTAGTTAATTTTATATTATTTAATTATTAGAGTATTTTATTTTAGGAGGAAAATTATATGAAAAAAATTATTTTTATCGGTTTTACATTATTATTATTTGTTTTTGTATCCTGCGAGAAAGATAAAATAAAAAATAAGGCAGATAAAACTTCCAACAGTATTGAAAATGCAGTTGATAAAGCAGGCAATAAAATAAAAGAGTCAGGCAGTAAAGCAGAAAATAAGATAAAAGAGACAGGAAGCAAAGCAGCTGAGACATTAGAAAAAGCAGGCGATAAAGTAGAAAGTATTATAAATTAATTATTTTTTTATTGCTGTTAATAAAAATTGTCCGCTTAAAACCTCTGTCATTTTTATGAATGTCTGAAGCTCGCAATTTTTATGATTTAATCTTAATAATATAAAAATTAATGATTTTAAACATTATGCTTTTATATTTTAAAAGACTTAAGTATTTTTAATGATACTTAAGCCTTTTGCTGTTTTAATATCATCTGTTTTTTTGTTTATTTTTATATTCTATGGCTTCCTGTACTATTGGAACCAGCACATCAAAGTCAAGCGGTTTTTCTATAAGTCTGAATACATCTTCATCAATTATTTCTTTTACCATTTCAGTATTTCCGTAAGCTGTAATTATTATAATAGGTATTTGGCTTTTTCTTTTCTTCATCTCTCTTATAAGAGCAAGTCCAGTCATAGAAGGCATAAGCAGATCTGTTATAATAACATCAACAGGATTATGTTCCAGTATGGTTATTGCCGATTTTCCGTTTTCTGCAGTAACAACTTCAAGTTCATAAGGCTCAAAAGTATATTTTATTAAGTTTCTTATAGGCTCTTCATCATCTACAGCAAGTATTAAAGATTTACCATTAATCATATTTTACCCCAGTTATTTATTAGATGTGTTTAGACAGTCTGTAAAGAACATTTTTCTTTCCTAAAAGTTCGCATATATGAGATAATTCGCTTCCTGCAGCGCTTCCTGTCAATACATATCGTATCGGATGATATAAATTAGGACCTTTCAGACCTGTTTCTTTCTGAGCTTTTTTAATTAATGCTTTCATATATTCATCTGTTATTTTATCATTGTTTTCTATATCATTTTTTATAAACTTAAGAAGTTTTCTGCTTTCTTCTTTGCTTACAAGCTCTTTCATCTCATCGGTAAGTTCAAAATCATTTTCAAAGAATACTGGAACGTATTTTACAATGTCAGATAAAACAACACAATTATGCCTTATAACAGATACAAGTTTTTTAGCCCAATCATATTCATTTTCAGTATAATTTTCTTTTAAAAAACCTTCATTAATCAAATACGGTATAAAAAATTTAGTTATTTCATCTAAATCTGTATTTTTAATATGCCAAGCATTCAAATGTCTTAATTTAGCGGTATCAAAAATAGCGGGGCTTTTAGAAAAACGGTCTAATTTAAATGCTTTAATCATATCATCATCAATCATAGCTTCCATAGCTTCAGGATGAGTCCAGCCGAGCAAAGCTAAAAAGTTTCTCATAGCCTGCGGAAGAAAACCTTCTTCTTTATACTCCATCAAAGTAGCAGCTCCATGTCTTTTTGACAGTTTTTTTCTGTCATTTCCAAGTATTGATGAGGTATGGGCAAATTCGGGAGCTTGAGCGCCTAATGCTTCATAAATGAGTATCTGTTTCGGAGTATTGGATATATGATCTTCTCCTCTTATAACATGCGAAATTTTCATAAGCATATCGTCTATAACAACAGCATAATTATAGGTCGGAAATCCGTTTTCTCTTACAATAATAATATCACCTATTTCATCGCTGCTTGTCTTTACAATCCCTCTTACATGATCTTTAAAAGTGATAATTTGTCCTTTAGGCACTCTGAATCTGATTTTAGCAGGTTCTCCGTTTGAAACCCTCTTTTTAGCTTTCTCTAAAGAAATATTTTTGCATTTACCGTCATATATAATAGGCTGATTAAGAGTTCTCTGCATATTAGATTTCTTTTCCAATTCCTCCGAAGTACAAAAACAATAATATGCTTTTCCCTCATCCATAAGTTTTTCTGTATATTTTTTATATATATCTAGTCTTTCAGATTGAAAATACGGACCGTAATCTCCGTCTGCTTCAGGACCTTCGTCCCAATCTATACCAAGCCATTTTAATGATTTTATAGCCATGTCAACCGCTTCTTTAGTGCTTCTTTCCTGATCCGTGTCTTCAATTCTCAGAATTAATTTTCCTTTTACAGCTTTTGCGTAAAGCCAGTTAAATAATGCTGTTCTGGCATTTCCTATATGTAAAAAACCTGTTGGAGATGGAGCGAAACGAACTCTGATATCCGACATAATTTACTCCTTGTTCTTTTTAGCTTAAATTATTATACATCAAAACAAATAAATATCAATTAATATAACTTCTTTATGCGGAAATAAATTTTTTTTAATTAACAAACTGCAGGTTTTTATAGTTAAATAATATTTAAGCTGATATATTTTTTATTTAATTTTTATATATTAAAACTTGAAATATTTTTATCAATATTGTATAATAGTATGCAATTCTATATTTGGTGCATTATGAGTAATATCATTGTTATTACAGCTCCTTCAGCTGCAGGCAAGACTACATTAATAAAAAAATATATGGACAATCATAATAATGCCTCTTTCAGCGTTTCTTATACTACAAGAGATAAAAGAGTTGGAGAGATTGACGGCAGAGATTATTACTTTGTGGATAAAGAAAAGTTTGAGCAGATGATATCAGACGGAGAGTTTATAGAATGGGCTTTAGTTCATGATAATTATTACGGAACTTCTTTTAAAGAATTAGAAAAAGCTGATGATGAGAATAAAATATTAATACTTGATATAGATATTCAAGGAGCTTTATATATAAAAAATAATGGTATAGATGCCAATTATATATTTATAAGTCCTCCGTCTATGGAAATTCTGAAAAAAAGGCTTGAGGATAGGGGTACAGAAACGGAAGAGAGTATTAAATTAAGACTTTGGAATGCCAAAAGAGAATTAGAATATAAAGATCAGTTTGACACTATTATAGAAAATGATGATATTGAAGAAGCTTATAAAAAATTAGAGGAAGCTGTCAATTTAAAATTATAAAATTAAAATATATGGAGTTTATTGATATGGGTATAATACCGTTAGAGAAACTTATAGAATATAAAGGCAATCGTTATGAATTAAGCAAAGCGATGATGGAATTAGCCAAAAACGGCGCTGTTATTCTTAAAGGTGAAACTAAATATAGGGGAGGAAAATATATACCTACTGTTATGAAAAATATACTTGACGGAAAAATTAAGTATGAATATGAAAAAGGTGTTGATATGACTATAGATGAAGAAGCACCTTTTAAGCATTACGAATATTCTTATGATGAAAATGAATATATTTCTCATTATGATTCTCAGGAATATGAGGAAGATTCTGAATATGAGGCTTCAGATATGGATGATTTGGAATACGATTATGATGATTATTCTGAAGATGATGATAAATCTATAAGTAAAAAAAGGGCTTCCAAGAAAAAAGATGAATAAATAAAGTGAAAAAAATAGTATTTATATCAGGAGCCACAGCTTCTGGTAAAAGCCGTTTCGTACATGAGTTAATAGATAAATATTTTAATAATGCAGCCATAATATCCATAGATTCAATGCAGGTTTACAGATATATGGATATAGGTTCTGCAAAGCCCTCTATAGAAGAGATAAATAAATATAATTATAAGATGGTCAGCATACTTGATCCCAATACTGATTTTAATATAAAGTATTATCTTGATATATTTAAAGATGTAATTAATAATACGGATAATACTCCTATATTCGGGGTTGGGGGCACAGGTTTTTATATAGATGCCGTAAAGTATGGTATTTTTTATGAAGATAATGATAATCAGGAAGCTTCTAAAAAAATCAGAAAAGAGCTTTATGATAGAGCGGATAAATACGGACTTGAAAGTTTATATTTTGAGCTTATAAATATTGATGAGGAAGCTGCAGGCAATATAGATAGATTTAATATAAGAAGAGTTGTAAGAGCGCTTGAGGTTTATTATATCACTGGAAAAAAAATCTCCGAATTAAAAAAACAGCGGAAGCCTCCCGTTGATTTGGATTATTTAAGTTATATAATCGATATTGAAAGAGAGACTCTTTATAATAATATTAATAAAAGAGTTGATTTAATGTTTGAAAACGGATTGCTTAATGAGGTGAAAAAACTTATAGATATGGGTATTAACAGCAGCCATACATCTATGCAGGCTATAGGCTATAAAGAGATTTATGATTATCTGATTAATAATTCTATGAGCTTGGAAAATACTGTTGAGCTTATAAAAAAACGAACTAGAAATTTTGCTAAAAGACAGCTTACATGGTTTAGAAGAGAAGAGCATAGAAGGATAACAGCTTCAGATATTGAAGCGGTTTCCGATGAAATAAAAAGTTTTTATAAAAGTTAATTAAAATATATAGTTTTGAAATTATTTTATATTATTTTTATATATAATTATTATAAATATTTTAAGAGTGTTTTTATGAATAACAGTAAATTAAAAGAAAAATCTAAAGAAGTTGTCAGGCTTTTAATTTCTAGGAATCTTAAAATAACATCTGCAGAATCATGCACTGGAGGTTTGTTCTCTGCTTATATAACATCTGTATCGGGCTCGTCTGAATGTTTCGGAGGCTCTTTTGTAACTTATTCAAATGAAGTTAAAAATAGAATTATAAATGTGAGAGAAGAAACTTTGAAAAACTTCGGAGCCGTCAGCAAAGAATGCGTTATAGAAATGTCTGAAAACAGCAGGAAAATAATGAAAAGCGATATATCTGTATCAATAAGCGGAATAGCAGGACCTATGGGAGGAAGCGTAGAAAAACCTGTAGGACTTGTATGGATATGTATCTGTGCTCAGGGATATGTTAAAGCTTATAAAAACATATTTTTAGGAAGCAGAGACGAAATAAGAGAGCAAAGCGTCTCATTTGCTTTGAATTTGGTTGAAAATTTCATAAAAAATGTTAAATAGTATCATTGCCTATATATTGTCTTTAATTTTATAAAAAAAATATTAAAAAGTCCTTTATAAATTTAAAAAATATTATGTCTGCTTGTTGACAAAAATAATTATGTAAACTAATATTCATAAAAATAAAAAATAGTTATGTAAATTAATAAATAAACATAATTTTTTTATAAAGTAAACATAACTATATCCGATAAATTTTAAAGATAACTTTTATTAGGTGGTTTCTAATGCAGGACTTTATAAATAAATTAATAAGTCAGATAAAAAATATTTTTTCTAAAACAACGGCATTGCAAAAATCTATATTAATAGGTATTTTAGTAATAGGACTAGGCGCAATAGTTGCTACAATAATGCTTACATCAAAAAAAACAGGCACATTATTGTTTCAGCAGGCACTGACTCAGGAAGATGCAAGAAATGTTATAGCGGTTTTAGACGCTAATAATATAAGATACCAATATAGAAACGGCTTTATTACATTAAACAGTGAAGCTGATAAAGCAAAAGCAGAATTAGAATTGGTAAAAGAAGGAAGAATGCCTACGGAAGTTGATGGCTGGGAATTATTTAATGCACCTCGTATAGGTATTACAGATGCTGAGCTTGATATAAATAAAAGAAGATCCTTAACTAAAGCTATTACTCAGCTTTTAACAAAATTAGATTTTGTGCAGGAGGCTACAGTTGATTTAGCTTTTCCTAAGAAAGAATATTTAACAGATATAGATTCTCCAGTTACTGCATCTGTGGTTATAAGAGCTCGGCCTTTTAAAGAGGATATTTTAAGAGACCCTAAAACAGTCAGAGGCTTGCAGCAGTTAATAGCTATGGGAGTTGATAAATTGAAACCCGAATTTGTAACAATTACCGACAGTACAGGATATGTATTGACAGATTTTACAGATGAAGCTGCTAACTTAAAATTAAAAGTTGCTCAGGAAGAGTTAAAAATAGTTGACAGAGAAAGAAAAAAGATAGAAAATAAAATAAGACAGACATTAGGAAGAATATATACAAACAGAGTGGAAACAACAATAGCATTAGAACTTGTATGGGATGACATCAGCATAACAAATAATTTAGTTCTCCCGATAATACTTAAAGAAGATGATCCTACAACTCCTTATGATGACAGTCAGATTACTAATAAAGTTCAGGTATCAAGCCGCACCGTAACTGAAGATTGGAAAGGACAGCAATTTATACCTCAGGGCGCTGCTGGAGCTGAAGAAAATGTTCCTCCGGGATATAAGGATAAAAGCGACAGATGGCAGACATATACCAAAACCGATTCTCAGGATAATTATGAATTAAGCAAAAGATACGAGGCTATTAAAAAAGGAAGCTATCAAATAGGAAAAATATCCGCTGCAGTAGCTTTAGACGGAAGATGGACTAAGGCTTATGATCCAAACGGAGACCCTATAATAACCAATGGAAGCAGTTATGTAAGAGAATATCACCCTGTTACAGCTGAAGAGATAAGAAATGTTATGTCTTTGGTGCAGGCGGCTATAGGATACGATTTGAAAAGAGGAGATCAGGTGAGCGTAACGCATATTCAGTTTGACCATTGGGATAGATTTGATGCAGAAGATGCTAGGCTTATGCGCGACAGATTTATAAGAAAGACATTAATAATAACAATGATTTCTCTGCTTATATTATTCGTTTTGGCATTGGCGATAAGAGCCATACAGAAAGAGCTTGCCAGAAGAAGAAGACTTAGAGAGGAAGAGCTTGAGCGTAAGCAAATGGAAATGCGCAGACAGGCTATGATGAATGCAAATGAGGAGCCTATAAGCGAGATGAGCTTGGAAGATGCCGCCCGCAAGAAACTTATGGATGAGGTTATGAGAGTAAGCCATGAAAGACCTGAGGATGTTGCACAGCTGCTCCGTACTTGGATGGCTGATGATAAGAGTTAAAAACGGCAAATAAAAAATTGAGTTATAAATTAAAAAATTAGGAGATAATTATGCCTGCAGATAAAGAAAAAAGTAAACAACAACGGGTATTAAGCGGCCGTCAGAAAGTTGCTATATTTTTAGTATCTTTAGGAATGGAAACTTCAAGCGATATATTTAAGCATTTAAGAGAGGAGGAAATAGAGCAGATAACATTTGATATTGCCAGACTTGAGAATATAGAGGCTGCCGATAAGGATGCAGTATTCAGAGAGTTTCAAGAGATGATGATAGCTCAGGATTTTATAACTCAAGGCGGTATAGATTATGCAAGAGATTTGCTTGAAAGATCTGTTGGAAGTCAGAAAGCGGGCGACATAATAAACAGACTTACATCTTCTCTTCAGGTAAGACCTTTTGATTTTATACGCCGTACAGATCCCGCTCATCTGCTTAATTTCATACAAGGCGAACACCCTCAGACTATTGCGCTTATTTTGGCTTATTTGGAGGCTCAGAAAGCCGCCAGCATATTGGGAGCTCTGCCTACAGAAATTCAGCCCGATGTTGCTAAAAGAATTGCCATAATGGACAGAACATCTCCTGAGGTTTTAAGAGAAGTTGAAAGAGTGCTTGAAAGAAAACTTTCAACTCTTGCAAGCGAAGACTTTACTTCTGCGGGAGGTATTGATTCTATAGTGGAAATTATTAACAGTGTTGATAGATCCACAGAGAAAAGTATTATTGAGAGTTTGGAAGAAGATGATCCGGAACTTGCAGAAGAAATTAAGAAGCGTATGTTTGTATTTGAAGATATTGTTTTGCTTGATGATAGAGCTATACAGAAGGTTCTTCGTGAAGTTGATTCAAGCGATTTAGCTAAGGCGCTTAAAAGCGTTGATACAGATGCTCAGGATAAGGTTTACAGAAATATGTCGAAACGCGCTGCGGCATTGCTTAAAGAAGATATGGACTTTATGGGACCTGTTCGTCTTAAAGATGTTGAAGAAGCTCAGCAGAAAATTGTTAATATTATACGCAAACTTGAAGAGCAAGGCGATATTGTTGTTGCCCGTGCAGGCGAAGATGAGATGGTTGTTTGATTTTTTATAATAAAATCTTTATTAAAGATTTAAGAATAATTGGGAGTTAATTATGCCAGAAAAGGTTTTTAAATCCAAAAGTATTGTTGAACTTACTCAAAAGGTAAATATTGCTGTTCCGCATCACAAATCACAAGAGGAATTGGATTATGAAGAGTCGCAGGAAGAATATAAAGGACCTTCCATTGAAGAAATAGAAGCAGAGATTGCAGGGCTAAGAGCTCAATGGGAAGAAGATTTAAGAGATATGAGAAGAAAAGCTATTGATGAGGCGGATAGAATTATTGAAGATGCCAAAACTCAGGCTTTTGAAATATTTAAATCAAAACAAAATGAAGCGCATGTTATTTCAGAACAGGCAAAAGTTGATGCTTCAAGAATAATACAAGACGCTAATGTCGAAAAAGAAAAAATACAAAATGAATCAGAATCTATAAAGGATGCAGCATATAAAGAGGGTTATGCCAAAGGATATGACGAAGGTTTTGAAAAGTCTTTTTCCGACAGTAATAATGATTTGGTGAAATTAACTGAAAAAATGAAGAGAATACTTGCAGAAACTATTAATAAAAGAAATGAAATAATAGATGCCGCAGAAGCTCAGGTAATTGAAGTTGCCGTACTTATAGCCAAACGTGTTGTAAAAATGCTTACAGAGAGAGATAAAGGCATAGTTATAAGGAATATTCAAGAGGCTTTAAGAAGGATTAAAGGCAGAACGAAAATTACTATCAGAGTTAATATTGATGATTTAGAGGTATCCGCTAGGCATAAAGATGAGTTCTATCAAATGCTTGATAAAATAGAGGGTGTAACCGTTCTTGAGGATCCTAATGTTGATGTAGGCGGCTGTATGATAGAAACCGACTTCGGAGATATTGATGCTAGAATCAATACTCAGTTAAATGAAATAGAGACTGCTATTAAAGAAGTTGAGCCTATAAAAGGTTTCTGATATTTAATTTTTTATATTAATGATGGGTTTATGCAATGTTAAAAGATAATAATATAGATTTTATTAAAGAAGTTAAAAAAACATTTGATAAATACAAAAAAATTGTTGATGATGTGGCTTTATTAAAATCGTATGGAAAAGTTAAAGAAGTTATAGGCTCATTAATTATAAGCGAGGGACCTTTCTGCAAACTTGGAGATATGTGCCGTATATATATGAATGATGAAACTTATCTTGATGCCGAAGCTATAGGTTTTAGAAATCAAGATGTTCTTCTCTCCGCTTTCGGACCTGTAAACGGAATAACTTTCGGTAATATGGTTTATTCTTTTGAAAGACCTTTATCTGTTATGTGCTGCGATGAGATATTAGGTTCCGTATTGGACGCCAGAGGAAAACCACTTTCAGGAGGAGGACATAATTTTTATGAAACTCCAATATCAGTTTTTAATGATTCTGTAAACCCTATGAACAGACCTAGAATAAAAAAACATATACAGACTGGAGTAAGGACAATAGACGGACTTCTTACTGTGGGACAAGGTCAGCGTATGGCTATAATGAGCGGTACAGGTGTAGGAAAATCCACTCTTTTATCTATGATAGCAAGAAATACTAATGCCGATATAAATGTTATAGCATTAATAGGAGAGAGGAGAAGAGAGGTAAAGGATTTTATAGAAAGAGACCTTGGAGAAGAGGGATTAAAAAGAAGCGTACTGGTTGTAGCTGCAAGCGATGATGCCCCTTTGCTTAGGGTAAGAGCTGCTTATACTGCAACAGCAATAGCCGAATACTTTAGAGATAAGGGAAAAAATGTTATGTTTATGGTTGATTCCGTAACCCGTTTTGCTTTAGCGCAGAGAGAAATCGGACTTTCAAGAGGCGAGCCACCTACTACAAGAGGCTATACTCCAAGCGTATTTTCCGAACTTGCTAAATTATTGGAGCGTACAGGTACATCATCTAAAGGCACTATTACGGCATTCTATAATGTATTGGTTGAAGGCGATGATTTGGACGAACCTATAACAGATGCTGTCAGAGGTATATTGGACGGTCATATAGTGCTGTCTAGAGATTTAGCTAATAGGGGACATTTCCCTGCTATAGATGTCAATAAAAGCATATCTAGGATTATGAATGAAGTGGTTTCTAATATGCATAAAAAAGCAGCCAGAGAATTTTTAAAGATGAGCGCCGATTATAATGAAGCCAAAGAACTTATAATGATAGGAGGTTATGCTAAAGGCAGTATGCCTGAAGTTGACAGAGCTATTGATTATAAGCCTATGATGGATAGATATTTGCAGCAGGATATATATGAAGTTTCAAGTTTTGCAGACAGCAAAGAGAATCTTTTATCTATGTTTTATTCTCAGGAAGAGATAGAAGAAGATTTGCTAAATAGCGGAGATGTAAAAAAAGCGGAAGATAGAAGCAGTATTTCCGATAATGTGGAATATTCTAATAATGATATGGTAATATTATAGATAAATTAAAATTATTGTATGGTAATATTTATGAAGAGATTTAGTTTTAATTTGGAGCCTTTATATAAACTTAGAAAAAATATAGAAAAACAAAGACAGGCTGAAGTGGCTGAAGTTTCTGCCGAATATAATAAAGAAAGAGACGGAAAAGATAATTGCTTATTAAAAATAGATGACGGAATAAGATATGTAGACGGCATAGAAAATAATGAAGATATGCTTTCAATGAGTATTTATTTGGGAGAATATATAAATGCATTAAATGCTCAAGTAGCTATACATGAAAATAATATGTCTGAAATAGGCATAGAGCTTAGAAAGAGGCAGGAAATTTTACAAGAAGCTTCAAGACAAAGAAGAGCTGTTGAGATTTTAAAAGAAAAGAAATTATTGGAATATAAGAAATTAATAAATAAAGAAGAACAGGCTGAATTAGATGAATGGAAGAAAGATTATGCTTCAGTTAATACATATTAATAATATTTAAGAGGTTATATTTATGATAGAATCTGTACAAAGAATAAAATCCAGAATAAGCGAGATTCAGGAAACTTTTAATAAATTAGGATTTGCTCCTGTTAATGCTTCATTTCCTTCAAAGCCTTTTTCAGAACATTTGAATGAGGCTATTGCAGAGAATAAATCGCTTGATATTAATGAAGCTGGTAATTCAAAAGATTCGGTTATTAATGATACTAATAAAAAATTCAATAATGGTAAAATTATTAATAGTGATCCTTCTTCCGATTCATTCAAAGGAAAAATATCTTTAGGAGTTTATGAGGAAAATACAAATAATTTTGCTAAGGCTGTTAATGCATATAAGAAATCTTCAGCTGAAAGTTTTCCCTCTAAGTATGATGATATAATTAAAGAAGCTGCTGAAAAATATTCTTTGCCCGAGAATTTGATTAAGGCTGTTATAAAACAGGAATCAAATTATATGCCAAATGCGGTCAGTCATAAAGGAGCTATTGGATTGATGCAGATAATGTCTCAGACTGGCGCCGATTTGGGAGTAAAAGATAAAGAGATGCTTAAAGATCCTTATACTAATATCATGGCGGGAAGCCGATATTTATCTCAGATGCTTAACAGATATAACGGAAGATTAGATTTATCTTTGTCGGCTTATAATGCAGGACCTGGTTTGGTTGATAAATTGCAGAGAATTCCTAATATTGAAGAGACAAAAAATTATGTTAAAAATATTATAGGGTATATAAAGTAGGGTTAACATAATAAAATATTTATATGTTTGCTTGACTTTTTTATTCTGTAATTTTATAATATTTTACAAAATTGCCCGCTTAGCTCAGAAGGTAGAGCATCACCATGGTAAGGTGAGGGTCATCGGTTCAATCCCGATAGCGGGCTTTTGTCATTATTATAAAGAAAAAATATCAAAAACTATATAAAGAGGATTTATGAGAATAAAACTTCTAGCGGTTATAGTGTTATTTTTAACGGCTGTACCGTTTTCATACACTTTCAATAAAACTCCGTATTATGTAAACACAGAAACTTATGACTCCTACAGAGAACTGTTAAGGGGTGTTCATTATTATAATCAGGAACGTTATGATGCTTCTATTGCCAGTTTCAGAAACTCTCTTAATACAAATCCTACCGATAAGTTTATAAGATATTGGTACAGCAAGTCTTTATATAAAGCGGGATATATGTCTTTGGCTATTAATGAATGGCTCAATATTGCAAGAATGGGATATGAAGATCCTATAATACTTTCAAAAATTAACAAGTATGATTCGGTTAGTTCTAAAGAAGATAAAAAAGATATATTCAGTAATTTTATATATTTAAAGGCTTTTTCTACAAATGCTAATTTTTTGAAAAATATAAATCAGCCTATACAAATAAAAGTTATGTCTGACGGAAATTTATATGTATTAGACTACAGCGATTCTTCGCTTAAGAAATTTGATATAAACGGAAATTTAATCAGCACAATTTCATATGGAAAAAGACTTGATGTTGTTCAGACAAGCTGGTGGAGAAAACTTTTTCAGTTTGCAGCTAAAGTTTATCCTTATGAGAGGCTTGAAAATCCGAGAGGATTTGATATTGACATGAACGGAAATATATATATAGCAAATACTAAAAAAGATAAAATATTAAAATACGATTCTAATCATAATTATATTACAAATATAGGCGTTTCAGGCGTAGATAATGGTCAGCTTATAGGACCTTCGTCTGTGGCGGCTGATAGAGACGGAAATTTATATGTTTCCGATTCGGGTAATAACAGAATTGCAGTATTTGATATTGACGGAAATTTTTTATATACATTTGGAAAGCTTGGAGAAAATAACGGAGAGTTCTTTTCGCCTGCAGGAATATCGGTTAATGACAGTTATATATATGTTGCTGATATGGGAAATAAAAGAGTGCAGCAATTTGATTTAAGCGGAAATTATATTAAAACTATAAGTCATAATTTATTTAATGAGCCTAGAGGAATATCATTTTCCAAAGACGGAAATATTTATATAGCTGACGGAAGTAAAGTTTTTTATTATGATGTAGATACTGATTCTTTTACAATATTTAATAATTCGGAAAGATATACAGTTACTCCAACTTCGGTATCGGAAGCAGATAACGGCGATATATATCTTACGGATTTTATATCTGGAAGAGTAGATGTTTATATAAGAAAAGAAGAGTATTATGCTAATTTAGATGTGTTTGTGGACAGAGAATATTTAAATAGATTTCCTTTAGTTGTGGCTTCCGTTACCGTTAGGGACAGACTTGCAAATCCTGTAGCGGGACTTACTGCCGATAATTTTTTTGTCAGAGAAAATTCAAGTGTTGATTATAAAGTTGGTTTTTATGATGCTCCTCAATTGCATGAATACAGATTCATATATCTTATAGAAGACAGCGCCGCCGCTAAGCCTTATGAAAATAGAATGAAAGAGGAGATTAGCAACTTTACTATGAAATTAACTAATAATGATGAGGTTTTAGTTATTCATTATAATGATCATGTTTATAAAGCTTCCGATTATGATGCCAGAAATTTAAGAATACTTGAAAATGCAAATAACTTCAGATTTACAGGCGGAATATCATCTTTAGATGACGCTTTTTATGATGCTATAAGACTTGCAGGAAACAGTTTCAAGAAAACAGCTATTATACATTTTTCTGTAAGCAGCCCCGATGACAGAGTATTTGATATGATGAATTTTAATGATATCGCAAGTTTTGCTGAAAACAATGCCGTATCTATTAATCAGGTTTATATCGGAGCAAATAAATCTAATTATTTCTTAGATTTGATTACTAAAAACACCTATGGATATACCGTAAATGCCGATTTATCTATAGACTATTCAGCCGAACTTAATAGAATTAAAAATATTAATTTCGGAAGATACTTTATATATTATAACAGTTTCAGAAATTTATCTCAGTCGGGACAATTCAGGGCTCTTAATGTCAGAGTTCAATACAGGGATATGTACGGCGAAGAAGAAGCAGGTTATGTTATACCATAATAAAATTTATAATAAACAAAAAGGCTTTTCATACTGATATGAGAAGCTTTTTTTATTGCATTTATTATTATATTACTAAGTACTGAGTAATATATATTTTATAATTATAATATAAATAAAAAGGCTTCCTTTATTGAATTAAGAAAGCCTTTTATTATTGATTAAATATTATCTTCTCTTTTTAGATTTTTTTCTTTCTTTTTTGTCTTTTGAGATTCTCTTTTTATTTTTATGCGGTTTAGATTTTTTTGAATATACTTCTTTTTTATTTTTCTTCTTTTTTAAAAAATCTCTTCCGTCTATTATATCCCTATTGTTAAATGCATTATCGAATTCATCTGCAGGTATGAAATCAATAAATAATTCTTTAACATCAACTTTATAAACCGTTATTTTTATTCTGTCTCCTAATGTGTACCATTTGGCATCTTCTTCGCTGTATGCCGCCTGTTCATTTTCATCATAATGATAATGCGACTTTAAAGCGGCATATCTTATTAAGCCTTCTATTCCTCTGTCTTCTATCTCAACGAATATTCCGAAATTTGTAACTCCGCTTATTATTCCGTTATATTCGTTTCCAACTTTGTCTTTCATAAATCTTGCAGCCTTTACTTTTGCTAAGCTTCTTTCGCATTCAATTGCCGTTCTTTCTGTTTGCGAGCAATGTTTTGCAGAGTTTGTATAAAATTGCAAAACAGATGGTTTTAAATTATTTATTCCCTCTAATGAAAGTTTTAAGAGCCTATGTGTAAGCAGGTCTGTATATCTTCTTATAGGAGATGTAAAGTGAGTATAATATTCAAAACCAAGTCCGAAATGTCCTATATTATGAATGTCATATACGGCTTGCTTCATTGATCTGAGCAGCAGTGTAAGAAGTAATTTTTCGTCAGGTTTTCCCATTATGGATTCTATAAATGAATGAAAATCTAAATTGCCTTCAGAATCTTTTGCAATTCTGTATCCTCTGTTAAATGCTATTTTTATAAAAGTGTCTAGCTTTTCCTTATCAGGACTGTCATGCACTCTGTAAATAGAGCCTTTTATATTTTTTAATCTTTTAGCCGCTTCGCAGTTTGCAAGAAGCATAAATTCTTCTATTATTTTATGGGTTTCTTTTCTTTCTCCTATAAAAAAGTCTTTAGGGTTTCCGCCTTTATCTAATATTATCTGTGTTTCATTAAGATTAAACTCTATGCTTCCGTTTTCTATTCTTTTTTGAAGAAGTATTTTTTTTACATCATCTGCATTTGTTAATAATTCTCTAAGCCAATCTTCGTCTTGTTCTATGCCGTCTAAAATATCCTCTGCATAATCATAAGTTAATCTTCTGCTTGACTTTATAACGCTTTTATGAAAACTACTTTCTTTTACATTTCCTTTATTGTCTATTATAATAAATACCGTCATTGTAAATCTGCTTACATTCTCATTAAGAGAACATATACCGTTTGAAAGTTCATGCGGAAGCATAGGATAAACAGTATCTATAAGATATATGCTGTTTCCTCTCTTTCTTGCCTCTATGTCTAATGCGCTTCCAATAGCCACAAAATGGCTTACATCTGCAATATGTACTCCTAATTTATATCCATCATTTAATTTTTCTACGCTTATAGCATCATCAAAGTCTTTTGAATCCGATCCGTCAATTGTTACGGTTCTTATATCTCTTAAATCTATTCTGTCAAATTCAAGTTCTGCATTTTCTATGCTGTCAGGCAAAAGTTTAGCTTCATACAAACATTTTTTTGAAAACTCTACAGGTGCATTATATGATTTTGCTATTATCTCGGCATCCTTTTTAGCATTGTTAATATCTATTTTTATCTGAGGCTTTTGCTTTTTTGTTTCATTTTTTTTATTTTTAGAGATACTTGTTTCTTTTTCAGATGATTTTTTTAATTCTTTATCTAAATATATTTTTCCTTCATTTGTAAGTTTCAGAGTATTAGATTTTTTTATTACAAGACCCATTGAAACAGATTTCTGAAGCATCTTTTCAAATCTAAGCTTATCTTTTTTATTTTCTATATATTTATTTTTATAAACTGAAATATCAAGTTCTTTTTCTCTATTAATTCTTTTTAACAGCTTTATTATTTTCATGTTTTTTATGCTTACCTATACTTAATTTATTTTTTTATTATAGTTGCTTCATTATAGCAATATTATATATAATGTCAAATGATAATGATTTTTTACATATTATTATGTTTATGGTTCTATATTTAAAGAAAGCGTTCATTTTATATGCCTCTTTTTCTGAGGCATATAATTAATCTTAATTAAAGCTTAATTTTATTCCACTCTTTTTTTTTATTATTAGAGCTGTTCATCAGATTCTTTAATACATTTACATTTTTGTCTTTTAATGCTTTTTGAAAATCATGCATACATTTTATATATTTTTCAAGGCTTATATATAAATATTCATTATTATATAAAAAAAGTTCGCTCCACATATCGGCATCTATTGTGCCCACTCTTGTATGATCTATCAAACTGTTTCCTTCAAAACCTGCAGAAGATAAAAAACTATCATGATTGACAATACTGCATGCTATTATATGCATAAGCTGACTTGTGAATGCTATCATTTCATCATGTTTTTGCGCCGTTGCCATAGTTATTTTTGAGCAGCCTATATCATAAGCTAATTTTTTTATTATTTCTATATCATTTTTATCAGCATTTTCATTATTTATTATAACGGCATTAGAATTTCTAAATAGGGTTTCTGAAGAATTAATATATCCTCCCTTTTCTTTTCCTGTCATAGTATGAATGCCTATATATTTTTTTTCTTTTGTATTATTGAAAATATCCGTTTTTACTCCGCAGAAATCCGATAGTATTTTATTATTATCTATTAAATGCTTGTATTTATTTATAATATCTATTGCTATGGAAGGAATAGTGCATATCATAATAATATCTGATATATTTATGCATTCTTCTATATTATCATAATTATAATAACCTTTTTCTATATATTTATCTTTCAAAGCGGCTTCTATATTCTCTTTATTTGTATCCAGAGCATATATATTATAATTTTGACTGCTTGCTTTCAGAGCTTTAATTAAAGACCCTCCCATTAATCCCATTCCAATAACCGTTATAACAATCATATTTTTATTTCCTTTTTTAATATTATTATTCATTAGATATATTTTCCAGTATTTCTAATACGCTGTTTTTATTTTTCATAATAAAACTATTGCCTTTATTATTTAATTCAATAGGAAGTTCTTTTTTTAAAAGATAATCGATAAACTTGCCAGGTTTTTTAAATTTTGTGTTTTTTACTGCACTTGAATTATTTCCTATTTTAAATTTTTTATTGATTTCATTCATAGTATTAGATAATGGTATGATAAAGTTTTCTTCATAGCCGCATAGTATTTCTTTAAATGATAATATGAAATTTTTTTCGCTTATTTCAGATTTATTTAATCCTAAAATTTCAGACATAATACTTTTAAATTTATTAATGTCATTTATATAAATATTATCATTATAAATTTTTGTTTCTATTTCATTGTTATTTAAAAATTTAATAACATTTTTAATTTTTTTGAACTGAGTTTGCTCTACAGCATTTTTTCCTTTTTCAAGATTAAAGTCTTCATCTATTTTGCTTAAAATATCGGAAATAGATATTTTTAAAGCTTCAGTATTTTCTCCTGCATTATAAGATTCTAATACTCTGTTATAAAAGAAATTTAAAAATTCATTCTTATTTATAGAGTTTTCTTTTTTTATTTCTTTTTCCTGCTTGTCGGCAGTTTTATAATCCTCTATTTTAAATATATGACTGCAGGAGTTTTTAAATATATCTCTTTTAGTATTGTTGAATATTGTAACTACAGCTGTTATTGCTCCATACCGTTTTAATTTGTCCATAATAATGCTGTAATCAACATCTCTTGTTACAAATACAGCAATATCTATTTTTTTATATATTATAAAATCTTCAAAAGCGTCTATTGATGATTTCATATCAGACATATTTTTAGCTTTATTTATAGGCACAGAATAAATGATATCAGTATGCAAATCTCTTAATTTTTTAGAATATTTTTTTATGGATTTTGCATCCCCATAAGCTTTTTTTACCGAATAAAATATTTCTTTATCCTTTAGATTATTTTTATAAAATGAAAATATATTATTAATCATTGATTCAAAATTGACTTCATAGCTTAAATGAGATATATTTTCTAAATCTATATAGATTCCTATTCTTTTCATATCATAATGCCGCCGATGATATATTATTTATAAAATATTGTATAGAAAAAACTAAAAAATACAATATATATAAATTAATAAATCTGAAAATGAATTTAACGGCATAACTTCAAAGCAGGATTAATAAATCAAAATAAAAAAATTATATTTTTACTATTGACATTGGAGTTAGCTCTAATGATATAATTAAAAACAATTTTTAAGCAAATACAAAAAAGGAGAAAAAATGAGAAGTATTTTATTAATATTATCCATTTTGATTATTTCTATTACAGCATTATCATGCAGTTCAAAATCAGGAAATAATTCTTATGTTTATCCTGCTTCGCCTTCAAATACCGTTTTAATTAGAAACGGCGAAGGAAATAAATCAACAGGTTCATCAGATTATTTTACAGGATCTGTTGAAGTTGAAAGCATAATATCAGCAAATGAAACTTCAAAATTCAGCGTAGCTTATGTAACCTTTCAGGCAGGTGCAAGAAGCGCATGGCATACTCACCCTTTAGGACAGCATTTAATAGTATTGGAAGGAATAGGGCTTACTCAGGAAGAAGGAAAGCCTATACAGGAGTTCAGGGCAGGCGATATTTTATATTGTCCTAAAAATATAAAACATTGGCATGGTGCTTCTTATGATTCTTATATGAAGCATATTGCTATAACAGGAGATTCTAATGGTAATAATGTTACTTGGCTTGAACATGTTACAGATGAAGAATATTACAGCTATACAAATCAATAATAAAAAATAGGATAATTAATTTATGAAAAATATTATTACAGTTTTTATATTATTTATTATATTTACGATGAATGCTTTTACTCAAAACACAAGGATAAAATTAACTTTTAACAGAAATGAGATTTATGCTTTAATAAATGATTCAAAAGCGGGAAATGATTTTTTATCACTTCTTCCTTTAAATATTAAAGCGGAAGATTATAACAGCACAGAAAAAATATTTTATTTAAGTAAAAAACTAAATACTCAAAATGAACCAGATGGAATAAATCCTAAAGCAGGAGATATAACTTATTATGCTCCTTGGGGTAATATAGCGATTTTTTATAAAAACTTCAGATACTCAAATAACTTAATATATTTAGGAAAATTTGAAAATGCTTCTGATGTATCAAAAATATCTGATATAAAAGGAGATTTCAATATGACTATAGAGCTTGCAGAATAATATTAAAAGGAGACATAAAATGATAAAATATATTAAAAACTTTATTATGATAGCATGCAGTATTTTTGTATTTTCATGCGCAGACGGCTATAAGAATATTCAAAACAAAGGAGTAAATTTAAATATGACGGAAAAAGCAAAAAATAAATATAATGACTTATTAAAGCGGGATGCATCTGTAACTAAAGCAGATGATACAGACTTAGAAAATATATTGAATAATTTTCTATACGGCGAAGTTTATAATCATGGTTCTTTAGATCCTAAATTAAGAGAATTAGTAAGCTTAGTTTCTTTAACAGCTTCTTATGGCACTGATATGATAAAAAATCATGTAGAAACAGCTTTGAATGTAGGAGTTAGTCCTATTGAAATAAAAGAGGCGCTATATCAATGTGCTCCTTATGTGGGATTTCCAAGAGTTTTTGCTGCATTAGAAGAAGCTAATAAGGTATTCAAAGAAAGAAATATATCTCTTCCTGTAGAGTCTCAATCTACTGTTACAGAAGAAACCAGATTTTATAAAGGATTGGAAGTACAAACTAATACTTTCGGACAAAGAATATTAGATGCCCATAATAATGCACCTCTAAATCAAAAGCATATTCAGAACTTTTTATCGGCTAATTGCTTCGGGGATTTTTATACAAGAAACGGACTTAATATGCAGGTTAGAGAGCTTTTAACTTTCATAATGATAATATCTTTAGGCGGTGCAGAACCTCAGGCTGCTGCCCATGCTAATGCAAATATAGCAGTAGGAAATGATAAAAATATGCTTATAGAAGCTGTAACGCAATGCATACCTTATATAGGATATCCTAGAACTTTAAATGCTCTAGCTGTAATTAACTCTATACAATAAAAAATTATGAGCTTGTGAATGATTTATCATTCACAAAAAAATAAGCGAACAATTTTTTATAATATAAATAAGTAAGTAATAAAAAATTACGAGCCTCTGTTAAATTTATTTAATAGAGTATATAAGCGAGTAATTTTTTATAATATAAATAGGAGAAATTAAAAATGGAAAAAATATTAATATTCTTATTTGCATCAATAACATTGATGATTGGAAGTTTAAATGCCCAGACTTCTTCAAAAACTTTAATAGTATATTTTTCTTGGGGCGGAAATACTAAAAAAGCCGCCGACATAATAAAAAATATGACTCAGGCTGATATATTTGAAATAAAAACCTCTGAAAGCTATCCTAGTTCTTATAATGATACTTTAAATAAAGCAAGAACCGAGTTGAATAATAATATTCTGCCGAATCTTAGCACTGATATAAATAATTTAGCAAATTATGATACTATTATATTATGCTATCCTAATTGGTGGGGTACAATTCCTCAGGCTGTAAAGCAATTATTATTAACTCATAACTTCAGCGGTAAAAAAATAGCTCCTTTATGCACACATGGAGGAGGCGGACTTGGAAGAAGCATCAGAGATATAACTTCATTATGCAAAGACTCTAATATACTGGAAAGTTTAAGCTTATCAGGAGGAAGAGTTTCAGGCTCTGAGAACAATATAAAAAATTGGCTTCAAAATACGGGTATATTGTAAGTTTATGCATAGTATAAAAATAAAAAATTATTAAAGGATTATTTTTAATATGAAAAAAATATTAATATATGTATTATTATTGACTTCGTCTTTTTTTGAAATTAAAGGACAAAAATGTAAAAAATACAGGATATGAAGTCGGAGATATAATATATTATCCTCCGAGAAAAAGCTTTGTAATAATGTATAAGCAAAACAGCGAGAGATTTTATATGCAGAAAATAGGCAGAGTAATTTCAGGCATAGAGATTTTTGAATCCATAGGAGATACAAAAGTAAGCTTTGAAATTGCAAATTAAAATAAGTATATGATAAGGAATATATATATAAATGAAAAAAATAACAAAAATATTTTTATTAACTTATATTCTTTCAGGCTTTTTATTCTTTCAGAGTTTAAATGCCAAAACTTTAATAGTATATTTTTTTTGGGGCGGAAATACAAAAAGAGCTGCAGATATGATTAAGCATTTTACGAATGCAGATATATTTGAAATAAAAAGGCTTGAAGAATATCCTAAAACTTACAGTGATTTAGTTGCTGAGTATAGAGAAGAATTAAAAAGAGATAGTCTTCCAAAACTGAGTTCTAATATTAATAATTTAGAAAGCTATGATACTGTTATACTATGCTATCCTCTTTGGGGAAACACTATCCCGATAGCAGTAAAGCAGTTATTATCTACTCATAATTTCAGCGGTAAAAAAATAGCTCCTTTATGCACGCATGGAGGAGGCGGATTAGGTATAAGTATAGATGATATAGCTTCATTATCTCCCAATTATATAATGCTTGAAGGTTTAGGTATATACGGTTCAAGAGTAAATGGTTCTGAAAATAATATAAAAAGCTGGCTTGAAAAAATAAATATTTTATAAATAAAATTTTAAATTATGAGAATACATAGAAGTAAAAAAACAAAAAATAAAGTTTTGTATTAGAAAATCAGATTATCAAAATTACTGAATTATTTAATTATATAAAAAAGGAGAAAACTCATATATGAAAAAAATAATAAAAATACTTGTAGATATAATAATGACTGTACTTTTTTTCATTTTAATGGCGTATCATTTTACAGGCGATGCTATGCATGAATATTTGGGTTTTCTGCTTTTTATATTTTTTATACTTCATCATATACTTAATTTTAATTGGTATAAAAATCTGCCTAAAGGAAAATACAATTTTAACAGAGCTTTAAATACATTTATCAATACTATGCTTTTTTTATGTATGGCAGGTCTTATGATAAGCGGAATATTATTTTCTCAAAGAGTATTAGGTTTTCTTAATATTCATAACAGCGGAGCATTTACAAGAAGACTTCATATAATTTCTTCTTCTTGGGCTTTTATATTTATGTCTGCTCATATCGGAATGCATTGGGGAATGTTTATAAATATGAGTAAAAAATTTATTAATATTAAAAAACCAATATCTATAATAACAGCTTTATTAATTTCATTATACGGAATAATTTCATTTATAAAAAGAGGCTTATATAATAAAATATTTTTGATGACAGAGTTTTCTTTTTTTAATTATGAAGAGCCTATAATATTATTCTTTACTGATTATATATCTGTAATGGGACTATTTATATTTATGAGCTATTATCTTCAGAGACTAAACTCTAAATTGTAAGTAAAACTTGACTAATTTTTAATTGAATGATATACTGCATGCTAAAATAAATAATACAGGAGACTATATTGATGAAAATATTAGTAGTTTTTTCGCACACATATTGGAATGATTCAGAGGTTAACAGAAAGCTTATAGAATCCGTAAAAGATTTTGATAATGTAAAGATTCATAATTTAAATGAAATTTATAAAGATGGTAAAATAACAAAAGAAAATATAAAAGAGGAGATAGAATTATTAAAAGAAGCCGATAAGATTATTTTCCAGTTTCCATTGTTTTGGTTTTCTACTCCAAGCTTATTAAAAGAGTGGGAAGATTGCGTTTTGGGATATTTATATCATAGCAGCGAAAAGAAATGTTTAGAGAATAAGACATTTCAGATTATTACCACTGCGGGAGGAGAAAAATCTCTTTACGATTCTCTTGAGTATGATATGAATGCGTTTCTTTCTCCTATTACTTTAAGCTTTAAAGATTTCGGATTAAAGGTAGAAAAAACTTATTGCATATACGGAGCCTCTCTCGATAAATTAGATATAGGCGAATATCAGAAATGTTTTAAATAAGATATAATTAATTAATTAATTTACATATGCGCTGTAGATATATTTACAGTGCTTATTTATTATTTAAAAATGTATTTAGAGGAGGAGGTATAGTATTGTGCCAATTTGGGCTTCCTATAAATACAGCATCATAGCTATCTATACTTGCTATATTATTTTTTAGTTTCGGCTTATGATTACTGTTTATATCTCTTTTAGCTTCATCTTAATACTTTATTATAATTTGATGAATACGGTTTTTCAGGCTCTGCATTAAAAAAGTCTGTTTCAGCATTTTGAAATTCATCTTTTAAAACTTTTCCTATAAGATCAGCGGCTTTTTTAGTATTTGATGAATGAGATTAATACTTTCATTTTTGCTCCTATTACTCCTAATAAAAATTGTACGCTTATATTTTAATTACTGCTGATTTACAGCTAAAAATTTTTTTTAATACCAGTCATGTTTTTCATTGCGGTTTAATTTTGCTATTTTTTGCATATCATCATCACTCAATTTAAAATTGTATATCTCCGTATTTTCAATTATATGTTCTCTGTTGCTTGAACCTGGTATTACAATTACTTCTCTTTGCAAATTCCATCTCAATATTATTTGAGCAACTGATTTATTATATTTTTGAGCAATATCTTTTAATACTCTGTCATTTAAAAGCTCTCTTTGATAGCCTCTTCCTCCTAAAGGATACCAGCCTTCAACCGCTATGCCTAAGCTTTGAATATAGTCAATAACTTCAGTATCCTGATAGTACGGGTGTATTTCATTTTGCACTAATGCTGGCATAATCTCTATCTGCGTTAAAAATTTTTTCAGTTCTTTTATATACCAATTAGATAATCCTATTGAACGGATTTTTCCTTCTTTAACAGCTTTCTCCATAGCCTTATATGCCTTTACATCATTATTGCCAGGGTGATGAAGAAGCATTAAATCAATATATTCTACATCTAATTTTTTTAATGCTTCATTTATAGCATTTTCTGCATTATTGTATTGATTAGGATATAGTTTTGTAGTGATAAATATATCTTTTCTATCAACTTTAGAATCTTTTACGGCTTTTCCTATTTCTTCTTCATTGCGGTATATATAAGCTGTATCAATTAATCTTATACCATTTTGCAATGCAAATAGTATGGAATTATAGCAAACTTCATTAAGCAAACTATATGTTCCTATTCCATTTAAAGGTATTTCATATCCGCTGTTCAATTTTACAGTTTTAGTATTAAAATTAAAAAATACTTTGCTGCTATTCTCCATATTAATATTTGCCTCCGCTTTTTTATTTAATAAAAATACCGATATAAAATCAATAACAGAAATAAATAATAAACCCAAAAATATTTTTTTCATTATTTTTCCTTTTTCATTAATTTGCATACCTTATTAAAATACTTATCATTTTAAATTAAAAAATAAATATATAATTATAAAAATATTAAATTTTATAACTGCATAAATACTTTACCGTTTCAATATCGGTATGAGATAGAAATAAACTTTGTTTATTATCCAGCTTAGAAATTTCTTTCATATCATCATTATCCAATTCAAAATCAAATACATTGATATTTTCTATAATCCTTTCTTTATGAACGCTTTTAGGTATAACAACAATATCTCTTTTTATAAGCCAATTCAGTATAATCTGTGCTGCAGTTTTACTATGCTTTTTTGCTATTTTTACCAAAGTTTCATTAGTAAATATGTTGTTTCTGCCTTCTGCAAAAGGTCCCCAAGACTGTATTTGAATATTATGCTCTTTCATAAATTTATTGTCCTCTTCTCTTTGGAAAAATGGATGAGTTTCTATCTGATTTATCATAGGAGCTATTTTATTATGCATAATTAAATCTAATAATCTGTCAGGATAAAAATTGCATACTCCTATGGCTTTTATTTTATTTTCATTATATAAATCTTCCATAGCTCTCCAAGAACCATAATAATTTCCGAAAGGCTGATGTATCAAATATAAATCTAAATAGTCCAAGCCTAATTTATTCATTGATATTTCAAAAGCCTTTTTAGTGTTTTCATATCCAGAATCTGATATCCATAATTTTGTTGTAATAAATAGTTCTTTTCTGTCAATTTTACTTTCTTTTATTGCATCTCCGACAGCTTTTTCATTAAAATATGCAGATGCCGTATCAATTAATCTGTATCCTGCCTCAATGGCATTTAATACTGATTTTTTGCATTCCTCATAATCAGGTATTTGATATACTCCGAAACCTAATATTGGCATTTCTAAGCCGTTGTTTAATTTTACTTTTTTCATTTCTGCTCCTATTGCTCTTAATAAAAATTGTACGCTTATAATTCTCTGTCAAGTAAACTTGCCAGAAGTCAATAATTTTTATTTTTTAATTTATGCTGAAAGTTATTTCAATGTCCCTGCTTGCAGGAACTTCTTTTAGTCTTTCTATATTTTCTATATATCCCAGTCTTGTATAATTATAGGAAGTTCTGAAGCTTTCATAAAATAATACTATGCAGTTGCTTCCATACAATAAAAAATCACCAGTTTTTATATTTCCTATATTTTCAGTTTTTGTATTAAGATTTTTATTTAAATTATAATATTTTTCATTTCCATTTAAATCATTCATATATATAGTCATAGGAAGCATATATAAAAAATCTTTTGCCGTTTGATTATCATATAATATTAATTTATATTCTTTGTCTTTTATTTTTAATTTTACAGAAATATTTAAAATATTCATATATGAGGCATTATTTCCGTAAATATATCTGCATGCCGTAATGAAAAAATTAATAAGCTGAAAAAATATTTTTTTATTTTCATAATATCAACGCTCAATTATTTTTAGTTTTAAGCATATCTTTTTCATATATCAGCATTTTATTTTCATAATTTTCTATTTTTTTATTTAATTTATCTATAGCATATTGAAAATTATTTAATTTTTCCTGCATTTTATCTCTTTGACTTATTAATAGCTGCTTTCTGGCTTCTAAGGCAGAATCTCCTTTGTTGTATAATTTAATATATTCTATTATAGCTTCTATAGATAAACCCGCATTTCTCATACATTTAGAAAACTCTATCCAGCCTAAATCATAATCCGTATAATTTCTTATTCCGTTTCGGCTTCTTTGCACTTCGGGTATTATTCCTATTTTCTCATAATATCTTAATGTGTCATTTGACAGTCCCGTTTTTTTACTTACTTCCGATATTGTCATAAAAATACTTCCTCCTTATTTTGCTTAATTATAGCATTAGAGTACGCTCCAATGTCAATAGCAGTTTATTTAAAAATAATAATTTTTTATTATTGCTAATAAAAATTGTTCGCTCTAAGGCTCTGTCAAGTGAACTTGCCAGACGCTCACAATTTTTATATTTGTCTTTCTGATATTTAAAAATTATAATTATTAATAAAATATATCAAATATTTATGTATTATAAATATCTATAATTAAAAAGTATAATAATTTTATATTTTATTTTTATAAAAAATTTTTTACAAATATAGTTTTTATCTTATTTATATATGTATAATATAGGAAATAGGTTATTTATGAAAAGTTTAATTTATACTATTTTTATTGTTGCATTATTTTTTAATGTATCTTATTCTTTAACTGATAATGAAGCTAAATTTTTAAAGTCATGCGAGGAAGGCGAGTATGAAGATGTGGTTTCATTTATTAATAAAAATGTTAATGTCAATGCTGTTTCAGAGGACGGAGTTACGGGACTTATGCTTGCTTCTCATCATGGATACAGCGCTATTGTAAGACTTCTTGTTAATTCAAATGCCGATGTTAACATATATGATAAAATGGGGTATACGGCATTAACGATGGCTGCTTCGGGCGGATATAATGATATAGTTAAAATATTATTAAAAAGCGGTGCTGATGTAAATGCCTCAAACAGTTACGGAGAAACCGCTTTGCATATATCTTCATATAGATTGTATTATGATATTCTTCAGACTTTAATTGATTATAAAGTAAATATTAATGCGGCTAATAATGACGGATATAATGCCTTAATAATGCTTTTTATGTCCGCAGATAAAAGCGAAAATATGATTCCAATTGCAAAACTTTTATGTGATAATGGAATTGATATTAATTCAAGGGATAATAAAGGAAGAACTGCTCTTGCCTATGTAAAAGAAAATTATAAAAAAGCTGATACTTTAATATCATTTCTGAACGAATACGGCGCTGTGGAATAATAAAAGTTTTTTATGAAAATTATCTTTAAAGGAGAATTATAAACTGTGAAAGAATTGATTAACAGATTTCCTAAATTAGAAGTAGTAAAGAAAGAGATTGAAAAAGTTATAAATGAAACTATAAATACCTATGAAAGGGGAAATAAAGTTTTAATAGCGGGAAACGGAGGAAGCGCCTGCGACAGCGAGCATATAGCAGGCGAACTTTTAAAAAGTTTTTTAAAAAAACGTCCTATAAATGAAAATATAAGAAAAGAGCTTTTAAAAATTGAAGATGGTAAATATATAGCCGATAATTTGGAATCTCCATTAAGAGCCGTTGCTTTAACATCTCATCTGGGACTTTCAAGCGCATATCTTAACGATAAAGAACCTTATTTGGTATTTGCTCAGCAGTTATTGGGTTTCGGTGACAGAGGAGATATTTTCTTTGCAATAAGCACATCTGGAAACGCTAAGAATATTATTTATGCCGCTAAACTTGCTAAAGCTATGGGTATAAAAATTGTCTCTTTTACTAATCAAAACGGAGGAAAGCTTGCAGAGATGGCGGATATTGCAGTTAAAGCTCCTGCTGAAGAGACATATATAACTCAGGAGTATCATGAGGCAGTATATCATGAGATTTGCATAAGAGTTGAGGAGCATTTTTTTAAGGAAAATAGATAATATTAATATGCTGTGCATCATTTTTTATTGATAATTATAAAAAATATATATATTATTTTAAGTTATTATTAATAGGCGTATATAATGAAAATACTTTTAATAAAACAGACCTCTCTCGGCGATGTGCTTCATATCACTCCCGTTATAAGGGCTTTAAAAAAATGGAGGCCTGAATGCATTATAGATATTGTTACAGATAAAAGAGCTTTAGGTATATTGGAAAATAATCCTTATATAAATAAATTGTATGTTATAGATATATATAAATACGAAAGAGAAATATTTAAATCTCCTTCATTATTTTTTTCTACAATAAAAGAATTTTTTTCTCATATAAAAGAGGTTAGAAAAGAGTATTATGATATAGCAATGGATCTGCAGGGACTTGAAAGGAGCATCATATTTTTATATTTATGTCATGCAAAAGAAAAATATGCAAAGGGCAAATGGCTTGGCATTAAGAGTAATTATTATAAGGATATAAATGCCGTAGCAGGATTAATATCTTTTTTAAAATTTATTAATTGTCCTGATGACGGAACGGATTTAGATTATTTTTTACCTGAAACTATAGAAGACGATTTCAGAAAAAAAACAGATTATATAAAGCATAATATTAATAGAGATTTCCGCATAGAAGAAGAATATATAGTTTTTTCTCCCTTTTCAAGATGGGATACAAAAGATTTATCAGTAGGCAAGTCAAGAGAAATAATTAAAGAGATACATAAATTAAAAGATATGCAGATTATAATTTCGGCTGTTTCCGATTATGATAAAGAATGTATGGAAATATCCGAAGGATTTGAAAATGTTTTAAATACTTCAGGGCTTTTTAATTTAACGGAGTTGGCATATTTAATAAAAAATTCTATAGGAATGATTACAGTTGACTCTTTTCCTATGCATACGGGATGCGCTTTTCATAAACCTCTTATAGCAATATTCGGACCTACAAGCGAAATTCGTGTTGGACCTTTGACGGATAATTCTGAAATTATAAGAGTTGAAAATTTGTACTGCGCAAGATGCTATAAGAGAAAGAATTGCCCCAATAGCCATAAATGCATAGAAGATATAAATGCAGAACTTTTGGCTGAGAGATTCATAAAAAAAATATAATATTAATTTTTTAATAATTAAAAAATTATATTCTTAAATATATATAAGTATTATATTGATATTAAACTTATAAAATATATAATAAATATATATCCATATTTGAGGAGGTATATAAAATGAAGATAACTTTTTTAGGCACAGGTACTTCCGACGGTGTTCCGATGATAGGATGCAGATGTAAAGTATGCGTAAGCAAGGATAAGAGAGATAAAAGGACACGCTCTTCAGTATTGATAAATCATAATAGTAAAAATTATGTAGTAGATACTTCGGCTGATTTCAGACAGCAAATGCTGAGAGAAAAAGCCTGCAGTATAGAATCTGTATTTTATACGCATGCCCATGCCGATCATAGTTCAGGCATAGTGGATTTAAGATCATTAAATTTTATAATGCATAAGCCTGTAAACTGCTACGGCAATAAATATACTATGGATAATTTAAGAGATAAATATGATTATTTTTTCAATCCCGTTCAAATAGGAGGTGGGCTTCCTCAGGTTATTTTTCATTATATTGAAAATGAAATGATATTTGATGATATGAAAGTTATTCCCATTCCCGTAGAACATGGTATGCTTCATATATTGGGATATAGATTTAATAATTTTACATATATAACCGATGCGAGCTTCATAAGCAAAGAGAGCTTAAAACTTTTGGAGGGAACTGAAATTCTAGTTTTGAATGCTTTGAGATACAGACCTCATTATACGCATTTATCTTTGCAGGAGTCTGTAAATATAGCGGACAGACTTTCAGTAAAAAAAGCTTATTTTACGCATATGACGCATGATGTTTTGCATAGACATTTAGAAAGAGAATTGCCTTCCAATATGTATCCTGCTTATGACGGACTTACTATAGAGATTAATTAAATATAAATCATATAAATATTTGACATTATATTATTTTTTTATATCATAATATTAAAATATTTTTAAGCGGGAAGAATATGAAAAAAATTACAGCGTCATTATTTTTTGCGGCATTTTTCAGTTTCGGTTTATATGCTCAGCATGGAGGAGGAGCCGCATTGTTTGTTCCTCTTACAGGAAGCTTCTCATTTTCTGATATAAGAGGCTTAGAAGGAAATAAATTAAATATATTAAAAAACGGAAGTTCTTTTGATTTCGGTGTGCTGCTTCAGCCAGGTTATTTTTATGATTTCGGAGGATTGCTGGGATTTGATGTATTAGCCGATATAGGCTATTACAGAAGTTCTTACAGATATATAAATACTCAGGATAAAAAAGCAGTTTCTTATATATTTGATACTTTAAATACAGGAGCCATTTTTAGAGTGACATTTTTAGTGCTATCTTTAGGCTTAGGTGCGGGAGTAAAAATACCTTTAGCGGCTAATATTCAAGACGGTGATAATAATTCTAAATTAAACAGTGAAGAGATAAAAAGATCATTTGAAAAGGCTGTTATACCATATTTAAAGTTTACCATAGATTTTAAATATAATTTAAGCAGTTTTGCCGCCGCCGCATTAGGATTATATTTTAACTATGATTTTGCTATGAATTATAAAACGCCTTATTATTCAAGATACGGTATACACTCTTTTGATTTAGGTGTTCAATTAGGCGTTTATTTAGCGGGCAGCAGATATTAGTAAAAAATAAATTTTTGATATTGATAACGAAATATAAACGGAGCTGAATATGCTTAAAGAACTTTTGCAGCCTGAAATTGAGGATTTGATAGAAGAAAAAGAATGGGAGTCGCTTAGGGATATACTTCCTTTGTGGCAGGAAGTTGAAACAGCCGATTTGATTACCTCATTAAAAAATGAGGATAAATGTAAAGTTTTTAGTATACTTCCTAAAGAATATTATTTCAATGTGTTTCCAGAACTCATTCCTATAGATCAGCAGAGAATAATAGAGAATATGTCTGAAGATGATGTCAAAGAGATTTTAGAGAATATGAATCCTGATGACAGAACATACTTTTTAGAATCTATTCCTGAAGACATGTCATCAAATATACTGAAGCTTTTAGATAGAGAGGATAGAGAAATAGCTTCATGGCTTTTGGCATATCCTGAAGGAAGTATAGGTCGCTTGATGACGCCCGAGTATATAAGCATAAAACCCGATTGGACGGTTGGAGAAGCTTTTGAGTATATAAGAAGCAATATGGAAAAATCCGAAACCTATACCACCGTATATGTTATAGATGCAAGAAGAACATTAATAGGGTCTATTGGATTAAGAAAATTATTCTTTACTGATAAAAATACTCTTATATCGAGTCTAACAAATAATTGTCCTTATATATCTGTTTATGAAGAGCAGGAAAACGCTATAGAAGTTATAAAAAAATATAATCTGCATTCTCTTGCAGTTGTAGATGACAGACATTGCATGATTGGTATTGTTACAGTTGATGATATACTTGATATTGCAGAAGAAGAGTATACAGATGATTTTCATAAAATGGCAGGCATAACTTCAAGCGGTATTCAGTTTGATGATAATTTAAAAATTACGCCTATATTAACGCTTTATAAGCAGAGAATACTATGGCTTTTGATACTTGTATTTATTAATATATTTTCAGGCGGAGTTATAAGCATATTTCAAAATACGCTTCAGAAAAATATAGTATTAGTAGTATTTTTGCCTTTGCTTATAGGAAGCGGAGGCAATGCGGGAAGTCAGTCAGCCACTTTGGTTATAAGATCATTTGCTATAGGAGATGTAGCATTAAAAGATTGGTTTTATATGCTTTCAAAAGAGGTTTGCGTATCCTTTATATTAGGATTGAGTATGGCTGCTGGAGTTTATATATTGGGTGTAATACGCGGAGGATTTGATATAGCTGCTATAGTTGCAGTATCTATGTTCAGCATAGTATTTATAGGAAGTATTATAGGTCTTTGTCTTCCTTTTATTTTAACTAAATTTAATATAGATCCTGCTATTAGCGGTGCTCCTATGCTTACATCTGTATGCGATATAGTAGGCACCGCTTTATATTGCTCTATAGCTACAATAGCTTTTATAATACTTCAGTAATTACTATAAATAATTTTATTTAAATAATATTTTTATTATTTATATTTTTTTTAAATATTGTTAAATTATTATAAACTGCATAGCCTGAAATTATTAAATATGCAAAAATATATTTGACTATTTATTCTTTTATATTAAATTATTTATATGAGGATTATTGATTATGAGAGAAATTGAAATTGAGCTGCATGAAGCTTCTGCGAATAACAATATACTGGCTTTGGAAATATTATTAAAAAATAAAGATATAGATGTAAATTTAAGTAATATACTTGGTCTTACTCCATTAACACATGCTTCTAAATCGGGGCATAATGATATAGTAAAACTGCTTTTAAAAGCAGGCGCCGATGCAAATAAATCGGATCAATTGCGCATAACTCCTCTTATGAATGCCTGTGCAAATGGTCATACTGATATAGTACAAATACTAATAGAAAACGGAGCGGATATTAATGCCGTAAACTGCAATAATGAAACACCTCTTCATTATGCATGTTCTGAAGATTATTTTGATATTATAAAGATTCTTGTAGAGAATGGAGCTGATGTTAATGCTAAGACAGATATAAATATTACTCCTTTAATGTATTCATGTCAGAAATCCAATTTTGAAGCGGTGAAATTTTTAGTGGATAATAATGCCAATCTTGATGATTACGATATATATGATGAGACTGTATTAGCCTATGCCATATCAAGCGGCAATATTGATATAGTTGAATATATACTTAATACAAATGACAATATAGAGATACCTAAATATTCGCTTACAATAGCAGCTATAAGCGGTAATTTATCTTTGGTTCATTATATACATTCTAAGTTGGGAGCAAGCAGGCATAATGTTTTTTCAACGGCTTTTATATCTGCAGCTTATAACGGTCATTTAGATATTGTCAGATATTTCTTTGATAATTCCAGAGAAAAAGCTCCTAAAGCATTGGCTGCTGCTGCTTCAGTAGGTCATACAAGTATAGTTAATTATTTTTTAATGAATAAGGTTTCTGCAGACGGTGTTGCAGATAATGGAAAATCAGCTTTGATTTCCGCCATAGAGATAGAAAATAAAGAGATTATAAATTTACTTATTAAATATAAAGCCGACATTAACAAATCTGACGATAATGATGTTACTCCTTTAATGTATGCATGTTATATAGGAAATATTGAGATAGTTAAAACACTGCTTGATAATAATGCAGATACTAAAGCGTTTGACAGTATGGATAGAAATGCTTTAGTTCATGCAGTTATTGCAGGAAATATAGATGTAGCAGAGTTTCTTTTAATTAACGGAATGTCATTGGATAGTCCAGACGGTTTTATTACTCTTTTAATGTGGGCTGTTATCTATGACAATTTAAAATCTGTTAAATATCTTATAGAAAAAGGTGCGGATATAGAAATAACTGATATTAACGGCTGGAATTCTTTTATGTTTGCATGCGCTAAAGGATATATTGATATTGTTAAATATATTTTAGGGCTTTATCCTAATATTGTAGATAATAAAAGCAAATCCGGAGAAACGGCATTGATGATAGCTGCAGATAACGGAAGAGATGAAATAGTAAGATATTTATTAGAAAATAATGCTTCCGTAAAAGAAAAGAATTTAAATGGTCATAGCGCTTTATATATTTCATATTCAAAGGGATATTTTGAAATATGCGAACAGCTGATAAAATATTATGAAATAAACGGTTTAGATAAAAATTTGCTTGAGAAAGAATATAATACGGCAAAAGAAAACGGATTCGGCAGTATTTCCGATTTATTTAATAATAAATTAAAATCTTAAAAACAGCTGCATAATTAAATCTATTTTGACATTTTTATTTAAATATTATATTATTTTCCGCTGATAATATAATTTTAGGTTTTATGACTATGATTAATAAAGAAAAATTAGGTACTATAGGAATATTTTTAACGGTATTAATTTGGGGCTATAGTTTTGTGGCAGTTAAGGTTGTTGTTAAAGAAATAGAACCTTTTTATCTTGTGGGATTTAGAAATTTAGCAGGAGGCATTTTTATAGCTGTTATATTTTTTAAGAGAATGAAGAATATAACTAAGAAAGATATAATATTATCAATCCCTGTAGGTGCGGCATTATTTCTTGGTTTTTTCTTACAGACTATGAGTTCTAAATTTATCACCGCTTCCAAAGTAGCATTTTTTACTGGCTCTTATATTATATTTATACCTTTTCTTGCTTGGGGATTATATAAAAAGATTCCTAATATTTCTGCATTTATATCAGCTTTAATTGCCTTTTTAGGGCTGTATTTATTGAGTTCTTTTGAAGGAATTGAAAGCATAAAAGCAGGAGATTTTTTTGCATTGCTCTGTGCTTTTGTATTTGCTGTACATATAATGCTTATAGATAAAATGCTTGAATATGTTGATGGCATTATAATGGCGGCATTGCAGCTCATTGAAGCGGGGATCATATCTATTTGCTTGGGAGCTGTAACTTCAACTCCTTTTGATACTAATATATCAAGTGAAGCTTTATATTCTTTTATTTATTTAACTTTATTAGCTACAGCTCTGGCTTATCTGCTTCAGACAGTGTCTCAGAAATATGTAAATCTTAATAAGGCAGGTATTATATTAAGCTTGGAATCTTTTTTTGGAGCATTGGGAGGAGTTATTTTTATGAAAGATCCTATTACAGTAAATTTTATTATAGGCGGAGCTTGTATGATTGCAGCCGTATTTATATGCGAAATAGGAAACAATATAAAAATATAATATTGATTGTATTTTATAAAAGGATTAATTTATGAATACAGAGAATATTTTCTTATATAACGGATCATTGCATAGGTATGAATGTTCATGAGTACGGAAGGGTATGATATTTTCTGTAGGGCCATGTATTTACTGCATAAATAAAAAGTAAGCGTTAAGAATAGAAGATTTAGTACTTGCAGCTAAATACAGACATGTTAGTTTGAATAATTTTGCAAAAGAAATGATGATAAAGTATATATAAATTAAAAGTTTTTAAATTAATTTATTTATATAAGCTATTTAAAAATAAAAGCATAGAATAATTATATGTCTATGCTTTTTTATTTAACTATTTTATTCATATACTGAAAAACCTAAATCTTTAGTTGCCTGCACAAATATTTTTACAGTATCTAATGATATATCTTCTAATTTGGCGCCGATTTTAAATAATTTCTCTATCATATCGGAAGAACATGTAATAATATGCACATTGCAGTCTCTGGCTTGAAAAGCATTATATACTTCTCTAGGAGAAGCCCATAAAATTTCTATATTATTATATTTTTTAGACAATTCTACAGCTTCTTTCATTATAGGCATAGGATCAACTCCTGCATCGGCTATTCTTCCTGCAAATATAGATATAATATTTTGAGTATCTTCAGAAAAATTATCAATTACTTTTTTTACCTGTTCTATAGTGAATATTGCCGTTACATTTATATTAACATTTTTTTCAGATAATTTTTTAATAAGATCCGATGTATATTCTCCTTTAGAATTTGTAATCGGTATTTTTACGCATACATTTTTTCCCCAGCCCGCTATTTCTAAAGCTTCTTTTTCCATGTCCTCTATATTATCCGAGAATATTTCAAAAGAAATTGATTTGTCTTTTATAAATGATAAAAGTGTTTGAGAAAATTCTTTATAGCTTTTTACTCCGTCTCTTTTCATTATAGAAGGGTTAGATGTAAATCCTTTTATAAAAGGATTTATGTATTGTTTTCTCATTGTTTCTATATCAGCCCCGTCAGCAAATATTTTTATTTGACTAGCTAATTCTTCAAATTTCATGTTTTATTTCTCCTATATAATTAATTATTATTTATTACATCGCTTTGAGTTTTTATAAAATTAGGTATTATTAAAATTACAGCTAATACGTCTGCTATAATATAACTTCCTATTTCTCCTGCATTACTTTCGATTTTACCTATTATTATACCTAATAAAGCAAAATCGGCATCAGTCTGCTTTGCTTAAATATTTAGCTTCAACATTAACTTTTTCAATTCCTGCTTTACCGCATAATTTTTTATGTTTTGTGCAAGCATCAAACTGCTTCCTAAACCGTTCCATCAAATGGTTATTATATTAATTGTTTTTATCTATGGTTTTGCATTATCAGATTTTTTACTGAAAACACTCATATTTTATACTCATTGTAATTTTTTCTACAAAAAATATATTATATAATTAAATAAAGTCAATATATTCTTATTATAAAATTTGCTTAAAAGCCGCAGATACTGCATACTTTTTTATTTTTTAAATGCAAAACAAAAAATTATAATAAAAATCTATATTTGACTTTAATTGAAATTTAAATTATTATTTAATCGCATTATAATATGCTTTATTTAAAGCAAAAGGGTTAATCATTATGGAAAATAAACAATACAGTGTGGAAGAATCTATAGAATTAATTACTCGTGGTATAAGCGAAGTTATAGGATTGGAAGAGATAAAAGAAAAATTAAGAAACGGAAAACGATTAACTGTAAAGGCAGGATTTGACCCTACGGCACCAGATATACATTTAGGTCACACAGTTCTTTTAAGAAAGATGAGGCATTTTCAATTATTAGGTCATAAAGTTGTATTTCTTATAGGAGATTTTACGGGCAGAATAGGAGATCCTTCAGGAAAAACAAAGACCAGACCAAGATTAACTTTAGAAGATGTTTTAAAAAATGCTGAAACTTATAAGCAGCAGGTTTTTAAAATTTTGGATTGTGAAAAAACCATAGTGGAGTTTAACTCAAAATGGCTTGAAAAAATGAGTTTTGCTGATGTGTTGGGATTAACTTCAAGGTATACTGTAGCTCAGATGATAGAGAGAGATGATTTTTCTAAGAGATATAAAAACGGTCAGCCTATAAGCATGATGGAATTTATGTATCCTTTGGCGCAGGGCTATGATTCCGTTGCTTTAGAATGCGATGTTGAGCTTGGAGGAAATGATCAGAAATTTAATTTGCTTGTAGGAAGAACTTTAATGAAAGAGTACGGTTTATCTCCTCAAGCTGTTATAACTGTTCCTTTGCTGGAAGGTTTAGACGGCGCTGAAAAAATGAGTAAATCTCTTGGAAATTATATCGGTATATATGACAGTGCTAAAGATATGTACGGCAAGGCTATGAGCATACCTGATACTTTAATATCTAAATACATGGAGCTTCTTACCGACATACCTATAGAAGATATTAAAAATTATGTAAAGTCTATGGAAAACGGAGAGAATCCTAGAAATATAAAAGAAATATTGGCGAAAGAGATTGTAAAAATATATCATGGCGAAAAAGAGGCTGATAATGCGCAGGAGGAGTTCAAAAGAATATTCAGCTCAAAAGGTATTCCTGATAATATTGAAGAGGTGGCAGTTAATAGAGATGATAATATTTTAAATATATTATGCGCTTGCATATCCTCTGAAAGCAAATCAAATTTAAAAAGACTTGTTTCTCAGGGAAGTGTTTCTCTTAATGATGAAAAAATAAGCGATATAAATTATCCTGTTTCTAAAGAAGGTATTTTAAAAGTAGGAAAACGCAATTTCTTTAAAATTAAATTTTCTTAAAAAAGTTATGATTGAGTTTTAGAGGAAGTAATGCGGATCTTAATTTTGCTTTTATCTACATTAATGTTTAATGTATGTCTGTATGCGCAGGAAACAAATGCAGATAATTCCGCTGGTGAAAGCGCTATAATGCAGATAAACAGATTTGATGCCAGAAGAAACCCAATTTCATTTATCAATTTAGTAAATTTTACTCCTTATCATATTCTCAGGGAGTATGCAAGAGTCAATAATATAGAAATTTATCCTTATGATACAGAATCTTCTTTAAGGGCAAGAATTATTGAAAGACAAGTTAATATAAAGCAGGAAGTTGTATCGGATAATGATAAAATAAGAGAGATAGCAAGAACAACTATAAACAGAGGCGGCGCACAGGTGGAGCTTATAGGAGCGGATTTTGCAGAAAGATATGAGATAGAAGATGCTCAGGAGGAGCTTATATCTCTTTACGGAAATGTTACTATGAAAATATATAATAATACATTAATAGCCGATAGAGTTGTTTATAGTCTGAAAACGGGAGAAGTTTTTGCCTCAGGAAATTTAATAGTAAAAGCAGGAGAAAGCACTCTTAACGGCGAATGGTTCATGTTTAATAGGGAGAATAAGAAAGGAATCCTATTTGGAGGCGGTACTAAATTTATGAGCTTTACGGTTGAAGGGCGCATAATAAAATTTAATGATCAGGATTTTTTTGCTGAAAACAGCAGCGTAAGTTTTTCAAGGCTTACACCTATAGCCCATGATTTTCTTACAAGCAGAGCCTATCTTTGGGACAGCAAAAAAATGATGATTTTCAATAGCATATATAGGGTGGGAAGACAGCCAATATTTTATTTTCCATTATTTGTGCAAAACAACTTCGGAACAGGTATTATATCGGCTTTCGGCACTTCATTAAGAGAAGGCGTTTATATACAAAATTATAAAATATTTGATATATACGGCGTTCAGCATAAAATAAGATTTGATGCTTATCAAAAACTTGGTTTTTTGATAGGCGATGAAATCAGATATACGAGTCAGTATCAGAATTTAGCATTAGATGCTATGTTTGCTTTGGGAAGACAGTATTATCTTTTTGATTCTTATATTGCCTCAAGTATAGGATACGGTACAAGATATGTTAACTATTTCGGTTCGGGCAAAGGCGGAAAGTTTGTACCCAGATATAAGTTTCAATATGATCATACAATTCAATTATACAGCAGTGAGAATATCAGTAGCTATATTACAGGAAGGCTTAATTTAAATAGCGATTTATATTTCAGATCCGATTATTATAATCAGAGAGGGCGTTTTGACATACTCACTTTTTTTACATCAATTACAGGAAATTTAAGCGATATAGGAGATTCATATCCTGAAAGTTATATTGAAAACTCTATATATATTAATAATAATATATATGGTGTTAATTTAAAAGCAGGGGCGCAGTGGAATTTGGAAGCGGTGAGAAATATATCTGTGGATAATAATACTAATTTTAACTACTATATGCCTAAGCCTAATAAACTTGTTCTTCCCTCCATTGAAGCTAGCTACAGTTCTGTGCTTGGAGATGAAACATCGTATTATTTTCCGAATGTTAATATCAACTATAATTTAAAAGCCGATTATAATCATACTATAAATTATAAAACTTCTGAAGGAATAGCCTTTTATGATAATCCTATGCTTAATACTCAGTTAAACGATAAGCTTGCGGAAAGAGATTATCTGAACTTATACGGCGATTTATCAAGAAGTTTTACAAATGAATTTTTAAGATTTGTGCCTAATGTTAATATTGAATATTCATATCAGAACAGCATATCTCCTACTGCTGAGGATTTAATTTATGATAAAGATAATACATATTTAGGTTTAGGTACGGGAATGAGTTTTTCTATGTTTCTGCCTTACAGTATTCTTCCATATAATTTTACTAAATATTTTGAACCTACTATCAGATGGAATACGGTTTATAATCTGAGCTACAGATTTAAAGAAAAGTATATTGATACGGATTATTTAGGGAGCCAGTTCGGAGAGTTCAATAATCATAATTTTACTACTAGATTTTCTATGGGAGGAACTGGATACAGTTTATTTTATCTGCCTGATTTAAATATTAATATGGAGACATTCATAACAACAGGCTACGATTTTATTCCTGTATATAATGCGGAAACTAAATCATACCGCAGTGAATTTTCAACTAATAAAATGCTTACCACAGAAGCTGGTGCTTCGGTAAGACTTTTATATAATCACTCTTATATATCCTATGACATATCAAGAAATTTATTGGGAACAAATTTAACTATTAACCGCATAAACTCATATTTTCATTTTCCTATACCATTAGGAAAAATTACGGATTGGATTTTAATAAAAAATAATAAAAAACCGTTTTTTGACGGCATAATTAATGATTTTAATTTGTACTTTGGTTTTTCTTTTACGCATGATTTCATTAACTATAGATATAACAGAGCGGCATTCACTTTCGGAATAGAACTTCAGGTTTTAGATCAATGGAAATTCAGAATATCAACTACCAGTGCAAATGAAAAGACCTATAGATATATAAAATCTTACTCTGAAAAAGAAAATGAATTTTGGGTTAATCCTTTTTGGGATATTATTAATTCATTTAATTTTTCTGATGCTGAAAAAAGAATAGAAAGTTTATTTAAGTTAGATTCTATAGAGGCAAGCGTTTGGCATGAATTAGACGGCTGGCAGATTCAGGCTACTTTTGCGGTAAGACCTTCTACGCTTCCTTCGGATATAACTTCAGGTTCCGTTAAAGGTATTTATTGGAATAAGGAGTTTTGGATTGAGTTTACTCTTACAGACTTTCCTACAGTCGGATTGCCTAAAAAAGAATATGATCTTAACAGTACCATTAATGATTTACGCGACAGCGCTGCAAAATAATTATATATTCTGCTGTTTTTTACTTTATTGTAAATTGTTTATTATAGTTTATAATAGATTATAATAATTGAGAGTCGTTTATTTATGAAGAAAGTTTTTGCTGTAATTGTTTTATTTTATTTATCTGTTTACGGATATGATTATAGTTTTTATGAAGCTATAGATAATAATGATGCAGAATATATAAAAGAACTTATAATGAGAGGAGATTTTGATATTAATACAAAGCTTCCCAATGATTATTCTAATAATTTAGGAGGGGCTACTCCTTTGCTTTATTCCATATATAAAAATACAAGAGATATTACAAAGATTTTAATAGAAAATGGAGCAAGTCTCGCAAGCCAAGATTTTAAAACTTGGAATAGCGCAATGTATGCAGCAGCCTTTTCCGATTTATGTACTATGTCTCTGCTTGCCGAGAAAGACAGAGCTTTAATTGAAAGTAAAACAGAGTTTAATGTTACGCCTCTTCATATAGCAGGCTGTTATAATAATACGGAAATTATAAATTATTTATTTACGAATTCAAATATAGATATTAATGCCAGAGATATAGACGGCTGGACTGCCCTTTATCATGCCGCTAATTCAAAAAGCATAGAGGCTTATGATTTGCTTTTAATATTGGGAGCCGATAAAAATATAGGAGACAATAATAATATTCTTCCTGAAACCGTATTGACGCAGAAAATTGAAAAAGAAGATAATGAAATTAACTATATTGATGCAAAACTATTTAAAGCCGTAACGGAAGATGATTACAGAAGCATCAGATCTCTTATTAATAGGGGGGCGGATATTAATGCTAAGGACGGATACGGATTAAGCGCTTTGCATTTAGCTATAAAAAACAGCAGCATAAATTCTATTAATGTTTTGCTTGCAAACAATAGTATAGATTTGGAGCAGACATTGCCTGACGGATATTTTACTCATTTGGGAGATGACTCTTCCGATGCGGTTTATATAGGAAAAGCTACGCCTCTTATTTATGCGATATTTAAAAGCGGAGGAAACAGTAAAATAGTAGATATGCTTATAAAAAAGGGTGCAGATGTTAATGCTGTTGATGAAGAGGGCTGGAGCACTTTTTTATATGCATCCGCTTTTGGAAACAGTTCTATGCTGAGAAGTATTTTATCTAAAAATGAAAGTCTTTTAAATACAAAAACTAAAAATAATGCTACGCCTCTTCATATGGCTGTGGTTTATGATAATATAGAAAATATTAAATATTTGGTAAGTCAGTTAAAAGCAGATATAAATGCTCAGGATAATGACGGCTGGACTGCTCTTTATTATGCCGCAGCCAATGATAAAAAAGAGGCATATAATTTGCTTTTAAGACTTGGAGCTGATAATGATATAAAAAGCAATGAGGGATTAAAACCTTCGGATATTTTGAAATAAAATATTGTTATAAATGAAATATTATTATATAATGCTGCTGTTGTACCTGAGAAAATGTTTTTATGATGAAAAAAATATTATTTGTAAGTATATTGATTATTAATTTCAGTATTAATATATTTGCTCTTACTTCAAAGGAGCAGGAATTATTTGACGCTATAAAAGAAAATAAATATGAATCTCATTTAAAAAATCTTTTAAGATATAAAATGGATTTAAATGCCGTAAATGAAATAGGATTTACGCCGCTTTTATATGCCGTTGAATGCGGCAATGAAAGAGCTGTAAAAGTATTGCTTGAGTACAGCGATGTTAATATAGAGTATAAGCTTCCTGACAATTTTTATGTATGTTATCCTGAAAACAGCGTATCCGATGTTATTGATAATATTAATATAGGAGGAGCTACTCCTTTAATGTATGCAATATTTAAAGGCAATGCTAAAATAGTTAGGCAGCTTATTGATAAGAACGCTGATATTAAAGCCGAAGATAATGACGGAGTAGGAGCATTTTTATATGCCTGTGCTTTTGGAAACGGAAATATTATAAGAATGCTTCTTGTAAAAGACAGAGATTTGGTTTATGATAAAATATACGCTAATAATATCAACGGACTTCATTATGCTGCTATTTTCAATAATTTGAATACTATTAATTTTCTTATTAAAAATGTTGATATGGATATTAATAACAGAGATTCTGACGGATGCACAGCATTATATCATGCGGCATATCATCAAAAAAACGATGCCTATAATCTGCTTATTAAACTTGGCGCTGATAAAGATATAGCGGATAATTACGGAATTAGCCCCGAATATGTTTTATCCAATATTGATTCGGATAATTCAGACAGTAATACTGATAATGCAGAAAATAATAATATAAATTCTTATGATGAAAATATGTCTATTTTAAGGGCTATTTATAACAGCGATACCAATGCCTTAAGAAATATAATTATGTATTCTAATTTTAATATGAATGCTCCTTTTGATGAGGCAGCTACTCCGCTTATATATGCCATATCTCTTAATAAAGAAGACATGGTTTATGAGCTTTTAAGCTATAGAATGAATAATACAAATATAATCAATATAGAAACTTCTTATATAAAATCAAATGAAGTTTATGCTGATTTAAGGGATAGGGAAATAGAGTTCGCAGGAAATGCATATATATACAATGCAAGCCCTTTGCAGTATGCAATATTTGAAGGAAATACCAATATTATAAATACTCTTTTAAAATACAGAGCAGATATATATAAAAAAGATGCTATAGGAGATAATGCTTTAATGTATGCGGCAAAATACGGAAATGCAGAAACCGTTAATACTATTTTAAATTACGGAAGCAATTCATACAGAGTTGTAGATATATATGGAAATACCCCTTTGCATAAAGCGGCGGCTATAGGAAACACTAATTCTTTAATAGCTCTTATAAGCAGAACTCCTATTAATATAAATATTCAGAATATTAACGGAGATACTCCTTTGCATGAAGCTGCAAAAAATAATAACGGCAGTACATACAGATTTTTACTTTTAAAAGGTGCTGATTATACTATAAGAAATTATGACGGAAAAACAGCTTCCGATTTAATGTACATAGGAAATATTGATGAATCTATAGGCAGCATAGAAAGTATTATAAGAAATAATACAAATAATAATATGCATACTGATTTTTATCACAATAGTTTTGATACAAATTATATTTATGAGACTCAGACTAATTTTAATAATCTGCAATACGATGACAGATAATAATATAATTATGCTGCTTGCATAAATTATATAGTATATATAATTTATGTGAAATTGAAATTATTTAAAATTGGTATATAATATATTGCTATATTATTATATAAGATATTTAGGAGTTATTTTATGAAGCAGGAAAAAAGCAATCTTTTTTCGCCTTTAAAAATAGGAAGTATTGAAATAAAAAACCGTGTGGTAATGCCGCCGATGTGTATGTACAGCGCTGAAGACGGATTTGTTAATGACTGGTACCTGCAGCATTATGCTGCAAGAGCCATAGGAGGAACGGGATTAATTATTGTTGAGGCTACAGGTGTGCTTCCTTATGTAAGTTCCATTACAGACAATGATTTAGGTATATGGGACGATAAATATATTGACGGCTTATCTAAATTAGCAAAAATTATTAAAGATAACGGAGCCTCTGCAGGAATACAGATTAATCATGGCGGCAGAAAATGCGAATCTTTAAAGACTGATAAAATTTATGCACCTACAGCTGAAGCATTTAATGACAAATACAGAACTCCTGTTGAAATGACTAAAGATGATATTGATAAAGTTATTGATGCATTTGTAAAAGCTTTTGTAAGAGCCAAAAAAGCTGGTTTTGATATGGTAGAAGTGCATGCCGCTCATGGCTATTTAATTTCAACATTCTTATCTCCTTTATCAAATAAAAGAACAGATGAATACGGAAAAAACAGAGCTAAAATTTTAGAAGAGATTTTGAGACAAGGAAAAAAAGCTTTAGGAAAAGATTATCCTATACAAATAAGAATATCATCTTATGATTGGAAAGAAGGCGGAAACACAGTAAAAGATTTTGTATTTATGTTAAAACCGTTGGAAGAAGAGGGATTATTTGATTCTATTAATGTCAGCACAGGCGCTGTTACTGCCGACGGTAAAATTATTCCTTATGAAGGATATCAAATACCTTTCTGCAGAGAATTAAAACAATATATGAAGGTTCCATGCATAGGAGGAGGGCTTTTAACGGATCCTAAAATGGCTAATATGATAGTTAGAAACGGAGCCGCCGATGCAGTTTATATCGGAAGAGAACTATTAAGAAATCCTTATTGGGCATTACAGGCTTCTAGGACTTTAGGAATAGATATTCCGTTTCCTAAGCAGTATGAAATGGCTAAAAGATAATTGAATATTTTTTAATTGAAGTATTAAGCCTGATATAAATCAGGCTTTTTGCTTATATAAATTAAAAAAATAATTTATAATAAAACTTAAATACTGTAATTATTAATCCAGAGTTTCAAGTCCCAATAATTTTTTTATTTCTTTATTGTTTGTTTTTTTTGCCAAATTTACTGTATCAATATCTATTAATGCATTGCTTCTTATAAGTATTCTGCATATCTCTAAATTGCCGTTTTCTACTGCCGTATATAACGGCGTATATCCGTTTTTATCTTTTATATTAACATAAGCCCCATTTTTTAACAGATTTGATGCTAAAGATAAATTATTATTTTTGACAGCTGTATGAATAGGGGCATATCCGTTATGAATATTATTTAATTCTGATTTTGCATTTATTAAAATATCAGATATTTCATTATCATTATTAATAACCGATATATTCAAAGCTGATTGATTTTTATTATTTAATGTATTTACATCGGCATTATATTTTATTATATGATTTATAACTTCTATATATTCATTTCTTGATTTGCCTGAATTTATTACGGCTAAATGCAATGCAGTATTTCCTTCTTTATCTTTTATATTAGGATCGGCATTTTTAGATAAAAGTAAATTGACACTTTCAATTAATTTATCAGAATTATTTTCTACTGCATAATGCAAAGATGTTTTGAAATCGGCATTTGTATTATTAATATCGGCTCCTAATTTTATAAGTTCGTATGCCGCTTCAACGGATCCGTTTCCAACCGCATAATGAAGCATTGTATTAGTATCTTTTGTATCAACATCTATTCCAAGATTTTTTACCAAATAATTTATATTTTCTTTATTATTTCCTATAGCCGCATATTTTATTAATGATATAACATCTTCGCTGTTCATAAGAAGATATATGTTTTTATTCAGATAAAGCTCAAGTATTTTTGAGTTTGCATATTGAGATGCTATAAACTCGCTTCTTGGTTTTTCTTTTATTTTAAAATTAATACATGCTCCTAAATCCATCAGTAATTTTACGCTTTCATAATTATTATTAATAGCAGCAATATCCATAGCGGAGCAGTATGAAGCATTTATATATTTATTATCTTTTTGTATTTCTGCATTATCTTCCAATAATATATTTAAATCCGTATACGGCGAGTTTTTTAGTACATTGATAGAAGAAGCCTGATTATTTTCAGCGGCTATATGTATAAGATAGTATCCTCTTTCATCTTTAATATTAGGATTTATATTTTGAGATAATAGATTTTGTATAGTTCTGATATCTCCTGTTTTTACAGCATTAATCATTTTATTTTCGTTTTCTGCTGCTGAGTATAGAGTAATAATATTTATGAATAATGTTAGTATTATGATTTTTTTCATATTTTTTCCGTATAAAGTTATATTTTTATAATCATCGTTTTTATATATGTTTTTATTATAACTTTTTTATGATATTTATAAATATATAATAATAAAAAATATTGAAAAATAGAAAAATATAATATATACTTATAACAATGCTTGGAGGTTTTTAAATGGCTAGTATAGAAAGAGATAAAGCTGTTGAACTATTTAAAAAATATAATAAAGAACATTCATTATTTAAGCATGCATTATCGGTGGAAGCTGTTATGAGATATTTTGCTGAAAAAAACGGAGAAGATGAAGATGAATGGGGTATGGTAGGATTTCTGCATGATATAGATTATGAAAAATATCCCGATGAGCATTGCATTAAAGTTAAAGAAATATTAGAAAAAGAAGGACTCCCTAGCAGTTTTATAAGAGCCGTTCAAAGTCATGGCTATGGAATATGTACCGATATTGAGCCTTTAAGCAATATGGAAAAAACTTTATATGCGGTTGATGAGCTTGCAGGGTTTATTACAGCATGCGCCTTAGTAAGACCTTCAAAGAGCCTAGATGACATGGAAGTAAAATCTGTTAAGAAAAAATTAAAAGATAAGGCTTTTGCAGCTAAAGTTGATAGAACTATCATAAATAAAGGTGCCGATATGCTGCATGTTGATATAGACTATCTTATAAAAGAAACAATAAAGGCGCTTATTACCATACAGGAAAGTATAGGACTTAAAAAGATTTCATAATATTAATGTTTACGGATTTAAGTTATGAGCAGAATAAAGATATTAACTATAGTAGATATGCAAAATGATTATATGGAAGGCGGTCCTATGGCGGTAAAAGGAGCTTCCAAACTTGTATCTATAATAAATGATCTTATAAAGAACGGAGAATATGATGCCATAATTGCAACTCAGGATTGGCATCCGTCTAATCATATATCTTTTGCTTCAACTCATGATAAAAAAAATTTTTCAAAAATAAAAGTTATGGATCAGGATACTGGAGATGAGGAAATTATTACTTTGCTGCCTAGACATTGTGTTGCAAGAACTTACGGCTCTGCCATAGTTAACGGTCTTAGAAAAAAAAGAGATTACATATATGTACAAAAAGGAGTTGATGCCGACGATGAAGGCAATTCAGGCTTTTCCTATATGCATAAAGAGTTTATTGATGCTGCAAGAGAAAATAAAGAAACTCTGATACTTGATTTTGTCGGAGTTTCTCTTGATAACTGCATATTTTCTACGGCTAAAGATACGGCGGAATATGTGGCTTCCATTGATGCGGAATATTTAGTAAGCGTAAATGTTCTTGAGTATGCATCTGCAGCCGTTAATCATAATGTTATTGAAAGTTTATATGCTTCTTGTCCTCTTATTAATCTTAAGAAGGTTAGATTATGAAGATTATCAGGCTTGAAAAAAAAGAATATTATAATAAAGCCTATATTTATAAAAGCCCCATTAATGATTTAATAATAACTGCAGATAAGGATTATAAATATATAACTTCATTAGCATTTCATTTAAATGACAATCAAATTATTATGAAAAATGAGGAGCCTCTTTTAATAAAAAAAGCAAAAAAAGAATTGGATAATTATTTTTCAAAAAAATTGAAAGTATTTACAATACCTTTGGCTGTATATGCAACCGATTTTCAGTATAATGTTTGGATTGAAACTTCTAAAATACCTTTTGGAAAAACTCTTACTTATTCCGATATAGCTGAAAATATTTCAAATAAAAAAGGAAGCATAGCAAGAGCCGTAGGTACAGCTGAGGGAAGAAATAAAATATCTATTATTATACCTTGCCATAGGGTTGTAGGCTTAAATAAAAAATTAACGGGTTATGCAGGAGGATTATGCAGAAAAGAATATTTGCTTAGGCATGAGGGATTAAATATTTTGAACTCTGAAATTATAGTTTGACGGGACGGAAACTTATATGCTTAAAAAGACTTATAAAACTGACAGACTTTTTTTAGTTCAGCCTAATATAAATATAGCCTCCGAAATAACCGATTTTTATTTCAGAAATAAGGATTTTTTTAAAGATTTTGATCCTCTGAGACCAGATATTTTTTATAAGGTAAGCACACATAAGAATATTATTAAAAATGAGATTGAAGAAATAAAAGACGGAAGAATGCTTAAATTCTGGATTTTCAAGATAGAGGATAAAAAAAGTATCATAGGAATGATTAGTTTTGTTAATATCTGTAAAGGTACTTTTTTGTCAGCTTCGGTAGGCTATAAATTAGATGAGGCGCAGCAGCATAAAGGATATATGACTGAGGCTTTGAATGCCGCATTAATAATAGTATTTAAAGAACTCAGACTTCATAGAATAGAAGCCAATATTATGCCTCATAATAAGCCTTCATTAGGGTTGGCTAAAAGACTGGGATTTGAATATGAGGGGCTTGCAAAAAAATATTTAAAAATTAACGGCAAATGGGAAGATCATGTTCATATGACTATAATAAATGATGAGGTTTAATTTTAAGATTATAAAAAATTAATTAATATATAATCTTATATATTAATTATAAAAAACTATTTATGGAGTATATAAATGTCTGTAAAATGTGTTTGGTGCGGAGAAAAAATAGAAGAAATACAAGGCAAAGCCACTATGGATACCTGCGATGAATGCGAAGATTTCTTTGAAGAGCATATTGATGATATAGCTCAGTCTTTGAATGAACTTCTTAAAAAAAATGAATTGTCGTCAAAACCTTCAGAAAAAAAAGCATGGATTAGTTATTCTCTTATAACGGCAATTCATATGCTGAGTTCTAAACCGCATATAGAGTTTAAAGATTCTAAATATAATAATATAATCTCAAGATGTAAAAATAATAATTTTTAAATGTTATTAAGCTTAAATTATAAAAATTGTAAACTTCTGGAATTCAAAGAATGATATAACCTTTAAGCGAACAATTTTTATTAGCAGCAATAAAAAATAATAAAGCGACTGCATGCCATTAAATAAAATTATTTATTTAATGGCTAAGGGTAGCAATAATAAAGAAATCAAATAATAATTTATAAGCTTGTATTATATTAATTAATGCGTTAAACTCTAAAATAACTTGAAGTTTTTAATTACGGAGTTTATTATGAACGATTTTGATAGTAATAAAAGAGAACCTGAAATAGCTAATAATAAAAAAAGTATGAAAAAAAATTCAATAGTCTCTTGGATTCCTTTTGTATTGGCTTTATTGTATACAATTTCTCCTATAGATGCAGTTCCTGATGCAATACCTGCGGCAGGCTTGGGCGAGGATATATTGCTTTTAATTATATCTGCTTTGCATGGCATTCAGAATACTTTTTTTGATGAAAATACCGCAGTATATAAAATTGTTAAATATATTAAATGGGGCATATTTATATTTGGAATTATAATAATATTAATATTGGTTCTTCTTATCATGTTTGTTTTTAAGGTTTCTTCAAATTAATAATTTTTATAATTATGATAACTTTAACAGTAATTTAACTTAAATATAAAAATACCGATTATAGAATAGCTTAAATATAATAATAGTTAATTAAAGATAGTGAAATGGAAGATATAAAAAAATATTGGAATGAATTTTTAGATATTATAAACGAAGAAAATGAGTTTGCAGCCGTTGCCCTCCTTAAAGGAAGCATATTAATAAGCGATGAGGAAGACAGAGCCAGTATAGTATGTTCGGGAGATTTTGCTGCTACTCATATAAAAAAAGATTTTCTGAAAAGAATAAAAGATTTTTTTGAAGATAAATTGGGCAGAAATATATGCATAGATGTAAAAGTCGATTCTATGCTTGTAAGCGAACATTTATATTTTGAAGAAATTGAAGAAAAAAAAGAAATAATTTCAGATAAAAATATATCCGATGCTTCGAAAAAAGAATCTGCGAATAATAAAACTAATTTAAATAAATATTTCAGATTTGACAACTTTATACAGGGTAATAATAACAGATATGTATTTGAGGCTGCAAAATATGTGTCTTCCAATCCCGGAAAAGAATATAATCCTCTTTATATATACGGAAGTGTGGGAATAGGCAAGACGCATTTACTTCAGGCTATAGGCAATACATATATTGAAAATAATAATAATGCCAAAGTTCTTTATATAGACGGAAGCGGATTCAGAGATGAGTATGTGTTGGGACTTAGAAATAAAAAACCTGATATTTTTAAAAGAAAATATAAGTCTTTAGATATGCTTTTATTAGATGATTTGCAGCTTCTGGAAAGTGCTCAGGAGACATCTAAAGAATTATTTGAGATATTTCAGGCTTTGGATAATTCTTCAAAACAGATGGTATTTGTAAGCGATAAGCCTCCTAAAGAATTAAGAAATATTGAATCCAGATTAAAAAACAGATTTGAAAAGAGTCTTATACTTTCAATAGAGCCGCCTCAGTATGAAACAAGGCTTGCCATAATAGAAAGAAAATTATCCGATTTGCATACAGATATAGACAAGGAAGTTATGAAATATATGGCAGAGAATATAACTACCGATGTAAGAAAGATAGAAGGCGCTATAAGGGCTTATTTATCCGTACGGGATTTAATGAAAATAACTCCCGATATAGAGCAATGCGAAAAATTGGAAATATTTAAAGACTATTTCACAAATAAGCCTAGATTAAAAAATGCCACTATAAGAGAAATAAAGAAAATAGTTGCAGATTATTACGGCATAGAAGCATCATTATTTGAAAGCAGGGATAGAACTAAGTTTATATCAAAAGCCCGTCATGTTGCAATATATTTGGCATGCGAATATTCTAAAAAATCTGTTACTGAAATAGGATTGGATTTTAACAGAGATCATGCTTCAGTAATACATGCCAGAGATAAGGTTAAAGATGAATTAAAAAACGGCTCGCATTTATTTTCAGAAATTAATGATATTATCTCAAGTATTTCATAATAATATTAAAAAAATATTGACTTTTATATAATTTTATATATAATTTAGGAGTATTGTTAAATTAATACAATTTTTCATAAACCTCCGTATCACCCTGTTGACTTTTATCAGGGTGATACTTTATACCCTTAACGGCTTAAAATATCTTAATTAATTATTACCTTATTTCTTCCAAGATGCTTGGCTTTATACATTGCAGAGTCCGCATTTTTAATGGTATATGCTATAGGTTTTTTAGAGGTTCCTTTATGTTCTGCTATGCCTATACTTACAGTTACATTTATGATAGTTGAACTGTAAGTAAATCTCTTTTTTTCTATGGTTTTTCTTATTCTTTCAGCCACTATATAAGCCTGCTCTTTTTTTGTGTTTGGACATATAACAATAAACTCTTCACCTCCGTAACGGATTGCAATATCGCTCTTTCTAAGCATATTAATATTTTCAGAACTATTATTTAAAAGTTTTCCTATTTCATTGAGCACAACATTTCCGCAGTCATGTCCGTATATGTCATTAATATCTTTAAAATGATCAATATCCATAAATATTATAGATATGCTGTATTTGTATCTCTTGGCTCTTTCAACTTCTTTTTCTATTATTTTATTAAAATATCTGACATTAAATAATCCTGTGAGAGTATCTATAGTGGACTGAGCATGAAGGCTGTCAATTTCTTTCATCAATTTTTTTATTATTTTATCTTTTTCTATAGATGATTTTTTTTTTATATCATTAATGGCAAGACTCATATTTCTTACCCTTATTTTTACTATATTTTCAAATAGGTCGTATATATTGACAATTCCTATAGGATAATTATTATTATTTATTACTATTAAATAATCTATTTTATTTTCTTTCATAGTATCAAATGCTGATGTTATATCATCTTCAGGATGTGCTATTATGAGTTTTTTATTCATAAAATGCGATACTTCTTTATCAAGTATATTTTTTGAATCTTTTTTAGTTATATTTTTTAAGATATTTACTAAAAGCTCATCATAATTAATGATACCTACTATTTTATCAGAATTGTTAATAACAGCCAATATTTTATTAGAAGATTTAGATGCAAAGAGTGCAAGCTCTAATAAAGTGGAGTCTTTTTTTATAACTCCTATTCTGTTATCCATTATCGACTTGATAATATTGTTATACATTATGAAATATACCTTGATAATATACTCTATGATAATATTAACATATATACATTTTTTTTCAATCTATTTAAAATGGTATTTTTTATCTTGATTTTTTTATTTTATGAAGTATCATATTAAAAAGTTTCATAAGTATATATATGTATTTGAGATTTAAATGAAAAAAATGAAAATTTTTATAGTATTATTATTTATATGTTCAAAAATTGTTTTTGCAGATATAAATACTATTTTTAATATGGATATATATGAAAGGCGGTTATCGGTTGATACAAATAATGGTATTTACAGCAATGAACTTTTTATAGAGCAAGCCGCTTTGGGAGGATTTAATCATATAAAATTTAATTTTGAAACAAGACTATATTACAGATTATATCTTTATAAAAACTCCGCAGATTTTTTATTTAAAGAAACGAAAGCTGATTTCGGCATAGAAAATAACTTTTCATTATCATCGGATATGATAGGCTTATTTGCCGATATAAAGCCGTTATCATTTTTCGGAATAAGGTTAAGCGGGTATGCCGATTTTATGTTTAATATTATGAATTTCGGATATGCGGGGTTTAACAGCAAAGATGTCGGCTATTCTTTTGATGATTTGTATGCTATGAAAAAGGGAAATTCTTTCGGTTATATAATAAATATTTCTCCTTATTTTATATTTAAGTTTAACAATTTTATTTTAATAAATAATCTTAATATGTCTTATGTGAATGTCGGAGATAAAAAATACTACTATGATCCCAGAACTTCAATACTGCATGAAAAAAGCGAGTTTGAATTAGTTAATGATTTTTTTCTTTTAGGCAGGATTAGCTTATTTTATATAGGCGGATATTACGGACTTACATATTTAATTAATTCAAAACATTTATCTCATAAATTCGGCATAGCTTCTATACTTAATTTTAAATTTTTAAAAGAAACTTTAATTTTTAATATTGGGGCGTCGGCAGGATTGCATGTCGGTCTTCCTTATTATAATAATACAACATTTATAGAATTAAAAATGTCATTAGCTTATAAGATATTATAAAAGAAGAGTATTTATATTAATATGTTAAATAGAAAATTATTTCCTGATAAATATTTATTGATTATATATGTGGCGCTTCTTGTGGCTGGGCTGGTTTCTATATACGGAGCTCAGACAATACATGAGCCTAATACTTCATATTTTTCTAATCATTTAAAATTATTATCATTTATGCTTATATTAACTGTTTTCATACTTATTATTCCAGACTTCTTTTCTTTTTTAGATAAGATGGTTCCTATTATACTTCTTTTTACACTGATACTGCTTGTATGGGTTTATTTTTTCGGAATAACAGTTTCAGGAAGTTATGCCAAAAGATGGCTTCTTCTTCCTTTCGGAATTACCATACAGCCTTCGGAGATAGCTAAAATAACATGCAGTATATATTTTGCAAGTGTGCTTAGTAAAAAGGGGGAGAAATTAATAGATATAAAAAAAGGATTATTTCCTCCTCTATTAATATTAATATTAGTTTCGGGACTTATTTTAATAGAACCTGATTCAGGCACGGCGCTTTTATTTTCCATAGTTGGTTTTTCTATATTCTTTTACGGAGGCATACCATTAAGATCCATATTTATTTCAGGAATTTTTCTTGCCGTACTATTTTTTATATTTATTTTTAATACTCCTTATATGAAAAGCCGAGTTTTATCTTATTTATCTCCTCAGAATCAGCCTGAAGAGGAAATTTATCAGATTAGAAGAGCTAAATTATCATTTAATTACGGAGGCATTACAGGAATTCCAGACGAGGATATAAGAGATGTAAGCACGCATTTACCCGCAGCCTTAACTGATTTTATATATGCATCAATATCTCAGAGATACGGATTAATAGGCAATTTAATAATACTTATGCTGTTTTTATCTTTTACTATTAGGGGATTTATAATATCTTTGCGTACTGATGATTTGTTTTTAAAAAACCTCTCATTTGCTTTTACTATGTTCATAAGCGTACAGGCTTATTTAAATATAATGGTTGCAACTCTTATACTTCCGACTACTGGAATGACCCTTCCTATTATCAGCTATGGGAGAAATGCATTGGTGGTAAATATGATAATGATGGCTGTTTTATTAAAAATAACTCAAAGGATAGAACAATGAATATAATTTTATGCGGAGGCGGTACCGCAGGACATATTACTCCCGCTATTTCCATATATGATTATCTGAAAAAATTTGGACATAAGCCCAGACTTGTAGTGGCGCAAAGAGATTATCCTCTTATACCGGAATCTTATGATTTTAATACTATTAATATTAATTCTCCCGGAAATTTTCTAAAAAAAATAATATTTATATTAAAGTTTATACCCGCTTTAATTAAATCAGGAAGCATAATAAATAAGCATAAGCCCAGATGCATAATAGGTATGGGAGGATTTGTATCATTTCCAATGCTTTATACCGCCAAATTAAAAAATATACCAATATTTTTATGCGAGCAGAATTCCATACCAGGTAAAGTTAATAGAATATTTTATAAAGATGCTGAAAGAGCGTATCTGACTTTTTCAAAAACATTAGAGTTTATGCCTGATGGAAAAGTTTTTGGAAATCCTGTCAGAAATGATTTTTTTATTGTTCATAGAGAAAGCGCCAGAACAGTTATGAAATTAAAAGAAGAGGATAAGCTTTTAGTTGTTATGGGAGGCTCTCAGGGGGCATTAAAATTAAATGAGCTGTTCTTCGAATGCATAAAAGATATAAAAAATCATGTAAATAATCTGCATATAGTATGGCTTGCAGGTCCTAAATGGGCTTCGGATATAATATCTAAAGTTAATAATGCTAAGCTTGAGAATGTTTTTGTTCATAGCTATTATAAAGATATGGCAAATTTGCTTCATGCAGCAGATTTTGTAATATCAAGAGCGGGAAGCAGTTCTATAAGCGAAATATTGGTGGTGAATGCTCCTTCTTTATTAATACCGTTTCCTTATGCTGCAGATAATCATCAGTATTTTAATGCTTTGGATTTGCTTAATAAGGATATGGCTTATTTAATAGAAGAATCAGATTTGGATAAGGAAAAATTAGAAAATATTGTTATTAATAATTTAAATAATAGCGAGAGATTAAAAACTATGAGAGAAAATATTAAAAAGAATTTAAGCTTCAGATCCGTATCCTCAATAGTTGATGATATAATTAAAACTCTGGAAAAAAATAATAAATAAAATATCAATTGCTGTATTAAATACTAAATAATCGGGGAAAATAATGTTTGCGAAAATAAAAGAGAAAATACATTTTATAGGAATAGGCGGTATAGGAATGAGTGCCATAGCCAGTGTTTTAAATGCAATAGGCTTTATTATTACAGGCAGCGATTTAGTTAAAACTGCGAAAACGGAATCTTTGGAATCTTCAGGAATAAAGGTTTATTACGGACATAATGCAGGAAATATTGAAAATGATGTCTCCGCTGTTGTAACTTCGTCAGCTATCAGTATGACTAATGAAGAGATTATTGAGGCAAGAAAAAAAAAGATAACCGTTATATCAAGAGGAGAAATGCTTGCTGAAATTATGCGGTTAAGATACGGCATAGCGGTATCAGGTTCTCATGGAAAAACTACAACTACATCTCTTATCAGTCAGATAATGATGTATGCCAATCTTAATCCCATTTGTATTATAGGCGGAAATCATTTTAATTTAAAAAGCAATGCTTCCTGCAATGATCTGAAAAGCGAGTATATGGTATGCGAAGCAGACGAAAGCGACGGAAGTTTTTTAAGACTTTCCCCCGTTATTAATATAGTTACAAATATTGATAATGATCATTTAGATTATTACGGAAATGTTGAGGCTTTAAGAGTTGCTTTTTTAGAGTTTATTAATAAAGTTCCTTTTTACGGCTGTTCATTTTTATGCTTTGAAGATGATGTTGTAAGGGATTTATCTAAAAGCTTTAATAAAAAATATTATTCTTACGGTTTTAATAAAGAATATGATTTGTATGCGGATATAGATTCTGTAAGAACCGAAGAGCTTATTACATATTTTATAGCTTATCATAATAAAGAATGCTTGGGAGAGTTTTCAGTTCCTCTTATAGGAATGCATAATGTGCTTAATTCATTAGCATCTATAGGAGTCTGCATTCGTTTAGGCATAGATATTAATACAATAAAAGAAGGACTTAAAACTTTTGAGGGAGTAGGCAGAAGACTCAATAAACTCTATGATAAAGAAATAATACTATTTGACGATTATGCTCATCACCCTACGGAAATAAAGGCTACATTATCGTCTGTAAGAAATGCCTATAAAAACAGAAGAATAATATCCGTATTTCAGCCTCATAGATACAGCAGAACCGAATTGCTTTTAAATAATTTTGAATATGCTTTTAATGATTCTGATGAAGTTATTATAACTGATATTTATGCCGCAGGCGAAACTCCCATAGCGGGTATAAGCGGTAAGATTATATGTGATATTGTAAGAAAACAAAATAACAGCGTACGATATATAAAAAATATAGAAGAAGTATTGCCTTTGCTTGATAAAATAAAAAAAGAAGGAGATATAATACTTACCTTAGGAGCGGGCAATATAGTAAGGATTAGTAATGAATATGCCAGACAATTACAAAATAGTTGAAATATTTCTTAATGAAAGAAATATGGAATATTATATAAATTATACTTTTAGTGAATTCAGCAGATTTAATGTAAGCGGAAATATTGATTTATATATTGCTGTAAAAAATACATGATTTTTTGGAGCTTGCCGATTTCTTATAGTAAGAATGCAATAGATTATTTTGTTATGGGAGTACAAGCAAAGTTATAATTTCTGGTAGCGGATATAATGGAATAATAATATCATTAGAAGGCGAATTTGAGTTTTTTGAATTTTTAGAAGACGGTATCTTAAAATCTAATAGCTCCGCTGTTTTGGAGAGACTTTCTCATGAGGGCAGAATTAGAAATTTATCTGGTTTCGAATTTGCAGCTTTGGTTAATACAAGAATGGGAGCTGCTTTATATGATAAATTAGAATCTTTCGGAATATCTTTATTGAATTTTGTTGAGTCTGTAAAACTATTTGATAAAAGAGACTGAAGTATTTTAGAATTAAATAAAGACGAATATTCAAGCTTAACTTATAAGGACAAAAGATTTATAATTATTTTATCTGCCGTATTTAAGCTTAAGCAGTATTCTACTGAAAGTATTGATAATAGAATGGATTGGTTCAGATCTAAAGTCAATATTATGATTTTAAGATGATTGTATTTTTTATAATTAAGACGCTTTTATTTCAGACAGATAATTCCTAAAAATGGAAAATATTATATAATCTATCTTTACCTCATCTTTGAGAAAATTATCATACATATAATCTATTATTTCAGTATTCGTATCAATTTTATTAAAGCAGATATCATGCTTATATTTCAAAAAATCATATAAATCTAATATTTCTAAAATTTTTACAGGATAATATACGGAAGATGTACAGCTAATTATATCTTTGGAATCGAAACTTATTAAATACTGATATTCAAAATTAGGTCTTTTGGCTCTGATAGCGTCACATAAAGTAATGCCGACTCCATGCCCGTATCCGTAATATTCATGATGAAGTCCTACAGCTAAATTAATATCCTGATTATTTGATATAGAATATTTTAAATAGTTGTATGATTTAATGGAATGGGAGTATATTTTATTATTTTTATTTTTTAAAGGCAGATAATTTATAATTTCCGTAAGAGTAATATCATGCAGTAATGCCGCAATTGACATATTCACTATTTCAATATAATCAAATTGTCTTATGCCTAATTTAAATATATTATCCAGTTTTGATACATCTTTTAAAAATTTGTTTTTTCTGGATACTTTTGTATAGTAAGGCATATATTTATTTTTCCATTTGGCTCTTATTTTTGATAAGATTCCCATATTAATATTTTTATTGTAGAATATCATAAATTCTATAGTATTTATGAATAGTCTGTTGCTATGATCTATTATATTGCATCCTGTAAATCCTATAGTATCATTAAACATATTTTCTTTTTCATAACGCTTATTTAATAATATGAAAGCGCTTTCTGCAACACTTTTCATTAATTCTTCATAATTTATATTATATTTTTTTATTTCATCATATCCGTTTTCAGTATTTTCAGATATATTGCCTATAACATTTATTCTATGCATAAGTCCTAGTTTTATTAATATTTCACCTATAATTTTTGCGCTTTTTAAAGTAAACTTATCCTTATTTTCTTCAGTTTCTAATTCGGATATCAGGCTTTTTATATTTTCTATTCTGTCTGCATACGGCATAGATAATATCTCTTCAAGTATCTTTTCCTGTTCGGATGCTATATCTTCATCTGCATCTTTGCAGTTTGTAAAGATAGAATAAAAATAATCCTTATTATTTATTTCTTCAGGATCTATAAAAAACTCTATCATTTTCAAATAAGATTTATATATATAATAATCTGATTTTTCGAATAATATATTTAATTCGTTTTCAAATAAATAATCTATTTTATTGTAAGGTATTACATTTATAATACCGTTTTTATTTTTTGAGATAATTTCTATTCTGTCTTTTGATATCAATTCTTTATAAGCTTTTAATTGTTCTAATGATATTAATGCATAATTATCTAAATTGATTTTCATTTAACTGCCTGCTTAATTTATATATTAAAAATATTTATATGATATTATATATAAATGTATGATAAAATAAATATTTCAATTTAAAAAAATTGAAAAATAAAAAAAATTGTTATATTATTTAAATAGGTATTTAGCTATAAAGAAATAAATATAAGATGCATAATTATATATACTTGAGTATATTTTGTCATATTAAATAGTTATAAATATACTTTGCATTATTTAAAAAGTATTTATTATAAATCAACCATAATGCAAAACAGTAAATTATCAGCAGTAAAAAACTAATTATTAGAATGAGGATGAAATTTATTGTATACTTCAAATAGTCTTGAGTTTGTAACATGTGTATATTTTTGAGTAGTTGATATAGTTTCATGTCCAAGTAATTCCTGAACACCTCTTATCTCTGCATTATTATTAAGAAGATGAGTTGCGAAAGTATGTCTTAAAGTATGCGGAGAGAAATCTGTTAATATATTTGAATTTCTTATTAAACGCTTCATAGAAGTTCTTATGCTTCTGTCGCTTATAGGCTTTCCGAATTTATTTATGAATAGATAATCATTGTTTTGAGAATATTCTTTTTGAATGCTTCTTCTTTTTTCTATGTATATATCCCAATTTTCGTATACTATAGGCAGTATGGGTATATATCTGAACTTTTCTCCCTTTCCGCATATTCTTAATGTTTCGCTTCCTTTTTTTATCATACTAAGCTTTAATGAAGCAAGTTCCGATACTCTTAATCCTATTGCATATATAAATAATGCCATCATTTTATCTCTGATAAGAGTAAAATCTCCTTCATCATCAATAGATAATATATTATCTATATCATTTATTGATAAGAATTTAGCTATATGTTCTTCTCTTTTCGGACTTTTCATATCGGCTATTCTGGTTTTATCCGAGTATCCGTTTCTTATCAGATATTTATAAAATTTTTTAATAGATGATAAATGTCTTGACATAGTTGAATTTGTTAAAGATTTTTCCTTCAAGAATGTTAAATATTCTCTTACAGAATAATGATCCGCTTCTTCTAAGAAAATATTATTATTACTTAAAAAATCTAAATATTCTTTTAAGTCTTTATTGTAGCTGTTGATAGTATGCGCTGCAAAATTTAATGTCTGCAGATAATCGCTGAACTCTTCCAGTAAAATATATACTTTATCATTAAAAACATTATAATTTTGCATATTCATAATAGATCCTCATTGAAGTATAGAAATGTATCTGTATGAATTATTATCGAAAATTTAATTCATAAATTTATGAAGTATGTTAACTTGATATGATAATTATTAATTTTTTAGAATAATATTGCAATAAAAAAGATTAAGGAGTATGTATATAAATTTAAAAAGAAAGAAATACATATACTGTATTTGAGCTTTAATATAAATTTCAGTAAACTTCGCTTTAATTATTTTTTATATTATTGACATTTATTATTTATGCCGTTATTATATATTATGTTAAGTTCTTTTTATATAATGAGGCTTTATAATGAAATCAAATAATAAAATTTTAGATAAATTATCAATACTAATATTGCTGATATTATTTTCATGTTCGTATAATAATAAGAAAGAAGAAATAATTAAAACATACACAGGCGGAGCCTTAATAGATAAAATAATATATGAAGTAAGAACTGATATGACTATAGCTATTAAAGATGTGGCAGACGGAAGAGCCGATTTAATGGCAAGCGGAATAGACGGAGGTACTTATCTGTCATTAAATGAAAATGATTTAGAAAAGCTGGATACTTATGCAGTGCCTTCAGGATCTTGGAGTTTATTATTTAATCCTATACCTAATAAAGCACCTTATACTATTGATGCAAAAGACGGTAAAACTTATTTTAATCCTTTGGCTATAAGGGAAATAAGATTTGCAATGAATTTTTTAATTGACAGAAAAAAACTTATTGATGAAATTTTAAGAGGAGCTGGGGAGCCTTCATTTACTCAGGCAACACCAGGTCAGCCCGGAACCTACAGATATAATCTGATACCTTCAAAAATGGGTATGACTATTAACGGCAATGAGGAAAAAGCTATTAATGATATAAATAAAGCTATGGAGAAAGCCGCCGATTTGCCTGAAAACAGAGGGAAATTAAAAAAAGAAAACGGATGGTGGAAATATAATAATGATATTGTAACTGTTAAATTTGTTATAAGGGTTGATGATCCAACAGGCAGACTTCCCGCAGGCAGCGCCATATCCGATTTAATAGAAAAAACAGGAATAAAAGTAGAAAAATTATTATATGACAGAAATAAAGCAACTCAGGTTGTGTACGGTTCAGACCCTAAAAATTATGAATGGAATATCATTACAGAGGCTTGGGGTGCAGGAGCTACACGTGCTTGGTGGGATGTTTCATTAAGACAAATGTATGTAAAAGAAGGCAATTATATGCCTGGATGCAATATTTCGGAGTTTTGGAATTATGATAATAGAGAAGCTTCAAAAATAAGCGATAAGAATTCAAACGGCTGGTTTTTGACTGCTGAAGAGTATTGGAATGGAAATATGCGTCTGCAGGAAATTGGTCTTGAAGAAGCCGTACGGATATATTTAAACTCTCAGACTCAGTTTTTTGCGGCGAATAAAGATAGATTTAATAGCAGAATGCTTTACGGAGTTGGAGATGGAATTAATAGTTGGTCTATAAGAAGTGCAGATATAAAGCCTAACCGCAATGGAGAAAAGATATTAAGGGTGCTTCAGCATTCATCTCAGGGATCTTTATTTATAAGTCCTTGGGATCCTGTAGGCGTAGGCGGATTTTCTGATGCTTATTCTGCTATAATGATAGGTCCTTGTTCCGATGCAGGTGCCACATTTGAATCCCCATCTACAGCAAAAACTGAGTTTATATTAGGAGAAGCAGATTTAAATAGTTTGGAGATAGGCGTTAAAGCTGGAAATAACAATATACCTTCAGGTACAATAAAAGTTCCGAAAAATGCTAAAATGTATAATCCTTATACTCAGAAATGGGAGGAGGGTTTGTTTGTAAAAGTTAATGAGAAAGGTGAGTTAGTTTATAAAAAGTCAGATAATATTACCGCCTATGTGAAATGCAGCTTTAAGCCCAGAACTTTTAAATGGCATCATGGAATAGATTCGTCTTTAGCCGATTTAATGTACGGCAGCGTATTTATAGCAAATATTATAACAAAAACAAATGAGAATGATAAATATTATGATTCAGCTATGGCTGGAAGATATCTTTCGGCTATGGACGGTGCTGTAGGAAGTGTTTTAAATGATGACGGAAGCTTTACTCTTTATGGAAATTATTATTGGCCTATGGATATGAACAGGCAAATTGCAGCAGCTGCGGTAAGTCCTAAAATAGGAAATCCTAACAGAAATACCGTCATTCCATTTGAGATAAATGAAGCCATAATGAAAATAGTTTTGGAAGGATCAAAATCTGGAAATGTTTATACTATTTCTCAGGATCAGTCTTTAACTGCAATAGATGTTAAAAATATCACATGCGTATCGGATATAAAAGAAAAATTAATAGAGATGAGAGACAGCGGGTATATTCCTATAGGAATAGAAGACTTTATTACAAAAGAAGAGGCTGTAAAGAGATATCAGGCGGCTTACGATTTTATAGATAAATACGGACATGCCTATATATCAAACGGACCTTTTTTTATATCAAGAATAGATTCAAAGGCTAACTATATAGAATTAACCGCTTTTAAAGATTACGGATACAGCGCCCAGTATTGGATAGATAAATTATCAATGAAAATGAGCAGAATAGAGGATATTGAAATGCCTGCTATAGTAAATAAAAATAATGATATGAATATGGATATTTATGTATCTGTATACAATTATCCGAATAATGATTTTTATATGCCTGATTCTGATACAAAGGTAAAAGTATTGCTTCAATTGCAAAACGGAATTGAAAGAGAGTATAATGCTGTTTTGCATGATGATGTATTCAAGTTAACAATACCTAAAGAAGAATTATCTTCTATATCTAAAGGAAATTATATTGCCGTTATAGAATCTTATATTGCAGATGAAACGCCTTACATAGAAACCAGAAGTTTTGCATTACAATAAAGCGTTATATAATTTTTTATATGAAAGCCTTTTAATTTTATTAAAAATATGTTATTATAATCCAAATTTAATATTTCAGGAAATTATCAGTTTATGGAAAGTTTTAATAATAATAACTCTATAGAAAAAATAAATAAATCTAAAGAATTAGAAGAAAATAAAAAATATATATTTAAAGTAGCAGTAGTGGCTGGAGCTATTGTATTTGTGTTTCTTACAGGGGCTGGAATACTTGCGGGCTTGTTTTTGTTTATAAAAAATAAATCTGATATGGATAAAATGGTTAAAAAATATGAAATATACAGTGAGGAAATATATAATAAAAGATACGGCGATAAAGTTGTAAAAGAAATGGTTAATAATCATGCCGCTGATGTCAATAAAACGGACAATAATAATCAAAGCCCTTTATATTATGCTGTAAAAAATAATAATATTAAAGCCGTTAAATTTTTATTAGAAAATAAAGCCGATACGCAGAAGTATAACAATTCAGGCGTAACTCCGCTTATATTGGCAATAAGCAATAATAATGTAAAAATAGCTGAGCTTCTTATTAATGAAGGAAAAGCTAATATATACGGTTCTTATACAGGCAGCAATTTAGATAGATATCCTATGTATTATGCTGTATCTCAGACTAATAAAGCTATGATAAAGCTTTTATTGGATAATTCGTTTGATTTGAAAAGAGAGCCTTTGCTTTTGGGTTATGCGATTGAAAACAGCGATGAGAGTATAGTACGATATTTAATAGATAACGGTGCCGATATTAATTATAAAAATTCAGACGGTACAACTGTGCTTTATAATGCAGTTTTAGCTCTTAATTCTTCTTTAGTGGATTATTTTTTATCTAAAGGAGCTAAAATAGAAGATGCAGGAGAAAATGATGTACACGGAAATATAATAATGGCTGCTGCAGGATCCAGATTTAACAATATTTATTTTTCGCCTGCAGATTTGAAGTTATTATCAAGCTTATCTTCCGACAGTGCTGAGATAACAAAGAAAATAATCGCAAATATAAATAAAAACATATTAAACAAACTTGTTAATGGAAAAAATGCCTTAATAATAGCAAGCGGGAATTCATATATAGATACTGTAAAAATTCTTCTTGAGAATAATGCTGATGTTAATTCTTCCGATAATGAAGGCTGGACTCCTTTAATGTATGCCGCTAATAACGGAGATATTGAACTTGCTAAGATACTTATAGAAAATAAAGCCGATGTTAATGCGGAAAGCTATGATGAAAAAACTCCTCTTTTATATGCTATAAACAGTCCTATAGAATCAAGCAGAAACGATATGATAAAGCTTTTAATAGAAAACAAAGCGGATATAAATATGGAAGACAGCAGAGGCTTTAGTCCTTTGACAATAGCTGTTATGAATAATGATGTTGAGCTTACAAAATTATTAATATCAAATAAGGCTGATCTTTCTGTTGTAACAAAAGACGGAGAGAGTTTAATTGAATATGCAATTGATAATGATAATGTTGATTTGCTTCAGATATTGGTAGAAAACGGAGCAGATATAAATTATGCAGGAATATCAAGTTATACACCTTTGATGATAGCTTCAAAAAGCGGTGCTGAAAATATTGTAAGAATTCTTTTAACTCAGAAAATAGATATTAATGCAGCCGATAAATACGGAAACACATCTTTGCATATAGCATCGGAACATTCAGAACTTCCTATTGTCAGAATGCTGTTGGAAAAAAAACCAAATCTTAATATTCAAAATCAAAACGGCGACACACCTTTGCATAAGGCTGTTAATTCTGGAAATATTGATATAGTAAGCGAGTTAGTTTTATCCGGAGCTGATATTATGGTGAGAAACAACAGGGGAGAATATCCTATAGATATAGCCAGAAATAATAATAACAGCGCTATATTTGAAATTTTAAAAGAGGCTGAAGAAAGGCAAAATTGAAGCAATTATTATGTTTAGCATATCAGGCTTTTATTTCTTATTGGCTTCATTTTTGTCTATTTTTTCATATTTTCTAATTTTTATGCCTTTGTATTATTATATTTTAATGCCTTTATTTTTTATATTATATTGTGTTTTAGATAAATAAAGATATAAATATATTATTATTTATTTTTAGTATTATATTTTATATTTTATCAATAATTATTATTAGGACTTATTTTACAATATTCAGTTATACTTTTATGTTTTTTTCTTCTATAATACTTAATTCTATTTTTGCATTTCGTATAGAAAAAATAATAAATTTAAAAAAGAAAATATATTTAAGTATATGTATAGTAAATTTTTTATTTATATCAGGTTATTTTTTATTACTTTTAAATATCATTAAAAGAATTGTTCAAAAGTAATTTTTTTATTTATAAAGAATTATATAATTTATACCGTTAATAAAAGCAGTAATATTTTAATTTATAAGTTTTAAATGTATGAAGAAACTAATATTATTATTTATTTTTATATTTAGTATTAATCTATATCCTAAAATAGGTATGAAAGAATCAACTATAGTTGAAAAAAAAGATTACGGATATATAATTTATGCTGAAGATTATTATAGGCTTTATGCTTTGCCTTCTTATTATGCCGAGTATGATTTGCTTAGAAATGTAGATTATCTTGAAAGAGCTTTAAATGCGCCTTTTGATTTTGTTAATAGGGCTTTGGCTATAATAGAGACAGAAGAAGCTTACAGCAGATATAAAGATCTTATGCATATGCAGTTCAATTATCTGATAACTCAGAATTATATCTATATCGCAGGCCTTTATGATAAGAAAAATTATTATTTCTATAATTCGCAGTTTAAAGAAGATATAAAGAAAAGTCTTGAATATGCTGTATTTTTTTATAATTTAGCTAAAGAGAGATGGGCTGTTACAAAAGAATTAGCAGTTAAAGTTATGAGAAATAAGTCTAAATTAGAGATGGATAATTTAATTGATAAAGCGTATAAAATATCATTTAGCGAAATTGATTATAATAAAACAGCAGACAGGCAGCTTAAACATATCAAGGAAATTTTGCAGGAAATGGAAAATTAAAATATATTTTTTAGGAATTATTTATGTTTAAGGCAATGAATAAATATTATGAGATTAATTTTGATAAGATCATAGAAATGAAGGAAATGATAATTAAAGAAAATATAGAGCTGACCTGCGTTAATTCCAATGGTATAAGCATTATCATACCCGGAACCTCTATAGAAATTCTCTTTAATCAAAAAGATAATATTTTTATTAAAGATGCAAAGTTTTATATATCTTCATTTTCCACAAAGTTTTTTAATTTAAATAATCCAAACATCAATAAAAGCGCTGTAATTGACGGAACTGATGATAATAAATACGGGGAGTTTGAATATTTTTATCATATATATAAAAACTGCATATCTAATAATGATAAATTAAAGTCTGCCAATAATGATCTTTTAAAAAAAATAGTGGAAGAAAAAGCTTATAACAGACTGCATTTATTAAAACCTCATTTGGACCAGATAAAGCTTGAATCTAAAGCCCCTAAGGTTACAGCCGAGATTGCGGCAAATATAGAGCGTTTATTAACAGGAATGGGTATTATAGTAAGGCTGGATTTTATCAGACATTTGAAATATATAAAAAGCGCAGATAATAGCCACAGCGGTTTTACTGAAGAAACTAATATTATGGTTTTAAATATAATGAGTTCTGTAGTAGGCTGTTTGGAAAAAGATTATTTTTTCAGAGATATTTTTGATAGTTTGGATATGCTTGACGATTCAAATATATTAAGTCATAGCAATAGAGTATGCATACTTATGATAGAATTTTTATATTATTATAATAACCTATTTAATAAGGGTTTAAGCAATAAATTAAGACAGGATTATAAAAATATTTATTTAAATAAATACAAGATTATATTAGAGAGATTTAATATCATAAAAAATATAGAAAAATTAGAAAATGTATTCAGGCTTGGCATAAGAAAATTTACAAGCTCTGAAATCGTCAGTTATGCTGTAGGGGCTTTTTATCATGACACCGCTATGCTTAATATGACTGATTTTATTCCCTCAGATGATTTTATAAAAGACAAGGATTTTAAAGATTTTCATACCGTCAAAGCTTATTATTTTCTTAAATATATATTAAATCAGAAAGATGAAGCTTCTTTGATTGCAGGACTTCATCATGAATGCTATGATTACGGCAGCGGAATATTAAAGAATTTTATATATAAAAAAATAAATGATACTAGGCATAAAATTGATTTTCTAATGAGTTTTGAGCCTGAAGATATTATAAATGCAAATGTTCTCTCATATTTTCCTGCAAAAATGTTTGAGATTGTAGATATATACGATACTTTAAGCTTTATGGAAGGAAGAAGAAATAAAAATCCCAAAGATGTGGTATTATTTATGCAAAATATGTTTACGGAAGAAAAAATAGCCATAGATCCTATAATATTTGATTTATTTATTCAATTTTTAGAGGATATTAAAGGAATTGCTTTTTAACTCTGAAATCATTTATTTTATAATTATATTTGACTTTTCATTATAAAAATATATAATCGTCATATGTATAATGTTATAGTAGCAGGCTCAACAGATTTTACAAGAGATTGTATTTTGCAATTATTAAAAACAGATAATGTCAATTTAAGCGGAGTAATAGCTCCTATAGATACTAAAAAAGATAGAAAAGGGAATATTATTAATTCTCCTGCAGCAAATGCGGCTTTGGAAAATAATATTAAACTTTTTCAGCCTGAAAGTATTAATAAAGATGATTTTTATAATACTTTATGCGGTTTATGTCCTGATTTTTTAATAGTTGTAGCATATGGAAAAATTCTAAATAAAAGAACCTTATCGCTGCCTAAAATTATGCCTCTTAATATTCATGGTTCTCTGCTTCCGCTGCTTCGAGGTGCAAGTCCTGTAGAGCATGCATTACTTTACGGATTTGAAAAGAGCGGCACTACATTGCAGAAAATGGATATCAAACTGGACGAAGGCGATATTATACTTCAGCATGAAATTAATATAGACAAAGATTATCAGTTTACAGATTTGTATGATAAAATAAAAGAAAGCGGAGTTTATTTATTAAAAAAGTTTTTTAAAGATGTTGATAGGCATATATCCAATATGATAAAGCAGGATAATACTTTTGCAACATACTGTACTAAAATAAAAAAAGAAGACGGGAGAATTGATTTCTCTGAAGATGCTGTCAGCATTCATAATATGACAAGAGCTTTTGAAAGATGGCCTTCAGCATATTGTTTTTATAAAGATATATATATAAGAGTTTTTAAAAGCGGATATGTAAAAGATATGAATATAAAATCTGATTTCGGAAAAATAATTGATGTTAATAACAGCGGTATTTATATTCAGTCTCTTAACGGTATTTATATTATAAAAGAGCTTCAGAGAGAAGGAAAGAAGAGACAGACTGTAAAAGAATTTTTATGCGGAAACAAACCTGTTATAGGCGAATATTTTAATTAAAAAACAGGAGTGCGATTATATAATATGAATAAGATAAAAGATATGTTTAATAAATGTTTGTCATATATAAAAAAAATAATTAATAATGTATTGCCAAACGGTATAATTGAAGATCCAAAATCTTTTTTGGTATTTAAAAGATTAATAATTTTTGCCGTTTTCATTTTTGTTTTGCAGGGTTTTATTATTTCAATTATAGTTTTTATAATAGTAAAATCAGGCGGAGAGTCTTTTGTTTTGCCTGATGTGGAAGGAAAAGAAGTGTTTCAGGCATTTAATATAATGGAAAAAGAGGGAATGAATCTAAATGTACAGACACATTATTTTAATAATTACCCGTTAGGTACTATCGTAAGTCAGGAGCCTAAGGGAGGCATAAAAGTAAAGAGAGGAAGAACAGTTTATTTGGTTGTAAATGCTGAAGAACAGGTGCTTATTAAAATGCCTGATGTTACAGGTATGAAGTATGAAGATGCCGTAAGTTTAATTACAAATGAAATTCTCAGAACAATGACTAATGTCAGCTTACTTCCTAAAGTAGATATAAGCGATGATATGTATGAAAATAATATAGTATTATCTCAAATTCCTGCCGCAGATGAAGTTGTTAATATAAACAGCGAAATAATATTAACGGTTAACTCTAAAGAGCAATAAAATATATTTTATTTAAAGTAAAGAAAAGCATTTTTTTTCCGAATATTATATTGGAGAGTTGTAAAGTGGAAAAAATAGAATGTGAATTTTGCGGCTGTACAGATTCTGAAATTTATATAAAAACAGATTCAGTCAGCTATAATAAATGTTCAAATTGCGGACTTATATATCAGTATCCTATATTAAGTTTGGAAGATATCAATGATATATACAGCGATAATTACTTTGAATATGAAGTTGCAAATCAGGAAAATTTTTTCGCTCTTATGAAGCTTGCTATGAAAGATATAGGATTTGATAAAATAGAGGATAAGCTCCCAAATAAAAATGTTCTTGATATAGGATGTGCAACTGGTATGATGCTTAATTATTTAAAAACTAAAGGTTATAATGTTCAGGGAATAGAAATATGCTCTTCATCAGCACAATATGCAAGAAAAAATTATAATATTACAGTTTATGAAAAACCGCTGACAGATGTCGGATTTGAAAGCAATTATTTTTCATTTATACATTTTTCTCATGTTATAGAGCATGTCCCAAATCCTACTGATACTTTAAAAGAGATATACAGAATACTTTCTAAAGGAGGATATTTAGCGATTACAACTCCCAATGCAGACGGTATGTTTGCTAAGAAGTATGGTGTATCTTGGAGAGCCGTAATGCCGCAGCATCTATGGTTATTTTCTAAAAATACATTGTCAAAATATATTAAAAGCATTGGTTTTAATATAATTAGTGATTTTTCTTGGGGATCTATACCAATAGAAAAGAAACCTAATAAAATAATTAAAGCTTTTTTTGATAAATATGTTAAATTATTTAATAGAGGAGATGTTATGCTCTTCTTATGTAAAAAAATATAAGTGTTTTTGAGTTTTTTAAGGAGAATATATGGCAAAGGAAATTATAAAACCAACTTTATCAATTGATCCTAATAATTATGAATTTCTTTATGACAATACTATTAATGTGAGGGAAATATATGATCAGATAGTTGATATTGATGATAAAGATCAAAATCTGTATGAGGAACTATTAAAGAATTATGTTCATCCGGGAGATGCCATATTAAAATCTATTTCTAAACGCGAGGGAATAAAATCAGGTAAAAATGTAAAATTCAATAAAAATACGGGTCTATATGAAAGTACGGCTCATGGATATGTTTTTTATGATGAATTAAAATCTGTTTCTGTAATACCTGTTATTAATGTGGCTGATAAATGGCGCGGCATAATGCTTCTTCCTTCTCAAAAACATCTTAAGAGGCAATTAACTCTTGAGGAAATACAGTCTATTATTTCCGAAATACCTATAAAATTAATGGTTAATTATGATAAAATAGCCGAACTTGTTGAATATAATCTGAAATACGGCGAAGGTGTTATGTGCGTATTTGTTGAGGGAAGAAAACCTATAGACGGAAATGTCAGAAAAGTAATACTTGATTATGATTTTACTATAGATACGGGAAAAGAATCCGAAACGGGCAATATGGATTTTAAAGACAGGGGATTTATACATAATATAGAAGCGGGAATACAAATAGCTCACTTTATAGAAGAAAAACCTTCTATGGACGGATTGGATATATACGATGCATTAATGGAAGCCCATCATGATGAAGATCCTTGCTATAAGGTAGGTAAAAATATTACAGTTGATGATGACGGTATTGTCATCAGAAGCGGTATAAGGGGAATACTTAACAATCATAATAATACTCTATCTGTAAGCACAGTTGCTGAAATTGATAAAGTAGATTTATCTACAGGAAATATAGAAGTTAATGGATCTCTTATAATTAAAGATAATGTTGAGCCAGGATTTTTAATAAAAACAGAGGGCGATATATTTGTTCATGGAAATATAGAAGATGCTGATATAGAATGTGCAGGAAATTTAATTGTTTCAGGCGGTATAATAGGCGGCGCCAACAGTATAATAAAAGTTAATGGCAAAATATATTCAGGTTTTATCAGAAATGCCAGTATAGTATGTAAGGGTGATTTGCTTTCAAATCAGCTTGTTAATGCAGAAATAGCATGTAATGACAGAGTTATAATACTTGAAGGCAAAGGTGTTATTATAGGCGGAAATGTTAAGGCTTTAAATGGTGTTTGGGCTAAGAGTATAGGTTCTATGAGTGAAACTAAAACTACTATTACAGTAGGAAGAGATGCAGAGGCGGACGAAGAGTTCAAAAATATTGTAATTACTATAAAATCAAATAAAGAAGAAATAAGTAAAATAAAATCATTACTGGGCACAGAATATTTTAAAAATCCTAAAGCTTTTATAGAGAGAATACCCCCAAATAAAAGAGATGCTATAAAAGATATACTAAAAAGAATTACAAATCTTGTAAGAGAAACATCTCAGTTGGAAGCTAAAAGAGATGTAATGAGCTCCGAGTTTGAAAAATTATCTCATAGCAGCATAACCGCTATGGAAGGATTTTTTTCAGGTGTTACTATTTATATTTCAAGTATGAGAAAATATATATCAAAAAAGATATCAGGAACGGAATACTTTTATTCTAAAGAACTTAGAGATATATCTGAGAAAGCACCAAAATTACTTCCTTTAGAAGAATATGATTTTCCAAGAGAGATTAAGAAAAATTAATAAAAGTATATAATATTTTAAGATAGTAAAATATATAATTTTTATATTAATAATATTATATATATTAAATTAATACAGCAGTTATGACAAAATATCATCTAATATTTTAAATAATTCTTCTTTTCTCTCGCATTTCATAAGTTCTATTTTATTTTCCATTTTATATCCTGTCAGATATTTCATAATAAATTTACGCATAAAATGTATTGCGCTTACTTCTCCGTAAAGTATGCAGCATCCGTTAATATGTTCTTTTATGGTATCTTTAAGAGAGTAATTTTTTTCCGTATTGTTCTCATATTTATGATTATCTTCAAATATAGTATTAAGTTCTCTGAATATAAAAGGATTTCCTATAGCAGCCCTTCCTACCATTATTCCATCAACTTTAGAAATATCAAATGCTTTTAATGCATCATCTTTTGATTTTATATCGCCGTTTCCTATTAAAATATAATCTTTTCCAAGCGCCTCTTTTACTTTTGCTATTGCCTCCCAATCCGCAGTACCTCTGTATAAATCGCTTGCATATCTTCCATGCAATGTAATAAAGCATGCTCCGTTTTCTTTTAACGCTAAAGCTCTCTCTATTTCGCCGCCTTCTCCTCTCTTAAATCCAAGTCTTATTTTTACGCTTACAGGCAATGGAGATTCTTTTTTTACTGCATTTAATATGGATATCATTTTATTAGTATCTTTTAATAGTCCTGCACCTCCATTATTTTTTATTACTTTTTTTGTGGGGCAGCCCATATTTATATCTATAAATGAAAATCCTTTTAAATCAGTTATTTCAATAGCTCTTTTATAATCGTCTTCATTTGCCCCAAATAACTGTATGGATATAGGTTTTTCATCTTCTTTATATTCCATATATCTATAAGTTTTTTTTACTTTTCTTGCCAAAGCCGCAGCGCTTATTAATTCAGTTATAAGAAGTCCCGCACCGAATCTTCTAGACAGTCTTCTGAATACATAATCGGTATATCCAGCCATAGGCGCTAAAAAGAATCTTGAAGGTATATTGATACCGTCTATAATAATATTTCTATTCATATTATTCTCTGAAATTATTATAATTTTTATAAATATAATCAATTAATTTAAAAACTTTAATAGTATAAAATATATTTAAATAGTTTGCAATATTGACATTTTTTTATATTATGTTATTATATATAAAACCGATTATATTGGTATACTTTTCCGTAATTGCAAAATGTTTTTAAATTATTCTTTTGGTATTAAAAGGAATATAGAAAAGACATTGTTACTAATTCAGTAATCAAAGCATTATGATTTTTTATAATATTAATGTTTTTGTAGATGTTGAAATTTATGGATAGGGTGCTGTAGTCGGTACTCTATTTTTATTTTAAAGGATACGATATGTCATTACCAGTTATGAAAGACCTTTTAGAGGCAGGCGTACATTTCGGACACCCCACTAGAAAATGGAATCCCAGAATGAAGCCTTTTATTTTTCAAGAGAGAAACGATATTTATATTATCGATCTTATGAAAACTTTGACCTATGTAAAAAAAGCTTATGAAGTGGTTAAAGAAATGGCTAGAAACGGCGGAAATGTTCTTTTTGTGGGTACTAAAAAACAAGCTTCTCAAAGCATAAAAGAAGCCGCAGAAAAATGCGATATGTATTATGTTAATAACCGCTGGCTTGGAGGAATGCTTACAAATTTCTCCACCATTAAAAAAAGCATAGCAAGACTTAAGAAAATAGAAAAAGAAGAGGTTGACGGAACTTTTGATAAGCTTCCTAAAAAAGAGGTTATACTTCTTCTTAAGGAAAAAGAAAGATTAGAGAAAAACTTTGCAGGCATTAAAGATATGGAGAATTTACCTGATATGATTTTTGTAATAGATCCTATGCAGGAAGCTATTGCCGTAAGCGAAGCTAGAAAATTGGGAATACCTGTTGTTGCCGTTGTGGATACAAACTGCAATCCTGATGTAATTGATCATCCGATACCCGGAAATGATGATGCTATAAGGGCTATCAGTTTATTTGCAGGCGTAATTGCCTCAGCAGTTATAGAGGGGCAAAATGAGGCTGGAAAAGAAACATTAGCCAAGCATGATATTTCAGGAGAAGTTGAGGAAGAAGTTTATGATAATAGCGCCACAGAGGCCGCAGAGGCTGTTGCTGAAAAATATGGTGTTTCTCAGGAAGATGACAAATAATTGTTGACAGAATAAAAATATTTAATATAAAGGATAATTTTGATGGCAAATATTAGTATGGATACTATTAAAGAGCTTAGAGAGCGTACAGGTGTTGGTATAATGGATTGTAAAAAGGCTCTTCAGGAAACTGACGGCGATATGGATAAAGCTATTCGCCTTCTAAAGGAAAAAGGTGCGGCTGTTGCTGCTAAAAAAAGTGAGCGTACGGTGAAAGAAGGTTCTATAGGCTTCTGCATTAATGATGATAAAACTAAAGCTGCTTGTATAGAACTGCAATGCGAAACTGATTTTGTCGCTAAGAATGAATTATTTATTAATTTGGCAAAAACTATTTCAAGCACAGCTATGGGATTAGATAATGTTTCTATAGATTCTCTTTTGAATGCTAATTGTGAAAACGGAGATACTATACAGGGCATGATCAATGAGGGAATACAGAAATGGGGCGAAAAAACAGTACTTGCCGATGTTAAAGTTATGAAAACAGAAGGATTTTTCGGCACTTATGCTCACTTTAATAATAAGCTTGTAGCTGTAGTTGAATTTGATGTTAAGCCTAGAGGAAAATGTTATGAGATAGCAGATCAAATAGCTATGCACATTGCAAGTGAAAAACCTTTAGCTTTAAATAGGGAAGGTATTGATGCAAATGCCGTAAAAGAGCAAAAAGAAATATTTGAAAAGCAGGTAAGAGATGCAGGTAAGCCTGAAAATATGATAGAAAAAATAGTTGAAGGTAAAATGAATTCTTGGTATTCCGACAGCGTTCTTATAGACCAAAAATTATTTACAGACAATAAAATATCTATTAAAAGTCTGATAGATGAAATTTCTAAAGAGTCAGGTTCTGAAGCAAATATTAAAAATTTTGTAATCGTTTCTTTAGGTGTATAATAAATAATTAAATAAATAACAATTATAGCACTCCGTTTAAATAAAAAAGCTATGATAATCAAAATCATAGCTTTTTTATTTAATATATGATTATTTGTTAATCGCTGAATGATATAACGCCTTCAATAATAGCTTCAAATCTTTCAGGCTCAATAATCATAACTGTATCATCAACTTTTAAATTAGGTGCGAAATCTCCTATACTAATTAAGAATGAGTGGGCACTTTTATATTGCCTTGCATATTCCATGAATTGATCTACGGTGTCTTGCCTCATAGGATAGCCTGATGTATCTAAAGCAAATGTGCTTTTATATGACTGACCTTCGGAGCCGAATTTTTTCATTGTAACAAAGAATGCTAATGTATCGGATTTTCTCATATTATCTGTAACTACATATCCATTTATTGTTAATATTCTGTAGAAGTGTTTTTCTAAATAATCCGTTACATCCATTTCAAGCGCCGTTCTAAAGGCATTATTGGCAATAATAGAACTGTATGTTTTTAATTTTTGCTCAACATCTAAATATATATTTCTCACAGATTTAATTATTTCCCACTGTTTAACTGCTGCTTCAAATTGTTTATTCTTTACAAGTGTTTCAGCATATCTGTATCTTTCATCTATAACTTTTTCATTGGCTATATTCTCTTTGGTAAGAACCTGTCCGTAATATTCTCTTGCTTTAGTATAATTTCCAAGCTCATAGTATGAGTTTGCAAGATTTAAAGATATTGTATCTTTGTCTGATACTTCATTACTTTCATAAGCTATTTCTAATTCTTTAATAGCATTTTGGAAATCCCTGCTTGAGGATAATATTTCTCCAAGCAGCAAATGGTACTGAGCATTTGTATTGTCTAAAGATATTGCTTTTTCTATATTCTGCTGAGCCGCATGATAAGAACGGATTTTATAAAAACAATATGAAAGCATATATAAAAGCTGAGGATTGCTGTCATTCTGGGCTGCGGCTAGAGAAAAATATTTCTGCGCCTGTATCCATTCGCCGTAATTATAACAAATAGTTCCTGCTTTATATAGAGAATCATAGTCCTGATCCCTGATTTTAGTTATCATGTCATATTCATCTATAGCTTTTTTAGAGTTTCCTGTTTGCTCATATATTTTAGCTAAAAATTCTCTTACATTTAATTCCGTTATTTCTTTTGTAAAATAAGCTCCGTCTATCATATTTTGCAATGAAGCCATAGCCAAAATATACTGCTGCTGTTTATAATACATATTAGCCATCATCCATAATATATTGGCATCTTTTTTATATTTAGGGTCTAAAGTGTTAATTTCTCTTATAGCTATATCATAATTTTGCTCATTATATGCCTGAACTATTTTTTTTAATTTAATAGGATATGATCCACTTTTAATAACATATTGAGTGGCGAAACCCAATAAAACGATTAAAACTAATATTACAATTAATGAAGCTTCCACGGTTCTTATCCCTTTTATTCATAATATATAACAGGACTTCCTGTTTCTTCAGATTCATTTAAAGCATCTTTAATTTTTCTCATCATAGATTCTTTTACAGCAAATACGGATATTTTATTTGACATATTATTAGAAAAATCAAATCCGCTTATTGCCATAGACACATTTATATCTATAGGCTCATCATCATATTCAAAATTATAATTTTTTAATGCTTTAAAATATCTTTTAGACGCTTTCCAAGATTGATCTTCATTTGCAAAAATTGCCGAGTATATAATATCTTCATGAAGCAGACATTGATTTTCACCTATTCTTGCATTTTTCTTGATAACATTGATTAATTCGCCTTCTAATTTCTTATAGGCTTCATTTCCGTATTCATTTATTATAGAGCCTGAATTTGATATTTTAAAAGCCATTATTCCAATAGCATGATTATATCTTTGAGAGAATGCTATTGTGTTTTTAAGTGTATTTGAGAATATTTCATATTCTGATTTGTCGGTTTTTAAGAATTCATTATTATATTCATTTTCCGATATTATATCATCTTCAACAGCATATCCCAAATTATATAATATAGTTTTGTACATGAATATTATCATTTTTTTTATACTGTATGATAATTGTATTGATATTAAGAATAAACCTCCTGATAATATACCGCTGTAAAATATATAATCTTTTTTATAGAGAAGTTTTTGTATTTCAGGAACATAGCTTATAGATAATATAAGAATTACGGAAGTAACCGCAAAAAAGAGTAAATTTTCTACTGTTTTTGAAAAATATGTATAATTTTTTGTAGGCTGCATTAATACTATGATAAAAGCGTATAATATGGAAATTCCTATCCATATCCATACCCAAATATCAAGAGCATACAGTAAATGTACAAAGAAATTCTGAGGATTAGAGGATATTAATAATATATATATTGGTATAATAACGGTGCTGTATATCAAAGTACATATCATAGCGGATAGAAATCCGTATATATATGATTTAGACAGGCTTATTTGTTTATCTTCCATAAGTGATTCCTAATTTTTTCGCCATATCGCATTATTATATTTAAGCTGATTTTGACCGAATACTTTCATTATTTTTTCCAATTCTAATTTATTGGAATATAAAGCATATTCAAGACCCTTTTTGCCTTTACTTATGGCTGCAATAAAACTTTCTTCTGTTACAGAAACAGCATTAGCTCCTAACATAAAATATTTAAATACATCTGCTCCGTATCTGGCAGATTCTGCAAGCAATGTTAATTGCATTTTATTATTATGCAGATTACATGCCGCTCTGTTAATAGTATCGGCAACTTTTTCCATACCTTTTAATGCATACTTATTATTATTTGAAAAATATATACTGTTAATATGCATTGAATTTACATTATTAATATCATTTTCATTTGATATTCCCTTAATTATTATGGGTATTTCTATTTGTTTTCTTATTTTTAATAATTCTTTTTCGCTTTTTACATATACTTTATAATCAGAATTAATATTATAGCAATAAGAAAAATCTATGCCTGCAGCGCATGCTCCGTTTTTTTCCGCATCTCTTAGTTTCTGCATTAAAATATCATAAGGATTATTACCGTTAAGCATAATAATTCCTCTTTTATTTCTTTTTATAGTTTTTATTGAAAGCTCAAATAATTCTTCATTATTAAAATCGTTGAATACTGCAAGCACTCCGCAATTTAAAGCTGTATCCGATACAATTTCATAATATTCTCTTATATCCATTATGCCGTCTATAACATCAGTTAGATTATATATAGTGTCAATTATAATAGGCTGAGACACATGAGTATTAAATAATTCTGTTTCTAAATTAACAGCTTTTTCTTCATGTATTAGACTGGGATTAAAAGAATAATTTGAAAGTCCTGTTTTTTCATCGGTATTATTAAATATATAATCGGCATTATGTTTTGAAGCTAATTTTTCCTGAGCTATTCTTTTTATTTCTTCTACCGTTATACTTTTTTCATCAGTAAGTCTGAAATGAACGGCGCTTATAGCCTTATTTGCTGCAGATATAGCTTCATCTCTTGTGCTTCCTACAGCGATTATATTTCCTGCTTTTTCCAAATTATTTGTCGGAGTAACCAATATGTCGCCTACTTTAGTTTTTACAAATATTTCTTTTATGCCTTCTATTTTTTTAGCATTTTCAATACCTTCTATTGATTCTATAATACCAGTACCCGGCAGAAATGCTTTTTCAACGGAAACTTTATTCCATTTAGGATTTAAATCGCTTGGGGGATTACCTAAAGCTATTTCTAATGCATTTTTTATAAGATTAACTCCTGTAGAAAGAGGGTAGGTATAAGCACTCATAAACCCCCCCGATAATCTTGCGGCAATTTCTCCTACCATAGCTCCGTTTTTTGTTATTTTTATATCGCCTTTAGCAGCTCCTATTTTTAAATTTAATGCTCTTATTCCAGCTTTCATTACATCAACAGCATTATCAAGCTTTTCCTTATCCAATGCTGAAGGCATAATATGTCCTGTTTCTATAAAAAACGGAGGAAATTCTATTATCCTGTCGGCAATACCTGTAACATATATTTCATCATTATATATCAGCATATCAATAGAAAGTTCCTGACCGTCCATAAACTCTTCAATAATAACTTCGCCTGACGGAGAAGCGCTTTTAGCTCTGTTAAATGCCGCTAATACGCTGTTTTCATCAGACACTTTCATAACCCCTCTGGCTCCCATATTATCTGCAGGTTTTACAACAGCATGAGTATTTAAACTTCTATATGCTTCTATTGCCTCTTCATAATTCCATACTGGAAAAAAATTAGGCTGAGGCACATTATTTTTTTTAAATCTTTCCCTCATTCTTATTTTATTAGAGGCAGCATAAGCATCTTCAAATCTGTTTCCCGGAAGTCCTAATGCATTTGCCACAGCCGCAACAGTTGTAGAAGCATCTGTTCCTACAGTTATAACACCATGTATTTCCATTTTCTGACTCAAATCTCTAGCCGCTCTTACACTTCCATCAACATCTCTTGTAGATACCACCATAGGATAATCCGCTATTTTCATTCCGTAAGCATCTTTATTATAATCAAATACTATTGTATAAAGTCCCATTTCCTGAGCTATTTGTACCGCAGGTACTTGCAATAGTCCTGCGCCTATTATTATTATGCGTTTGCCTTTCATATTGTATCGCCTTTAATCAATTATAGTGTTATTAATATCGAAATTTTAATACTAAACTGGAGAATTTTTAATTTTATTACCTATTATAATTATTATAATTATAACTAATCATTTTAATTTTATTAATTTCAAATCAAAAGCCGTCATAAATAAGCATGGCAGAAATACTAATGTTATCATAGTGGAGAATATAAGCCCATAAGCCAAACTCATAACTATAGGAAATATCAAATCAGCATCTCCTCCTATACCGTAAACTGTAGGCATTAATCCGCCTGCAGTAGTTACAGTAGTAAGAAATATAGGCAGAAGTCTTTGAGTGCCTCCTTCTGCTATCAAATTAAATGCAAATTTTTTAGGATTACTTAAAGCATAAGGATTATTTTTTCCAGACTCTATAATTTTATTTATTAAGTCTATCATTATTATGCCGTCATTAACAAGCACGCCGCATAAACCCACAATTCCTATAAATCCTATAAATGACATAGGCATTCTATGCAGATAAAATGCTATGAATATACCCGTAAGTGTAAAAGGTATTAAAAACATTATCATTAAAGGCTGTATAAACTTTTTAAATTGCATTAATAATTAAAACTATTGCTATAAATAATGTAGCTATAAGTCCGTCCAAAGCTCCCACAGTTTGATCAGCTTCTCCTACTAATCCTATTATTACGCCAGGGTATCTTTTGGAAATATCTTTAAAATGATTTTTTACCGCAAACATCAACTGTATTGATGTATTTTCTCCCTGAATTAAATCGGCTGTTATTGTAATGCATCTTTGTCCGTTATAATGTCTGTATAGAAGATACTCCGTTGGTTTCGGCTATACTGGCAACATTTTTTAAATATAAAAGTCTGTTATAAACATTCGGTATTACTAAATTATTAAGTACATTCGTATCATATATATAATCTCTGTCTAACTGAACTCTGAAGTCCAATTTATAATCAAGCTCCTGTATTGATGTTGCAATTGCTCCGCTGTATGCCGTTCTCAATTCATTTGCAACATTGGCAACATTCATGCCTAATTGGGCTATTTCATCATAGCTGAATAATACTCTAAGTTCATCTTTTCCTATTTTATCATCATCATAATAATTTATAACTCCGTTTAAGCTAAGTAAATATGCTTTTATCTCATCTCTTACTTTTCTTGTCTGATTAATATCGTTTCCGACTATCTTTATATCAACGGCTTTCCCGGATCCATAGGAAGCTTCACCGATACCATTAAAGCGTCTAATTCTTTATATCATAAGCCGTTTTTTTCTTTCCGTTGAAGGTATAAGATAAACAGTTATTCCAGCCAAGTTGGCAGATTCTTTGGAAATATCAACTATATTCTGATTAATTTATTTTCCTATTACGCTGCTACTGCAATTAAATCTTTTTCATTAACAGTTTTATATATAATGCCTTCAATCTATTCAATATATTTCATAGTATTTTTTATAGAATTGCCTATTACAGAGTCAATATTTATCATTATACTGTCTGAACTGGTATCATATATCAGTATGAATTTTTTCAAACTGTCTTTAGCCAAGAAGAATGAAAATATTAAAAGTGCTATAAAAAATAAAACAACAAAATATCTGAACTTTAAGAGTATTTTTAATATTTTATTGAAAGGATTTTTCATAGCATTGAATAATTTTTCTTTATCAAAGTCAAGCGGATTTTTTATATTTTTAAATAATTTTATTTTTGATTTTTTATTAGTTTTATGCTGTAAATTATTAGGAAGCAGAAATACAGCCTGAAATAAACCTGCAAGTTATCTATATTATAATATGAATATAAACCTATTATATATAGATATGAATATTATGATATTTACAAGCATTCTGTTATCAGCAAAAAAGCATATTAATTTTTTCATTATTGTAAGATACCTCAATATTATATAATTACAGTGTAGTATATTTTATTATTAATTTATAGTTTAAATAAAAAAATATGAATTAAATATATAATATAGTTTTACAAAGATTAAATTATATTTGTTAATTAGTATTAAGCTGCATAAATAAATATTATTTTTATATAATTATATTTTTATTATTATATAAATATAGTTTACATTTTAATATAATATAATTTATAAAAGCATATTATTAGTTAAGTAAGGTATTGCACTATGAAAAATAATTCAAATAAAAATAATGCTAGAGTTAAGAAAACAAAAAAATTACTGGAAGATTCACTTGGACTTTTGCTTGAAGAAAAATCTTTTGAAGATATCAGAGTAATAGATATATGCGAAAAAGCCAATATGCATAGAAGTACCTTTTATACATACTATAATGATAAATATGAGCTATTAAAGTCTAAATTAGATGAATATAAAGCTAAATTTTTAGAAGATTTAAATAGATATAAAATAGAAAATAAATTAAAAAACTCTCATGTTGATATTATGAATAAAATACTTCAGTATTTTTATCTTAACAGAAAATATTTAAAGATTATATTTGAGAATAATAAAGACGGAAGCGTTACTGATATTTTAAGAGAGTATCTCAGATTTTATATTATAGAAGGCATAAAGGATTTTAAAACCATAAGACCTGACAGAGAATATGTTATCAGAGTTATGAGCAGTTTTTATTCAGGAGCTTTTGTATCAGTTATTACAGATTGGATTAAAAATGACTGTTTTATATCTGTGGAAGATTTAGCACAGTACCTATCCGATATAATTATGCAAAGAGTTTTTTTAGAATAAATTTAAATTAAATCTTATTTATTGTAGATAAATAAAAATATCATGTCGATAATTAAAGAATAAATTTATATATTTTTAATTCAATTTTAATAATATAAAGATTAGGAGAAAAAATTATGAAGAAAATAATTTTTTTATTTGTTTTATCAGTTAATTTATTGAATGCTCAAAATATTACAAAAGACAGCACTTATTCTCAAAATTGGGCTAATTTTATATTTAAAAAAACTATAGATATGAAAGGCGCATTGTATGAGGGCAGACCAGGAGGAGATTTAGAATTAGTATCGGGTAAGTCTCCTCTTTTTCTTGTAAAGATGTATAAATTTTTAGGAGCAAGATCCGATACTCATGCCTATTATATGCATCAGTCTCCTATATCTATGTTTTATGATAATGCCCCTGCTTTAGGAATTAATTTAGTTGAGGGCTATTCTATAGAAGGCGTAAAAATAATAAGGTATTCTAAATATATAAATAGTTATCAGAAAAAATTGGATTCTTGGAAAAAAAATAATTCCGTATATATTAATGACAGATGGATTGCCAATTCTAATGCAAATTGGGGAGCTTATCCTGTACCTCAGCCAGAGGATGTTAACTGGGCTGAAGGCGAATATGCGGGAGAATTATATTAACTTAAATAAATGCAGTATATTTTTATTATAACGGTTATATTATTAGTTATTATTATTTTATTTTCTATTAATAATAAAAGCGTTATATCTTATGATAATGCTTGGATAAGATTAGTCAGAAACAGAGAAGTTAAAGAAACTGATAAGCATTATATATTTAAAGATGACGGAGAAATTATTATAAACGGCGTAAAAAAACTGACATTTTTAAAAGCAAGATATAATAATATGGCTGTATATGTCAATTCAGATTATTTAAATAAGTTTATGCTGGTTTTTTCAGGTTATCCTTCTATAAAGGCAACATTTACAGAAGGGTATATAGTTGAAAATAATAAGCTTTACTATACTTATGCATATAAATCATCATACTATACGAAACTTAATAAATGGATGGAGCTTAACGGTATTTTTCAAAGTAAAGAAAATTGGTCTGCTAAAAAAAATATAAAATGGGATACTTTTCCTTCTCCTAAATATATTGATATAAATTGGGATAAAAAAGCTTTGATAGGCATTTTATCTTAAATATGCCTTATTGACTAATATTTTTTATTTGTTATACTTAAAAAATAGCTGTAATTTAAGGAGAAATCTATGAATTTAAATATACAAGATAAAGGAAAAGTAAAAGTTGTAAGTTTGGCAGGAAAATTAGATGTTAATCTTTCGGTATCTATAGAGTCTGAATTAGAACAATTGGTTGAATCAGGCTCTGTTAATTTAATATTGGAATTGTCAGGCATTGAATATTTAAGTTCAAGCGGAATAAGAGTATTTATTTCCATAATGAGAAAAATTAAAGATAAAAATGGAAGACTGGTATTGGCGCAGGTTCCTGATATTATTAAAAAAATACTGAAAACTGTTGAATTGGAAGATCTGTTTGAAGTTTATGATAATGTTGATGATGCGGCGGCTTCATTCTGATATTTTATATTGATTTTTATTATATATTTTGTATAATGCTTTTATATGTGTTTTATTTTTTTAATGTTGAATTATATTTGACTATAATCAGAAATTTGCTATGAAATTTAAGTATTATATAAAATTTAAAATATTAATTTTACTTTCTTTTGTTTTATTTGCATGTGCTTCAAGTCAGAAAAATTCAGATTCTGCATTCAGCAGCAGACCATTCTTAAGAGAATATAAGAGATACTCCCTCACATCTGGAGAATTAAATCCTGCATTAGATGCCGTTATAGATAGGGACGGAACTTGGATATATTATTCAAGAGAAAATGCAGGAAATACGGATATTTTTGCAGTAGATTCATATACATTAGAAACTTACAGATTGACAAGAAGTCCTAGTATAGATGCTTCAGTTTCCGTTGATGATAAATCAAAATATTTAGTATTCTCGTCTACCAGAGACGATGCTTTCGGAGATATTTATTTATACAAATTAATTAATATGGCAGGCATAAGAACTTCAGAAAATAATTTAGAAAATTTGGAGCAAAATATTATAAGACTTACCGATTATAAAGGCTATGATATTGATCCTGTAATATCGCATAAAGGAAATATGATAGCTTTTGTTTCGGATAGAGATGCAAATATTAAAAAGCTTTTTGCTATGCGTCCGAATGGAAAAGATATTAAAAAATTATCCGATATTGAAGCCTCATCTCCCGCATTTTCTTTTGATGATAGAAAAATAGCATTTATCACTTCAAAGACAGGAGAGATATATTCTCAATTAGCTGTATTGGATTTAAATCCAGATACTAATTCTCAGACTAATTTAACTATACTTACAGATACAAAAACATTTAAATTCAATCCGTCTTTTTATAATGATGATACTATTATTTTTTTTGAAATAGAAAAAGATACCGACAGAGATGGAAATTTAACATACAATGATAAAAGACGCCTAGCATCATATTCTTTAGTAACTCATAAGTATTATATATTATCTGATAATACGCAATTAACAACTTTTAATGTGGCATATCCTTCCGCTTTGGTAGGTGCTTATATTGTAAGTGAAAATAATACAAGTATAGTAACTATGGGCTCTACAAAAGAGTATTTTATAAAAGATAATAATTCTCAGAGTATGTATAATAATTTTGCACAGCTTCCATACAATAGAAAAATTGATGTTATAGATAGATTTTCAGAATATTTTCCTTTTGAGGAAGATAAAAATAATGTTGCAAAAGCGTATTTTAATATAATGATATCATCTTATACAAATAAAAATATAAGTGAATATAATAATGCTAAAAATATACTGATTTCAGAATATTCCAATACATTTACAGGTTTTTTAGCTTCAAAAATAAATGATGATAATTTTCTTGATGCAGATTTTTATACAAATGAATATTTTTTAACTAATAATAATTCGGAAGCAATTAATTTTACTGCATGGTCAGGATACATATCTGCTTATGAAAAATATAAAGCGGATAAAAAAAATAAAGAAACATTCAGTATTCTTAATAATATTATAAATCTTAATATTGATAAAGATTTATATATGATTATAGCAAAGCTGTATTCCCGTTCGGCTGAATATAATGATTATAAATATCCTCAGGATAAAGATATTTATAATATTCCATATAAGAGAAAGGATTTATTATTTTCAGACAGATTAGAAATAGCTAAAGATTTTATCAGAGATTCAAATATTTCATATAGTACGGTAATAGACAATTCCCATCCTTATTCTCCCTTATCTGCAGCTTCCAGACTTATATATTTAGAGGGACTTATACTTTCAAGAAATTATGCAGCTGCGGAGGATTTATTTAAGCCTTATACCGAATCTAAAAATAATATAATGCTTGCATTAGGCTATTATGCAAATGCTCAGATTTTCAAAGCGCAGAGAGATGACGGAGCTTATGCTTTGTTTAAAGAAGCTTTAGCCTCAGGCGGAAAAAATTTTGAATCTACTTATGAAGCTATGGAATCTAAAAATATATTGGCAGATTATTATAAATCTATTGCAGATAAGGCATATAATGAAGGTAAATATGCATCTGCCTATGACAACTATAATGAATCTTTAAAATATAATCCTAATGATGCATCCTCATCTGTAAAAGTAATAGAAAGCGGTCTTAGAGCATACAGTACAATAGAATCTCTTGAAGAAACTATACTTGAAAGAGAAAGAAATATTTTGTCAAGCAGATATTCTTCTCATGAAGCGCATGCCGAATTGGCTAATGCATATTACTATTTGGCAAACAGATATTATTCGGCGGCTCTTTCAAAGCAGTATAGCAAAGAGCGTTATGTTATAAGCGATAAAAAAAGAGAAGACGGCTTTTATTTGTATCTTAATAAATCTTTTAATACTATAGTGGATAAGGCTGTTTCATATATAGATTTTGCTATATTTTTATATCCCGATGAAGAAAATTATTATATAAAGAAAGCCGAAATGCTTACATTTGCGCAGGCTTTAAAAATGCAGGTGCTTCAAAATGATAAGACTTATAAAAGCGTAATAGAATTAGTTCCTGCATATAAAAATAATTTTTCTACAAACGATAAATATATAGGATATAATCTGCTTTCATTTCAAACTGCAAATTTAGATTCTGAAATAATAGATGCTTTAATAATGGCTAAAAGCAAGATAAAAACAAAGCCTAATATAGTATCTATAATGCTTGCAAATTCTTATTTAATAAACGGAAGATATACCGATGCAGCCTATGAATACAAAGAAGCAGAAAAATTAATTAATATAGTAGGAAGCGATAAAAGCAAAGCTTGGTATCATTTCTTTTACGGCTATTCATTATGGATGAACAATGATATAAAAGGAGCATATAGAGAATATGATTTAGCCCGTTCTCTGTTTGAGAAATTAGGGGATAAAGAATCTGTATATAAAATAGTAGGCTATACTTCAATTGCAGCCATAGAGCAGAAGGATTATAAAAAGGCTGTGGAATCCCTGCTTGAAAGAGATAAGCTTACGGAAAATGATTCTGATAAAAACGAACTCAATGAACTTCTGCTTGCCGCATGCTATTTGAAATTGGAAGATTATAATAATGCTTTATTATACTGCGACAGCGTAAAATCTAAAATTGACAGTTTGGATTCTTCAGCTTATACTCCTAATTATCTGAGTATAACTTTATACGGCGCTAACATCAATATAATAAATTTGGGACTTGCTTCATTAGGGGGATATATACCCGGAGAGCCTCTTAATGTTGATAAGCAGCAGATGCTTTATTCAATATATCAGGAATTATATGAGAAAACGGGAAGATATTCTCAGTCAAGAGAAGCTTTATCTTCATATCATGACTATATTATTCAGGATAAACCTAAAAAATCTATTAAGCCTTTAATGCTTTCAACATATTACAATAATGAAGGATATCTTTATTATAAACAGGGAGATCAGTATAACTCAATAATGTCTTTTAAAGCTTCGATAGCGGAGTATCAAAAAACTTTAGATAAAGAAACTCTTGATAAAAATCCTAGCCTTCAATATCAGAATGCAAACAATGACGCTAAAAATTATTTAAGCTTATCATCTCTATATTTAAGGCATTTATCGGAGAATGATTTAACTTCTATGAAGAGGGAGTTTTTTATAGAGTTATTCAACACATCAAAAACGCTTCATATATTATCCACCAATAATGCAGTAAGTGCAAAGGACAGATTATTATTATATTCGCATATAGCCGCTTTTAACTATATAATGGCATTTAAGCTTACCGCAGACAACAATATTAATTACAGAAAAAAATTATATGATGATTCAGAATATATGACAGAGCATGATATCAATGTTAAAAGATTATCTATGCTTAAAGATGCTATTGACAGATATAAGTATATTCTCTCATCTAATTCTAATTTTCCTGTAGATTTAAAAACGGAAATTATTATAAGATATAATTTAGCTAAGGCGTATGAATTGGCCGGATATATAGAGGAAGCGGCAAGAGAATATATGTCTGCATTTTCAAAAGCTCAGGCATCGGCATTTGCAGTTGAGGAAATTGCAATACTTACAACATTGATAGATTTCAGTTCCAAATATAAATCTCAGTATAATGACAGCTTGGATTATCCTATACAATATGTATTTAAAATACTTAAAAGAATAAGAGAAAGCGTTTTTATGATAACATTTGTTGAAGATAATAATTTTATATTAAAACAGGCAAAATATAAGGTTATAGAGTTTCTTGAAGGCAGCTATCCAGATGCAAGCATAAATATACTGGCTATGTTTGATGCCATTGATATGAGAAGAAAATTTCTAGACAGAAGGCTTTATACTTTGGGAGAAAATAATTATTATCTTAGAGAGTATTATAAACTTTATGAAAAAGCTCTTTATGTATATCAGAGATATTCATATTTGGTTGAATCTTCTTATGACAGCAGAACTGAAACTGCTATGCTGAAAGAAATTGCAGAATATGAAAAAGAGGCTGTAAAAATATTCTCAAATACTCCGATAGAGTCTATTGTTATATGCGATGTAAAACCTGAAGATATTGATAGAGCTATGCGCAAAGATGAAACATTAATATGGGATACTTATTTAGGATACAGATTCGTAAGAGAAAACGGAAAAACATATTTTTATACGCAAAGCAATGAAATGCCCAAAACAAAAAATTATGTTACTCATATAGGATTCAGACCTATCATAATAAGCAATAAAAATATTTTTGTAAGGGAGCTTTATGATTCTACTGAATATATGCTTCCTCCGAAAACCGCCTATATAGACAGCAGATTAATATCTTTTTTCAAAACTTCAAGAAATATAAACAGCAGTATTGCAATATCCAGCAATACCAATTCAGCCGATAATGCTTACAGCTATAATTATACAGATGATGCTTCAAAAGAGTATAATAATAATAATAATAATAATAATAATCTATATACAAATATAGCGTACAATTCTACTAAAGAAACAAATTATACCAACAGAATAAAAAGAGGTAACTTCAGATTTATAGAATTAAAAGATATAGCAACTAATTCTTATGTTCCTTTAGTTGCAGATATAACAGGAGCATCGGCTTCAGATATATCAAATATTATGAATAAAAATCTCTATATAGTTTATTCTGATAAAGAAACATTTACAAATAATATAAGAGTTTTAAGAAATATAAATAATATAGCTTTAGTTGTGGGTAATGAAGGCAGAGATTCCAGAATTATGTTTTATACTAATTATTTCAGAAAATTAATTTCCAATTCTCTTGAAGATAGTATGAAAGGCTGTGATAATAATATGTTTACCATATACGGAAAGCCGGATTATGATATATCTTATCTGTCTAATGCCGCTTATGATTTTAAAATTAGGCTGTATAATTCTTATTTAGATAAAGAAACTCCGACTATGTCTATGATGTCTAATCTTATTGCATACTCTCAAAGCGATGATGAAAAAATTATTAATTATGCAAGAATTATTGAAGACAGATACAATGCAAAAGATACCAATACGGCATACTTATTTTCTGAAGAAGGCTATAAATTCTTTGCAGGCTCATATACCAATATAAGCGATTCCAATGCATACAGATTTATAAAATCAATGCTCCCTATTTACAGAAGAATGGGAGAAGAAGGAGCCGTAAAAGGAGCCAACAGAGCATTGCATTTTATGTATTTATATACTAATAATAATTATGATTTAATAGATGAATATTTTACACCCAGAACATTGTCAAGATTCTTAAAGTCTAAAAATAATCCTAAAGAATCTGTAGGATATTTAAATTATATAGGAAACAGAGCATACGGAGATAATAAGCAGAAAATACTTGAGATAGCCGTCATTTACGATTTAATATATGCTGAAACTTCAATTGATGCGGTAACTAATTTTTTAAGCAGAATGCATAATACCAATGAAATACTGACTATTGCAAATACTATAAAAGATTCCAATGCAACTAATGAAAATGATATATTTACAGCTATGAATTATATTTACGGAAATCAATACATATTTGAAGCAGGAACTATCTCTGATTTTGCCGACAGATTCTACTCTCTTTACAGTACAAATTCCGCCTATATATACGGATTATTAAATAAAATAAGAGTTCCAGAAAGCGATTTTGCTGATAATATAAAAGATGCTTATAATATATTTTCTAATGAAAGCACAAATACTATGTTTATATTCTATTCTTATGAAAATAATAAATATACCGCATACAGTTATGTTGTGGGAGACAGACAAGTAAAAAAATCTGTATTGTCGGATATGAATAAACTTAATTCATATATGAATGATTTTACAAATGCCTCAAAAGCCAGAGACAGAAGAAATTCTTTAAAGTCTGTTCAAAATGCAATGCTATCTTCCGATATTATTAAAGATGCAAAAAGAGCTGAAAGAATATATATAACAGGTTCTGCTGCTAATTTATTTACAGTTCCGTTTGCATATTTGGAAGCTTTTAAAAATAATGATGTTGTAAAAATAAGGGAATTTCAATATTCTCCTTCATATATTTTAGAGCTTGGAAAACCTTCTGTAAAATTAAATTCCGAAACTAATTTCTATACTTCTTTAGAGAGAGAGGCAGTTAAATCATTTAATAATCCTGAGGGTAATATTCCTCTAATACATTATATAGGAATAGATACAAATAGAAATAAACCTTATGAAAGTGCAGATATATTTTTATCTCCTGCAAGAAATACAGATATAAATGCATATTTAAAATCAAGAAATGAAACAAAGCTTTTATTCACTTATACTTATAATGATTCAGGAGATTATTATACCGTTATGAAATATTTGTATAATAATTTTGATAATGGAATAATAAACTCATACAGATTTATAAAAAATTACAGAGTTCCAATAAATATTATAAAGTCAGGCGATATGAATACTGTATATAAGGCTAATTATACTTTATTTGATTATATACTTCCGGGAATACCTAAATACAATATATTTAAATAAATTTATTTTACTTTATTGATTAAAATTATATTTTTCAGTAAAAAATATTTACTTTTTCTTGACATTTTATTTACAATATATTATAATATTATTATAAATATTAAAAAAGGGGTGTTTTATGAAAAAAATATTTATTGCTGTCATCAGCATTTTCATAATTCAATTTCATACTGTTTTTGCCGATTTTCATGCGGGTATAGGATTATATGTGCCTTTAGGAGCTTCCATTTCTTTAAGCTATCAGAATTATAAATTAGGCGTAAATAATAATGACGGAAAGCTTACTTCAGATGCGGCTTTTGAATGGGGTGTCGGCATAACTCCCGGTATATATAATGGTTTTGATAATTATTTGGGATTTTCTTTATCTTTGGATTTGGCATATCATAGAGATGTTTATGCATACAATGAAAGCAAAACAGCGGGAGTTCAAGGTCAGTTTCAAAATATAAAAACTACTTATTATTTTGACACCTTAACTATAGGAATACTTCCGAAAGTTAATATATATAACTTTTTTATAGGTTTAGGAGCGGGAATAAAAATACCGCTGGCGGCTGGAGAAATTACTCAGAATTATAATACTGCATATAATCAATTTGAAGATGTAAACAATTATTATAATTACAGCAGCATAAAAAAACAGTACAGAATGGCAATTATTCCTTATGTAAAATTAACAATAGATTATTTATTTTACTTCAGCGATGAAACCGCTTTAGGAATCGGAGTTTATGCAGGATATGATTTCGGACCTGGAAAAGTTACAGATTCCAGATTCAGCAAAAATGATTTCGGCGCTGTTGATGTAGGCGGACAGTTCAGTTTCTATTTTGTTGATGATTAATATTTTATAAATATTATTTTTAAGGCGGGATAAAGATATCCTGCCTTTTTATTTTAACTAATATATTTATTTATGAAATCTTTTACAGTCCCCCAGTATATATTTTCATTATTAAATACGGCAGATATATGATTGCCGTTTTGTATAATAAGTTTTTCTTTTTCGCAGATACATGATTTATACAGCTTATAAGCCATATTATAATCCACTAATTCGTCTTTATCTCCATGTATAAAAAGAATAGGAGTTTTAGATTTTGATACATTTTTTTGAACATCAATATCATCAAAAGAAAAACCGAGTCTTATTTGGGACATAAATGAGGTAAGTTCTACTATCGGAAGAAAAGGAAATCTGCATGCTATATCTAATCTGCTTCTTAGTTGTTCATAAGCATTTGTAAACCCCGCATCTTCTATTATAGCTTTTATATTATCAGGTAAATCTACGCCTGCGCACATCATAACAGCATTTGCTCCCATAGATATTCCATATAGAATTATTTCTGCATTATTATAATTATCATTTATATATTTAATCCAAGCTTTAATATCAAGCCTTTCTAAATATCCAAGCGAATATATTTTCCCTTCGCTTTCTCCATGTGCTCTTAAATCTGCTGCAATTACATTAAATCCCATATTATAAAATTTTTCCGCAAAGTATTTCATATAAGAACCTCTTCCTTCATAAGGGTGAGCTATTATAACATATACATCGCTTTTATTATTATTTATTATATGCGCATGCAATCTTAAATTATCTTCAGAAAAAGTATATGCATCTTTCTGAATGCTTTCAAACCATATTTTTCTTTTTTCTTTTATTAGTTTTTTTTCTTTATCTTCCTGATTATTATTTTCTTTTCTTTCAAATAATTTCTTATCAGTTTTTATTAGAAGTTTATTTACAAAATAATTTGCTGTTATTATTAAAATTATCAATATTAAAAATATTACTGAAAATATTATATATAATATAATCTGCATTAGTTTATCCTAATCTTACTGAAACTATTATATAATATTAATTTAAATATACAAATCAAATAATAAAAGTAATTAATATAAGTTATTTTTTTAATAAATCATAATATATATATGGATTAATTTTTTATTTTAGTTTATATTATTAATAAATATATTTTTATGTTTGGGGAGATTTTTATGTCTGATTTAAGCGAAGCAAAACATTTTGATGAGGAATGCATATTCTGTAAAATAATAAAAGGAGAACTTCCTTCAAAGTTTATAAAAGAAAATGAATACTGTGTAGTATTTAAAGATTTAAATCCTAAAGCTAAAGTACATCTGCTTGTTGTCCCTAAAGTTCATGTTAAAAATATTTTAGAAACGGATACGGCTTTAATGGGTAAAATTTTAGACACTATAAAAGAAACTGTAAAAGAGCTTGATTTGGAATCGTTTAGAATAATTAATAACTTAGGAGAAGGAGCAGGTCAGACAGTATTTCATGTGCATTTTCATATTATTTCCGATGATAAACTGTCAGAATAAAATAAATAATAATTGGAGATAATCTAATGATAGACAGTCATTGCCACCTTACATATATATCAAAAAAGAGTAAAGAACTGGAAGCAGTTTTGCAGAGAGCTAATAAAGCCGGAATATTTTATTTTATAGATATAGGCGTTCACCCTAATGATGCAGATGAGCGTATGTTTATATTGTCAGAAGCTGAGGGGGTATTTTTCAGCATTGGATATTATCCAGATTATTCTAATGAAAACGATGAAGATACCATAAAAGCATTTGAATTAAAAATAAAAAATTTAAATAAAAAAACATTAAAAAATAAAAACAAGTCTGTATATGCGGTCGGAGAGATAGGGCTTGATTATTATCATAACAATTCAAATAAAAATGAGCAGCGTGAGTTTTTTGAGCAATTATGCAAAGCTGCGAAGAATACTGATTTGCCTATAATTATACATAGCAGAGATGCTTTTAAAGATACTTTTAAAATTTTAAAAGAAGCGGATATACCGAAAAGAGGAATATTTCATTGCTTCAGCGGTAATACGGAAGATGCTAAAAATGCCTTAGATTTAGGGTATATGCTTTCTTTTTCAGGTTCCGTCACATATATGAAAAATGATTTTATCAGAGAAGCTTTAAAATATGTTCCTAAAGATATGCTTACAATAGAAACTGATTCTCCTTATTTAACTCCTCAAAGGGTAAGAGGCAGAGCAAATGAACCTTCATTTATTCCGTATACTGTTCAGGTCATTTCAGAGGTTAGGGGAGAGAGTTCTGAAGATATTATGAGAGCCGCTTTGGAAAATACTGTAAGAGTTTTAGACTTGCCTATAGATTTAAATAGATTTCATTATTAGGATATATTACAATCATAGAATCAAAAATATTATGTCAGAAAAAAGTACAATATCTGCAGCTCCATGACAATACTTTTTTACAATAAATATTGACATTATTTTTTTATATGTTATTATATAGACTTACATAATTAAATACTTATGAGGGAGTAGTTGGCATATTCTTTATGCGGCAAAGTCAACAATCTCAGCTTTTATATAAAAGTTTGGCCAGCCTTAATTAATGAGACTCAAGTATAAATAAGCTTTTAAATTTATGATTTTTTGATTGTTTATTTATAGATGGGTCTTTTTTATGCATTTTTTATTTTACATTAAAAAAATAATAAGAGGTGTTTAATGGATAGTTTTTTAGGCAGTAAAGAAGATATTCTAAGAGAACTTAAAGTAGATCCTGAAATAGGATTAACTAAAGATGCAAGAAAGATAAGTTTAGAAAAATACGGAGCTAACAGTTTTACTAAAGAGAAAGATATTTCTGTAATTCAAAAGATATTAGAATCTCTGAAAGAACCTATGATATTAATGCTTATATTTGCAGGCATTATAGCCGTTTCTGTAAATACAGCGGCATATTTTAATGGAGGACATGCAGACTTTTTAGAATGCTTAGGTATATTTTTAGCCATAAGCTTATCTATTACTATTACCATAGTTATGGAAGGAAAAAGTGCAAAAGCATTTGAGGCATTGAACAGCATTAATGAAGATATCCGTATAAAAGTTATAAGAGACGGTAATATAGAGATAATCAATCAAAAAGACCTGCTTGTAGGCGATATTGCCTTTATAGAAGCAGGGAATAAACTTCCAGCTGACGGAAGATTATTAGAAAGCGTATTGCTTAATATTGATGAATCTGCTTTGACAGGCGAAAGCGAAACTGTGGAAAAATATGCCGATGCTGTATTGACAGATGATAAAACACCTGTAGCCGAAAGAATAAATATGGTTTATTCAGGTTCATTTGTTGCAGCTGGTAATGGAAAAATAGCTGTTACTTCCGTGGGAGATGCCACCGAGTTTGGAAAAATAGCTATGGAGCTTTCAAAAACAAAGAAAACTTCAACACCTTTGCAGGAGAAATTAGTTCAGCTTGGCAAAAAGATAGCAATGTTCGGAATAACTGCTGCTGTTATAGTATTTATCATACAGGTTGTCAATTTCATCAGAACGGGGAATGTAAATTTTACCGTTATTTCAGAAGCTTTTATTACAAGTATAGTATTAATAGTTGCATCCGTTCCTGAAGGACTTCCCGCAATAGTTGCAGTTTCGCTTTCTGTTAATATTATTAAAATGGCTGGTCATAATGCATTAGTAAAGAAAATGCAGGCTTGCGAAACTATAGGAAGCATAAATGTTATTTGTTCTGATAAAACTGGTACTCTTACAGAAAATAAAATGACATTAAATAAATTATTTGCAGGCGGCGAATATATAGAGCCTGAAAATATTATAAATGAAAAAATTATAAAAAACTTTGCCATAAACTCCACAGCCGATATTGATTATAAAAATAATACGGTTAAGTTTTTAGGAAATCCTACGGAATGCTCATTATTAGTTGCTGCAGGCAAATCTGGATTTAATTATAAAGAGATAAGAGAGAAATCAAAAACTATATATGAATATCCTTTTTCATCGGAAACAAAAAATATGACAACTGTTGCTGAAATAGATAATGAAATTATAGTATTTACCAAAGGAAGCCCTGAGAAAATAATATCTATGTGCAGCATAAAAGATGAAGATAGAAAATATATTGAGGAAGCTATAGAAAAATTCCAAAATGAAGCTAAAAGGGTGATAGCATTTGCCCATAAAATAGCTGATAATAATGTTGAAAATAATAGAGAGAAACTTGAAAGCGGTTTAATATATGACGGCTTTGCAGCTATATCCGATCCTATAAGAAAAGAGGTTTATGATGCTGTTGATAAATGCATAAATGCAGGCATAAATATAAAAATGCTTACAGGCGATAATATAGTTACCGCATCCGCTATAGCAAGAGAATTAAAAATACTTAATGAAAACGGCATAGTTCTTGAGGCAAAAGATATAGATGCTATGGACGATAATACATTAAAGCAAAATCTAAGTAAAATATCGGTTATAGCCAGAAGCACACCTGCAATAAAAATGCGTGTAGTTAATGCCATAAAAGAGACTGGTAATGTTGTTGCTGTAACAGGAGACGGTATTAATGATGCGCCTGCTATAAAAAATGCAGATGTAGGTATTGCTATGGGTATAACGGGAACGGAAGTATCAAAAGAAGCCAGTGATATAGTTCTTCTTGATGATTCTTTTGCAACTATTGTCAAGGCTGTGCAATGGGGAAGGGGCATATATGATAATTTTCAGAGATTTATACAGTTCCAGCTTACCGTTAATTTGGCTTCTGTGGCAGTTGTTCTTATTTCATCATTAATAGGATTAAAATCTCCGTTTTCTGCCGTACAGTTATTATGGATAAATATTATTATGGACGGTCCGCCAGCCATTGCTTTAGGACTTGAACCTATCAGAGATAATTTGATGAAAAGAATGCCTATAAAAAGAAATGCAAGCATTTTAACTAAAAATATGATATTTAAAATATTATTTTCAGCTTCGGTTATGATTATATTATTTATGCTTCAAAGCAGATTAAATATACTTAATGTTCCTTATGCAGAGCAGTCTACGGTATTATTTTCTATGTTTGTAATGTTTCAGATATTTAATTCGTTTAACAGCAGAGAGCTTGGATATGAAAGCGTATTTAAGTATTTTTTAAGTAATAAATTAATGCTTTTGAGTATTGGCATTACTTTTGTATTGCAAATATTCTTGATTCAGTATGCGGGAAGATTTTTTAATACCGTTCCTTTAAGTTTTAATACTTGGATAAAGATAATCGGAGTTTCTGTAATTATTATTGCAGCTACCGAAATTTTGAAGATATTTATAAGATTTGCAAACAGAAAATAAAATATATAAAAAGAATTGAAATTATTTTTAAAAAGATATAAAATAATTCAGATTTTATTTATAGTTTAATTAAAAAATATGAATTATAATATTTCTATTATAGTATTTATATGTGTATTCATAACACTTCTTTTAATTGTCAGAAAGTTTTTTCTGCCTAAATTTAATAATAGAGTATCTGATATTGATAAGGCTAATAAATTTATTGCAGACGGCAGATATGATATGGCTTTATTAAAGCTGAAGGAAATATTAAGTAAAGATAAAACTGGAATAAAAAGAGCAAAAATACATGCTATGATAGGAGACTGCTATTTTAAAATGAAAGAATATTCTTTTGCCATTGTAGAATACAGACATGCAATTGATAACGGAGATAAATCGCCTGAAATTATACTATCATTAGCTAGAGCTTTAAGTAAAATAGAAAGAAAAGGAGAAGCCTTAGCGCAGTATCTTACTCTTTTAAAAATAGACGGCTATAAATTGGAAGTTTCTATGGAAATAGGAATCATATATTATGAAAACAGACAGTACGAAACTGCTATAGAATATTTCAATGAAGTTTTAGATATTCAGCCTAATAATTTAGATGCTTTGAAATATAAAGCTTTTTGTTTTGTTAATATAGGAAACTTTAATGAATCTATTTCCTTTATGAATATCGTGCATAAAAAATATCCTGATGACAGTTTATTAAATTATAATTTAGGAAAGGCGTATAGAGGCAGGAAAGATTATAAGTCTGCTATTAAATATTATTCCGTCTCATATAAGGATAAGGAATATTCCGTTAAATCATTGTATGAAATGGGACTTTGTTATATAAAACTTGAGAATATAGAATCAGCTATTAAGATTTTAGAAAAAGCAATAGGCTATGAAAGCTATGATAAGGAATTGAATTTAGCCATATTATATACGCTTTCAGAATGTTATGATATAATCGGAAATATTAATAAATCTATGGAGATATTGGAAGGAATAATAGTACTTGACCCTAATTATAAAGATGCCAATGAAAAATTAAATAATTATAAAGATTCCAGATACAGCGAAAATATTAAGAAGTTCTTTAAATTGGAGGGCAATGATTTCAATGACATGGCTTTAAAAGTGGTTTCCAGTATGGGGCTCATTCCTTATTCTTTAAAAACTACTGATAAAAAATATCTTATTATTTTTGCCAAAGAAAGCAGCAGTATTCATGCTCCTAAAAAAATAATTTATTTCAGAACTTATTACAGTCCTATATTTAATGATGAGCTTATGCATTTATATGAGTATTCAGTTAATTCAAATATTTCTAATTCCATACTTGTAACATGCGCTATGGTAAGTCCTGAAGCTATAAGATATGCCGCTATGTCTAGGATTGATATTGTAGGTATAAAGAGATTGGAGAATTTAGTAGATAAATCTTCTCTTTCAAATTTACCTGTAGGCGTAGTAAGGTCTGAAGAAAAACTTGATTGGATATTATAATTTTATATTTTTTTATAAATAAAAACAGCAGTAGATAATTTATCTATTGCTTTTTTATTTTAAATTCTATATTATAATTTATGATTTTTATTTTTTAGAAATAGAGTTTAAGCATATAATGAAAAAAATACAGGATTATTATTTTAAAAAGGCAAAAGAAGAAAATTATAAAGCAAGAAGTGTATTTAAATTAGAGGAAGCGCAGAATAAATTTAAGTTTATAAAACCTTCCGATATAATATTAGATGTCGGCTGCTCCCCTGGATCTTTCAGTCAGTATATGCTTAATAAAATATTGAAAACAGGCTTTGTAGTAGGCGTTGATATACTTCCGAATTCATTTGCTCATCAGAAATTTAAGTTTATACTCAGAGATATAAAAAATATGGATATTGACGATTTTGATAATACTTTATTTGATGTTGTTGTAAGTGATGCTATGCCTAATACAATATCCGATAAAGAAACCAATCATTTAAGATCCATCTCTTTATGCAGGACTGTTTTTAAGCTTGCTAAGAATGTATTAAAAGATAAGGGACATTTTTTTATAAAAGTATTTGACGGTAGAGATCTGCCTGATTTTAAAAATGAGCTTAAAGAACATTTTGATTCTGTAAGTATATTTAAGCCTAAAAGTTCAAGAGATGAAAGCAGAGAAATATTTTTATTTTGCAGGAATTTTAAAAAAATACAATAAAATATAAGGAGTTACTTATGAGAAGGGAATTTGCTCTGGTATTGGAAACATATAATAATAATACCGCTAAAGTTGAATTGCAAAGAAGTTCAAGCTGTGACGGATGCACTATATGCAATTCTCATAAACCAATTGTACTTAGGGCGTTAAATAAAATTAATGCCTTAGAGGGGGACAGCGTTGTCATAGAAGTTGATGAATTAAAGAAAAGCGCTAATTTTTTTGTTTATATAGTGCCATTAATTTGTCTTATAGCAGGATATTTTATAGGGGAGTATGTATCTGAATTAATTAATGTTTATCATAATTTAGGACCTATATTTTCATTTGCAGTATTTTCTGCATATATTATTTTGGGTATAAGAAAACTTAAAAAGGACAATAAAATAATAGCTAATATTATATGCAAAAATGAAACAATAAAAGATTTAAATAAATAAAAAGGTTTTATATGAAAAGAATTATACCCACTATAGTAATTATTGTTTCGGCATCATTGATAACATATTTATTTATTTCAAAAAATAAGTCTTATGATGAGTTTTATACTATAGGAAATAATGCTGTATCTTCCGTTAATAAAATTACAGGTTTAAATATTTATCCTAAAATACGCAGTATAGAAGATGGAGATATTAAAGTTTTTACTTTTAATAGGGTAAATGATGCGCTTAGCTACAGTGTAAAATATGCAAATTATTTATGGAAGAATGAAGGGTATTATATAACCACTAATTATAATTTTGGAAAGAAGGCTGACGGCAGAATAGAACTGGCAAAGAACTCTTCAGACAGCGGAAAAATAATCAAGATAAATGTTGATTGCTTTACAAATAATTTATTTACCGTTACTTTAAGTTTAATCAACGGGAGCTTAATAATAAGAAATACTAATGAATAATATATAATTCATTATCGGTATAAAATACTATATATTATCCATATTAAAATTAAGCCAGTATCCTAATTCTTTAAATGCATTCTTTTCTTCATCTTTATCAAAGATAATATTTCCGTTTCTGTATTTTTGAAGTATATTATAAAAAATATTTTCAAATGTGTTTCTGTCTATAGGCATATCATTATTAGAAAGGAATTTTATATCTTTAAGAAGATCATAAATTATTGCAGCATTATCAGTCTGATAGAATTCATTCAGTGCCGATTTTATATTATCTCCTATTAAGCTTGATATTCCGCTGTTTGAAATAAATATTTCCGCATTTCTTGCATTATGTAAATTTTCAGAAACTTCATCATAAGCATCGCGTCCTTTTTCTATAATTTTCTCTCTTAATATAGGCGACGCCATAGCACCCATTATTCTTCTATAGTCATAATCTGGAGTAATGCTATTTAAATTAAAATATGTAAAAAGCTTTCTGTATTCAGGATATATCTTATGCATTAAAATATCTAAGTTTTTAATATCTTCTTCAAATAAACGGTTAGCCAATTTATCTCTTATATCTGAATTTAAATCTTTTAAATACATAGTATAAATTGTACTTTCATCTAATTTGTTATAATATTCCGAAATTTGAATCTGATTTTTAAATTTATGATTTTCGATTATCATATTGACTTTAAAATACATATCGGCATCTATATTATCAATCAATATTCCTTCAGCATAATTTTTTTCTATTTTGGTTGCCTTTATTTCATGTTTAAAAAGTGTTATATTTGCATCTTTGCTTCCGCTTGCTATAAGATTAAATATAAAATAGTTTATAATATAAAGTTTTGTAAATACATCAACTTTGGCTTCTTTTTCATAAAAATATCTTGCATTATGATGCTCTGGCTTATTGCTTACGGCTTTCTCTAATGTTTCTAAAAACTCTTTACGGGATTTATCTACGAAATCATCGTTTTTATCTTTAATTAATAAACTCGCATAGTGAAAAGATCTTTCAGCATACTGCATATTTTTTACAGGCTCTAATCTTGAAACATCTTCAAAAAACCATCCGCATGAAGTGTATGTGAATAAAGAATATTTATATGATTCCATTAAAAATATGAACTCTTTGAAAGATATATATTTTTTGCATATTTCATATAAATCTTTGGCATCAACATGATTATACATAGCTCTTACATACTCTTCTCTTATAGAGTTTCTGGTTTCATTTGTAAAGTTCAGGAAAGTTTTAAATAATTTATCCTGCATTTTTCTAAGTATATCAAAAGCCTCTCTTAAAGGAGTTCGCCAAGATAAATCGCATCCTTCCCAGCCGCCGCATCCGCAGCTGCTTCTCCATCTTTCAACTCCATGCGAACAGCTCCAAGAAGTTCCTCTTCCTCCTGTTCCCTCATAAAGTATGACCTCTTCTTTAGGAGGATACATATTCAAATAATGTTCATAATTTGTAGGAGTTATATTATCATAATGAATGTTTTCTTTGAAATATCTAGCCAAGCACATATCGGCAAAAGGCTCATGATGTCCGTAGCTTTCTCCGTCAGTTGCTATATTGACAAGTTTTCTTTCCCCGTAAGCATTTCTTATCCTCTCTGCAAACTTATCTGAAGATGTAAGCAGATGCTCAAAAGCTATAGATTGCGATATATAAGGATCATAGAAAAATACTATAACTTTTTTTCCGTTATGACCATACAGCCAATAAGGTTTTGAAGTATCTATTTTGCCGCCTGAGACATCTAAAGTTTGTATATTTTTTACATAATGTGCCTGATACGGAGACAATATTGTAAATTTTATTCCGCAGTCGTATAAAGCGTCAACAACATCTAAATTAATAGCTGTTTCAGACAGCCATATTCCGCTTGATTTTCTTTTAAAATATTTTTCAAAGTTATATAATCCCCATTTTATCTGGACCCTCATATCTTCTTTTTTAGCTAAAGGCAGTATTATATGATTATATACCTGAGCTATGGCATTTCCGTATCCTAATCTTTTTATGCTTTTTTTATCGGCTTCCAATATTCTTTCTAATAAATCCTCTCTTGTCTTTGCTATATAATCAAGCAGAGTAGGTCCGAAATTAAAACTAATATATTCATAATTATTAGACATATCTGTAATTCTTCCGTATCCATCCAATATTCTTGAATATGCATTAGGGCTGTAGCATTCGTTTGTTATTCTTTCATTCCAATCATGAGACGGAGCGGCGCTGGCTTCTTTCTGTATCTCTCCAAGAAATGGATTTTCTCTTGGTGGTTGATAAAAATGACCATGTACTATCAAATATCTCATAATTTATATCCTGAATATATTAAATATAATATTTTATGATTATAAATAATTTATATTTAATTGCAAGAATTTTTTACTCATTAGAAATATTTTTTAATATAAAATTAATACTGTAATAAATATATTATGCTTGACTTTTAATTACAGTCTAATATAATATAGAAATAAGTTGTTTCTCAATAATTAATTCTGAAGGAGACTATTCAATGAGAAGAGTATCATTAATCTCATTATTATTTTTATTAACAATAAGCATTTTTACTTATGCTGCCGATAGAAAATATATCCCCGACAATGCAGATAGTGTTTTTTCTCTTAATTTAGAATTGCTGGCTCAGAAAGCTGAAGTTGATTTGCAGCTTGTTTTTAATGAATTTTTTATGCAGAATTATGCGGATAGATATTTAGAATACAGAGACGATGATTTTGTAGCTGATGTTATGACAAATAGATTAAACGAATATATAGACTTCTCTAAAACTTCCAGAGTTGTTTTCTTTAACGGCTATCAGCAAATGTCTTTAATATTTGATGTTAAAAATATTACGGAGCTTGATAAACTGATGATAAAAATGGCTAGTCAGGAAGATAAATTAATTTCTGTTGCAGAAAATGCAGCTTACAGATATTTGGCGCTTGATGAATATAATTTAATTTCTTGGAATGAAGAAATATTTACAATTACTTTAAAATTAAAAGATAATTATTGGTATAATGAAGAGTTAAATAAAGAGTATATAACCAATATAGCTAATTATATATTTATAGATAATAATCCTTTATCAGATGAAAGATTTTCTGCTTTGGAAAATGAAACTAATGATTTTTATATATGGGTTAATTTAAGCATACTTGATGATAATAATTCGGATTTTACTAAGTTCTTATTTGCAAGAAATTATAAAGAATTGTCAGGAGATAATTATAAAGATGCGGCTATTACTGCAAAAATAAATTTTAATAATGGAGATGCCAATCTGATTATAGATAGTTATACTCCTAATTATTCTCATGACATATCATTATTAAAAAAACAACTAGCAGATAATATATATTCTTTTGTTAATGGAGAAAATAATTACGGTTTTTTATCATTAGCTTTTAACAGCAAAGAATTATCAAATCAGATTAGAAATATTGTCGGAGATATGAGCAAGATGCATTTCTTTGACGAGGAATTAAAAACTTTAGAAGAGTATGGAATAGATGTTTATAAGCTTATAGAACTTTTCGGAGGCGATATATTTATATCCGCTTGGGATAGTTCCGATAATACTGCATTATTGATTTCGGCATCTGTAACAGACAGCGAAACTGTAAAAACAATATTGGAAGTTTTGGCAGAAGATAATAATAATGATGTTTACACTTTAGACGATTTTTTTATGCTTGTAAAAGATTCTATACTCTATATATCCTCAGATTCTAATGTTATAGATTCTATAATTAACGGAGAAGTTCCTGCTGTAAAATTAGATGAAAATAAGCTTAATTTAGCTAAAAACAATATTATGTCTTTGTATCTTGACTTAGATTATGACATGGGTATATTCGGCTATGGATACAAAGAGGCATTTGAGTCTGTTTATTTTACTTCTAATATATTAGAAAACAATCACACAGAGATGATTTTTAAAATTATAACAAGAGATAAAGATAAAAATTCGCTCTCCATTATAAAATCTTTTTTGGGATTATGACTTTATTTTATAAATGAGATTAGACGAATTTGTATATTTTAAAGGATATACCGAAAGCAGATCTAAAGCGCAGGATATAATACTTGCAGGATGCGTATTTATTAATGGCGTAAAGGTAACATCAAAAGCTCATAAAATAAAAGATACCGATAATATAGAAGTTGTGCAGAATATAAAATATGTATCAAGAGCGGGTGAAAAGTTAGAGAAAGCATTTTCGTATTTCGGAATATCTGCAGAAAATAAAATATGCTTGGATATAGGCTCTTCTACAGGAGGATTTACAGATTGTCTTCTTCGTCATGGAGCTAAAAAAGTTTATTCGCTTGATGTGGGACATAATCAGCTTGTTTACAAACTCCGTAATGACAGCAGGGTTGTATCAATTGAAGACTTTAATGCTAAAGATATTAAAAGAGAAATGTTTAATGATGATATACCATCAGTTATTGTAAGCGATGTTTCTTTTATATCAGTTTCTAAAATCGCTCCCATAATTTTTAAAGAGCTGAATGATTTGGAATATTGGATCAGCTTGATAAAACCTCAGTTTGAAGCAGAAAGAGGGTATGTATCAAAAGGCGGTGTTATTAAAGATAATTCTTTAAGAGAAAAAATACTTGATAATGCTGTACAGAGAATATCAGACTTCGGATTTAAAGAGATTAATAGAACCGTATCTCCGATAAAAGGTGCTAAGGGCAATATAGAATATTTATCATATTTTATTATAAATTAATTATTTTCTATTTTGTATGAATTTCTTTGTTTATATATTTCATATTCTTTATAAAACTCATATATATCATTAACTATTAAATATCCCTCTTCTGAGATATTTAAAGTTTTTATCTTTAGAATATCGTTTTCTATGCTTGGCTTATATTCCATACCTATCATAGAGCATATATCATTGATATTATACTGAAATATTATTTTATTCATACTTTTAAATAATAGTTCCGTTTTTATTAATGCTTCTATTATAATTACAAATTTACTGATAATATTATTGGCATTAAATGCTTTTATTCTTGATATGGTATCATATACTTTCATACTCATTGTTTTTATAAAATACAGCCTTAAATTTCTGTCGGATCTCACTAAATTCATTGCATCTTCTCTTTTTACCAATTCTATAATAGAATCCTGAAGAACTATTGCAGTTGTAGAGAGATGTTCATTTTTAGATATGGGATTATATCCGTTAAGCACATCATTTGTTGCAAATACTCTTCTTGTTACCTGTTTAGCATCAAATATACTGTATGCTCCTATTTTACCATATTTAATTACATACAGATAATTGCTTCCTTGAAGTTCCGTATAAAGGCAGCTTCCTTTTTTATATTTATAAATATTATCTTCTATCTTTTCTGCTTCTTCCATAGGTTTTATATTCTCAAATATAGATTCAAGCTCTTCATTTTTGTCTTTATCCTTAGGATTGAGTTCTATATATTTTTTATATAATTTATAAGCGGCATCATCAAATTTATTTTCTAAATATATTCGGCACATTTCAGTTATGTTGTTTTCACTGTAATTTATATTATAATAAGGATTATTTTCCCTATGAAGAAAATAATAATATCTGTTCAGCCATTTTTCTATATTAAAAATAAGATAATTATATATTTTATTTATGAGGTTTATATTATCAATTTTTTCTATTTCATTAATATTGATTTCCATAACTTCAACTTCTTCTAATGCTTTCATTGTAGAAAAATAAGGCTCGTTTAAAATGGCATTAAATAAACCTATTATATCTCCTTTTTTATATTCAATATTATAATTATCCGCAAAATAGCTGTATACGATTACACTTCCTTTTTTTATTATATAAAATGTGTATTTAGGTTCCTGTCCTTCTATAAATATAGTGGCAGATTTATTAAATTTAATGGTATTATAATTTAGCATATACAATCCGTAAAATATTTATATTGTATATTCTAATATATTTATATCTTATGTCAATAATTTTTAAATATTTATATTAATTTTATTTTTTACTGTAAAAAATTATTATGTATAGTTTTTATATTCAAAGAAATATTTGCTTATATTTGTAATATTGATAGTATAAGAATTATCATACTCCAAATAATTTATATCTTTTAAAACTTCTTTTATATCTTTTATATCATTATTTATATTCAGCATATTTTTTATATCTTCTATTGTATAATATAGTTTTATATGATTATTTTTATAAAATAAAGTTTCTATTTTTAAAACGGAGTATATAAGAACTATTAATTTATCTTTTAATTCTGTTTTCTTTGCAGCTTTTATTTTTAATGCCGTACTGATAATTTTCATAGAAATTATTTTAATAATATTAAGTCTGGCATCGGCGTCATTATAAAGTATTTTTATTAATTCATCTTTAGTCATAATATCTATTATAGAATCTTCTAAAACTATAGCCGTTGTTAATAGTGTTTTATATTCAAGCGTAGGAGTATAAGAACTTATAATATATCCTCTAGGATAAATCATTCTGGCAACATAATTGGAATTAACTATATTATATATTCCTATCTTTCCAGATTTTATATAATAGATATGATTTGTAGTTTCCAATTCGCAATATAAGCAATATCCTTTATACATTTTATAAGAATTATTATTAATATGTTCTGGTTCTTTTGATTTATTAATATTCTTTATAAAATCTTTAACATTATCTACATTATAGTCTTTGCTGAACAGATTTATATATGCAGAACATAATCTGTAGCTTGCATCTGTAAATCCGTTATTTTTATAAATAGAAGCCATAATCAATATATCTTCTTTATTGTATAAATCTATTTTATTATTTACTATTATAGAATAGTATTTGCTGAGCCAAGTTTCCAATATAAATGTTAAATAATTTGTTATTCTGTTTATTAAATGCTTATTATTGATTTTATTTATATTTTCAGTTTTTATTTCAAATAAATATGTATCCTCTATTGTTTCTACAGTAGAATAGTATGGTTCTTTTGTTACGGAAGATATTAGACCTATAATATTTCCCATTTTATATGTATATTTTTCATTATAAAAATTATTATATGATACAGCACTTCCCCTTGAAATTATATAGAAACTATCTTTAGGATTTTGAGAATCTTTTAATATCACAGAGCCTTTTTTATATTTTATTAATTTATACTTTTTCATTATTATATTTGAATAATAAAATTATTTTATGAATTTTCTGTATTTTTTAATATATCCTTCTATATTTGTTATTATTATATTTGAAGAGTTATCTAGTTCTAAATATTTTATATTTTTTAACTCTTCATAAATTTCATTATTATCTATATTTAATATATTTTTTATATCTTCTATTTTATGGGATAATGTTATTTTTTTTGCATCTATATTAAATAAAGTGTCTATTTTTAGTATTGAATATATGATTGATATCAATTTTATATTCAGATTATTTTCATTAAAAGATTTTATTTTTTCAATGGCGCTTTCCACTTTAAATGAAATCATTTTTATTAAACTGGTTCTTGACGGCTTATGCTCATATATAATTTTTATTAAGTCGTCTTTACTTATTATGCTTATTACAGAATCCTCAAGAACTATAGCGGTTGTCATAAGTGGCTTATATTCCAGCTTAGGACTGTATCCGTTTATTATGTAACCTGATGTATAAATATTATTTATAGTTTGTTTTGAATTAACTATACTGTATACTCCAATCTTTCCTGATTGTATTACATATATATTATTGCTTGAGTATATTTCAGTGTAGAGAGTATATCCTTTCGGAAATTTATATATATTTTTTTCTATATGAGTTATTTCTCCACTGTTAGGCTTAATGTCTTTTATTAACTCTTTTACTCTTATAATATCATTGCTGTTTTGAAAAAGTTCTATATATTTTGTTAATAATTTATAAGAAGTATCTGTAAACCCATTATTTTTATATATGTTTGCCATAATCTCTATATCATCTTTATTATATAGATCCAGTTTGTTTTTAGCCAAAATAGTATAATATTTGCTTAAATAAATCTCTAAAAGAGAATACATATAATCATATATTTTATTTAATAATTCTATATCTGTTATATCCGTTATACTTGATATTTTTACTTTTACAACTTCCGTATCTTCTACAGCCATTACATTGGCAATATAGTTGCTGTACAATATTGAAGACACTAAACCTATAATACCTCCTTTTCCGCTGTAATATAAATTCCTCTCATCTAAATCATTATAAAATACGACTCTTCCTTTAAGTATTACATAAAAAAAATGACCTTTAGGTTTTTCATCTAATTTAACAATTAGATCATCTTTATTAAAACTAATTATTTCATATTTATTATCCATAAAATCTCCATTATTAGAATAGCAGTATAATCAGTTTATATGGATTATATCTAAAAATAATTATTATGTCAATATAAAAAATATTATGATATACAGACGGCAGATTTCTTATAATAAGTTATTAAAATCATCATTATTTAATATTAATTGTTCTTTGGTTAATATATTTTCTGCTATTATATTATCTTTATTAAAGTATGACTTATAGTTAAAATCCATACTGTAATTATATTTATTAGATACGGTTTTTCTAATGCTTATTAGATTAATATAATTCTGATTATTAAATATATTATCATGAATATGAAAAAGCATATAATCAAAATCTCTTTTATATGCTCTGTTATATGATTTTGATAAATAAAAAACATAAAAAAGTATTTGATTATTATTATACTGAAAATCTGAAAATACAATAATACCTTTTTCTTTATTATTATAATTTATGGGCTTATTATAGTATAAATTAAACTCTTTGCTTTTATTTTTTAAGTTTAATATTGAGAATCCAGATAAATCTCTGTTAAATATAAAATATTCATTATCATTGCAGTTAATAATTTTAAATATTTTAGCATCATCGCTTTTATAATTATAGACTATGCTGTTATCCGATATTTTGAATATATTTCTTTCATAGCCTATAATATCTTTTTTATTAAAATATCCTGAATATTTTTTATGCATAATATAGTAATTATCATTCAGCATATTTATATTTTCATCTTCAAAGTATTTATCTTCAAATAGGATTTCATATTTAATACGGTGATTTTTATAATAATTTGTATAGTAGATATTTTCTAATATCATATAAATTAAGTATATTAATTTATATAATGTTTGTCAAATAAATACCTTAATCATTTATTATTTTAAGATATTCGCTTTCATTATGTATTCTATCCAATGCCGTAACATAATATATATAAGTTTTTTTTGAGTGAGCTGTTTTATCTCTATATATTACTTTTGAGTTTATATTAAAATTTATTCTTCTTATTTTATCTATTAATTCTATTCCAGCTTCTCCTACTTCTTCTCTGTATACTGCATAGTATGATGAGGTTCCCGTTATGATATGTCCGTATTTATCTGTTTTATATTCATTCGGATCTGTGAATGTTATCTCTATTGCTCCGAAAATTTTTTTAATAGTCGGATTTTCCAATTTTAAAGGAGCTTGTTTTATATATCTCATAGTATTCATAACAGGCACTATTGCTTTAAATATATAATTATTTTCTTTCATATATTTTACAGCTTCGTTTCCGAAATTTCCCGTGTCTCTGTCTTTTTCATACATATTATGCATAGTAAAAAATGAAGAGCCTTTTATAACTCCTTTTCCTATTCTTCTGATGTATTCCGTTTGTTTTGACATTAAATCTGTATCCTGCCAAGGTTCTATATTTGTAGAGCTTCCCATTCTGTACAGAGCATGCCCGATATATATATCTGCGGTATTTCCGCTTCTTGATTTTTTAGCTTCATCAGCCCACCATTTTACTATTGTGTCAAAAGGAGCCGTTTTATGTTTTGAGCTCCAATATACCTGAGGTATTAAAGCATCAATATACATTTTATTCAAACCGTCTTTTATCGTAGCATTATTTAAACTTGATGTTTTTTCGCCGTTAAGCATCCATAAAAGAACATCGGCATGCAAAGCATCAAAATTCGGATTATACGATTTAGTATCGCTTCCGTATTCACTGCCTGCATACACTGACAGAGATGTTTTATTTCTCCATACTCCCGCAGGAGATACGGTCCATTTGACATACGGTTTTCTTTGCTTTATCTCTTTATATAAGCTGTTTATAAGTCTGTTAATATTATCTCTTCTCCAAGCATAAAGTCCGTTTACACCGTAATCATCATAAGATTTATTATTTATATCATATCCTCTTTTTGCTGCGTATTTTTTAGCGCTTTCATTATCATTCCAATCTTTATATGTTTTTCCTCTGGCAGCATTCTGATAAAAATAATCATCAAAATGTATTCCGTCAATATCATAATTTTCAACTACCTCTATTACCGAGTCTTTTATATATCTTTCGCTTATAGGCTCTCCGGGGTCTAAATATAGTCTTTTATCATACCAGTAAATAGGCTTTAAATTATTTGAAGCATAGGTATGTATAAAATTTTTTTTTGAAAACTGTTCGCTTAGGCTTTTATTTGTATCATAAGTTAATGAGATTCTATACGGATTAAACCAAGCATGTACTTCTAAATTTCTTTTATGAGCTTCATTTATTATAAACTCCAGCATATCAGTTTTAAAAGGGTAATCATCTTTTTCATTTGTAGATTGAGGACCGAAAAAATATCTTGTTGCAGGATTAATTTTAGATGGAAATATCACTCCAGCATCTGGCTTAACTTGAATAAATAATGCATTGAAATTATTTTGATGCAATGTGTCTAAATGTTTTATTATGAGTTTTTTTTGTTCGCGTTCGCTTCCTCCCTCAACAGGCCAATCTATATTTACAACTGTAGAAATCCATACGGCTCTGAATTCTCTGTAAAGAGGATTATTGCTTCTGTCTTCATTCATAGTTTTTACAAGCATTGTTCTTGCATTATCTGGTATAATTATATTCAATGTTTGGCATGACAATATTAAAACTATATTTATAGATATTATTATAATGATTTTCTTCATAAATTATTTATCTGATATTCACTAATATATTTTTTAGATTATATATTTAATGACAGTAACAGTCAATATAACTTGACAATATATTATTTTTTATATATATTTCTATGATGCTCAGCGATATTTTTATAGATATACAGAAAAATAAAAAATATACTTTCCTCTGCAAAAAATGATTAAATATATAATGCATAAAGATTATACAAAAGAGAGTACCAATTATCTATTAAATACAGATATAGAAAAAAGAAAAAAACTAGGGCAGTACTTTACGCCTAAAGGTATAAGAGATTTGCTTTTATCAAAATTAGTATCTATTTCAGATAAAAAAGATAATGTTAAAATACTTGATCCTGCATGCGGAAGCGGAGAGTTTCTTTTATCTTGCAATGAATATTTTAAAAGCCCTGTATTATATGGTTTTGATATTGATAAAACTTTAGTTTCTATATCAAAAAAATTAGTAAATAATGCTGATATAAAATGCTTGGATACTTTGCAGTTAGATACCAAAAAATTTATTAAATATGATTATGTTATAGGAAATCCTCCGTATTTTGAGTTTAAGCCTGATAAAAAGATTAAAAAAAAATATTCTGATATAATAAACGGGAGGGTTAATATATTTTCCGTATTCATAAAAATAGGCTTGGAGCTTTTAGAAGATAACGGATATTTAGCCTATGTAGTGCCTCCTTCTATGAATAACGGGTCTTTTTTCAGTAAATTAAGAGAATATATAATGAATAACAGCAGTATTGAATATTTGCATGTTCTAGAGAGTTCTTATAATTTTTATAAGGCAAATCAGAAAGTTATGATTTTAATACTCAAAAAAACTAATAGTCATAAAAATAAAAAATATATATTCTCAAAAAATGAGATTACAATATTTACAGAGGATAAAGCATTTTTAAATAAAGCATATAAAGATACCATAAGTTTAAAAGAAATAGGTTATGAAGTAAGAACAGGAAGTATTGCTTGGAATAAATATAAAGAAAATCTCACCGATGATAAAAATAATGCTATACCTTTGATATATTCATCTAATATAGTTGATGGAAAAATACTTATACCTTGTAAAAGAAAGCTTCAGTATATAAGAAATATTCCAAAAGATTTAATAATAAAAAATAATGTTATAGCCGTTAATAGAGTAACAGGATCTCATAAGAATATAAATATAAAATCGGCAATAGTAAAAAAAAAGAAATTTGTATGTGAAAATCATGTAAATGTTATATATCCTCTTAGTAATTATAATAAAAATTATACATTGGAATATATTTATAATGCCTTGAATGATAAGAATAATATAAAGGTACTAAGTCTTATAACAGGAAATACACAGATTTCAAAAACAGAATTGGAAAAACTTCTTCCTGTAAAGATTATTAATATATAATTTTTTATTAAATTAATTTTATAAAAATATTTTCATGATATAATATATAAACGGGAGGCAATATAATGGATATAATTGAACAAATTGATAAACTGCATGAAAATGATGAACATGAAAAAATTATTGAGATTATAGAAAAAATTCCAAGCGATGAAAGAGATGTAAAACTTTTCAGTTTACTTGCAAGAGCTTATAATAATATAGAAAAGTATGATGAAGCATTAAATAATTTAATGTATATCAGAGAGGATAGTATTGATGATTTTTTATGGAATTACAGAGTAGGTTATGCTTATTATTATAAGGGCAATAAGGAAAATGCAGAAATATATTTTAAAAAGGCTTATGATTTAGATAATGAAGATACCGACGCTTATAATTTTTATATACTATGCTCTGAAGACAGAGATAATGGAATCAATTTTAATGAAAGAGTTAATAGATTTTGGAAATGGTTTGAAGAAAATGAAAAAGTTATATCTGATTATATGGAAAATAAATCTGATATGTCACCTGATGAAATAGCAGAATTTGTTTATAATGGCGTATCTTTAATATCAAGTGATTTGCACTTTAATTTCGGGGGCGGTTATGAGTTTACATTTACTATAGAGGGCAGGGAATATTTATTTTATCTTACTCCTAGAATAGTTGATGCTATGCCTGAGAAATTAAAAAGCAAATGGAAATTTTATCCTTATATGACTAATCAGAATTCGGAAAATTTTAATTTTAAAATGTACGGTAAGGATTTTTGTTTTAAAGAAATTTTAGTTTCTGCTGAATTTGATGAGAAAACTGATTTATTTAACTTGGAATTTTATAATGAAAAATTAAATGAAATAGATGAAGATTATGCTTATAATGCTTTTTATATAATGCTTGAGCATACAATAGGGGAAAATATATCAAGTCTGTATTTAGGCTCTGTTAATAAAAGCGATGAGGAACCTTATCAGGCAATAGAGCTTACAAAATTATACGATTTTATAACTAATACTATTAAAAACAGAGGCAAAAAAATAATTTCAGATCCATGCAATAAATACACAGTCTATGAGTGTAAGCCATCTGATAATTTTTTAAGAGAAGATATATTTTTAGGCAACAGCTGTTATATGAATCTTATAAATGATTATATCAATTATAATATAAACTCTGTTGTTGATATTTCAAAAATGGGGGCAAGAGCTGTATATTTAACTTATATGTTTGTAGATAATAAAGATAATGATTTTGAAGATGAAAATATAAATAAAAATCTTTTAAATGAAAAAAATAATATTACAGATGAGCTTATAAGTATTATGGGCGATGGCGGTAAAGAAATAGGTATAGTATTGGGCAGTGCTATCGGTACAGCGGCAGGATATATAGATTTGCTTTTATATAATCAAGATGAGTTTATAAAAAGAGCAGAGGAAATTCTTAAAAAATATAATTATAAATTCGAACTGTTCAGATTCAGACGATATTCTGAAGTGATAAAAGAATTTAATAATAATTATGAATGAGTGCAGCTTAGAACATAAAAATAGCTTTTTCTTTGATTTATATAAATCTGAAAGATTAAAATAACTTATTGACTGTAAAAAATGCCGTTAGCATAAAATTATTTTAACGGCATTCTTTAAGCTATGAATTATTAAATTAAACCGTAAGGTATCATTATATCAGCTACTTTTACAAATCCCGCTATATTGGCTCCTTTTAAATAGTCGCCTTTAAATCCGTATTCTTCTGCTGTTTGATAGCAGGTATTATGAATATTAGACATAATATTTTTAAGTTTATTATCCGTATAGTCAAAATCCCATTTATCCATAGAAGCATTTTGCTGCATTTCTAAAGCTGAAGTTGCAACCCCGCCTGCATTTGTGGCTTTTCCGGGAGCATACAGAATACCTGATTTTTGAAATATTTCAATAGCTTCAGGAGTTGCAGGCATATTAGCTCCTTCTGTAACCGATATGCAGCCGTTTCTTACTAATGCTTCGGCGCTTTTAGCATCAAGTTCATTTTGAGTTGCACAAGGCATAGCAATATCGCAGGCAATATCCCAAATATTTCCATTTTCTTTATAAACGGCATTAGAATGCGTATTAATATATTCCTTAATTCTTTTTCTTTCTATCTCTTTAAGACGCTTAACGGTGTCTAAGTTGATGCCGTTTTCATCATAAATAACTCCGTTAGAGTCCGAACAGGCTATAACTTTAGCTCCCAGCTGACAGGCTTTCTGCATAGCATATATGGCAACATTGCCTGAGCCTGAAACTATAACTTTTTTGCCTTCAAATCCGTTTTTGCCGTTAGTTTTAAGCATAAGGTCTGTAAAATATACAAGTCCGTAGCCTGTGGCTTCAGTGCGTACTAAAGAACCCCCATATCCCAATCCTTTTCCTGTTAATACGCCATACTCAAATCTGTTTTTAAGTTTTTTATACTGTCCGAATAAATAGCCTATTTCTCTGGCTCCCACTCCTATATCTCCTGCAGGAACATCAATATCATATCCTATATGTCTATGAAGTTCCGTCATAAAGCTTTGGCAAAATCGCATAACTTCATTATCGCTTTTTCCCTTAGGATCAAAGTCTGCCCCCCCCTTTCCGCCTCCTATAGGCAAGCCTGTGAGGGCATTTTTAAATATCTGCTCAAAACTTAAAAATTTAATAATACCTAAGTAAACGGAAGGGTGAAATCGAAGCCCTCCTTTATAAGGTCCTATTACGCTTGAGAATTGTATTCTGAATCCTCTGTTTACATGTATTTCTCCCTTGTCATCCATCCAAGGAACTCTAAACATTATTTGTCTTTCAGGTTCGCATATTCTTTCAATTATTTTCTGATCAGCATAATGAGGCTTTTTCTTTAATACAGCTTCTAAAGTGTTTAATACTTCCTTTACCGCTTGATGAAATTCTGCCTCGCCCGGATTTCTTTTTACTATTTTATTATAAATAGCCTCTAATTGTTCATTCATTTGAGAAGACATGTTTAACCTCCTTAATATTAATTTTTATTTTCTGAAGATATTATATATTAAGCAGTATTATTTTCAATAGTAATATTATTATTTAATTTAAAAAATATGTTTTTATTAACTGTCTTTTATTAAATTAATATACTTGATTTATTTTTTTATATAGTATATATTAATATATATTTTGAAATTAAAAAACTGTTATGCAGAAAAACTTTTTAGTAAATACAAGGAAATCAAAAAATGGAAAAAAAATTTAAACCTGAAACAAAAGAAGAATTAAAAAAATTAACTGAAGATGAAAATATTAATCTAGGCAGTATTGATACAAGCTTAACAACTGATATGAGTGAACTATTTTATGATAGCAAAAGAGAAGATTTTTCAGGAATAGAAACTTGGGACACTTCTAAAGTTGTAAATATGGAAAGTATGTTCTTTAAAGCTGAAAGCTTTAATCAGCCATTAAATAATTGGAATGTATCTAATGTTGAAAATATGATATATATGTTCTATGGAGCAAAAAGTTTTAATCAGGCTTTAAATAGCTGGGATACATCTAATGTTACGGATATGATCGGTATGTTTTCTGGAGCCTTAGAGTTTAATCAGCCTTTAGACAATTGGGACACTTCTAAAGTTGTAAATATGGAAAGTATGTTCTTTAAAGCTGAAAGCTTTAATCAGCCATTAAATAATTGGAATGTATCTAATGTTGAAAATATGATATATATGTTCTATGGAGCAAAAAGTTTTAATCAGGCTTTAAATAGCTGGGATACATCTAATGTTACGGATATGATCGGTATGTTTTCTGGAGCCTTAGAGTTTAATCAGCCTTTAGACAATTGGGACACTTCTAAAGTTGTAAATATGGAAAGTATGTTCTTTAAAGCTGAAAGCTTTAATCAGTCTTTGAATAATTGGAATATTTCTAAATTGAGGTATATTGATTATATGTTTAATTCTGCATTAAATTTTGATAAAAATAATGCCTTAGAGTTTTACTTAAAATTTTGTTCTGATAAAAATACTCAAAAAGCCATTAAAGAATTAGACAGCATTGTATCTGAATTAGATGTAAAAAAGTTTTATAAACTTGCTTTGAA
>NZ_CAJUPR010000007.1:120593-152863 GCF_910588665.1 uncultured Brachyspira sp. | reverse complement strand
TAGTTCATCGGCGGAAGTGAGGAAGGAGGCGATGCGGTGTTGTTCTTCTAAACTTTTAGGATATATAATAAATGTATTTTTCATATTTTTTTTATTTATGGAATATACTTTTGTACCCGTTAAAAATTTTATTAAATATTTACGATATGAAGGCGAGTTTAAATAATATCCTAAATATTTTGGTGCATATTTCATTTCAGACCTGCATAAAAAAGTATGCTGTCCTGATAATACTTTACAATCTATATTCTGAACTTCTATAGCTTTGCCTGCGCTGAAATCTTCTGCCGTATCTGCAATAATAATATCTCCGTTTTTTAAATAACTTTCTTCTCTGAATCTATTTAAATTTATATCTTCATTAATAAATGGTATTAATGAAGTATCATCTAAAATATTATTATATTTTATTAATATATCACCATAATGAATATTTTTAACGGAACCTTTATTATTATTCATTTCAGATCTTGAAAAAGTATTTGTTTGTAAAAAATTAAAATCAAATTTTTTTAATTTCCATTCATATTTAAATTTAGGGAATCTAAGTTCAGGTATTAATTTATTACTATTCATTATTACTATACTAAATTCTATAATATTTCAAAATTAATATTTTTTATTCATTTTATTTTTTAGTTAATGTATTGATAATAAAAAGCGAAGCTAATTCAATAAAATTAACTTTATTTAAAATTATGATTAAAAAATCAATGCTTAAAATGTCTTATGCCTGTAAATACCATAGCAATGCCATGCTCGTTGCAGGCGTCTATAGATTCCTTATCTCTTATAGATCCGCCCGGCTGTATTATGGCTTTTATATTATATTCGGCGCAGGCATCAACCACATCTCTGAACGGAAAGAAAGCATCTGACGCCATTACTTCGCCGTCTTCAGCACGCTTTAAAGCATCTTCGCAAGCCCATATTCTGTTTGTCTGACCGCTTCCTATGCCTTTAGCCATGAAGTCTTTTGCCACAACTATAGCATTTGATTTAGCATATTTTACAACCTTCATTGCAAATATTAAATTCTTCATCTCTTCTTCGGTAGGTTTTTTATTGGTTACAACTTTATAATCATCTGCGAAATCATTATCCTCATCTTGAACAAGAAGTCCTCCGTCAGTTTTAACAATATTTATTTTATCGCTTGTACTCGTTTTATATTTTATAACTCTTAAATTATTTTTGGTTTTTAAAATATTCAATGCTTCAGGTGTGAAGTCTTCAGCAATAACAATCTCTAAAAATATTTTAACAAGCTCTTTAGCCGAAGCCTCATCTACCGTACAGTTGAAAGCTACAATTCCTCCGAATATGGAAGTAGTATCGCAGTTATAAGTTCTGTTATAAGCTTCCAGAGCATCCGCCCCCAAAGCGGCGCCGCAGGGAGTAGAATGTTTTATTGCACAGCAGGCATATTCATTTTTATTTTTATCAAATTCAAGAACTATTTTTAAAGCTATATCCATATCCCTTATATTATTAAATGAAAGTTCTTTTCCGTTAAGCTGCTCAAAATCTTTCATAGAGCCTTTATCTACAGCCGATACATAATAGCTTGCCTTCTGATGAGGATTTTCTCCGTATCTTAATTTTTCTTTTAATGCATAAGACATATTTAAATAATTAAGTTCTTTATTATCTTTATTTTCTAAAGAATTAAACATAAACTCAGATACCGCGGCATCATAAGCGGAAGTTAAATTAAATACTTTAGAGGCTAAATATTTTTTTGTTTCAAAACTTATTCCGCCAGCCTCCATTTCTTTTTTTACCAAATCATAATCTTTAATATCGCTTATAACAGCAACATCTTTAAATGATTTAGCGGCAGATCGCAGCATCGTAGGTCCTCCTATATCTATAAACTCTATCTTTTCTTCAAATTTCAAATTATTATCCTGTACTTTGTCAAAGAACGGATAAAGATTAACTATTACCATATCTATAGGGGTTATTCCTCTTTCTTTAATAGTTTCAATATGATTAGGATTGTCTCTTACAGCTAAAATGCCCCCATGTATTTTAGGATGAAGAGTTTTTACTCTTCCGTCAAGCATTTCCTTATCTCCTGTAACTTCTGAAACTTCTATTACAGCTATATTATTTTCTTTTAAATATTTATATGTTCCGCCTGTGGAAACTATTTCAATATTCTTTGAAATTAGAAATTCGGCAAAATCCAATATACCGTCTTTATAAAATACGGATATCAACGCTCTTTTAATCATTATAAAGCCCCTATAATAGTTTTTTTATTTTTTAAATAATATTACAATTATAATATAAAATCGCCTATTGTAAAGAGCAATTATAATAAACTATTGATTTTTAGTAAATTTATGATAAAATGTCATAGAAATTAAAAAAATAATGGCTGAAATACAATGTTTACTTATGTAAAACTTAAAAATTATAAATCGTTAGTCGATTTTGAAGTAAATTTAACATCGTCAAAAAATAATCCAAAAAAAATGATCATAATTTACGGAGAAAACGGAGCAGGAAAAAGTAATTTTATAAATGCTTTTTTTACTTTATTTGACACATTGAATACAAAAATATACAAAACTGCTTTAGATAAATTTATGTTGGAAAAAATAAAAAGTAAAGACGATGAAAAGGAATTAGAACTCTTATTTAACAAAATGGTAAAAGAAAATTTTAAAATATTAGACGACATAATAAAAGAAAGTAAAACAATAGATTCCAAATATAATATGGTATTAGAATTTGGTTTTAAACTAAATGGTAAAAACGGAATATATTATATTGAAACTGACGATAAAAATATTGTAAAAGAAAAATTAGAATATGTTTTAGATAAAAATAAAACAAAATATTTTGAATTGTCAAATAAAGAAACATATATAAATAAATCTTTATTTAAGTCTGATAAATACTTCAATGAAATAAAAGATTTAATAGATAAGTTTTGGGGTAAACATTCTTTTTTATCAATACTATTATTTGAATACAAAGATAAAACTAAAAAATATATATCAAATAATATAAATAAAAACATTTTTGATGTTATTATGTATTTTTTATCAATGTCCATTCATATAAAAAATGGAAGCAATAGAGAAAAGGGAAAAATAAGCATAGATAAAAAAGTTATTCCTCAAATGTATAATGGCTATATCAAACTAAACGAAGAAGAAAAACTAAATTATATGGAAAAAATATTAGATAACTTTTTTACCTCTATCTATAGCGATATAAAAGAAGTATACTATAAAAAAGCAATAGAAGATAATAAATTACATTATAGTTTATTTTTAAAGAAACAAATATATGGAAAAATTATAGATATAGATTTTAGATTAGAATCAACAGGCACACAAAAACTGCTTGATTTATTTCCATTAATGCTGTCATCTTTGAAAAAAAATAATATAGTTGCTATAGATGAACTAGATAGCGGCATACATGATATTTTAACTGCCGAAGTGCTGAAAGCTTTATTTAAAGATATCAGAGGACAGTTTATATTGACAACACACAATACAACCATTTTAGAATATGCCATAAAAAAAGAATGTATATATATATTTAATATAGACAGCGAAGGAAAAAAAATATTAATTCCTATAACAGATTATGAAAAAGAACATCCTAATATTAATTTTAGAAAAAGATATTTAAAAGGAATTTACTCTGGAATCCCCACTATTTCAAATATAGATTTTGAAAATATATTAGAGGAATAACTATGCGCTTATATAAGGCAAATTATTTAAAAGCAATAGTTATTGTTCATGGCAAATCTGAATTACAAATGTGTAATTTTATAAAAAGTAATTTAAGATTAAAAATTGATATTATATCTAATAATAAAGGAAAACATCCTATACAAATATCAAGTATAATAAAAAGATTAAAAGGTAAAGATATTGATACGGAAGATAATTTTAAAAATACATATAAAGACGATTTAAAAATCAGAGCTAATAAAACGGTAATAGATAAAGATTTTAAAATTTTTATAATAATGGATACGGACGACTGTAAAGAAGAAGAAAAAAATAATTTTATAAATAAAAATATGTTCAAAGATTACTGGGCTTTCAATTACATAGCTCCGATTTATAACATAAAAAATTTAGAAGATGTATTAATTAAAGCAAAAATTATTAATAAAAACAATATAAAAAATAAAAAAGACTATATAAAAATATTCCCTACCAACGATAAATATATGAAAAACGATACCATACAAATAGAAGAATTTCATCAAAAACTTTTAAAAGTAAAAGATATTTCAAATATGCATGTATTTATTAAATTTTGCTTAGACAATAAACATATACATAAAAAAATCGGTTTTAAGAGTTTATAAACTCAATTTTTTATGCAGATATATATGCTATTATAGTTGTAATTTTATGTTAACTATGATATATTAGTTTTCGTATTATTTTATCTATTTTTAATTTTTCATTAAAAATAAGGGTAAGCCTATGAAACATTTCATTCCTTATTATATAATATCTTTAATAACAGTATTCTCAAATTTATATGCAGATACAACTGTAGATTTCAGATTATTTACAAGTTCCTATGCATATAATGCCGAAAACACTTTATGGCAGGATACAAGAACAACATTAACATATTTTGAAAATTTTACCGAAGGTGCTTTTGATATAAGGTTTAATAATTTTATAAGTTTAAGATTAGGCGCTGCGGTATTCTTTCCGTTTACATTTGAATTTCCTCAAGGAATAAGAGTATTTCCTATAGTTACAACTCAGCTGTCCAATGAATATATTTCTCTGAAAATAGGAACTATGACAGGCGGCCATAATCTGCCTTCTCCTATAAGAGATCCTTTAATGGATATGACTCCTGTAGTCCGCTCAACACCAGACAATACTTTAATAGCTAAAGGTCCTGAAAAGTACAAATACAATGAAGCTTTCACGCATGGATTTTATGAGTACGGAGCTTCTTTTGAATGGTTTAAAGGAGGCAAAGGAGAAGTATATATGAATTGGCAGATACAGCATAATGCAAAACACAGAGAAAGATTCGATGTCGGCGTTATATATGCTTTGGATTTCGCCCATGAAATAGCAACTCCTTATTTATCAGTACATTATTGGCATAACGGAGGACATGAATATCCGTTTGTTGAGGGCTCTCCTGCAATTACAGAAAACTATGTCGGCTCTATAGGAATTAATAGTTATTATCTGTCTATACTTTATATGGCATCGTATAATCTTTCCGACAGAGACAATCAAAAAGGAGTATTCGGTCATGGAATTTTCTTAAGAGGAACAATACCTGTTTTGAATTATTTTGAAATAGAGCCTATAATATTTGTTTCGGGGTGGTATCTAAATAAAAATCATAAATTCATAAGTGTTGAAGGGGATCCTTTTTACAGAGTTCCCTTCTATTTAGGGCTCAATATAAGAAAAGACTTCATATTTGAAAACGGCATAGTTTTAGGACTAGGCTTTGTTAACGGATTATTTCTCAATGAAAAAAATGAAATAGGAATAAGATACGATCAAACTCTGAACTTTGATTTTACATATTTGGTGCCTATAAAAAAATAAAATAAATTTATATAAAAACTTCATTTGGTAAAGCAAAAAATAAAAAAATTTTATAATAATATAGGAGTAATATCTGATGAAAAGCAATTTACAGCATTGCAGTTAATGATTTAAAAGTAAAGTATAAAGATGATAAAGAAGTTCCAGCCCAAGTATTAATGCAGGGGATCCTATGGAATTTGATTATACATCTATAAGCGATTATTATTACAGTCAGATGTGGGATATAAAAGGACCCAAAGAATTAATAAAAAATCTCAATTATGAAATAATGATCAGCGATTTTTTGGCGTCAGGACTCAATTACAAAGACAGAACGGCTCTTTTAAATAATTGGCTTTATACAGCATTAAAACTATTTGACAGCGGCATAGCCGTATATAACGAACAAAGCGGAAAACTTCTTTATTTTCAAATTTTATATAAAAAAATACTATATATAGAATTATAATATTGAAATTGAACATATTTTTTGCTATAATATCATAGTTTAAATTTAATTTATATTGTATTAATGGAGGTATATAATGAGCGAAGATATTTCTCTTTTAACAAAAGAAGAAATTGCTGATGAAATAAAATCATTAGTTTCAAAATGGAAAGAGGCTGAAGGAAATCTTATGATGATCTGTCATGGTATTCAAAAACATTACGGCTATGTTCCTAGAAATGTGGCTAAATATGTGTCTGAAGAAATAAATATACCGCTTGCAAGAATTTATGAAATTCTTACATTTTATAATTATTTCACCTTAGAACCGCCTGCAGAAAATAATATAGGCGTATGTATGGGTACGGCTTGTTATTTGAAAGGCGGCGGACAGCTGGTAGATGAAATTAAGAAAAAATTAAATCTTAAAGGAGATCAAAAATACTCTGCCAATAGAAAATATAAACTTGAAGAGGTTAGATGTATAGGCTGCTGCGGATTAGCTCCTGTCATAACATTTAATGAGGAAGTTTCAGGAAGGGTTACAGCTGAAGATATAGCTAAATTCATAAAAAATGATAAAGATAAAAAATAATAATGGAGAGTAATAATGAGTGAAAAATTAGACAGAAAAAAACTGGAAGAACATAGACTTAATAAAGCTAAAGAAATCGAATTAAGAAAAGGCATAGAATCTTCTGCATCTCATAAATATCATATACTCGTATGCGGCGGTACTGCATGCGAATCAAATAAAAGCGATGAGATAGTAAAATTATTAAGAGAATATGCGGAAAAAAACGGTATAGGCGAAGAAGTATTAGTTGTAAAAACAGGATGTTTTGGTTTCTGCAGTCATGGACCTGTTGTTAAAATTATGCCTGAAAGAGTTTTTTATACACATGTAAAACCAAAGCATGCCAAAGATATCATAGAAAAGCATATAATGAAAAAAGAACTTATATTAAAAATTTTATATAAGGAACAAAGAGAACATAGAGATTTTTCAAAAGAAATTAACTTCTATCAAAAACAAAGAAGAATAGTATTGAAAAACTGCGGTATGATAGATCCTGAAAATATAGATGAATATATAGGTAATGACGGATACATGGCACTTTCTAAGGTATTATTTGAAATGACGCCTGATAAAGTTCTTAAAGAAATTGAGATTTCAGGACTTAGAGGACGCGGAGGAGCGGGATTTCCTACTTGGAAAAAATGGAGCTTTACAAAAAATGCAGAATCTGATCAGAAATATATAGTATGCAATGCTGATGAAGGAGATCCGGGCGCATATATGGATAGAAGTATATTAGAAGGAGATCCTCATTCCGTAATAGAAGCTATGACCATAGCAGGATATACTATAGGAGCAAGCAAAGGTTATATATATATAAGAGCAGAATACGGACTTGCTGTGGAAAGAGTAAAAACAGCCCTCAGGCAGGCTTATGATTACGGTTTGCTCGGCGATAAAATTCTAGGCAGTAATTTCTCTTTTGATTTGGATATCAGACTTGGCGCAGGAGCTTTTGTATGCGGAGAAGAGACAGCACTCTTAGCTTCTATAGAAGGCAACAGGGGAACTCCGAGACCAAGACCACCTTTCCCTGTTGTAAGAGGATTATTTGAATATCCTACCGTTATTAATAATGTTGAAACTTTAGCAAATATTACAGCTATTATTAATCAGGGAGGAGAATGGTTTGCATCTATCGGAACTGAAAATTCAAAAGGAACTAAAGTATTTGCTTTAACAGGAAATGTTAATGTCTCAGGACTTGTGGAAGTGCCTATGGGAACTACTATAAGGGAAATAGTATTTGATATAGGCGGAGGAATACCTAATGACAAGTTTGTAAAAGGCGTTCAAACAGGAGGACCTTCTGGAGGTATAATACCTGAAGAATTATTCAGTACTAATATAGATTTTGATAATTTGGTTAATTTAGGCTCTATGATGGGTTCAGGAGGTATGATAGTAATTGATGAAGATACGAGTATGGTTGATTTCTCTAAATTCTATCTAGGTTTCTGTGTTGAGGAAAGCTGCGGAAAATGTGTCCCTTGCAGAGTTGGAGGTATGCAAATGTTAAAAATTCTAGAGAAATTTACTAAAAAAAGAGCTAAAGAAGAGGATATACAAAAATTAAAAGATATAGCTCTCACTATGATAAAAGCTTCATTATGTTCTTTAGGTGCAACAGCTCCTAATCCTGTAATGTCAACTTTAAAACATTTTGAAGAAGAGTATAGAGCAGGCATATTTACTCCTCCTATTCCTAAGAAAAATTAAAAAATAGTCAGATATTATAATATAAAAAGAGAATAAATATTATTAAGGAGTATAAAATTATGGTTAAAATAAAAATAAACGGCAAGCAGATAGAAGTTGAAGAAGGAACTACTATATTAAAAGCAGCTAAAAAATTGGGAATAAAAATACCTTCATTATGTTATCACCCTGATATTCCTCCTACATCAGCATGCGGAATATGTGTTGTAAAAATAGCTAATCAGGAAAACAAATATATCAGAGCATGTTCTGCCGTTGCTGAAAATGGTATGGATATAATCACTCATGATGCCGAAATAAATACGGTAAGAAAAGGCGTACTGGAATTGGTATTATCTGCACATCCGAATGATTGCTTAAATTGCATAAGAAACGGAGAATGCGAACTTCAAGTTGCCGCAGCAGACTTCGGTGTCAGAAACTCAAAATATGACAATATTAAACAAAATCACCCTAGAGACGAATCTGCTGGAAGCATAGTTCTTAATCCTGAAAAATGTATTAAATGCGGAAGATGCGTTGTTGTTTGCCAGCAAATGCAGAGAGTTCATGCTTTAGGTTTTGTTAATAGGGGGTTTGATACATATTTTGCTCCAGGCGCTGTTTCATTAAAAGATTCGCCTTGTGTAGACTGCGGACAATGCGCTTCCCACTGCCCTGTTGCAGCTATATATGAAAAAGATCAGACACAGGAGGTACAGGCTGCTATTGATGACCCTAACACTTATGTTGCAGTTCAAATGGCGCCTGCGGTAAGAGTGGCTTTAGGAGAGTATTTCGGATTAAAACCAGGGGATAATATTACAGGAAAAATATATGCAGCTATGCGTTTAATGGGATTTGACGCTGTATTTGATACTAATTTCGGTGCTGATTTGACTATTATGGAAGAAGCGCATGAATTTGTTAAAAGATTCACGGAAAGCGGCGGAGCTTGTGCAATGACAACTTCATGCTGTCCTGCTTGGGTAAAATATGCTGAAGAATATTATCCGAATTTGCTTGATAATATTTCAAGCGCTAAATCCCCTCATATGATGCTGGCTCCTATGACTAAAACATATTATGCAGAAAAAGCAAATATAGATCCTAAAACTATTTTTAATGTGTCTATTATGCCTTGTACAGCTAAAAAAAATGAGATAAGAAAAAACGAAACTATGTATTCAAGCGGATATAAAGATGTTGATGCGGTAATTACAACAAGAGAATTTTCAAGAATGATAAAACATTACGGTATAGATATTGCAGGAATTGAGCCTGAAGAATCTGACAGCATACTCGGAGAATATTCGGGAGCTGGTACTATATTCGGAGCTACAGGCGGAGTTATGGAAGCCGCTTTAAGAACTGCTTATAATATTATGACAGGCAGTAATCTAAGTAATGTTGATTTTGAAGATGTGAGAGGACTTGACGGAGTAAAAAGAGCCGTTATTAAAATCCTTGATAAAGATGTTAAAATTGCGGTTGTTAATGGACTTCATAATGTAGATACTATAATGAAAGAGATTATAGAGGCTAAAGAAAAAGGAGAGAATCCTCCTTACAGCTTTATAGAAGTTATGGCTTGTCAAGGCGGATGCGTAGGAGGAGGCGGTCAGCCTTACGGAACTACAAACAAAACAAGAATTGACAGAGCTAAAGGCTTATATGATGAAGATAAAAAATCCGTTAAGCATAGATGCTCTCATGAAAATGAGAACTTAAAAAAACTTTATGACGATTTTCTTGGAAAACCGCTTGGAAAAAAATCTCATCACTTCCTTCATACAGAATATAAAGCTAATGTAAAATATACTAAATAATTTATAAAATTAAATAAAAACGCTGTGATATAAAAATTTATTCTGCTTATCACAGCGTTTATTTTTATTTAGTGAAACAGACTTATTATATATTATAAAACTAATATAGATAACTGATAATATTAAGAATTAAAAGTTTATTTGATTTTTTATATATAATTAAACGGCTGATATATAAATACCTGCCGTTTAACTTATTTCCTGATTAAGATTGATAAGGAACTTTAATTATTGCTTTTTTAACATGAGTTTTTCCTGTTTTAGGGGGAAGCCCTACTCTATGAGCATCGTACGGAAGAAGTATTAAAATTTCTCCTTGAGATAAAGTCAGACGCACCGCTCCCTCTCCTTCCCAATCATGATAATCCGCAGCTTCATCATAAGTTTTCGGTTTTAAAGTGGAAGTATTTGCTATTATGAAATCTTCAGCTCCTTCAAATATAATCTGCACATCAACAAATTTTAAATGAGATTCCCAAGGAGGATCATCTTTATTATCATATTCCGTAACATTGATAAAAGCACCTTCGCAAATTTCTTTGTCCAATAGATGTTTTCCGTTAGGAAGCTTTTTTAATTCATCATAATGATCTCTGATATAGTTTTTCGCCTTCCATACAGAGTTATGAAAATCTTGATTAAAAACGCTATTTATTGGTTTTAATATCATAAAATACTCCTAAATAATATATTTAACGAGAACATAAAGTCATAAAAAAGTAATTAAAGTTTAGATAAATACTTATCAAACATATTTTTTAATACTTTTTTCTCAGATTTTCCAAGAGTTTTGCCTCCCATAGGTGCCCTGCAATAAGCAGCTGCAGAAGAATCGTATAAAGCAACACATTCTTTAAGTGCAGGATATATTCCTACATTTAATAAAACCGTAATGATATCATTCATATCATGCTGTATTTTTAAAGCTTTGCTCATATCTTTATTTTCAACTGCCTGTATAACTTTTTTAGCTAAAGGCGCCTGAATGTTGTAGGTAGAGCCTATACCTGACCTTAAGCCGTAAGAAGCATAAGCTATAAGCATTTCATCAAAACCAGCCCACATCATTTTATCAGGATATTTCTGTATTAATCTTTCAAGCAGGAACACATCTGAAGAAGTGTATTTTATTCCCATTACTCTTTTATCTTCAAATAATTTTCCGAATTCATCTAATGATATTTTATTATTTGAAAGCGTAGGCAGAAAATAAATTACTAACGGAACTTTTTTTGTTTCTTTTAATATGGTATTATAATATTTACTAATATCTGCAAATGAAAACGGATAATAGTATGGAGTAACTGCGGATATTAAATCATAACCCAGCTCTTCAGCCTTCTGAGCCATTTCACAAGCTTCATTCAAATTCAATGTTCCAACATGCGCTATAAGAGGAATCTTTCCCGCTACTTCTTCTTTAGTTATTTCAAGAACGGCTATTCTCTCTTCTTTAGACATAAGAAGACATTCTCCTGTAGAACCTCCTACATATAAACCATCCGCTTTCATATGATCTATATTATGCCTTATATACTTTCTTAAAACTTTTTCATCTAATTTTCCGTTTTTATTAAACGGAGTCATTAGAGCAGATAATATACCTTCACATTTGTTCATACTATTTCTCCTTAAAATTATTTTCACACTATAATAGTGTATAAAGTAAGTATGATTTTTGCAATATCTATAATTGTTATTTTATAAAAAATATTTGCAAACTATAATGTTTTTGTTATAATCTATATCGTAAACAGCTGTTTACTGTAATTTTATTAATTTATAATTCTAATAATTAAAAAATTAATATGAAAAATAAACAGATTTTAACTTTTTTTAAATTAATTTCTATAGTATTTTTTATGCTATTTGCAATTCTTAATATTGCTTCTATTTTTTATTATCAAAACAAATTTATTTTTATATTGCTATTTATATTATTTTTACTGTTTATAATACCTGCAGCTATTTTTTTAAAAATATATTCAATAAAAGACTATGACGGCAAAATACAAAGATTATCAAAAATAGACAGCACAATAATAAATGATTATAAAAGTGCTATAATAGGTTTAAAAGAAAAAAACAGCTATATACTTGGAAGGTATGATGTATTAGATGATATAAAAAATCAATATAAAAAAGATATGAAAAAAGCAAGAAAACTTCAGGAAAATATGATGCCTAAAAAAATGCCTAATACGCATACAATAGAATCAGCATCATTATATAAGCCTTTTGAAGCAATAGGCGGAGATTTTTTTGATTATGTATATCTCAATGACGATAGAATATTATTTATTATATCAGATATAAGCGGGCATGGAGTTGAGGCGGCAATTATCACTGCTATGATTAAAACAGTTTTTAGAAATTTTGCAGCTTCTTTCAAATGCCCAAGTTCTTTTATATATGATATAAATAATTATATAATAAAAATTCTGCCTATAAATTATTATCTTACTATGACAGCGGCAGAGATAGATTTGAAAAATAATAAAATAAAATATTCGAATGCCTCGCATACACCGCTTTTAATAATTCAGAACTCTGAAATAAAGGAATATAATAAAGGAGGTACAATAATAGGGCTTTTTCCGCAGGCATACTATGAAGAAGAAACTATAGATATAAAAAAAGATGATATACTGATATTTTATACAGATGGAATAACTGAAGCCTCAAGATCAAAAAACAAGTATGATTTTTACAGTATTGAAAGATTGAAAAAAGTTATTTTTAATAATAGAAACGCTAATGCAAAAAACATAATAAATAATATAGAAAAAGATTTTTATGATTATCTTTCATATATGTCGCCTGATGATGATTTTACTATAGCAGTATTCAAAATAAAAAAATAAAAACATATTTTTTAATGTTTATTTTACTTCTTTATACATAGATACTTCTGGTTCTCCATCCGACAATTCTCTCAATTGCGGAACTATTGATTTAAAATGCCCAGAATTATTATGACCCTCAATAGCCTTTTCATCTTTCCACTCTTCTATGAATGTAAGATATTTTCCGTCTGTACTTTCATATAAATTATATGAAATACATCCGCTTTCTTTTTTACTTTTTGCTGTAAGTTCTTTTGCCAGTTTTATAAACCTATCCCTAGAATCTTGTTTTACAATATTTCTTGCTATTATTTTAATCATATTTTTACTGTCTTTAATCTTATTATTTACTTTTTTATTATATTTATTCTGAGCAGCTGCGGGAGATTCAAATAATACTATTTTTACTGCATCAATAACATCATTTAAAAACGAAGTATTTAATTCGTCTGTTTCTTTTTTACTGAAATTTGAAAGCACATAATCATTAACTTTTTTGCCGTAAGAAGGTCTGCCTATGCCTATTCTTATTCTAATAAAATTATCGCTTTGCAAATGAGAAATCATGCTTTTTATTCCATTATGCCCCCCTGAACTTCCGCCCTTTTTTATTTTAAAAGTTCCGAAAGGTATATCCATATCATCATATATAACTATTATGTTTTCTGTTTTTACATTAAAGAATTTTGATGCATAAACGGCAGATTCGCCTGAAAGATTCATAAAAGTCTGAGGTTTCAATAAAACATATTCAATATTTTCAGCTTTTCCTCTGGCATATAATGATTTTTTTTTATTATTATCAAAAGAAACATTAAAATTTTCAGCCAGCTTATCTATAATAATAAAGCCTACATTATGCCTATTATTTTTATATTCAGACCCAGGATTTCCTAGCCCTATAATTAATTTAGTAATCATGAATATTTCTTTTTAGCAGCCTTAGGAGATTCAAATAATGAAATAGAAACGGCATCAACAATACTTTCGGATATATCTTTAATTTTTCTTCTTTCATCTTTGGTAAAAGGAGATAAAAGAAAATCAGCTTTTTCTTCACCTTCAGGGCATGCTCCTATACCTACACCTACTTTAGTAAAGTTGTAGCTTTTCAGAGAATCTCTTATACTCTTTATGCCATTATGATCTATTTCAATATCATTAATTTCTTCTTCAAAATTATCAGATTTCGAAGGTATTATCTTAAACTCTCCTATATCTATATCTATATCATCATATATAACTATTATATTCTCAACTGTAATCTTCATAAAACTAGCCATATATAAAGCAGCTTCTCCTGAAAGATTCATAAAAGTCTGAGGCTTCAGCAGAAGATATTCAATTTTACCTGATTTACCCTTTCCGAAAACAGTTTTTTTCTTTTTAATATCAAGATCCACATTAAGTTTTTTAGCAACTCTATCTAAAATCATATATCCGACATTATGCCTATGATTTTTATATTGCTCGCCGGGATTTCCTAGTCCCATTACTAATTTCATCATATTATAGTAATCCCAGAACTATATTATGCCTCTGCAACTTTATTATTAGCATCATCATCTTGAGTAGTAACAACTGTAACGACAGCTTTAGAAGCATCTCCCACAGGATCAACGCCTTCAGGAAACTTTATATCGCTAATATGCAGACTATCTCCTACTTTCAGCTCGCTCACATCTACAACCAATTCTCTAGGTATTGAACCAGGAAATGCTTTAATATTTAAGCCGTATTCAACCTGTTCTAATGTTCCTCCGCCTAAACGAACGCCTTCTGGGGTACCTTCTATATGAATAGGCACATAAGTTTTAATTTTTCTATTTCTGTCAATTTCATAAAAATCTATATGTCTTATATTTCTTTTAATACCGTCTATTTGATAGTCTTTTACCAGCACTTCTCTTGCTTTATCATTTTGTATATCCAGAGTAATTATATCATGCTGACCTGCTAATGAAAACACTTTAACAAATTCTTTTAATTCTACAGCAATAGAATACTGATTTTCTCCGCCGTAAAGAGTGGCTAAAGCATAACCTTCATTAAGCAATTTACGTCCTGCGCTTTTAAATTTTGTATCTCTCTGTAAAGCTTTAATAGTATAATTCTCACTCATATTTATATCCTTATTTATTTTACTTATCAAATAGAACGCTTATGGAAAGCTCCATATGTATATATCTGATAGCATCGGCAATAACGGGAGCAACTGAAAGAACTTCTATTTTACTTCCCAATCTGTCCTTCATCACTTTCAGACTATCCGTTATATAAAGTTTTTCTATATCGCTTGCATTTATTCTCTCATAAACATCGCCGGAACATACTGCATGAGTTATAAATACATATATTCTTCTCATACCTGCTTTTTTTAGAGCCTGCATAGTTTTTATGAGAGTTCCGCCTGTATCTATTATATCATCTATTATTATGGCATCTTTACCATTAACATCGCCTATAATATTCATTACCTCGCATTCATTTGCCCTGTCTCTTCTTTTATCTATTATAGCTATATCAAGATTAAGCTGCTTAGCTATAGCTCTTGCTCTTCCGACCCCTCCTATATCCGGAGACACTATAATAGAATTTGACATATCAAGATCTTTTTTTATCTTATTTAAAAAGACATTCTTTGAAAGCATATGATCTACAGGTATATCAAAAAAACCCTGTATCTGAGCCGTATGCAAATCCAAAGCTAAAACTCTATGAGCTCCCGCCTCAGACAAAAGATTAGCCACTAATTTAGCGGTTATAGGAACTCTAGGCTCATTTTTTCTGTCCTGCCTAGAATATCCGTAATAAGGTATAACAGCTGTAATTCTTTTGGCGCTGGCTCTCTTTAAAGCATCTATAATACAGTAAAGCTCCATCCAATTTTCGCTGCTTGAAGGACGGCCTGTAGGCTGTATTATATAGGTGTCTTTATTTCTAACCGTTTCTTCTATCTGAACAAAAGTTTCACCGTCTGCAAATTTGCGAATTTCCATATTGCCTAACTTAAGCCCTAGATTTGAAACCACATCTTCTGATAATTGAGGATTTGCTGTGCCGCTTAAAATTAATATTTCGTCTGCTATTTTCATCTAAATATCACTTTAATAACTAAAAAATTGGGGTGGAAGGATTCGAACCCTCGAGTGATTGGACCAAAACCAATTGTCTTACCGCTTGACTACACCCCAGTATCCATAAATTAACTTTTTAGTTCTACGAGATGCATATTCTACTATATAAATAAAAAATTGTCAATACCTTAAATAATATTTTTAAAAAATTTATTTCTATAGTTTTATTTGCAAAAAATAAAAATAAGATCAATATATTAATCAGAAAGATTTAAATGAATATAGACTTGGATAAATATACAAAAATATATCTAAACTTTATAAAAAATAATATAGATATTATTAAACTTAATTCTTCATAAATTATATGCACAAGTTATGATAATTTATATTTATTAATACCAAATAATAAAATAGATATGCTTTTCAGCAGTAAATGCATAAATAATAAAATTTTTAAAGATTTCTATGATAACAAAAATTCAAAATCGGAAATTGATTCTATAATAAGAAAAAGATAATAAAAAAAATATATAAATATTGATAATGTAATCAATTTATTAAATTATATAAAGAAAACTGGATTTTAATATAAAGAATAAATTTACTTCATATTTAAGATCCTTTCAAAAAATAAAATATCAATATTCTCCATCATCATTGCCTACATAATATTTAAATAAATCATAAGGACTGTACACTCCTAAATCGGTTACAACAGCGCTTACTAAATGAGGAGGGGTATAATCAAATGCAGGATAAAAACCCTTTACTCCCTCTTTAGAAGTTTTTATTCCCATAGCCTCAGTTACAAGTTTTTCATCTCTAAACTCAAAATGCACATCTTCAAATCCATGATAACCTTTATCAGGAGCGCCTGTTACAAAATAAGGAATACCCAAATATTTAGCTATTATTGCTATTTGAAAAGTCCCTATTTTATTTACAACAGCCCCGTTTAAACATATTAAATCAGCCGCAGAAGTAAATACATCTACTTTTTTTTCCTGCATAGTATAAGCTGCCATATTATCAGTTATAACGGTTACATCGGCGCCCTGATCATGGACAACAGTTGCTGTAAGTCTGGCTCCTTGAAAATATGGTCTTGTTTCTGCGCATATCACTTTTATATCTTTATTCTTCTTTTGAAATTCCTGTACCATAAACCCTACCACAGACTCCCCGAAACACTGAGTAAGTATGGTGCCCTTATCAGGATACATAGATACAAGATTTTCAGCTATTTTTTTTATTTTTGAATATCTTTTTGTAGAAATCTCAATTCCCCTATTAAACATAGCTTCTATAGGATCTTTATTTGATTTTACTGCCTCAATACCCGCCTCCAAACATGATTTTGTTATCAGCATCATTCTTGAGCTAGTTGTGGGTCTTGAATTAGCCAAAGAGATGCATGCATTGGTTAGAAAGTCTATTCTGTCATTTCCTTCTAAATGCCTTGACTCATAACCTGCCAATGCCATGCCCATAGCAACGGCAAGATAAGGACCCGCACTTTGAGTTACCATATCAGCTATAGCCCTAGATACCTCTTTATAACTTTTACATTCAACAAAATTTACTTTATTGGGATAAACTCTTCTGTCTAATATTCTAACGCAACCTTCTTCATACCAAGCTATATTCTCAAATTGAAGCATAAATGCAAGTTCTTTATCTATTCTATTAATAAGCATAAAAACTCTCCGAATAAAAATACTAAAACTTTATACTGTTATAATAAAATTATAAAAATTGATAACTTCTTTAAGAGCTTATATTGCTGAAATCAATATTTAAAATAATATTATCTATAAACTTCATAAACTTCTCTTCATTGGGAAGTCTGTCTCTGTTGATAATACATTCTATACCAATATTTAAAAGAGTATATTCAACATTTTTTCTAATTTCATCATCATCAATAGATTCTATTTCTTTTACTCTGGCACATCCTGTAGTTCTCCTTAATATTTCAAGCCCGCATATTCCGAATGATGTTTTCAGCACATCAAGCATATAATACTCTATAAAATCTTCATTTTTTGCTGATATATCATTAATATCATTAATAAATTTAGATATGAATTTATTTTTAAAAAGTCTCAGAATATCATTAATAACAGCAAAAAGAAAAGACATATAATTTTTATATTTAGTAACATTAAAATGATAAACATAAGCAAATATAAAATTAGCGATTATAGTGCCTAAATCATATCCTATAGGTCCGTAGAATGCAAACTCGCAGTCCGCAACTTTAATATAATTTTCATTAACAAATATGGATCCCGTATGCAAATCTCCATGTATCAAAGCCTGGGCATTATTCATAAACTCATATTTTAATTTAGCAGCTTCAAGATGCAAATCTTTATTATTATATAATTTATCATTAATAAATGTACTTAATTCATCGGAAAAAATATTCTCATTTAATACATTAAAAAAAGGTTCTCTAAATACAAGCTCCTCAGTTATTTTGCAAAGCTCTTTATTTGTATATTTTTTAACATTATCTTTTTTTACAAATGGATCCGCAAAAAAATCAGCAGTTGTTAATGTGCTTTCAACTATAAAGTCTGTTATCTGCTCCTGAAGATGATTATATATTTGTCCTTTCATCAAAGCATCTCTAAGTATGGTAAAATCCTTCAAATCCTCCATTACAAACAGCTTCATAACTCTATCTGTATATATTATTTTAGGAGCCAAGTCTGGAAGTATATCTCCGTAATATGATAAAATATCCGCCTCCCTGCTATTTCTTTTAATATCAAGTATCCTTCCTGATGAATTGCTTCTGGTATAAGCTCCAGCCTGTTTTAATATTATAGAATCTTTGCCGTTGCTTACTCTATATACATAATTTATATTTCCGTCCCCTATTTCTTTGCATGTAATATTATCTTCCTGATTGAAATATTTAAGTTTGTTTTTTACATAAAATAGTACATCTTTTTCTTCCATCAAAAAATATTCATTAAATCTTAACATAATCTAAAACCCATAAAAATAAATTTTATTTTTAAATATAGCAAAAAAAAAATAAATATCAATCAATTATTTATAATTTAATACTGCAAATATATTGTAACTCAAAAAATATACAGCCTAAATAATATTTGTGAATTAAAGTAAATAAAATATACTTATATATATAATAAATAATATTTACAGTATTTAATATTATTTATTATATATATAAAGTTAAATTAGTTATATTATCATATAAATATGCTGTAAAAAAACTAATTTATTAAAAATAATATTATTGACTAAATATATATTTTCTATTATAATGTATACCAATTAAATTTTTAAATTAAAAGAGGTTAAATTATTATGAAAGTTATAGTAATTGGATGCAACCATGCAGGTACATGGGCTGTGAAAACATTAAAAGCTATAGATCCTAATTGTCAGGTGGTAACTTATGACAGAAATTATAATATATCTTTCTTAGCCTGCGGTATAGCCCTTTGGGTTGGCGGTGTGGTAAAAGATCCTAAAGGTTTATTCTATGCCAGTCCTGAAGGTTTAAAAGCTGAAGGTATTGATGTTTATATGGGATATGAAGTTATGAAAATAGACTGGGCTAATAAAAAATTAACTGTTAAAGAACTTAAAACAGGAAAAGAGTTTGATGATAATTATGATAAACTTATTCTTGCAACTGGTTCTTGGCCTGTAACACCTCCTATAGAGGGATTAAAACAGGAAGGAACAGAGTACGGTCTTAAAAACGGTATTTTCTTCTCTAAATTATTCCAGCAGGGACAGGATATTATTAATGAAATAGCTAAACCTGATGTAAAAAAAGTTATGATAGTAGGCGCAGGATATATAGGTGTTGAACTTATAGAAGCATTCAAAAATCATGGTAAAGATGTTACATTAATGGAATCTATGCCTAGAGTTATGGCTAATTATTTCGACAAAGAAATTACAGATGAAGCCGAAAAAAGAATCAGAGAGGCAGGAATAAAATTACATCTAGGCGAAACTGTTAAAAAATTTGAAGGCGATGACAGAGTAAGAAGAGTTGTTACAGACAAAGGTTCTTATGATATTGATATGGTGGTTATGTCTGTAGGCTTCAAACCTAACAGCGAGCTTTATGAAGATTATCTAGAAGTTTTGCCAAACGGAGCCATTAAAGTGGATACTACTATGAAATCCACAAAAGATCCTAATGTATTTGCCATAGGAGACTGCGCTACAGTATATTCAAGAGCTTCAGGGAAAGAAGAATATATAGCTTTAGCTACTAATGCAGTAAGAATGGGTATTGTTGCGGCCAATAATGTTTTAGGAAAACATATTGAATACTGCGGTACTCAGGGTTCAAATGCTATATGCGTATTTGGGTACAATATGGCTTCTACAGGCTGGTGCGAAGAAACAGCTAAGAAAAAGGGATTAAAAGTTAAATCTAATTTCTTTAAAGATGCTGAAAGACCTGAATTTATGCCTAGTTATGAAGATGTATTAGTTAAAATAGTATATGAAGAAGACACAAGACGCATGGTAGGTGCTCAAATTGCTTCTAAACATAATCATTCCGAAGCTATACATGCATTCTCTCTTGCTATACAAAACGCAATGACTGTTGACCAGTTTGCATTATCAGACTTCTTCTTCCTTCCTCACTATAATAAGCCTCTATCTTGGATGACTATGGTAGCTTATACAGCTAAATAATAAATAACAAATTTCAATCCCTAGTAAATATAAATTTACTAGGGGTTTTTATTTAATAAAAAAATATAATATAAAAAATAATAAGGCGACTACAATATATGATTTTTGATGCTCATTCAGATATATGGACTGATGTTGATTCTAAAATTTCAAAAGGAGAGAACAGTATTATAAAAAAATACCATTATGATAACTTGATTAAAGGAAAAATTGAGGGTGCAATATTTGTTATATGGACAGAACCTAAAAACTACGGCAGAGCATTAGAAAGAGTAAGAGAAATACAAAACTCTATACGGATAGAATTAAATTACTGCAAAGACATTATATCAATAGCAAAAAATTATAATGATATTATAAAAGCTAAAAATGAAAATAAATTATATATTTTTATAGGATTTGAGGGACTTATATCAATTGACGATAATATTGACCTAATAGACGAATATTATGAATACGGAGCAAGATATGCAAGTCTTACTTGGAATGAAGAAAATAAACTTGCCTCAGGAGTAAAAGGAGATTCAGAAAAAGGATTAACTCCATTAGGAAGGAAGGCTATTAAGAAAATGCAGAATATAGGAATGATTGCAGATGTATCTCATCTTAATGAAAAATCTTTTTTTGATGTGATAAAAACAACTTCAGCGCCTATAATAGCATCGCATTCCAATGCAAAAACATTATGCAGCAGCCCAAGAAATCTCAATGACGATCAATTAAAAGCCATAAGAGATATTGACGGAGTTATAGGATTTAATTCTTACAGAGAGTTTGTTCATAAAAATGAAGATATGCAGACTATAGAAAAAGGCATTGAACATATAAAATATATAGCCGATAAAATAGGTGTAAATCATATAGGACTTGGTTTTGACTATAATGAATATTTTGAAGATGAGCATATTCCGCCTGCAGTAAAAGGATTAGACAATGCCTCTAAATCTTATGATATTATTATGAAATTAAAGGAAGCAGGATTTAATAATAAAGAAATAGAAAAAATAGAACATGGAAACTTCCATAGAATTATAAAACAAATATTAAAATAATTAAAAAAATAATTGACTTTTTTTATTTTTGTCGTATTATAAAAGTAAACTTTTTTTTACAATATAGTAAAAATTATGAAAAAATATCATAAACTATTTTACAGCAATATTAATTTAATTATATCGGTATCTTTGCTGACATTTTCTGCCTTTATGTTTTGGTTTGCATCCGTTAAATTTATTTCTGTAATTATATTCTTATTTTTAATATCAATTATATTTTTTATAATTAAAAATAATATTTATATAAAAAAACAAAATAAGCAAAGAAAAAAAGAAGAAAAATATAATGCTAAAAATCCTAATGAGAATTTTTATAAAAAAATAAAAAATAATATTTTAAAAATAAACGATTCGGATTTTACATTAATAATTGAAGATATGATTAATAAAATAAATATTATTTTAAAAAAAACATACAATAATAATTCTTATAAAAAAATATATAATTCCATCATAGATTATTATATGCCGACTATAAATAAAATGATTGATAAATATATTGAAGTAAGCTATGAATATATGGAAGAATCTAAAAAAGAAAAAATAAAAAAAGATATAAAAAACTCCGTATGCATTATAAATTACGGATTAAAAAAAATGATAGAAGATTTTAATATAGATTCATTAATAGATATTTACAGCGATATAGATGTACTTAGAATTATTTTAATAAAAGACGGATTAATAACAGAAAATGACTTTCCTAAAGTTTATTTTTAGTATAAAAAATTATTTTATCAAATGTATATATTCTTTTTCTTTCTTTTTCACCTCTCCAATAATAGCTGCACAATCCATACCTGCACGCCATAAATCGGCTAATATATTTTCGGCATTATCTTTATTTGCACATATAAATAAACCTCCTGAAGTCTGGGGATCAAAAGAAAGCATTTTTAAATTATAATCAATATCATTATCTGTTAATACATTATCCCCTGCATAACGCATATTAGTAAAAGCAGCTCCCGGTATACAGCCCATATCCAATACTTCATAGGTTTTATTAAATGAAGGCAAGGCAGACAATTGAATCTCTATGCTGACATTGCTTGCTATAGCCATTTTATATGCATGTCCTATAAGTCCGAATCCTGTAATATCCGTTGCGCATTTAATATTATATTTATTCATAACAGAGCATGCTTTTTTATTTAAAGTTTTCATAGAATTAAAAACATCTTCTATATCGGAATCTTTTATAAGTCCCTGTCTCATAGCGGCAAGACAAGCCCCAGTGCCTAATGCTTTAGTGAGTATGATAATATCTCCTTCTTTGGCAGCCGAATTTGCAGTAATTTTATTAGGGTCTGCAAAACCTATAACAGCCATTCCGTATTTTACAGATGTATCTGTTATGGTATGTCCTCCCACAACTAAAACGCCAGCCTCAGAAGCCTTATCCTGCCCTCCTTTCAGCATATCAGCCAATATATTTAAAGAATCTTCCTTTGGAAACATTGTAATATTCAATGCTAATTTAGGCTCTCCTCCCATAGCATAGATATCGCTTATAGAATTGCATGCGGCAATTTGACCGAAACCGTAAGGGTCTGCTATAACGGGCGGAAAATAATCAACGGTAAATATCAATGCATTATCATCGGATATTTTATATACTCCCGCATCATCTCCTATATCCACATCAGAAAGTAAATTTGAGTCTGTTTTAATCTGCATTAAAGGTAAGAGAGCTTTTTCAAGCAAATCAGGAGGAATTTTTGCTGAACATCCGCCCTCTAAAGCGCAGGATAATAATTCATTTGTTTTTTCTGTATTGTTTGAAATATTCGGCATAATAAAAACCTGTAAATTTAATATTAAAAAATTATACTAAAATAAATAAAATGTCAAACTAAGTTTTCTTTAACACAACTATAAACTCTTCAGTCATAGTATTAGATAATAATCCTTTTATATTTGTAGGGGAATTTTTTAAAGGCATTCTCTTATTACTTATGATTCTTTTATATGTAAACAAATGTTTAAAATCTTCTCTTTCAAAACTTTCAGCAATAAATTTATCTGTATTTAAATACTCATTTCTTACAATTCTATTTCCAACCACATAAATTGCATAACCTCCGTCATTAATATTTTTTGAAACAGTTTTAACAGAGTCTCTTAGATCTATATAAAATGAAGATACTTCAAAAGCTCTTTTAATATCTATCTTATTAATATTATAAATCTGCTCTGATATAATAGAATCATCCAACAATTGTTTTTTATTTTTTCCGCCCATTAACATATTGTCTATTTTTCTAGCATCACTATTCCTAACCATATATTAGCAAAAAATGAAAATTGTCCGTATGCAACTGTAGTTTTGCTATCTCCATAAGGCGGGCTAGTTAGTACAATATTAAAATATTTTTTATTGTCTGAAAAAGCTTTATTGTGAAATACTGCATTAATTTTATTATTGAAATATTTATAATAATAGTTTTTATAAAATTTTATATTATTTGTTAATCTATTTAAGAAATATGTATAAACATCTTCATCAAAAAATAATATATCTTCTTCTTTTATTCTATATAATTTAAATTCATTATTTCTAGTATAAGAAAATCTTCTAACTGTCTCTAAAAATGTAAGTAATATAAAATTTTTTATATTTTTATTTTGTATATCGGAAATAATACAATGCACTAATGCCAGTTTTATTTTTACATTTTCAGAATACCAATAATCAATATTTTTGAAATTAGGTATATAATATTCCAGTTTATTTTTTATACTATTAAAATATTTCTCACTATAAATTTTATCTTTTATAGTATTATATTCATTAATTAATTTATTTATATCAACTTTAGTAAATTTAACTTTGCATATTAATATAGCTAATGGATTATAATCGTATCCTTCAAAATCAAATATATTAGATTCTAATGCCGCTATAAATGATGAACCGCTTCCGCAATACGGATCCAATAGTTTAGAATTATTTTTTATATTTAATTCTTTTAATATTTCTATACCTATTTGAGGCAGCATTGCAGCAGGATATTTATGTAAATTAGGGAATGATTTTGAATATGTAATTTCTTTAAAATCGTATTTTTTATTATAAAAAGAATTATACATTATTAGAAATCACCATTAATAAAATCTACTATATTTGACAGAGGAGATATAAAACTATAATCATTTAATTGCTTAGCTATAAATACTTTATCAAAAAATTTAAACATACCTCTTTGCTGAGGATTATTTATTTCATTGTAAAAATTAACTGTAACAAATCCTATATAAGGTTTTATTACAGGATCATATTGCAATTCATATTTATCTTTTATGCTATTATTATCCATTGCTATCTCCATTAATAATTTCCACTTATAAGTTTGTCCTGCTCTTTCTCTTAAAGATGTTTTTAATGATAAAATTAGACATGATTTTAATTTATTACTATTGTCTAATTTATATATAATAATATCACAATCAGGTTTCTGCGTCTCTTCACCAACCTTAATAGTATATAAATTATTTAAAAAGGTTAATTTATTTTTTTAGATGTTATAAAAATATTATCTTTTATTAAATTATTTTCTTTATTCTTTAAAAATGTATATATTAATATAGATTGAAAAGCATTCCCTGCTATAGATTTTTTAGCCTGACTTTTATCCCTTATTTCTTTATTTTTTATTCTATTTTCTAGTAATTTATCAACATCCTCTTTAGAATCAACAATAATATTATATAAATAATTAAAAGCTAATATCCAATTATTATTTTTGACATAACAATTAAGTCTATTTATTAACGGTTTCATATAGTATTTTGATTCTATATTTTTTATTTCTTTAAACTCTTCTTTATTAATCATATTTTTAATCTTATAAATTTATATCATTAATCACTAAATAAAAAAAATATCTCAGCTGATGCAATTAATCAGATGAGATATGTATTTTTTGATAATAAAATTACTTTTTTATTCAATTATTCTCCAATCACTGAAATAGTTTTCTTTCCGAATTTGTTAGTATGAAACTTAACATAACCTGAAGCAGTGGCGAATATAGTATGATCGCGCCCTATATCAACATTTTTTCCAGCATGAAATTTGGTGCCCCTCTGTCTGACTATAATGTTGCCTGATATAACTTTTTGTCCGCCGTAAACTTTAACTCCTAAACGCTTAGACTGACTATCGCGTCCGTTTTTTGAACTTCCGCCGCCTTTTTTATGTGCCATTTTTATACTCCTCTTTATATTTTATATAATCAGGATACTCTTTAATTAAAGATTTTATACCTATCAAATATCCGTTGCTAACTGATTTTAATTCATTTTTTTTGTTAATATCCAGTTTATCAAAATTTATAATTTCCAAACTTAAAGACCCGCCGCTTACTCTATATCTCAGAAATCTTCTTCCTATTACAGTATTCAAAGCTCTGTACATAGCCTGAGTTAAAGTGCTTAAAGCTATACAAACCTCATAACCTTCGCCCGACTTTTTAATACCTGCATGCCCTTCAACAATAATACATTTTATAACAGAATTACTATCATAAATTATATTAACAAAAGAAGCCATTAAAGAGATATATCTTCAATAGTAATTTTATGATATTTATGTCTGTGTCCTGTTTTTCTTTTATAATCTTTTCTTCTTTTATGTTTTCCTATTATAACTTTATCGCCTTTCATCATTTCCACTATTTTAGAACTTACTTTTACGCCATCAACATAAGGAGCTCCTACCAAAACGCTTTCATCATCTTTTTTTAAAAGAAGTGTTTTAATTTCCGGAGCTTCTTTAGCCTCATCGCCTAGATATTCAACTAATATATCCTGACCTTTTTCCACCTTATATTGCTTGCCTTTTACTTCTACAATTGCATACATTATCGGTTATCTCCAATTTATATATATTTTTATTTTTTACAATACTATGAGTATCATATATTACTACATTAAGTAAATTTTGTCAAGTATAAAAATAAAAAACTATTCAGATGTTATTCTTTCATCAAATTTTTTCTTTATTCTGTCAAATTTTTCTTTTGTTCTCATAACTGAAGAACTCATTTTATCTATAGCCCTTTGATTAGATGTATACAATGTAAATGATTTTCTGGCATAAGAAACCATCTCATTTTTTTTATCAGGATATAAATTTATGAGTTTTACTATAGTGTTATAATAACCCTCATTTGCAGCTATCATTCTGTAATGCCTCATTTCAAGATTATTAATTTCATTTTCGCTTTTTTCCATATCCATTAATGAAACAGAATCATTACTGCCGCTGTTTTGTATATTCTCCATAGCAGACATTAAATGTTCTATAGTATAAATATAATCTTCTCTTGAAGACTCTTCGCCTCTATTTAAAAATACTATAGGATCGCTGTCTGTATTTTGATTTACAACCTTAGAATAGTCATCTATTGTATTTATATACGCCTCTTTGGGATTTAAAACAGTTTTATCATTATCTGTAACTACATCTATAATACCGTCTTTAAGCACAATTATAGTGGATCCGTCTTCCGCAAATGCGACTTCAAAGCTGGTTCCTCTTACTATGGAGCTGGTGGTAGAGGTATGTATTTCAACTAAAGTGCCAATATCTTTTTCTATATGAACTTCTATATATCCTGATAATAATGATATAGAAATTTTATCGTCGTCCTTTGATAGAGGAGAATTAACTAGAAGTATAGTATTTTGAGGAACAACAATATTTCCTACTTTATCTCCTCTTCTGGTTAAAGTAATATCAACCTGAGTATTACTGCTTGTTCTTAATCTGTATTCTTTATGTACTTCGCTTCCTCTGAAAGCTCTTAATGATTTATTTATATCAGGTTTTTCTATAAATGCCAAACCCGATATTCCTGTAACTTTAAAAGATATATCCTGCGGCAACAAAATACTGCTTAAAGATAAAATAAATAATATTACCAATAAAAATATTCTATTAAGCATAAATATACTCCTTAGCATTAACACAATTATATTACTAAGCACTGTAATTTTATAATCTAGATTTAAAAAAGTCAATAGCAAAAAATTTATATGCTTATATTTATAATAGGCAATACAGGATATGCAAATATAATATTTAAATTAAAATCCTGAAGATTCAAATTAATTTCATCTTTAGCATTAAAACATACGCTTACTATATAAGAACCGTCAATAATAAATGAAGCAAAAAATAAATTATCCGCATTTTTTATAACTCTTTCCGTCAAATCGATTTCAGGAGAGTTTTTTATATCAAATACTGTTTTTCCAAGCATTTTTATATAAGCTTCTTTAAGAGTCCATATAGTAAAAAAATCTATTTCTAATTTACGGGAAGCTTTAAGATATTCTATTTCGCTTTTATAAAAATATTCTTTTGCTATAGAAAAAAAATCTCTTTTTCTTATCTTTTCAGCATCTATTCCAGCCTCATACTCGTCAGTCATGACAGCTACAAATAACAGCGATGTATGAGTTCCGTTAAAGCGTATATTATATTCATTTTTAAAATACGGCTTTTTATTTTCTTCTCTTGCTATAATAAGATTTTTTTTATTATAATGCTTTTCAGCCATAGAAAAAATTATATTTTCCAATGTCTTTCTTGCGGAATCTCTGTTATTATTTTCATTAAAGCTGTATTCCAAATAGGTCATATATTAAGCCCTTATACTTTTAATAATGCATTAAATAATACTGCCTATTAATGTATGGCTTTTTATTTCCGTAATCTCAGCATCAAAAATATCACCCATATTAAGCTCTTTTTCTTTTTTTATCAGTATTATCCTATTTTCTTTGCTTCTGCATAAATAATGCATATTATCCTTTGCCGTATTGTCTATCATAACGGAAGTTTTTTTACCTACCTGTTTTGACAGCAATTTCTGAGATAATTCTCTTTGATAATTTACTAAATTACTAAGTCTTTTTGCTCCAGATGTTTTATCATATTTTATTTTATTTTTATAAGCTATAGAACCCTCTCTTTCAGAATATTTATAAAGATAAGCCTCTTCAAAACCAATACTTTCAAGAAGTTTTAATGTATCATTATATTCTTCATCAGTCTCATCTGCATAGCCTACTATAACATCAGTTGAAATAGGGAAATCATCTTTATAATCCCTCAAATATGATACTTTCTTTATATATTCTTCTTTTGTATATTTTCTGTTCATTAAGGTTAATATTCTGTCCGAACCGCTTTGAAAAGGCAAATGTATATGCTTGCCTAAACTATTAAAACTCCATACAGCATCGGCTAAATCTTTATTAAAATCTTTAGGATGCGAAGTTAAAAATCTTACCCATACTTTATCTTTATTTTTTTCATCAATAATTTTATCTATACTGTATAATAATTCCGTAAAATTAATTTCGCTTTCTATGTCAATACCATAGGAATTAACATTCTGACCAAGCAGAGTTATCTCTTTAGCTCCTTCATCTATCAATCTTCTTAATTCTTCTAATATTTCATTTGATTTTCTGCTTACCATTCTGCCTCTTGTATGCGGAACTATGCAGTATGTACACCAATTGCTGCATCCATGCGATATAGGTATAAATGCCTTATGAGGCTTATCTTTATCCGTATAAGATTTATTAAATATATACTCTCCGTTAAACTTTCTTGCAAAAACCTCTTCGTATTTTAAATAATCTACTATATTAACTTCATTATAAACATCAAATATAATGTCTGCTCCTAAACTTTCAAGATGTTCTTTTGAGGTTTTAGCCATACAGCCCATAATTATTATTTTGGCGTCTTTTTTGTTCTTTTTTCTGTTTGCATTAAAAAGCTTAACCCTTGAAAAAACCCTCTCTTCGGCATGCGCTCTTACACTGCAGGTATTTACTATAATATTATCTGCATTTTCATAATTATCTGTCTGTATAAATCCTTCCTGCATAAGAGAATTAATTAAACTATTTGAATCAGCCTTATTCATTTGACAGCCGTAATTTTCTAAATAAAAATTTTTCATATTATAATCTTTATTAAACAATACTAGTTTTTTATTAACTTTTATTTCATTAATGAATTATATATAAATCTTATTTAATACAAAAATATAATTTAATTATAATAAAATATAAGAAATAAACTTCAATTTTTACAGTGATTAATTATATACAAAATTAATATAATATCAATATATTTATTTTATAAACTTGGATTTAATATCTTCTATTAAAACTTCAGGCACTAATCCGTCTATAGGACCATTAAATTTTAATATTTGCTTTATTAATGAAGAACTTACATAGGCATAATGCTCTGAAGTGTGTAAAAATATAGTATCCATTTGAGGATATAACAGCTTATTAGTTCTAGCCATTTTTAATTCATAATATAAATCTTCGCTGTCTCTTATACCTCTAGCCAATACTTTTATATCATTTTCTTTCATAAAATCCGTAACAAGTCCGTTTATTGATACAACTTCTATACAATCATTATCTGCAATACTTTTTTTAATCATTGCTATTCTCTCTTCTATAGAAAAAGTTGTAGATTTATCTAAATTAACAGCCAGCAATATATAAACTTTGTTAAAAATACTGGAAAGCCTATTAAGCACATCTAAATGACCTAAGGTAAAGGGATCAAATGTTCCCGGAAATATTACTTTTCCATTCTTCATACTAATAAATTATATACAAAATTAATATAATATCAATATAAGACTAATATTTTTATTTACTGAATGATTATAAAATATTATATAATATAAAAGAGAATATTAAACTTTAATAATTCTCTCTTTGATGTATATAAGATATATTAATTATTTTAACTGGCAATAATAAAAAATAAAATATTTTATATTTTTTATATATTATGATATAATTTGAAAACTAATATTTATATAAATATGATTTAAGAGGACTTATTTATGGCTCATATTAATAAAACAGAAATAAGAGTAATATATGCAGATACGGATCAGATGGGAGTTGTTTATCATTCCAATTATTTAAGATATTTTGAAATAGGAAGAACCGAACTTTTAAGGGAATTAGGTATTTCTTATAAGGATATGGAAGAAAAATACAATATAATGCTGCCTGTAAAAGAAGCTTTTGTAGACTATAAAGTTTCTATAAAATATGATGAAGTTATAGAAGTTTACACTAATGTAGAAAAACTAAAAAATGCATCATTAAAGCTAAAATATGAAATAAGAAGCAAAGAAAATAAAAAAATTTTATACTGTACAGGTTATACAGTTCACCCTTTCATAAATAACAAAGGAGAAATAGTTAAGCCTGACGAATATATATACAATATAATATCTAAAAATAATTGATTTATAATTAGGAGGTAATTATGAGTTGGATTAATGTTATATTAACTGTTTTATCATCTGTTAATGTTGTCGGAGATTTAGTAAAAACTACAGCTATGGAAAACAGAGCAAAAAAATTATATAATAAGATAGACGAAAAAGAAAAGGAAATAACTGATAAAATAGAAGCTAAAATAAAAAAAGAATTTCAAAATGTATATTCAGAGATAAATTCTCTTAAAGTAGTAATAAAATTTTTATTTATTATTTCATTGACGCTTTTAATTTTATTAATTATTTCATCAGTATTTATAATTTTTGTTTTAAAATATAAAAATATAATTTAATTCTGAGAGTTTTTATAATGGCTGCCGATATTAAAAAAAATAAAAAAGCATTGACTTGTTCCGTTATTACCAGAAACGGTCCTATTTTAAGATCCATAAAAATAGATCATATAGAAATACCGTCATATAATGGGTATGTTTCTATTTATATTAATCATTGTCCTTATATAGTGAGAATAGGATACGGAGAGCTTAAAATATACAGCGAGAACAATAATATTATTAATATGTATGTAGAAGATGGAATAGCGGAGGTTACAAATAATGTTATAGGGGTATTAGTTGAAACGGCTTTATACCCAAAAGATATAGATACTGCTTTGATAAAAAAAGAAATAGACATATTATCAAATCAAACAGCTATTAATGCCGAAGAAGCTAAAAGAAATCATGAAAAAATATTAAAGCTGAATAAACAAATAGAAATTTCTTCTAAATAATATGCTATTGTACTTTTATTATTATCCGATAATTTAGACGACATATTTTTATAGCTTATTGTAATGTAATATGTTAACTAAAAAATTTATATTAGATGATTGAAATATGCCTAAAATAGAAGATTTAGAAAAACTAGGAAGTATTGCTTTTTTAATAGGTAATAAAGCGCTTCCAAAAGAAATATCGCAAGATGATTATAATCGTTTTAAATCAGTTTTTACAGATGAACATATAGCAAATTCTATGCCTGCAGAGAATGATGATTTGCCCTCCATTGATGATTTAGACAATTTGGAATTACATGAAGATTTAGACGATGATAAAGTTAACGCCGATATAGATGATTTGCAATTGCCCGAAGATTTAGACGATGATAAAGTTATCGCTG
>NZ_CAJUPR010000007.1:0-120493 GCF_910588665.1 uncultured Brachyspira sp. | reverse complement strand
CCGAAGATTTAGACGATGATAAAGTTATCGCTGATATAGATGATTTGCAATTGCCTGAAGATTTAGATGATAATAAAGTTATCGCTGATATAGATGATTTGCAATTGCCCGAAGATTTAGACGATGATAAAGTTATCACTGATATAGATAATTTGCAGCTGCCTGAAGATAAAGAATTAGAAGAAAAAATCGCCACAGATATTGACAGGGATAATTCAAATGATAATGATATACATTCAGAAAAATTATCCGAATTAGATGATTTACCATTACCTGACAGCCTACCTAATATAGACAAAACTAATGATGAATCTGCAAAAGATGATTTTGGAATTGATGAAATATCTGATAGTTTAGATGACATACTAGAAGATGAAACAGCAGACAGCGATATAGATTCTGATAATTCAGATTTAGATAATATAGCGGAAGAAGATAAAGAAAAGTATAAAACAGAAGATGACAATATAGATTCTGATAATTCAGATTTAGATAATATAGCAGAAGAAGATAAAGAAGAGTATAAAACAGAAGATGACAATATAGATTCTGATAATTCAGATTTAGATAATATAGCAGAAGAAGATAAAGAAGAGTATAAAACAGAAGATGACAATATAGATTCTGATAATTCAGATTTAGATAATATAGCAGAAGAAGATAAAGAAGAGTATAAAACAGAAGATGACAATATAGATTCTGATAATTCAGATTTAGATAATATAGCAGAAGAAGATAAAGAAGAGTATAAAACAGAAGATGACAATATAGATTCTGATAATTCAGATTTAGATAATATAGCAGAAGAAGATAAAGAAGATGAGAGCATAGATTCTGATAGTTTAGATTTAGATAATATAACAGAAGAAGAAAATACAGATTTAAATGATTTGTCTTTAGATGATAATTCAGATAATGATAAAGCAAGTAATAATATAGTTGAAGGAAGAACTTCTCTTCCAGCACCTGAAACTGCGGATAGTTTAGCCGAATCAAAATATGAGGATGTTGATAAAGACATAGATCATGATAAAGTTATTAATGCAATAAAATATCTTCCTCAGCTTACTCAGTATCATGTATTAGATGCTATTCTTAATGAAAAATTAGACAGAGATTCTATGGAAAATCTGCTTAATGCCTTAGAAAGAGGAGAATCTAATGAAAATATTACAGAATTATTAAATAAAGAATTAGGATTAAGCATTAAGGAGGAAGGAAGAAAGAATATACTGGAATTAATACCTATACCAAGCTCATTAAAAGATTATGCTAAAATAATCAGAATTGCAGCCGTATTTCTGATATTATTTGTAACTATAGTTATTCTTTCATTCCAATTTATTTATAAGCCCGTTATGGCAAATAAATATTATAGTCAGGGTTTATTAAGCATATCAAGAGGAGCTTATGATGATGCCGAGAGAAATTTTTCAGAGGGAGAGAAATTAAAGCCTAAGCAGATAAAATGGTATAATAAATATGCGAGAGCTTATATTGCAAGAGAAACATTTAATGAGGCATTAAAAAAAATACAGGGCGCTTTGAATATTAAGCCCAGAGATTTTGAAACAAGAATAACTTACGGATATTATCACAGAAAAAAAGGCGAAAAAGAATTATCAAGAGAGGATTATAGATTAGGCGAAGAATTATATAACGATATGCTTGTTTATACCAGTAATCAAAAAGAAAAAGAAACAATATACGATGAGCGCGGACTTCTTATGATAAGTATGGCAAAAAATATGTCGGAGCCTGAATATTATGACATAGCTTATAATAATTACAGAGATATGGTAAACTTATTCGGAGACGGAGTTGTTCCTAGAAAAAGAGCTATGCTTATAAAAATTTATCAAGACGATTATAATCAGGTAAAAATACTTCAGAATCATATAAATCTATTAAAGCAAAATTATATTGATGATGAAGTTTATCCTAAATTAGCTAAATATCTGCTTAATAAAGACGACTTTTACGGATCCAGAGTATTATTTGAAAATCTATTAACAGCGTACCCTAAAAATTTAGAGTCTATAGTAGGATATGCAGATTATGAAACCAGATTAAAGCATTATGACATAGCAAGAGATATATTAACTAATGCGGCTTTACCTTTATATGATGCAGATCCTTTCTGCAGAGGAAAAGAAATTGTATATAATATGCTTGGTCAGATATATTATAATTTGGGAGAATATGGAAACGCAGTAAAAAACTTTAATGAAGCTTTAACTATAAATAAAGTATATCCCGATGCTAATTATAATTTAGGAAATGTTTACTTCTATAAAGAAAAAGATTATGAAAAGGCAAAATTACATTATCAAACGGCTTATGATAATTTAGCACCTAATCTTAGAAGCGAGCAGCTATTATATAATTTATCTTGGATATATTACTCTGATAGTGAATATGACAGAGCATTTGAAGGATTCAATGCATTATTTCAAAAAAATCCGGGCAACAGCGTTGTATCCTATGCTCTTGGAAATTCGCTTTTGCATTTAGATAAAGCTAATTTAGCCAATGGTTTTTATAGAAATGCCTTAAGTCAGGTTTTAGCTAAAAAAGAAAAATTAGGAAGATTGGAAATGCGCACAGAAAGCGATTTTATTCTTGTAAGTTATCTGGCAAGTCTTTATAATAATATAGGAGTTTCTTATGCCTATAATTCCAAAGATGCAAACACAGTAATTAATGAACAGGAAGCATTTAAATACTTTGTATTAGCAAGCGAATATTTTGATCAGATAAGAACTTCAAATATAGATTTGGAAAGAATGGAAAAAAGAACCGTTATGGTTGATAATCAAAATGTGGGAGCGGCTACTTATAATATAATGGCTATGCAGGGCAGAAGAGATTTAAAGCAATCCGTTATAATAGACGATTATATACCTAAAGATATGTATTATGTAAGATAAACAATATTAATTGAATAAAATAAAAGGCGGGGTTTTAGCTCCGCTTTTTTAATTATAAATTTCTTAAATGAACTTTTCCGTTATTATCTATAGTTTTAATTCCTTTTTTATACATTATAAATAAATAATTAAATCCTCTCAAATAAAAATTATTTTCTGCTGCAGCAATATGATAATTTCCTTTATTTAAATCTCTATTATGACGGACAACGGAAATTATATCTATAGGCATAAAATATTTATTCATAATTTCAAAGAGCTTAAAACCTATAGGCATAAAAGGAAAACCTTTCTCATAAGAATCCGAAACATATAAAGCCATATATCTGTCTTTTCTCATTATTCTGAATATCTCACCTATTACCTTTTCCATAGCCTCATAATATTTACTTTCTCTTGCGGTCAATTTGCCTATGCAGTTTTTCTCATCGGAATAATTAATATGAGTGCCGTAAGGAGGATCTATAAATACAAAATCGGCTTTTTCATCTTCTATAGGTATTTTCCTTGCATCCGCTTTAAAAATATCTTTTCTCTGCAATGCTTTAGGATTAATATCATAGCCTAATACTCTTCTGTTTAATTCACGGGCAACATCAATTGTAGTACCGCTTCCAGCCATTGGGTCAACTATTAAATCTTTTTCTTTTGTGTACCTATTGAGTAAATTCCATATTATATATGAAGGAGTGGCTCCCGTATAATATTTATGCTTATCCTCCTCACTTTTTAAATACTGCTGAGAAGGGTAATCCCATAAAGTGGTTGTTTGAATCTCTAATTTTTTCTTCATAATATTTTTATCGGCAATAATGAAAGTCTAAACTATTACAGCAGTAAATATATCATTATACATTATCTTTTCTTAAAATTCTGCTTAACTTGCATACTACTAATGGTAAGTTCGCATTCGCTAACGCTTAAAAATTAATTCTCCAATCGGCGTATAAGACACTTGTATTTGTTCAATAGAATATTTATTTATAATAGTATGATTAAATATATCACCATCAATATATAATATTCATATTTCCCTTTTTATCAACCTCAAAATAATCATTTGCAAATTGCTTATCGGTACAATAGTAAATTCCTGCTAAATCATCTAAATTGAATCCTTTAGCAACAGATGTGGATTTATTGCCGCATGATATTATACATATTATTAAAAATAAAACTATTAATATTTTACTATACATAGATATGTTCCCATATTAAAAATTATAGATTTTATTCACTGAGCATATACATTTTATCAGCAGATGTTTCAAAATATAGATCATGCTTGTATTATTGACGACTCAATTTTTAATTTTCAAATCAATGTTCATAATATAACAAATTTTTATTATTTGCAAATAAAAAATAAACTAAAAAACTTGATAAAATACCTAATTTTGATATAATAACATAATTTCATAAGATTTTTTAGTTTGGGGATATATTTATGTCTAAGGTTATAGCTATAGTCAATCAGAAAGGAGGTGTCGGAAAGACTACCACTGCCGTTAATTTAAGCGCAAGCATAGCAAAAATGGGTTATAAAATTCTTCTTATAGATATAGATCCCCAGGCTAATGCCTGTTTAGGCGTAGGAATAACAAGAGATAAAATGCAAAAAAGTGTATACGATATATTAATAGGAGAAGCAGAGGCAGATGAAGTTATAATGCCTACATATCAGGAAAATTTATTTTTAATACCAGCTAATTCCGATTTGGTGGGTGCTCAGGTTGAACTTGTTAATGAAATAGCAAGAGAATATAAATTAAAGAAATCTATAGAAACAGTAAAAAACGACTATGAATATATTATTATAGACTGCCCCCCTACTCTGGGAATATTAACACTTAATGCTCTAACCGCTGCTGATTCTGTTCTTATACCTATACAATGCGAATTTTATGCTTTAGACGGAGTAGCTGAACTTAATAATACAATAGCGCTTGTAAAAGAAAATTTGAATAAAGACTTAAAAATAGAGGGGGTTCTTCTCACTATGTACGATTCCAGAACAAAATTGAGCGGCGATGTGGTTAGAGAGGTTGTAAGCTTTTTTAAAGAAAAAAGCTATAAAATAATGATACCGAGAAATGTACGGCTGAGCGAGGCTCCTTCCTACGGGAAAGCTATAGGAGATTATGATAAAGACTGCGTAGGAGCTAGAAGCTATAAGGAATTTGCCAAAGAGTTTGTAGAAAAATCTAAATAATTATTATTTTTTAATATGAGGATACCATATGAATAATATTATTTTAAAAAATGTAAGAAAAGAAGATATTTCTATATTTAAAAATAAATTACAAGAATCATTTATATTCGGTGCAAAAAACTATTTTGTAGAAGATATTACAGATAAAATACCAGAAGAAAAAGATATTGACGAATCTTTAAACATGAATGATGTATATTCATATCATTTAGTTCTTAATAATGAAAAAGTGGGAGGAGCAATATTAGAAATAAATGATAGAACTAATAATAATGAACTTCACTTCTTTTTCATTTATCCAGAATATCAGAATAAAAAAATAGGATATTTATCTTGGAAAGCCATAGAAAATAAATATCCTCAAACAAAAACTTGGACATGCTACACTCCATATTTCGAAAAACGTAATATAAATTTTTATATAAATAAATGCGGTTTTCATATAGTTGCCTTTTATAATCAATATAATAAACTTGAAGGAATGAATAGCAGTCCTGAAGGATTTTTTAAATTTGAAAAAGTTGTAAATAAATAATATTATGTTAATTAAATAATAATTAAGAGGTTTTTATGAGCAGAAAAAGCGGACTTGGCGGTCAAGGTATGAATGCCTTAATAAAATCAACAGATAAAGAAATAAGAAAAGCAGCTGAAGAAGCAGAAAAAAACGGAGTATTGGAAATAGATGCATCGCTTATAGATGTTAATCCAGATCAGCCTAGAAAAGTATTTAATGAAGAGGAAATACAAGGTCTTGCAAAATCCATAAAAGAAAACGGACTTATAAATCCAATTACTTTGAGAGAAAAAAACGGAAAGTATCAAATAATATCAGGGGAAAGAAGATTCAGAGCATTAAAATTTTTAAATGCGGATAAAGTACCTGCATTAGTGCTTAAGAATATAGCTGATTCAAAAATGCTTGAGCTTACTTTAGTAGAAAATATACAAAGAGCGGATTTAAATGCAATAGAAATAGCAAGAAGCTACAAAAAATTAATATATGATCTTAATATAAAACAGGAGGAGCTTGCAAACAGAGTAGGAAAAAGCCGAAGCACCATATCAAACTCTATGCGTATACTGGAATTAAGTGAAAATATACAAAATTTAATATTAGAATCGAAAATTACAGAAGGTCATGCAAGAGCTATATTATCACTAACATTTGAAAATGAAAGAGAAGATTTTGCAAAAGAAATAATAGAAAAAGGATACTCAGTAAGAGAATGTGAAAAAATAGTAAAAGAAAGAAAAAATAACATATCATCTGACATGCAAATAAAAAATAATGATAAAAAGAAAGATCCGAATATAAGAAAATTAGAAAACGACTTGGAAAAAATATTTTCAACAAAAGTTAACATAATAGATAAAAATGGTCAGGAAGGAAAAATAATAATAGAATATTACAGTTCCGATGATCTGTCAAGGATTATGGATATGCTTGAAAAGCTATATGAAAAAGAAAATTCGTCAATACCCACACTTCAGTATTAGGAGTAATTTTGAAATTCTTATTAAAGTATATTCTGATTACAGCTGTCATATCATTAAATATCTATTCAAGAGAAAGAATGCTTATAGCTGCGGTTGATTTGGACCATAGTTTGAAAGCAAATGAGCCTCTGAGAAAAGAACTTGTAAAAACAATAAACAGATTTGCATATCTTAAGCAGAAAACTTCAATTTCTGTAGACAGAGAAAAGAAAAAACTATTTTCTGCAGATGTATTAACTTTAGATGAAGGCTTAATTGTAGCATCTAATCTCAATGTAAGGGCTGTTATAATAATGGACAGTGAAAAAGTATTAAAAACTAATAACAGCACTAATATAACTGCAAATTCAAACAATATAAATACTATCTTAAGCAATTACAATATTACAAATAATAATATAACTCTTACTAATGAAATAAAAGATTTAGGATATTTGATTGAAGATGGTATAGAAAAAAATACAGAATCATCGGATAAATATAACATAAAAAAAACAGATGAAGAACTTTATGAAATAAAATACAATTTCAAAGTTATTGATATATATACAAAAGATGTATTAAAGGAGTATAAGCTTAGAAATCATAATGAAAGCATATCTGCAATAAATGAAATATGCGTATATTTGGAGTTCTATTTTTCTATTATATTATTTCAGTCCATTGAGTCTCCTATAAATGATATTAATTTAAATGTAAGAATAGAAAGAATTACTTTAGAAAATAAAACTAATGCAATATATGACGGCGGCGAAATAATTGAAGGAGAATCGTTTAATATAAACTTCAGATCAAATACGGAAGGTTATATATATATTTTTGCCTTTCAAAATGACGGAAACTTAATATTGATGCATCCGAATGATTTTAATAATTTTATAGACAATAAATACCAAAATAAAATAGAAGCAAGAAAAAATTATATTATACCTCCTGATAATTCTAAATTTAATATAAAAATCCGATATCCGTTTGGTAAAGATCATTTCTACTATGTATACACTAAAAAAGAACTGAAATGGATTACAGGCGTATACTTTCTAGGTGACGGATTTAAAATATGCAATAAAAATAAAATTGCTGAATTTACATCTAAATTAAAATCTTCATTAAATTTAATGAAATATGATAATTGGCAGATTTACAAAATGTATTTGGAATCTATAGCAGAAATAAAATAATACATATATATATAAGCTATTTATAAATATATCTGCTGTTTAAAAGAGGCTGATAACGATTCTCTTTATCTAAAAAAGAACGGTTATATGATTCGTATAAAACTATAGTACCATCTTCATTGACATGTCCTACAGGATCATATTTATAAAAAGGAAGCAATGAACCGTTATATGATACTGTATCAGAAGGACCCCATTTTACAGGAACATTTCTTCCAAATATTTTATTTTCCTCAACAGGAATTCCGTATATATAAACATATTTAGTATAAATATCTATTGCAATTAAAGGATTATCTAAAGATATCATTCCGCCGCCTTTTCCTTTAAATCTGTAAAAATAAAAACGCTTCATTATATCAGCATTTGCTGCATTTCTTTTTTCCGTATATAAAGGATTATATCCTCTATACTGGTAGTATGTCATATTAAGTATATAAAACATTCCAGCCTTTGAATTTTTACCATAATATATATATTCTTCGGTATTTATATTGTTTATTTTCCAGTATTTATCATCTGTTTTCTCTACAAAATTTAAGGCGGGAACATTATTATTATCAAAACTAGCCACCAAAAGCCAGTCTTCAAACTTTGAAGAACTAAAATTAGGGTTATATGATGATGCTCTTTCTATACTTTCTTTAGAAAAAAGCAATAAACTACTTATAAATATAAGTGCCATTAAATAAAGTATTCTATTCATAAACATATCTGAAAATCTAATTATTTATTTTTAATTATAATATATCAAAAAAATATATAAGTAAATAATATAAATATTATGTATAAATAAATTTATATTAAAATAAATCAAAAAAATCAAAAAAATATTTATAATAATACATATAAAACAAAATAACACTACATTTTAATTATAATGTTGTCAAATTAATGAACATTTTAGATTTTATGTCTTATTACCTGTATTATCATCAGGATTAATCTCTATAATATTAGAATTATCCTGATTAATATCTATTAACTTTATATCATCTTCTTTGTTTTTATTATCTTCTTTTTCAGATAATTCAGAAGATTTTCTGCCTATACCTATAAGTCTTCCGTAAAAAACTATAAAAACAGCATAATAAATAATAGACATTAATACAGCAGAAATACTATATGGAATTAAAGCCATTTTATTATTATAAACTGTATTAAATAAATAATTATATCCGTAAGGGAAAAGTATATATAATAATAAAATTAAAGGAATTATAAGCAAAAGCCATAATTTATTTTTACAAGATTTATCTGAAAAAGAATATGATATTATAATAGTTAATATTGATATTGTACTTAAATAAGAAATAGTTCCCCTGTCTAATTTAGCATTAGTATAATCCAGTTCTAAGAAATTCATTATTATAATACCGCATACAGATGTTAAAAATATTCCAGCCATAGTAAATATTATAGAAAACAATATTTTAGTTAAAAATACTCTGTTTGAAAAATTTTTTTCGCTATGAGGCAAAAGCTCAACAATCCAAAGTATAACAGAAAAACTGAATGTCTGAAGAGAGAGTTCAGGAAGATTAATAAGATGAAATTCTATAGGCAGCTGATTATATATTAATCCTTCTATAGAGGTTGGAGCAGCAGATGGTGCAGCTATTATTCCGATACATACAAATATAAGCCATACTATAAACCACCCGAATTTAGTAATAATAATTTTTCTAATAGGAAATAATGCTATTGCTATAAATACAGCTCTTATAGGCTGCAGAAAAGGACCTATAACTGTTAATGGAGATTCAAATCCTCTCATAAAATTAGAAACTATAACATTTTCATAAATTTCTCTGTAATTAAATATATTAGAGAAAAAAATACCAAAAAATATATAGGTTAAAGTATGAATAACGGCAACCTTTATGTAAAAAATAAAAAAATGCTTAAAAAATATTTTAGGGCTGTTATCATTATACATAATTATTATACATCCAAATTAACTATTTTTCCTGTCTCTCCGCAGCATCATTATGATATACTAAATTTATGCGTTTAATCGAAAGGGCTCTTCCTGTTATACTGTCCGCCTGAACTATTATGCCATTAATCATAGGACTGGTAATTTCCACTTCAAATCTATGAGGCATTTTAGTAACAAATCTGGCAATTGCAGCCTCTTTTTTCATACCTATAACAGAATTATAACTCCCGCACATGCCTATATCCGATATATAAGCGGTATGAGAAGATAATATTTTTTCATCGGCAGTTTGAACATGGGTATGAGTTCCGAATATGCATGAAACCTGACCTTCAAGATAATAGGAAAAAGCTATTTTTTCAGCTGTAGCTTCTGCATGAAAATCTATAAATATTATATTAGTTTTTTCTTTAATATGCTTAATTGCAAGATTTGCTTTTTTAAAAGGACAATCCAAAGGATCCATAAAAGTTCTTCCCATAAGATTAATAACCCCTATCCTGCAATCAAGCATATCATATATATAATAGCCAAGCCCAGGAGCATCGCTGGGATAATTATAAGGACGAAGAAGTCTATGCTCATTACCTATCAAAGCAAAAACATCTCTGTTATTCCATATATGATTACCCGATGTAATAACATCTATACCCGAAGAAAATAATTCGGCAGATGTATCTCTGGTAATTCCTATACCGTTAGCAGCATTCTCTCCATTTGCTATTACAAAGTCTATATTATTTTCTAATTTTATTTCCTCTAAATGTCTTCTTACGGCATATCGTCCCGTAACCCCTACAATATCACCGATACATAGTATATTTTTCACAGACATTTTATTTACCTTTTTTTAAATTATCTTGCAACTTCAACTGCTCTGGTTTCTCTTATAACAGTAACCCTGATTATGCCTGGATATTTTAATTCATCTTCTATCTTTTTAGCAATATCTCTGGCAATTTGCTTAGCCTGAATATCATCAACTATATCGCTTTTAGTTATAACTCTAAGCTCTCTGCCTGCCTGTATGGCGAATGACTTTTCAACGCCTTCCATACTGTCGGCTATTTTTTCCAAATTATCTAAACGCTTAATATAGCTTTCAAAAGATTCTCTTCTAGCTCCCGGTCTTGCGGCGCTGATGGCATCTGCAGCCTTAACTATAACAGCCTCAACTGTCTGAGTATCAACATCATTATGATGGGATCTTATTGCATTTACAACTTCCTCTTTTTCTCCGCATCTTTTGGCTAAATCGGCTCCGCTCATAGCATGAGAGCCTTCTCCTTCCGTTTCTATAGCCTTTCCTATATCATGAAGAAAAGCGCTTCTCTTAGCCAAATCAATATTTGCACCTATTTCTGCCGCTATCATAGCAGCAATATTTGCAACCTCTTTGCTATGAAGAAGCATATTCTGCCCGTAACTGGTTCTGTACTGAAGTCTTCCCATATGTCTTATTAATTCATGATGCATAGTTGTAAGATTTAAATCCACAATAGCATTTTCTCCTGCTTCCATTATTGTATCTTCAACTTCTTTTCTGGTTCTTTCTACAACCTCTTCTATTCTTGCAGGGTGTATTCTTCCGTCTAAAATAAGCTTTTCTAATGAAACCTTAGCTATATGCTTTCTTACAGGATCAAAGCATGATATTACTACAGCTTCGGGAGTATCATCTATAATTATATCAACACCTGTAAGAGTTTCAAGCATTCTTATATTCCTTCCCTCTCTGCCTATTATTCTTCCTTTCATCTCCTCGCTCGGCAAAGATACAGAAGTTACTGAAGTCTCCTGAGCAACTTCGCTTGAAAGTCTTTGTATAGTCTGAACTATAATTTCCCTAGCCTTTCTCTCCCCTTTTTCAATAGCATTTTTTTCTATATTATCAACTATCTTAGCGGCGGATTTTTTAGCATCTTCTTCTATATCTTTAATCAAATCAGCTTTAGCTTCTTCTTTGGTAAGACCTGCTATTCTTTCCAATTCTTTTTCAGCTTTTTCTATTACAGAAGTTAATTTTTCCTCCTGCTCTTTTATTTTTCTCATTTTATTCTCAATATTATGTTCCTTATTTTCCAAATACTGAGATTTTTTATCAATATTCGCCTCTCGTTGTAGCACTCTATTTTCTAATTTCTGAATTTCAGCCTTTCTGTCTCTATTTTCACTTTCTAATCTGCTACGCTCTTTTTGTATTTCAGAATTAGCTTTGGAAAGTACGGTTTTCTTTTCATTTTCTGCCTGTTCTCTTGCGCTTTGAAGCAGTTTATGCGTTATTATCTCCGTAGAATTAAGCTTTATTTTTGCTATGATAAAACGGGTTATATATCCAAAAACAAACGCAGCTACAACAGAGGTGATAATTATAAATGGATTCATATTTCACCTCGTTATTTTTTAATTATTTTTTGCAACATTATATTATTAACATAGTTTTATTATAAAGTCAATAATATAATAATATATCAATAATAAAAAATAATTAAATTAATATTTCTGGAACATCTTTCCTGAACCGCCGCAGGTTTCGCAGGTTTCAGGCGCTTTATCTATGTATATATTACCGCAGCTTGGACATAGATAAAAAGAAACATCTGCATCTTTATTTAAGAAATTATCTATAATATCCTGAAATAATTTTGCATGTTCTATTTCAACTTTACCTAAAGAATTTACGGTATCGCTTACCAATTTATTTTTTTGCTCCATAGCAACCTGTGCTAATTGAGGATATAGTATAGTAGACTCATAAACCTCGCCTTTTATACCTGCTTCTAAATTTTCCTTATCGCTTGCAGGCTCCACAGGCATAAGCTCAGGTACAAATTTACTCATATCCAATCCGCTTCTTAAAGCTAATTTTCTCATTTTTTCAGCATGTATTTTTTCAGCTAAAGATGTTGTTGAAAATACTTTTTGAACAGCTTTATTGCCAGATGCTTTTCCGAATAAACTATATCTATTTGCGGCATTTGATTCTCCTTGAAATATTTGATATAAAACTTCTTCTAATGTTTTAGCAGCCATATTTATTTCCTCCGTATTATTTTTTTATATTTATAATGTATTTTATATAAACTTATACTACTATATTATAGCAGTTAGTAAAAAAATCAAACCATTTTTTTAAATATATTAAAAATTACAGTATTAATAATCTGGATTTAATTTTTTTTTTATATATAATAGACGGGACAAATATAAATATACGGTAAATTTTATGAAAGACATTGTTATAACAATAAGCAGACAATATGGCAGCGGAGGAAGATGCATCGGGGAAGCAATAGCTAATAAATTAAATATAAACTTTTATGATAAAGAATTAATAGAAATAGTAGCTAAAAAAACAGGTATTAATCAAAAATACTTAGAAGATAAAGAAGAAAAATTTACAAATGATAATCTTTTTTTCAGTTCATTTAATAAGCAGCATTTTTCAAGTCCGTTTTCTGATGAAATAAAATACTCAAATTTAGATAAAATGTTTAAAATACAAAGCGAGGTAATCAAAGATATTGCTGATAAGGAAAACTGCATAATAATAGGAAGATGCGCAGGTTTTATATTAAAAGACATAAACAGATGCTTCAATATATTCATACATGCCCCAAATAAAAATAGGATAGAAAGAATAATTAATGAATACGGAGTAAAAAGAGAAGATGCTCAGACAGTATTAGAAAATACGGATAAATACAGATCCAATTATTATAAATATTATACAGGATGCGATTGGGAAGACATAACAAATTATAATCTGGCTATAGACAGCGGATATTTTAATGATGAAAGTATATGCGATATAATAATAAATGCCGCAAAAAAAAATATATAAAAACTTGAAAATTAACAATATATTAATATATTTAAAATTATAAAAATACTCCCATTCTAAAGGATGCAAAAAGGAAATAATAAATTATGAAAAATAAAAGTATAAAAGATTTTTATGAAAATGATTATTTCTCGTATGAATCGTACTGCGATTTATGGTATGATGAAAAAATATCATTATTAATAGATTTCGGAGAAGATGCAAATAAATCCGAAATGCTTATTAAACATATTGATAAAATTAATGAAATACTGCAGTGGATTGATGAGCATAAAAAAAATGTTTCCGACTTTCTTATAGACAGAAAATGCTTAGAATCTGCGGAAGAATGGGTTTCCACCTTAGAAAAAATAGATGAAAATATATATAAAAATCAATTGGGAGAATTAATCACAATCCCTATAAAATCGGAAGATTTCTTTAAAGCCATATATATAGATACTGTTTTAATAGATTTTGATGAAGATGAGACAAGACCTGATACCACATTGCATATACTATTTGAGCCTGACTATTTTAAAAACCACTCATTAATAGTTTATATTGACGGATATAGAAACATAGAATACGGAGATATTGCAGGATAATAGTTTTATAATATATATTTGCAATTATTTTTATATTAAAAATATTTTATTTAAATATATCTTTAATATTTTTTTAATTCCTCCGAATAATTATTTTCTAAAAAATTCAATAGTTTTTTAAAAACATTATAATATTCTTTCAGATAATCATTATTAAATATTTCATAAGCAATTCAAATACGTTTCAGATAATTACTTAATTATTTATTTTGGTCATATATAGAAGTTACTCCCAATACTTTAGCAACCATATATGATATTATAGCCACTATAACCAGAGCGGAAAAGTTGGAAATAGAATTTGATATCTCAAGTATTAATATGCATACCATTATAGGAGTTCTTGTTATACCTGACATAAGAGATGTTATGCCTAAAAGTATAAATAAATCTCCATATACAGCATAATCAGGAAAATATTTTACAAGAAATATATCATATAAGGAACCTATTGAGGCTCCTAATATAAAGGTTGGAAAAAATATACCTCCGACTGCTCCTGATGCGGAGCATACAGAAGTATAAAATAATTTAACAAATATAAGCATAAAAAGCATATAAACAGAAAATTTATCTTTAATTATACTTCCTATAAGCAAATCCCCGCTGCCTAGTACATAAGGAAAAAACATTATCATAAAACCTGCAAGCAGAAAAGCAGGAACGGGACGAAATATATCATTATTTATTTTCTGATATAATTTTGAAAATAAAGTCATAAGGTAATTAAAAAGAGAAGCCAATATTCCGCATATTATACCAAAAGGAAGAAGCGATATATAATGTCTGACCTCAAGGATTCTAGGCAGATTAAAATTAAGTATAAATCCCTGTCCGACAATATGTTCTATTACAAGTATAGAGGCTATAGAAGAAAAAACTATGCATACAAATACAATATGATTTTTCTGCTCTCCAAGCTCTTCAAAAGAAAAGGCAATTCCTGTAAAAGGAGCACTGAAAGCAGCCGTCATTCCTGCACATGCACCAGATACAAGAAGATATCTTCTGTATTTTTCTAACTTAGAAAAATATTTATGAAAGAAAAGACCTACAAGCATACCTGCATGCATAGAAGGACCAGCTCTGCCTAGAGAAAGACCGCTTGCAAAAGATATCATACTTCCGAAAAGCTTAAATAAAATCTCAAGTAAAATATTCTTAGGTTCATGAAGAGATATATAATATTTTATCTGCGGAACCCCTGCACCTTTTATACGGGGATAATATACAAGTATATATCCTATTAGACAGCCCATACCTATAAGAAATATAAAAAGAAATATAGGATAATACCATCTGTCAAATATAAAATTTGAAACATAAAACACATTGACGCTTAATTTATATAATATTAATCTATATACTGAAACTATAAATCCTACAATAGAGCCTATAGCCGCCGATAATACAAAAAGTTTTATATATTTAGCTTCAAAATCCAGTTTCATTATTATAATCGTTATTTTTTATTTTTATGCATATTTATATATTAAACATTAAATCTGAATGTTACAACATCGCCTTCCCGCATCAAATACTGCTTTCCTTCAAGTCTGACAGCACCTGCCTCTTTAGCTTTAACAAAACTTCCAAGCTCTAAAAGCTTATCGCAGCTTATAACTTCAGCGCTGATAAAGCCTCTTTCAAAATCGCTGTGTATGATTCCCGCAGCTTCCGGAGCATAAGCGCCGTCTTTTACAGTCCAAGCCCTTGTTTCATCTTCTCCAGAAGTTAGAAAAGTAAGAAGTTTCAGTAATCTATGTCCTGCTTTGGTAAGTCTTTCCACTCCTGATTCTTTAACTCCCAAATCCTTTAAATAGCTTAATCTCTCTTCTTCTTCTAAATCCTGCAGGTCGGCTTCTATTTTGGCGCTGAAAGGTATTAATTCAATATTTCTTTCCTCTGCATAATTTTGAAGCGATACATAGCCTGCATTTTTCTCAGGATAGGCAAGATCGTTTTCGGATAAATTAGCTCCTATCATCATGCTTTTTGATGTAAGCAAAAATAAAGGCTTTAATATTTCTTTTTCCGTATCCGTTAAATTAAGACTGAATACAGGCTTAAAATTATTTAATTCAGGAAGTATTTTTTCAAGCAAAGCTATTTCTTCTTCGGCAGCTTTTACTTTAGATCCTTTTGCAGCTTTTTTCTGTTTTTCCATTCTTGTATTTATTGTTTCAATATCTGCAAGCATAAGCTCCGTTAATATAATATCCAAATCTCTTAAAGGATCAACTTCCCCTATATGAGTAATATTTCCGTCTTCAAATATACGAACAACATGCAGAACAGCATTAACTTCCCTAATATGAGAAAGAAATTTATTGCCGAGTCCCTCACCTTTTGAAGCTCCTTTTACAAGTCCCGCAATATCCACAAATGAAGTTGTATTATAAACTTTCTTTTTTGATTTAAAAAGCGCCGCTAATTTATCAACTCTTTCATCTTTTATTAAAGCTACAGCCTCATTTTTATCTATAGTACAAAACGGGTAATTAGCAGCCTCCGCATGGGCATTGGTTAAGGCATTGAAAAGCGTTGATTTTCCCACATTAGGAAGTCCTACTATTCCTATAGATAAAGCCATAATTATTTCCTTAAATTAAAAATTAAATTCCGTATCAGTATTATATATTAAAAAATATTAATAACAAGCATATTAATATTCATAACTTTTTATTTAACTTATATAATAAATGCAATTATTTGTAATGATTTATTCTTTATATATAAAAAATAAATTTATAAAAATTATTTACTAAAAATGCATTTTATTGTATAATATCTGCAGTGAATTTTTATAAGGAGTAATATTAATGAATGTTGAAGAATTAAAACATGATAAACTTAAAGCTTGGATTAAAGAAACAGCAGATATGTGTCAGCCGAAAGATATATATGTATGTGACGGAACTAAAGAAGAATATGACAGATGTATGAATGGTCTTATTGAATTAGGCTTAGCAAAACCTCTTACTAAAAGACCTCATAGCCACTCTTTCAGAAGCGATCCTTCCGATGTGGCACGTGTTGAAGATAGAACTTTTATCAGTTATCCTAATAAAGAAGATGCAGGTCCTACCAATCACTGGATGTCTCCCGACGAATTAAAGGGTACTATGAAAGAATTATACAAAGGCTGTATGAAAAACAGAACTATGTATGTAATTCCTTTCTCAATGGGTCCTGTAGGTTCGCCAATAGCTAAAATAGGCGTAGAAATTACAGACAGTCCTTATGTAGTATGCAATATGCATATAATGACAAGAGTAGGCACTAAAGTATTAGATGTATTAGGCTCTGACGGAGAGTTCATACCATGCCTGCATTCTGTAGGGGCTCCGCTTGCAGACGGAGAAAAAGATAAAAAATGGCCTTGCGCTCCGATAGAAAAAAAATACATATCCCATTTTCCTGATGAAAACTTAATTTGGTCTTATGGTTCAGGTTACGGCGGAAACGCTTTGCTTGGCAAAAAATGCTTTGCACTTCGTATTGCTTCTGCTATGGCTAGAAGAGAGGGTTGGATGGCTGAGCATATGCTTATACTTCGTCTTACTAATCCTGAAGGAAAAAGATTCCATATTGCAGCTGCTTTTCCCAGCGCATGCGGTAAAACTAATCTTGCTATGCTGCAGCCTACTATTCCGGGCTGGAAATGCGAAACTATAGGAGATGATATTTCTTGGATGAAAATAAATCCTAATGACGGAAGACTTTATGCTATTAATCCTGAGGCTGGTTTCTTCGGTGTGGCTCCTGGTACTTCTTACGACTCTAATCCTATGGCTATGGAATCTGTAAAAGAAAATACCATATTTACTAACTGTGTGGAAACAGATGACGGCGATGTATGGTGGGAAGGAATGGGAGAAGCTCCTAAACATGGCATAGATTGGAAAGGAAATGAATGGACTCCTGAAAGCGGAGAGAAAGGCGCTCACCCTAATGCCAGATTTACAGCTCCTGCAAGACAATGTCCTGTAATTTGTCCTGACTGGGAGGATCCTAAAGGAGTGCCTATAGATATATTTATCTTCGGAGGAAGAAGAGCTTCCGTTATGCCTTTAGTACATGAATCTTATAACTGGGATCATGGTGTATTTATGGGCTCCACTGCCGCAAGTGAAACTACTGCAGCCAATATCGGAGCTGTAGGCGCTTTAAGATTTGACCCGTTTGCTATGCTTCCTTTTGCAGGATACAATATGGGAGACTATATGAATCACTGGCTTGAAATGGGTGATAAATTAGGAGATAAAGCTCCTAGGATATTCTATGTAAACTGGTTTAGAAAAGATGCCGACGGGAAATGGCTATGGCCTGGATTCGGCGATAACTCCAGAGTATTAAAATGGATGTGCGAAAGAGTTGAAGGCAAAATTGATGCCGATGATACACCTATAGGTAAAATGCCTAAAGAAGGCGATTTAGATCTTAAAGGCTTGGATATTCCAGAAGCCGATTTCAAAGAACTTATGAGAGTTGATGTTGAGGCTTGGAAAGATCAGGCTAATCAGATTGAAGCTCATTATGCCAAATTCGGTTCAAGACTTCCTGAAAGACTTGAAAAACAATTGGAAGAATTAAGAGCCAGATTAAGCAAATAATTTAAGTTATTATTAGTTTTTCTTAAAAAAGATAAGCCTATAGTTTAATATTAATTAAATTATAGGCTTTTTAATGTCTTATTACCAAATTATTATTTTTAACTTAAAATTATTAATCGTCTATATCTACTATCTGTCCGTAAGGAGTAACTTCAACTTCCAAACCATTATTAAGTTTTACTTTATATAATCCGTCGTCCATCTCAACCATCCAAATTTGAGCCTGAGGAAAATATTGTTTTACAGCATTAATAACAGGTCTTGGAACCTGATTAATAGGAACCATCCAATCTGCAAATAAACTAGCGCCTGTAAATACTGATAAAGCAAATATAAAACAAATTATTTTTTTCATAAATAAATCTCCTTAATAATTTAATTAACTTATATTAATATTATAATATATTATTAATAATTTGTCAATTTTTTTTACAATATTTTTAAATAAATTTACAAAAAATATAAATTTCTATTATTTATTACAAAGATTTACAAGTATTTTATATAAAATATAAAGATACTAAAAAAATGTGTCATCGGTATATAAAGATTGCATATATTATTAATATTATAATAACTTTATTTTTTATAATTAATCTGCATATGCTTAAAATAAAAAAGGCTGCTTTTTATAATAACAGCCTTTTAATCATTCTTAAGCATTAAAATCTCTTTTTTCTGTCTCGTCTGTCATATTTTCTTTCTTTTTTAGTATGCTCTTCCTCAACATAATCGGCTGGCTTCTCAAGAAGAGCCTTTCTGCTCAATGAGTATTTACCGCATTTAATATCTATAATTTTTACCTTTACTTCATCTCCTATTTTAAGGACCTCTTCAACATTCATAACATGCTTATAAGCAAGTTCAGATATATGGCAAAGTCCTTCAACACCGGGTAATATTTCTATGAAAGCACCGAAATCTTTTATATCTTTAACAATACCATCATAAGTCTCTCCTATTTCAGGATCTTTAACATAAGAATTTATAAGTTCTATAGTTTTATCTAATGCAGAAGTATCTGGAGCGAATATATTGACTATACCGCTGTCTTGTATTTCAACATCGCTTCCCGTTTCCTCTATAATGGCTTTAATATTCTTTCCTCCAGGACCTATTAATACTCTTATTTTTTCAGGATTAACATTCATAGTTATATATTTAGGGGCAAAATTCGAAATCTCCGCTACATTAGAAATAGCGGCATCAATTTTATCAAGTATAAAGTATCTTGCTTTTTTAGCCTGCTGCAATGCCTCCCTAAGTATCTGAGCGGATATTCCAGAAAGTTTTATATCAAGCTGAAAAGCTGTAATACCCTTGCGAGTACCTGCCACTTTAAAATCCATATCTCCCAAATGATCCTCTATTCCCTGTATATCTGTAAGTATTTTATATCCGCCTTTATAAGTGGCAAGTCCCATAGCAATACCTGCAACACTGGCATTAATAGGAACACCCGCAGAAAGCAGGGATATAGTGGAAGCGCATATTGTAGCCATAGAAGAAGAACCATTGCTTTCTAATATTTCAGCTACCACTCTTATAGTATAAGGAAATTTTTCCTTAGAAGGAAGCACGGCATTAAAAGAGCGTTCAGCCAAATTTCCATGTCCTATTTCTCTTCTTCCAGGTGCTCCGTAACGTCCTACCTCGCCTACAGAGAATGGAGGAAAATTATAATGAAGCATAAAAGTTTTATTCTCTTTTCCATATATATCGTCCATTAGCTGCGCATCTTTCTCGCTTCCCAATGTAACTACAGATAAACACTGAGTCTGACCTCTTGTGAAAAGTCCTGAACCATGTACTCTAGGAATAAGGTTTGTCATAGTGCTGATAGGACGAATTTCATCTAAAGCCCTTCCATCGGGACGCATGCCTTTTTCAACTATAGCCTCTCTTACTATTTCCTCTTCTATAGAATGACAAATGCCTTTTACCTGAGATATTAATTTTTCATCTTCAGTTTTAGTTTTTATATATTCTTCTATTTCATTGAAAGCATTATCCATACTTTCATTTCTTTTAGTTTTATCTGGATTATAATTAGCCGCCTCTATTTTATCCCTGCCGTATTCTCTGACCATTTTAATTAAATCTAAATCATATTCAAATAATTCCTGCTCTATTTTTTTAGTACTGCAAAGACTAGCCATTTCATTTTGCATATCTATATATTTCTGCATCTCTTTATGGGCAAGCTCTATAGCACCTATAAATATTTCTTCAGAAACTTCTTTAGCTTCTCCCTCAATCATAAGTATAGCATCTTTGCTTCCTGCCACAATAATATCCAATTCGCTTGTATGAAGTTCGCTGTTTTTAGGATTTATCAAATATTCTCCGTTTTTGTATCCTATTCTAACTGCCGCCGCAGGACCTCCGAAAGGTATCCAAGATATAGTAAGGGCAGCGCTTGAGGCTATTAAAGCCAAAGCGTCTGTAGACATATCTCCGTCCACCGAAAGCACAGTAGGTATTATCTGAACTTCATTTCTGAAACCTTCAGGAAAAAGAGGTCTTAAAGGTCTGTCTATGATACGGGATATTAAAATTTCCTTATCTCTGGGCTTAGCTTCTCTTTTGAAAAATCCGCCAGGTATTTTACCGCCTGCATAATATTTTTCATTATAATTAACCGTTAAAGGGAAAAAGTCAGATTCTAAATTAGGTTCCTTAGCAGCCACAACCGTTGCCAATATAGTTGTATTTCCAAGCCTCAAAGTTACAGAACCATGAGCCTGCTTAGCTAGAATTCCTGTTTCTAAAATTAACTCCTCTCCACAAAACATACTTTTTACTGTTACCATATTCCGCTCCTTTATAGTATATAGTATAAAAAACATACCGAGAGGGTATTGAATTTATAAAATGTAAATTTCCAAAATTATTTTCTTAATTTTAATCTCTGTATAAGATTTTTATAAACTTCTATATCCGTTTTTCTTAAATAGTTAAGAAGTTTTCTTCTTTTAGCAACCATTTTAAGAAGCCCCATTCTAGAATGATTATCTTTAGTATGAGTTTGGAAATGACCTTTTAAATAAGTTATACGATTAGTTAAAAGCGCTACCTGTACCTCTGCAGAACCTGTATCTTTTTCGTTTTTACCAAATTCTTTTATTATTTTTACTTTTTCGTCTGCTGTGATAGACATTGTTTTGTTCTCCTTTTGAAATAATTTCTTATCTTTTTTTCATCATTTTTTAATAATTTCTTAACTTCATTTATAGAATTAACTTTTTTATTATCTCTGATATATTTCAACAATACAATTGTGATTTTTTTACCATAGATCATTTTTGAAAAATCTAATATATGGCTTTCAACTCTTAACTCTTTATTAATATTACTGATTCCTATAAAAGTAAGCGCCTGATATACGGTATCAGCATTACCTATTTTTACTGTGGATCTATATACACCCATTTTAGGTATAAAAATATTTTTAGGTATTTCTAAATTAGCTGTAGGATACCCTATTTTTCTCCCTAAAGCATTTCCATGAACTACTAATCCGCTCATAGAATATTCTCTGTCCAGCATTTTATTTACACTAATCATATCTCCATTAGAAAGACATTCCCTAATATTAGAACTTGATATCTTATTTTTTTTATATTTAAGGAAATTTATAAAACTAACTCCAATACCGCATTCTTTTGAATATTTTTTTAAGAATTCGCTGTCTCCCATTCTATCCCTGCCGAAGGCAAAATCTGCTCCAACGGCAATATGCTTCATACGATAATATTCTATAAGTTTATTAAAGAACTCTTTAGCTTCCATTGTATAAAATTCTGGTAAAAAGTCAATAACTATTATATAATTAATACCAAGTGCTTTTATAAAGCCGTTATTTTCTTCCGTACTATATATTGACATATTTTTCTTTTTAATAACTATTGCTACAGATACAAGATTATGTTTATGGGCATAGCTGACTGTATATTTAATAAGTTTCTGATGACCTTTATGAACGCTGTCAAATTTTCCTATTGTTATTATACTGTCTTTTTTTAAAGATATTTTACAAAAATCATTAATAATTTGATTCATTTTAATATTCTTTATCCATTTCCTTAATTATTCGTTGCATGTTTATCATTATTTAAAATTTTTTTCAAAATTAATGATATTATAATAATCATTACCGATATTATGAACATATATAAATTTATAGTAAAATAATTCATATTACGGGCTACCAATTCCAGCAGATTATATTGAGTTATAAATATAGCTAATACTATTTTTATTACAGCATATATTATAAAGGCATTTAGTATATTATGATATATATATTGTCTGGAATGAAGAGACAATCCCAACATATAAAAAGAAAAAAACAGCATAAAAAAATTGATAAATAACAGAATTATATAATACGGAGAAATATTGCTTAAAGTCAGTATTTTTAATAATGCAGATATAATAGGAAAAGCCTCAAATCCGAATACAATATCTTCCGTAAAATTTGACATATATTTATTTATAGAATTTCTTTCAAATACACTTGATGTTTTTTTTGTTCTTGAAATTCCTTTAATTTCGGTAACTTCATGAAGTGAAATCTCTTCGTCTGTAATATATACATAATCTCCTATATACATACTGCCCATATATACGGGATCTATTAATATAACATTTTTATATGTATTATCAAGCAGTTTATACCCTATTTTTATTAGATAATTATCTATTTTTGTAAAATATCTGCCGCTTTCATCTATAAAAAGAGAACTTTTATCATTAAGCTCATTTCTTAAATAATCTATATTTTTATTAGATACAACTGTATAAACGGGATATAAGCTTATCAATAAAGATAATATTAGCATTGATATAATAGTTGATAATCTGCCTGAAAATTTATTTAATGTGCCTATTATTATTACAGACGAGTTTGCTGACAGTATAATTATGGCAAATAAATAATGTCCCATTAAGCTTTTTACCAAATTTAAATTTATATGCTGAAAAATATTATTCGTATCCAATACTTTAAATAAATATATCATAAAGTATAATACAAAAAATGCTGAGAAGAAAAGCATAAGGGTTATAATATTTTTAATAATTTTCATACTTAAAATATATTATATCTATATAAAAAGAAAAATTCAAGCATAAAAATAAAATTAAGCTGATTTAATATCAGTTAATATACCGAAATTATAGAAAGCATTATTAATATTATTGAAAGATTCAAGATAATTTGATAATTCCATAATATTATAATCATTTTTTACAACACCGTACATACCTGTAAGAACTAAATTGCATTTTTTATTTAAAAGCTCATCTTTTAATACTATAAGATACTCCCAAATTTCTTTTTCCATAAAAAGGCAGTTAGAAAGATCAAATATAATATTGCTGATATTTTTCATTAAAAATTCTGATAATAATTCTTTTAAATAAGGGAGATGCTCATAATATATATTGTCATATAACGATATAATAACTGATTCATCTTTGAAAAAATGACTGCTCTTGAATGAAATATCTATCATAATATATAATTTAACAAATTTTTCATTTTTAGTCAATGAATTTATTTAAATTTTAAATTAATTATTAGATTATTTTTATTTAAATCATGCATCATATCTATTCTTTTCGGCATATATTCTGAAACAGCATATAAATTAATTTTAATATTATTTAGTATATTTTTTATTATTCAATATAAGCCGTTTCTAAAATCATATATAGAAAAAATATCATACTTTACACCATGAAGTTTTTTGCTTTGCATAACGGAAGCCTTATTATAGTATATAGGTATAACAGCCATATCCTCCTGTATGAGTATACGCTCGGCATCATAAGCCGCCTTTATTCTTATTTCTTCATTATCATTTGTCATAGCAATATCAACTAAATAATTATATATTTCGTTTGCATATCCTCCGTCATTACCTAAACCGTCAATCTGAAAAAGTCTTAAATAACCTGAAGCCTGATTATAAGCAACGCTTGTGGCAGCTTTAATCATTTGAAAACTCCTGTCCTTTATTGACTGCAGATATGTTGCAGGTTAATCTTCTTAATGTATAAACAAAATCATTTGCGGTAACGCTATTTCCATCCGACCATCTTGCATTTTTTCTTAAATGAAAGAAATAAACGGTATTATTGCTCATAGATTCCCAGCTTTCAGCAAGTGCTGGAATTATGGTTCCGTCCTCATATCTTTGCGTAAGTGTTTCAAAAGCATGCGTTATGTAAACCGAAGTATTAATACCTTTAGCAAATGCAGGGTCCATGCTGCTGGGCATACCTCCAACCGATACTACTATTTCATTATTTACTTTACTGCTATGCAAACATGATGATAAAAATATACAGGCAAATAAAAATATTATATATATTTGTTTTTTCATAATTTATTCTCTTAATATAAATATATGCATTTATTCAATGATAAATTAATATATGATTATGTCAACTATATTGCGTTATGAATTGCAAACTGTATATAAATAAAAAATTATGCATAACTTAATTTTTTATTTATAATAATATAATTTATATAATATAAACTTGTCATAAACAAATAATTATTATTTAATTATATTAAGAATGTATTTAGAATCCACATAGCCGCATAGCCAAACATTATTTTCTGACAAATAAAATTTAATGCCGTCTTCATACATTTGTTTTGAATTAATTTTTATCAATGCAGGACTTCCATGACGGCTGCCTACTTTTTTTGCCGTATCCTCAGTTAATGATAAATGCACATATAATCTGTTCATCTTTTTTATGCCTTCATTTTTTATAATATCTATAGTATCAATTGAAGTACCATGAAACAATATTTCAGGAGGTTTTTTTTCTTCAAAGCCCAAATCCACATTTATGCTATGCCCCTGACTTGCCCTTATCAAAGTATGATCATCATTAAATTTAAATCTCTTTTTATCATTATATAAAACTATTCTCTCAAGAATATCCTTACTTATATTTTTTCCTGATAATTTTATTTTTTTTATTAATTCATCAGCATCAGCCCAGCCGTCTTCCGATAATTCTAATCCTATATATTCAGGCTTATGCCTTAATAACATACTTATAAACTTGCCTATTCTAATCTCTTCTTTACTTAATTTGCCTTCCTTCATAAACTTGCTCCCTAAGTATAAATATAGTATTATAAAAAATTATATCAATATATTATACAAATAATATTACTTGTAAAAAAATTATTTTACTTATAATATATAAATTAAATATTTTTAAGGATATGTTTTATGTCTGTTATAGGTTTGTCTGGAAATATTTTATATGAAAACAATTCCATACCAAAAGCATTTATTAATAATTCTTATGTTAATTCTATTATAAGAGCCAAAGGCATACCGTTTATAATGCCTATTACGGAAGATGAAAAAATAATAAAAAAAATGGCTGAAAATACCGACGGCATCATAATGACAGGAGGGGCAGATATTCATCCTTTCAGATATGATGAAGAGCCTATAGAAAAAATAGGAAGCATATCTCAAGAAAGAGATGAATATGATTTTAAATTAATGAAATACGCATCCGAAATGAATAAGCCGATATTCGGAATATGCAGAGGTATGCAGGTTATCAATGTTCATTTCGGCGGCACTTTAATACAAGATATACCGACTCAGAGAAATACAAATATACTTCATAGCCAAACGGCTGAATATCATACGGCAACTCATAAAATACAAATAGCTAAAGACAGTATTATTTATGATATGTTTGGGGAATATTATGAAGTTAATAGCTTTCATCATCAGGCTATAGATAAGCTTTCAAAATATTTTAAAGTAACGGCTTCTTCAAAAGACGGTATAGCGGAAGCGATAGAGTATAATAAAAAAGATTCTTTTATATTAGGAGTACAGTGGCATCCAGAATTAATGAGTGCCAGAAATATAAAAATGCAGAATCTTTTTGATATGTTTGTGGAAGTTTGCAAGTCAAGAAAATAGTAATATTTAATTTTAGAAGATTTAAATATAAAAATTACTGACAGATGCAGGCATTTTTTATAAGCAATAATAAAAACATAGCAGCAATTGAAAAAATCTGCTATTATATTATAATCTTTATAAAAAATTATAAATACATATAAAGAATAAAAATTATGATTAATATAGCATTACCCAAAGGAAGATTAGTAAATAAAGTATATGCTTTGTTTGAAAAAATAGGCTATGAAAATAAAGAGCTGTTAGAAGATAACAGAAAATTAGTATTTGAAAATAAAAATAAGAATGTAAGATATTTGATAGTAAAGCCCTCCGATGTTGGAATATATGTTGAAAAAGGAGTTGCTGATATAGGCATTGCAGGAAAAGACATACTTATTGAAAATAATCATGATGTTTATGAGATTTTTGATTTGAAATTCGGAAAATGCAGAATCTGTATGGCTTCATTTAACGGATATAGAGAAGATATAGAAAGAAGATTAAAAGTAGCTACAAAGTATGTTAATATATCAAAAAATTATTTTGACTCTGTAAACAGAGATACTGAAATAATAAAATTAAACGGATCTATTGAATTAGCACCTATACTGCATTTATCGGATGTTATAGTTGATATAGTTGAAACTGGCAGCACTTTAAAAGAAAATAATCTTATAATAATAAAAGATATTATAGATTATATAAGTGCAAGACTTATAGTTAATAAAGCGAGCTATAAGTTTAAAAATGATTTAATAAAAACAATAGTAAAAAATATAGAAGAAGTTATATAAGGAGGTTTCATGATAAAAGTAATAAATTATAAAGAATGCAAATCATTAGATGACTGTGTTTTAAGAAGTCAGTTCAGCTATAATGATGTTAATGAAAAAGTAAAAGCAGTATTAGAAGATGTAAAAAAAAACGGAGATGCCGCCTTAATAAAATATGCTAAAATGTTTGATGATGTGCAACTAGATAATTTAGAAGTAAGCGGAAATGAAATAGAAGAGGCATATAATAAATCGGATAAAGAGTTTAAAGAAACATTAAAATCGGCTTATCAAAATATAGAAAAATTCCATAAAAAACAATTAAGAAACAGCTTTATAACAAATGAAGATGAAGGCATTATAATAGGTCAGATTATAAACCCAATAGAAAAAGTAGGAGTTTATATTCCTGGAGGTACGGCGGTTTATCCTTCAACGGTTCTTATGAATGTTATACCTGCAAAAGTAGCGGGGGTAAGCGAAATAATACTGGTATCTCCTCCAAACAAAGAAGGCAAAATAAACAGCAATATATTAGCGGCTGCAAAAATAGCAGGGGTAAATAGAATCTTTAAGACTGGAGGAGCTCAGGCAATAGCTGCCTTAAGCTACGGAACAGAGTCCGTACCAAAAGTATATAAAATAGTCGGACCTGGAAACATATATGTATCTATGGCTAAAAGACTGGTATACGGCGAGGTATCAATTGATATGGTGGCAGGGCCAAGCGAAATATTAATAATAGCAGACGAAACGGCAAGCCATATACATATAGCCTCAGATATGCTTGCACAGGCTGAACATGATAAATTAGCATCAAGTATATTAATAACAACAAGCATAGAAAAGGCGGAAAAAACTAAAGAGGAATTATACAGACAGCTAGAAAAATTAAGCCGTAAAAATATAGCAATGGAATCTATAGAAAATAACGGAAGGATAATAATTACAGAAACTATAGATGAAGCTGTATATATAAGCAATGAAATAGCCCCCGAACATTTAGAGATAAGCATAAAAGATCCTTTCTCTGTATTAAGCAAAATAAAAAATGCAGGATCAATATTTTTAGGAGATTATACTCCTGAGGCTTTGGGAGATTATTTATCAGGCGCAAATCATGTTATACCCACAAGCGGAACGGCTAAATTTAACTCCCCTCTATCGGTTGACGACTTTATAAAAAAATCATATATAACCTATTATACTAAAGATGCATTATATAAAGTAAAAGATTATATAATAAATTTTGCAGAACATGAAAGTTTAGATGCGCATGCCAATTCTGTAAAAGTAAGGTTTTAATTAAATATGGGTTTTGATATAATAAAAGGAAATTGCATAGAAATATTAGACACTATAGAGGAAAAATCTATAGATATGATATTTGCAGATCCGCCTTATAATCTATCAAATAACGGTATAACTTGCCATGCAGGTAAAATGGTTAGCGTAAATAAAGGCGAATGGGATAAAAGTTTAGGATTTGAAGAAGATGCAGCTTTTTATGAGGCTTGGATATCAAAGTGTAAAAAGGTTTTAAAAGATGATGGTACTATATGGATAAGCGGAACTAATCACAGCATATATAAATGCGGATTTATACTTGAAAAATTAGGATTTTATATATTAAATGATATAGTTTGGTATAAGCCTAATGCCGCCCCTAATTTAAGCTGCAAAGTATTTACCCATAGCCATGAAACTATTCTATGGGCTAAAAAAAATAAAAATGCAAAACATTACTATAATTATGATCTTATGAAAAATATGGATTTTGAAGAAGACAAATTAAAATCTAAAGGCAAGCAGATGAGAAGTGTATGGTCAATATCATCTGCATCAAAGACTGAGAAAATGCATGGCAAACACCCTACTCAAAAGCCGTTAAATCTATTAACTAGAATAATATTAGCATCAACAAAAGACAATGATACGGTTTTAGATCCTTTTAATGGTTCAGGCACTACAGCCGTAGCATGTAAAATAATAGGAAATAGAAACTATATAGGTATAGAAATAGATAAAAATTATATAGAACTTACAAATAAAAGACTTAAAAGTGTTAATAAGGAATAGTTTTTATGAATAATAATTCTTGGAAAGCTATATTTGATAAATATAATATATATGAGCATAATTTTGATAATGAACCATTTTATATTACTAACAAAATGATAAAAGATGCTACTAAGCATTTCAATTCAACTTCAGAAAAAGAAGTGAGAATTCTATGTAAACAAGATCACAGAAAAAGCAGACCTGATATATTTATCAAAAAAGGATTATTTTTACTTCCTGTAAAAAATGGAAAATATGTAATAATAAAAGGAGAAGGATATATTGATATACCTGATATAACTTCTAAGACTTTTAAATATAAATCTAAATTAGAATTTGATTTAGATACATCTAAAATAGGCAATTCAGAAATGCAGCATCTAGATTTTGCCTATGCTTCAAGTATAATAAGAACTTTTACTGAAGACAATACACTTGTACTTACAATAAGAGGAAAGAAATATACACCTAAATTTTCTTTTTATGTAGAAAAAACATTAATAGAAGTTGAAAGTGTGCAGACAGAAGTGGATGCAGGTTATGAAGGAAGGAATAATATTGTCTTAATAGAAGCTAAAAACTCTCAAACTAAAGATACTATTATAAGACAATTATATTATCCATATAGACAATGGTCTGAATATACAAGCAAAAATGTACGCACTTTATTTTTTGAAAAAAGGTATAATGAATATTTAATTTGGGAGTTTAAATTTAAAGATATCAATAGCTACAATAGTATTTATTTATATAAAAAAGCAAAATATAGTATAGATTAATAACTTTTTATTATTATCTTTTTGCATATATTTAATAAAGCAAAATATATAATTTGTTTAATTAACATATAAGAAAATCTTCAAATGATAAAAATATTTTAGTTATAATAGTTAATATTAAAACAGACGAAATCAAAGCCCATGTATAGGCAAATATTTAATTCCTGTAAATATAGTCCAAGCATTAAATATACCGCTTGTACCAAGGGCTAAACCTTTAAAAGCTGAAGGTATTTTATTTATCTTATCTACCATTTTTATATGCGCTTTATTAATTATTTATTTTAATGCTTAAATAATAGAATTATATAAAAATAAAAGGGACTTATATATTTATAAATCCCTTCAAACTTTTTATACGGTAATTTGCTGTATCTCTTCTTCTTTAGAAATATTATCTGTATTTTCTTTCTGATCTAAATCTCCGATTTCTTTATTATAAACATGAAGCTTATTATAAAGCTTGACGCCGGTACCTGCAGGTATTAAATGACCTATAATAACATTTTCTTTTAATCCGAGAAGTTTATCAACCTTGCCTTTAATGGCTGCATTAGTTAAAACTTTAGTTGTTTCTTGGAAAGAAGCTGAAGATATAAAGCTTTCAGTATTAAGAGCAGCTTTAGTTAATCCTAAAAGTACAGGTTTTCCGCTTGCAGGAGATCCTCCCGCCTCTTCATATCTTTTATTTTCTTCTTCAAACTCGTATTTATCCACATACTGCCCTACAATATATTTAGTATCTCCCGGATCTGTTATTTCAAGTCTCCTCAGCATCTGTCTTATTATAAGAGCAAAGTGCTTATCATTAATACCAACACCCTGCTGATTATATACAGTCTGAATTTCTTCAAGCAAATAAGTCTGCAAAGCCAAATCTCCCTGAGTTTCTAATATATCATGAGGATTTATCTTACCTGCGCATAATTGAGTGCCTGTTTTTACATGATCGCCGTTTCTTACAAGAAGCATTTTTCCATGAGGCACTAAATGTTTAGTTTCGTCAAATTCATTTCTGATTTTAACCACTTTTTTACCCTTATGAGAACCGCCAATTTCAACTTCTCCGTCAATACCCGCAATAATAGCGGTATCTTTAGGTTTTTGAGCTTCAAGCAATTCCTGTACTCTAGGAAGACCTCCTGTAATATCCCTGCTTTTTTGCTGTATTCGTGTAGTTTTAGCGATAACCTCTCCTATTTCAACTTTCGCATTATTTTCAACCATAAGCTGAGCGCCGTTAGGTATATCGGTTTCAAAAGGATCGCCTTCTCCTGTAATTAATATTTTAGGCTGTTTATTTTCATTTTTTACTTCTCTGATTATATAAGTTTTATTGCCTATCTGTTCATCTATCTCTTCAACCATAGTACTTCCAAGTTCAATATCCTGATATCTTACAATACCTGATTTTTCAGAGATAATAGGTTCATTATAACTGTCAAAGCTGGCAATAACAGTATTTGCCTCTATAAATACATGCTCATCAACTTTATATTCGCTTCCTACTTTAATAACAATATTATGCTTAGATCCCGTAATCATTAAATATTTATCATCATCGGTAACTTTTAAAGTACCGTTATGAGTAGCTTTTATTTCGGTTCCGTCTTTAAGATTAGCTACAACATCTCCAATAAGCACTTTAGAATTATTTTCAGCTAAAATATCTTTCAAAGAAGATTTTTCCCATTTATCTAAAACTCTTCTTATAACTAAATCTCCTTTTCTGGCTGTAATTTTTATGCCGTTCGGCTGAACCACATAATTAGAGAATTGTTCTATATATATAGGATAATTAACTTTAACTTCATTTTCTTCAACCATCTGAGTGGCAACACCGCCTATATGGAAAGTTCTCATTGTAAGCTGGGTACCGGGCTGTCCTATACTCTGAGCCGCAACTACTCCTACTGCCTCGCCTATGGAAGCAAGATTATTAGTAGATAAGCTTCTTCCGTAGCATTTCTGACAAACCCCCATTCTGCTTTCACAAGTAAGAGGATGTCTTATATTAATTTTTTCTATTCCCGCTTTTTCTATAATATCCCCGATTTCTTCCGTAATTTCAGTATTTGCAGAACATATAAGTTCTTTAGTAATAGGATGATAAATATGCTCTCCTGTAAAGAATCCGACAACTCTGTCTTTAAGAGACTTTTTAATCTCATCTCCATTTTTTATAGCTTCTATTCCTATGCTTTTAACAGTTCCGCAGTCATGTTCGGAAACAACAACACCTATTGCAACATCAACTAATTTTCTGGTAAGATAACCAGCACTTGAAGTTTTTAATGCAGTATCGGCAAGACCTTTTCTAGCGCCATGTGTGGAAATAAAATATTCCTGTACTGTAAGACCCTCTTTAAAGTTTGAAATAATAGGAAGTTCTATAATTTCTCCCGAAGGCTTAGCCATAAGACCCCGCATACTTGCAAGCTGTCTTATCTGCTGCTTAGATCCTCTGGCTCCGGAATCAGCCATTATATATACAGGATTAAATCCGTCCTGATCCTGTCTAAGATTATCCATCATAGCTTCGGTTATCTTACCTTCAACCGTAGTCCAAATATCCATAACCTTCTGTTTTTTCTCATCTGTGGTAATAATACCATTCATATACTGATTCTCAATGAACTCAACCTGTTTAGTAGCATCTTCTATCTCATACTTTTTCATAGGAGGTATAAGTATGTCGGCTATAGAAATAGTAGAACCGAATACTGTGGCGCTTTTGTAACCAAGTTCTTTAATATCATCAAGCATATTAACAGTTACAGCCGTTCCATGTTTTAAATATACTTCATGAATAAATTTAGCTAAGTCTTTGCTGTTAAAATCTCTATTTTGATATCTGAAATCTTCAGGAATAACTTCATTAAACTTTAATCTTCCAACAGAAGTTTCAATAAACTCTTCTTCTCCGTCCTTATTTTTCATTAAAACTTTAATTCTGGATTCCAGCTCTACTAAATCATTATCATAAGCAAGCAAAGCATCTTTAGCTGAGGAGAATATTTTCCCCTCTCCTTTGATTCCAACTCTAAGCTTAGTTAAATAATTAATTCCGAGAACTATATCCTGAGTGGGATTAACAATAGGTTCTCCGTTTGCAGGATTCAATATATTATGAGGAGCAAGCATCAAAGTCCAAGCCTCTATCTGAGCCTCTGCAGAAAGCGGAGTATGAACCGCCATCTGATCGCCGTCAAAGTCGGCATTATAAGCATGACATACTAAAGGGTGAAGCTGTATAGCTTTTCCTTCAACAAGCACAGGCTCAAATGCCTGTATGCCCAATCTATGAAGCGTAGGAGCTCTGTTTAAAAGCACAGGATGTTCTTTAGCTATCTCTTCCAATACTCCCCAAACTTCTTCTCTGCCCTCTTCTACAAATCTTTTTGCAGATTTTATATTATGGGCTGAATTAATTTCAACTAATTTTTTCATTATAAAAGGCTTAAATAATTCCACAGCCATTTTTTTAGGAAGTCCGCATTGATGCATTTTAAGTCTAGGACCTGCAACAATAACCGAACGTCCGGAATAGTCAACTCTTTTACCCAGAAGATTTTGTCTGAAGCGTCCCTGCTTGCCTTTAAGCATATCTGAAAGAGATTTTAAAGGTCTGTTTCCGGGTCCTTTGACTACTTTCTTTCTTCTGCTGTTATCAAATAAAGCATCAACAGCTTCCTGAAGCATTCTCTTTTCATTTCTTATAATAATATCAGGCGCTCTTAAAACTAATAATCTTCTTAAACGGATATTTCTATTAATAACCCTTCTATATAAATCATTCAAATCAGAAGTAGCAAAGCGTCCGCCGTCAAGCTGAACCATAGGTCTTAAATCAGGAGGAATTACAGGCACTACATCAAGTATCATCCAAGTAGGATCATTTCCGCTTGCTTTAAAATCTTCAAATATTTCAAGACGCTTTCTTAAGCGTCTGTCGCTTTTCTCTCCTTTTTTTATCATCTCTTCTCTGAGTTTTCTGATTTCTTCGTCCATATCAAGATCTTTAAGCATATCTCTTATGCCTTCGGCTCCGATTCCTATTCTTATATTATCGCTGTATCTGTCTAAAGCTTCATTATATTCATCTTCAGTTAAAAGATCACCTTTGGAATAGGCGCTGTCGCCTGCATCAATAACAACATATCTTTCAAAATAAAGTACGCTTCTTAAATGAGAAATATTCATATTAAGAAGAAGCCCTATTCTTGAAGGAGTATTTCTGTAGTACCAAATATGAGCAACGGGAGCAGCCAATTCTATATGCCCCATTCTCTCGCGTCTTACCTTAAAATGAGTAACTTCAACACCGCATTTATCGCAAACCACACCTTTATAACGGATACTCTTAAACTTACCGCAGTAGCATTCATATTCTTTAGTAGTTCCAAATATTTTTTCGCAAAAAAGTCCGTCTCTTTCAGGTCTTAAAGTTCTGTAATTAATAGTTTCAGGTTTTTTAACTTCTCCGTAGCTCCATTCTCTCATAACCTGAGGGCTTGCTATACTAATTTTTATTTGGTCAAAGTTTGAAAATTGCATATACTTAAACTTCTCCTAATTATTTAAAAATCTTAGTTTGTTTCTTAGTTTTTTGTCTGAGTTCTTTTTCAGTGGAAGGAAGCTGATTGCCTTCTTCATCATGAATAGTAATATTAAGTCCTAAACCTCTCAGTTCCTGCACAAGTACATTAAAACTCTCTGGTATGCCCGGCGATGATATAACATCTCCTTTAACAATAGATTCGTATATTCTAGCACGTCCTGTCATATCGTCTGATTTAACGGTTAGAAACTCCTGAAGCATATTTGCAGCTCCGTAAGCCTCTAATGCCCAAACTTCCATCTCCCCTAAACGCTGACCTCCGAACTGAGATTTGCCTCCCAAAGGCTGCTGAGTAACAAGAGAGTAAGGACCTGTACTTCTTGCATGTACTTTATCTTCAACTAGGTGATTAAGCTTAAGCATATACATATATCCTACCGCAACTTCATTTTTGAAAGGCTCTCCCGTTCTTCCGTCATAAAGCTTAACCTTACCATTAGGATTCATTCCGCTTGCAATGAAAGCATCTCTTAAAGCATCTTCTTTAGGACCTTCAAATATAGGGCAGGCATATTTTATACCCATTTTATGACCAGACCAGCCTAAAAGCATCTCAATTACCTGTCCGATATTCATACGAGAAGGTACGCCTAAAGGATTGAGACATATATCAACTGGAGTACCATCTTCTAAAAACGGCATATCCTCTATAGGCATAATTCTTGCGACAACTCCTTTATTACCATGACGCCCTGCCATTTTATCGCCTTCCTGTATTATACGCTTTTTAGCTAAAAATACTTTTACGACTTCCTCTACTCCGGGCTTTAATTCATCTCCGTTTTCCCTGCTGTATACTCTTACATCTATGACAGTACCATCTTTGCCATGAGGTACCCTTAAAGAAGTATCTTTTACATCTCTTGCCTTTTCACCAAATATTGAATGAAGAAGTCTGTATTCTGGAGTTATTTCAGTTTCTCCTTTCGGAGTTACTTTTCCTACTAATATATCCCCCGCTTTTACTTTAGCGCCTATTCTCACAATACCTCTTTCATCTAGATTTTTGAAAGCGGCATCAGATACATTAGGTATATCTCTGGTTATATTCTCTTTATCTAATTTTGTTTCTCTGGCTTCAACTGAAAACTCTTCTATATGAATAGAGGTAAAAACATCTTCCTGAACTAATCTTCTGCTTAAAAGTATGGCATCTTCAAAGTTATAACCTTCAAAAATCATAAATGCAGCAAGAACATTTCTTCCTAAAGCTAATTCTCCATGATCTGTTGCAGGTCCGTCCGCTAAAAGACCTCCCGCTTTTACAATATCTCCTACATTTACCACAGGTCTCTGATGATAATTAGTATCCTGATTAGTTCTTTGATATTTAACCAACTCATAAACATCAAAATCATCGCTGCTGTTCTGCTTAGAAGGTTTTATTACTATTTCATCATGAACCACTTTTATAACTTTACCTGATCTTTTTGCATGTACTGCTATTCCAGTACCCGGCTGGCAAATTTTAGCCTCAACACCAGTACCGACTATAGGAGCTTCAGGATATAAAAGAGGAACACTTTGACGCTGCATGTTTGAACCCATTAATGCTCTGTTGGCATCATCATGCTCTAAAAACGGTATTAATGAACTTGAAAGCGAAACTATCTGCTGAGGCGAAACGTCCATATACTGTACTTGATCAGGCGAAGAATAAGGGAATTCGCTTCTGTATCTTGTGGATATAAGATTATCCTTAAAAGTACCGTCTTCATTTAAAGGAGCATTTGCATCTGCTATATGATATTTTTCTTCATCATGTGCCGTTAAATATTCTATATTATCGGTTACTTTTCCGTCAATTACCTTTCTGTAAGGAGTTTCCAAAAATCCATGCTTATTTATTTTTGCATAAGTTGCAAGCGAAACTATAAGTCCGATATTAGGTCCTTCTGGGGTTTCAATAGGACATATTTTTCCGTAATGAGTATGATGTACATCTCTTACTTCAAATCCCGCTCTGTCTCTGGTAAGACCGCCCTTGCCCAAAGCATTCAATCTTCTTTTATGAGTAATCTCTGATAAAGGATTATTCTGATCCATAAACTGAGACAATTGATTTGTACCGAAAAACTCTTTTATTACCGCCTGTATAAGTTTGATGCTTACAAGAGACTGAGGAGTTACAGCTTCCATATCCTGCATCTGCATTCTTTCTTTAGCTATACGCTCCATTCTGGTAAATCCCGCTTTTATCTGTATGGATAATAATTCTCCCACGCTTCTCACTCGTCTGTTGCCTAAATGATCAATATCATCTAACTGCTCTTCATTTATAAACACTTTTATTAAGAAGCGAATTGTCTCAATTATATCCTTATGTCTTAAAACTTTATCCTGCTCGCTTTCAGGAAAATTCAGTCTCTTATTCAATTTATAACGCCCAACATCTCCCAAAGCATAGGATTTAGGGTCAAACACCAAATCATTACAGGCTCTTACAACATTTTCTATTAAAGCAGGTTCTCCCGGTCTTATAACATTATAAATTTTTGTACATGCCTCTTCTTGATTTTTAGTAGTATCTTTATCTAAAGTATTAATTATAGTAACATTATCTTTTATAATATCCATATTTAATACGGATATTTCTTTAATTCCGCTCATTAAAAGCCTTTCAGCTAAATTAGTATTAATAAGTTCTCCCGGATTTAATATTATTTCGTCTGGATTTTCAGTGTCAAATACTGTAGAATATGAACGTCTGCCTATTAATGCTTCTTTTTTCTCATCATCTGAAAGTTCTTCCAATGAAATATTATCCACTTCATAAAATAATTTCAAAATCTCTTCATTAGTTGTAATACCGATAGCTCTTAAAAATACAGTAACAGGAAGTTTTTTCTTTCTGTCTATTCTTACATACATTATGTCTTTTTTAGTATCAAGTTCAAATTCAAGCCAAGTACCCCTATCAGGAATTATTTTAGCCACAAACATAGCATCTCTGTCGCTTCTGTTGAAAACAACACCGGGCGATCTATGAATCTGAGAAACCACAACCCGTTCAGCCCCGTTAATTATAAAAGTAGCTCTATCGGTCATAGCAGGTATATCCCCTACAAAAATTTCCTGTTCTATAATTCTTTCAGGGTCTCTTATAGTCAATTGTACTTTTATTTTAAAAGGATAAGCATAAGTTTTATCTCTTCTTCTAGCCTCTTTTTCTGATATTTTAGGCTCCCCTATAGAGTATGATATAAACTCTATTTGCATCTTCTCATTGGAAGCTATTATAGGAAATATAGAAGTCAGCACCTCCTGCAATCCTTCATTTTTTCTCTTATTTTCAGGTATATCCTTTTGAAGGAAACTGTCATAAGATTCTTTCTGTATAGCGAGAAGGTCGGGAGGTTCTATTACAGAAACAGCTCGCGAAAAATTCACTCTTCCATTTTCAACTCTGTATTTTTTTGCGAACTCTATTCCTCTTTCAGGATATACTTTATTATCTATATGAATATTATTGGCCATATTAAAAGATCTCCGCATTTACGCTTTTTAATTTTTATTGAATTGATTAAATGCACTAATAAGAAGGGCATAAAAATATACCCTTCTTAAATATATGCATCATTAAATGTTAATGATATATTTACAAAAATAATTATTTAACTTCAACTTTACCGCCTGCCGCTTCTAATTGTTTCTTAATAGCCGCAGCTTCTTCCTTAGAAACTCCAGATTTGATTGTCTCTCCGCCTTTTTCAACGGCATCTTTAGCTTCTTTTAATCCTAAACCGCTAACCGCTCTAACTTCTTTAATAAGAGTTATTTTCTGAGCGGCATCAAAACCTGTAAGAATGATATCAAATTCATTTTTCTCTTCTTCAGCCGCCGCAGCACTGCCTGCTGCAGGAGCCGCTGCTACTGCTGCTACAGGCATAGCGGCAGTTACATTAAATTTTTCTTTTATAGCTTCCACCAATTCATGAAGCTCTATAACTTTCATATCTCCTATTGCCTGTAATATTTCTTCTTTACTTAAAGCCATTTTTTATCTCCTTAAAAAATTTGTTTAATAATTTTCTTTTTTATTCTTAAAAAAGTGACGGCATATTAAGCCGATTTTTTCTTTTCTTCTTCAACGCTGTCAAGAACATAAGCAAGCTCCGATATGATGCTTTGCAAACTGTTTGCTAAACCTGATATAGGAGCCTCAAGAGCCGTAACAAGATGAGAAAGTAAAACTTCTCTAGGCGGAATATCTGCAACTACCTGAACATCTGCAGGATTAAGCAAATCTTCACCCATATATCCGCCTTTGATTTTTATTTTATCATTTTTTTTAGCCGCTTCGCTGATTACTTTAGCAGCGCTGGGAACATCTTCTTTAGCAAATACTACGGCTGTAGGATTAATAAACATTTCATCTTTTACTTCTCTGCCAAGCTCTTTTAAAGCAATATACAATAAAGAGTTTTTACATATTTTCATTGAAGAAGAATTCTTTGCCAATTTGCGTCTTAAATCAGTAAGCTGCGCTACAGTTACTCCTCTGTAATCAAAGAATACTAAACCGGCACATGCTCCCATACTTTCTTTAAGCAATGATACTGTTTCAATGTTTTTCTTATTAGGCATAATACCACCTCTATTATATTAAACCGTCTTGATAATGCTATTCATATAATGGGATCACAAAATACAACTTCGCTTAAACAAAACAGATTTATAACTAAATTAATTACATTCTTATTTTTTTATGATCTATTTTAATGCCTACACCCATTGTAGATGTTACACCTATGGCTTTAATATACTCGCCTTTTAAATCTGACGGCTTTTTTCTCAAAATTTCATCATAAAATGCTTTAAAATTTTCGTTCAGCTTATCAAAATCCATTGAAGCTTTTCCTATACCAATTCTAACTATACCGTTTTTATCGGCTCTGTATTCCATTCTTCCCGCTTTGAAACTTTTTACAGCCTGAGATACATCAAGCGTAACCGTTCCTGTTTTAGGATTAGGCATAAGTCCTTTTCTTCCGAGAATTTGACCTAATTTTCCGACTTCCTTCATTAAATCGGGGGTTGAAATAGCAATATCAAAATCGGTATATCCGCCTTTAATTTTATCTATCAAGTCTTCAAAGCCAACTTCAGCAGCACCCGCCGCTTTTGCCTCATCAGCTTTCTCACCTTGAGCGAATACTACCACTCTTTTTTCTTTACCAAATGCATTTGGGAATGACAGTGTATCTCTTATTGAATGTTTCGGCAATATATTGAGATTAATTGTAACCTCAATAGTCTCATCAAATTTACAGGTAGCATTTTTCTTGGCTAATTCTATAGCCTCTTCAGCCGAATAGATTCTTAATTTCTCTACTTGCTTCCTTATAGCGTCGTAACGTTTGCCGCCTATTTTTTTTTCTTTTGTAGCCATAATTATTATTCCTTTTTTCAAACGTATACTCCCATTTATCAATATTAATAAATGGTATGCTTATTTTATTATTCTACTTTAATACCCATAGCACGGGCAGTACCCGCAACTATTTTCTTTGCAGCTTCAATATCATTAGCTGACATATAATCCATTTTTTCCTGGGCGATTTCCTCAAGCTGCTTCTGATTAATTGCCGCAACCTTAGTTTTATTAGGCTCTCCCGAACCTTTTTCTATACCCAATTTCTTCTTAATTAATGCAGAAGTAGATGTGCCTTTAGTAACAAATGTATATGTTTTATCTTCATACACTGTTATATAGGTGTTTAATATCTGCCCTTTCATTTTAGAAGTTTTAGCGTTAAAATCTTTAACGAAAGCGGCTATTTGTATCTGCTTCTGACCTAATGCAGGTCCCAATGGAGGAGCAGGAGTTGCTTCTCCGCCAGGTATACGAACCTTCACTATACCAACTACTCTTTTAGCCATTTTACTACCTCTTGATTTTTATTTTTTATTAAATTATATTTTTTTTACTTTACTAAATTCCAACTCTGTAGGAGTACTTCTCCCGAATATTTCTATTTTTACAGTTACTTTACCCTTATCTGAATTAATATTTTCTATTATGCCGTTCAAACCGTTAAAAGGTCCGTCTATTACCTGAACCTTTTCTCCTATATCAAATTCCATTCCTATAATTTCATTTATGCCAGTCTTTGATTTTTCTTCTCTGTTTTCAAATATACGTGCAACATCGGATTCGCTTAGCGGAGTTGGGATAATATTACCCTCTTCCTTAGTTGTTGCATGACTTCCTATAAAGCCTGCAACACCAGGAGTTCTTCTAACCATAGACTGAGTTGCATCATTCATAATCATTTTTACCAATACATAACCGGGATAGAAAAATTCTTCTTTGGATACTTTCTTACCATTCTTTGTGGAAGTTACCGTTTCTGAAGGTATATATATATCTACTATTAAATCGGACATACCGTTTTCTTTAGCTCTTTTTTCTATGCGCTCACGGACCTTGTTTTCATATCCATGCTGAGTATGAACTATATACCATCTATAATCTTTTATATCAGACATATTTTATCACCTATTATATCTATTTTTTCTAATATAACGAATAGCAAAATATATTACAAACAGAACAATAACAGCAAGCAACAAAAATAATGTTATTTTAGAAGATATTAAACTGCTCAAGATCGAACCGTCCAGCAAAGCTCTTGTTAAAAATGTAACAGTATAATCCGCAGCACCTAAAAAAGCCGATGCTAAAATAAGCAGAATTATAACAACAACTGTTTGATTTACAACATCTTGACGAGTAGGCCATACACTCCTCTCAAAAAGCTCTTTTTTTATTTCTTTTATAGAATCAAATATATTATTTTTCTTTTTATCAGCCATAAAACCTACCCTAATTATATTATACAAAAAACAATCAGGTCAGACAGGAGTCGAACCTGCAACACCCGGTTTTGGAGACCGGTGCTCTACCAATTGAACTACTGACCCAAATTTATAAAAATTCTATATTTAGAATTATTTATCTTGATACTTTTAACTCTTTATGTATAGTATGCTTTTTATCATGAGGGCAGTATTTTTTTAATTCCAGCTTTTCAGGAACATTCTGCTTATTTTTTGTTGTTATATAATTTTTTCTTTTGCATTCTGTGCATTGAAGATGTATTTGCTCCGTTTTTACTTTAGCGCCTGCCATTTTTATCTCCTTAAAAATATTCCAAAGGAATAGGATAACCTGCAATTTACAAGGTATTCTATTGTATATCTAAATAAATTTTATGTCAAGAAAAAAACATCAATAAATATGTATTTTTAACAATATACAAAATGTTATGCTTATATATTTATGAAAATTAAAGTTTTTACAATATAAAAAACTATTTATTATTTAAAAAAATAAATTAATATATATAATATTAAAAATTTTATTTTAATTTAAGGAAATAAAAAAATGAAGCTGATAAAACAATTTGCAATTATATCTTCAATATATTCGCTGTCATATATATTAAGCAAAACTCTGAAACTTCCTATACCCGCAAATGTCATAGGTATGGTACTTCTTTTTTTATTATTAGCTGCAGGCATAATAAAAGAAAATCACATAGATAAGGCAAGCGATATCCTTATAAGCAATATGGCTCTGTTATTTATACCCGGAACTTTAGCTATAATAGACGAATATAAATATGTGAAAGATGAGATAATACCTTTTATAATTATATGCGTATTTTTTACAATAGTTATTATGATTGCAACAGGCATATCCGCTCAATTTTTGGAAAAAATAATATCAAGATTAAGGAAGTAAAAATGAAAGAATTATTTATACAAAACCCCATTATACCAATAGTTATAACTTTAATAGCATATATAATATCATATACCGTATATATAAAAACTAAGCTTCCTATTTTAAATCCTCTGGCAACAAGCGTAATATTATTAGGCATTTCGCTATATTTTATGCAGGTGCCTTACTCGGTTTATAATGAAAGCGGAGGAAAGTTTATAAGCGCTTTTGTTGGACCTGTAACAGTTGCATTAGCTTTGCCTATATATAGAAATCTTCCGATATTAAAAGCTAATCTGCCTGTAATATTTATAAGCATAGCAATAGGAAGTTCTTTAGGAATTACAGGAATATTTATTTCGGCAAAATTACTAGGAGTATCCGAAGAATTATTTCCTTCGCTATTAACAAAATCCGTTACTACCGCTATAGCTGTTGATATAACTGCTAATATGAAAGGCATAAAATCCATTACAGTTTTATCAGTTATGATATCAGGATTAATAGGAGCTGTAACAGCACCATTTATATGCAGAATATTTAAAATAAAATCTCCTCTGGCAATAGGTCTTGCTATAGGCACATCATCTCATGCCGTAGGTACAAGCAAAGCTATAGAAATTGGAGAAACTGAAGGCGCTATGTCGGGTCTTGCAATAGGAGTCGCAGGCGTTTTAACTGTTGTAATTCTTCCTATATTATATAAACTGCTTTTAATTATATGGAATTAAAACTATCTTATATTTGATTCCATTATATTAATTATATCATTATTTTTAAAGTAAACATCAAATATATTTTCATCATCTCCGCATTCTACTTTGGAATCTATACTTCCGTCTTCATTTACTTTTATTAAAATCTTATATATGTCTATATTATTATACCAATTGTCATCAACATCTATGAACATAAAATCACCGTAAGCATTCTTTAATATTTCTTTTGAATCGGATAATAATACAATATGATCTTTCAAATTATTAATAATGTCATCTAACTTCAAAGATTTATGAACGCCTATATCAAATAAAGTTTCTAATTCTTTATTAAAAACCTTCATAGGTTTAAACACTTTATATAATTTCCAATCATCTTCAATTATATTAGCACAGGCTACATCAAATAAATCCTCTATTTCTATCATAATTTTAACTAATAATAATGTATACTAATTATTTTTTCTATGTATTATATATAATGAAGGTGCGGCAATAATCGAAAATAATATAATACTGTAAAATATACCATATATATCTAAATCATATCTATATTTAACTATTTCGGTTTCTTTTCTGAAAGGAGTGGGTTTACTGTCTCCGTCAGGTCCTTTACATTCCTGTTCTGAAAATAAAACTGATAGCATAAAAAACAAAATAAATAAATATTTTTTCATTATCTAAGAATCTCTTTTGTATTTTTATATACAGAATTTTAGTATATAAAAAAAAATTAATAAGTCAATATATTTGAATAATAATATAGAAATTAATAATAAAATAAAAAAACCAGACTATAAAAAATAGCCTGATTTATATTATAAAGAATATTAATGATTAATCTTTTTTTCTCTATTAATTTCTATACTTCATCATATCTTGGTATGGAGTTGGTTGGCGGTATATCTTTTATCATTATTTTTCATTAAAACTCCAAACTTTCAAGATATTCTTTTATTGGATCTTTGCTTATCCATTCATCTTCAAGTAATTTAAGATTTATCTGTTTTTTATTAACAGACCCTTGCAAATAGGAAAATTAAGTGATATAATTACTGTAACAAATAAACAGGGGAGCTTATGTTTGCAGGCTGAGAGGAAGTAATCACTTCGACCCTTAAACCTGATGCGGATAATGCCGCCGGAGGAAGTTATCAATAGCTGTACTTTTTCAGGGGGCATCTTATTCAGATGTGCCCTTTTTTTATTGTATTTATAAGGAGACTGTTATTATGAAATCAAGCTATATCAAAAAATTCTGTTTTGTATGCTGTTCTGTTCATAAAAAAGGAATCAGGCAGGATTTAATTTTATATCTATATTATCCGCTTTTTAATCTCCGCTTCTGCAGGAGTATACTGTCATTCATACTGCGTGGAATACAAAAACGAACTGATATTTTGTATAAAGTTATAATGGAGATGCCGTTATGCTGATGGAATTGTTTGATAATGTTAGGCGTAAACGACCGCTAATACACAACATCACCAACTATGTTACAGCCAACGACTGCGCCAATATACTGCTGGCCTGCGGGGGATCACCAATCATGGCTGATGATGCTGACGAGGCGGAGGAAATTACTGCAATCTGCGGCGGTCTGAATATCAATATAGGCACATTGAACCAGCATACTATTCCTGCCATGTTCTCTGCAGGAAAACGGTCAAACGAACTTGGACACCCTGTGATACTGGATCCAGTAGGAGCAGGGGCATCAAGACTGCGTACGGATACCGCCCTCCAGCTGATAAGGGATATCAGATTTTCAGTAATACGAGGTAATATTTCGGAAATCAAGACTCTATATATGGGCTGCGGCAACACTAAGGGTGTGGATGCGGATATATCAGACCAAATCATGGAGGAAAATCTGGACTGGGCGGTATCTTTCGCCAAAGATTTTTCCATGCAGACTAAATCTATCATCATCATTACTGGAGCTACTGACATTGTAGCGGATAGTGAGCAAGCTTACTGTATACGAAACGGATGTCCCGAAATGTCTGCCGTTACAGGCACAGGATGTCAGCTCTCTGCTTTGACGGCAGCCTTTATCACCGCCAACCCTGATAGAATACTAGAGTCCGCCGCCGCCGCTGTGTGCGCTATGGGAATATGCGGAGAAATAGCCTATAAACGTATGTCAGAAATGGACGGCAATTCATCTTACAGAAACTATATCATTGATGCTATGTATCTACTGACTCCAGCGGAACTGAAGAAAGGAGCAAAATATGAGGTGCGATAAAAAACATATGCTGCTCTATGCTGTCACCGACAGGACCTGGATCGGTAAACAGACGCTTTACCAGCAGGTGGAAGCGGCTCTAAAGGGCGGAGTAACCTGTGTACAGTTGCGGGAAAAGTCATTAGACAATGCGGCGTTTCTGCAGGAAGCAATAGATATCCGCACACTGTGCAGAGCTTATGAAATCCCATTTATTGTTAATGACAACTTAGAGATAGCCATCGCATGCGAAGCAGACGGTATTCATGTCGGACAGGAAGACATAAATGCTTCAGATGTCCGTCGCCGTGTGGGTAAGTCTATGATACTGGGAGTCTCAGTACATACAGTGGAGGAAGCCTGCCGGGCCGTTCAAGACGGCGCCGACTATCTGGGATTAGGGGCGGTATTTTCCACCGCCACAAAGACTAATGCGAGCAGGATGTCCAACAAAATCCTGAGGCAAATCTGCAGCTCAGTTGAAATTCCAACTGTAGCCATTGGAGGCATCAATAGGGACAATCTACTCAATCTGTCAGGCAGCGGCGTGAATGGAGTGGCGCTAGTATCTGCAATTTTCTCATCGGAAAATATTGAGGAAACCTGCAGGGAGTTGCGGACGCTGTCTGAGAAAATAGTGGACTTATAATGATTTACGGCATAATTTTTGATACGGACAGCCCACTGCTGGATTATATATAATATATTTAGGATACCATTGATGAAAAATATTGTGCTTCATCTGGTAGAAGACAATAAAAAAACCCGAATTAAGGAGACAAAGCTATGAAAACAGTATTATCTATCGCTGGGACAGACCCCAGCGGAGGGGCGGGAATTCAGGCTGATTTGAAAACGATGACTATGAACGGTGTTTTTGCTATGAGTGCCATTACAGCGCTGGTGGCTCAGAATACTACAGGTGTGAAGAAAATTATGGAAATCCCCCCCGAATTCTTAGGTGCGCAGATAGATGCAGTATTTGAAGACATTCCGCCCAATGCAGTGAAGATTGGCATGGTAGCCTCCAGCAGCCTGATTAAGAAAATTGCGGAGCGGCTGCGTTTTTATAAAGCGAGGAATATAGTAATTGACCCTGTGATGGTGAGCACAAGCGGCGATAGGCTTATCTCAGAAGATGCGGTGGATACGCTGAAAACCTGCCTGCTGACTCTGGCAGATTTAGCCACACCCAATATTCCTGAGGCTGAAATTTTATCAGGTATGAGCATCAGGAATCAAAAGGACATTGAGAGTGCCGCCAAACAAATCAGCAATGCTTTTGGATGTGCTGTACTTTTGAAAGGCGGACACAACATTAATGACGCAAATGATTATCTCTATACGGACAGTGCTGGGACATGGTTCTATGGAATCTATATTGATAACCCAAACACACATGGAACAGGCTGTACTCTGTCCAGTGCCATCGCATCCAATCTTGCTAAGGGCTTTAACCTATCCGCATCTATTCAGCGGTCAAAGAATTACCTATCTGGTGCTCTTAGAGCTATGCTAAACCTAGGGCATGGAAGAGGACCCATGCAGCATAATTTTAATCTAACAGGGGAATTTGAGAAGGAGCCAGATAGATGAAAACCGCAGAGGGGATTTTATCTCCAGCATAATGAAATTTTCGGCGGATTACAATGGGATACTTAAATCCCCGCAATACCCACATAAATGCAACAACTCACAATCCCAAAAAGTCATTTTTACATCGCCTATATTTGTTTTATTGGATTTTAAAAACAACTCCAAAGTTTTTACGCTGTTTTTAATTTTATGCAAGTAAAAATCATTGCGCAAGTCAATATTTTCACCCTCTAACTCAAACTCTCTTTGAAAGGGGATTCCGTGTTTTATATTCTTAAACTTCATTTTCTTTATCCTTTTAGAGGATTCTCAAAATCCCCGTGATTTATTCGCCTTTTGCCTCGCCATAGGATTCCATAAAGCTTTGCAAATCTTGCCTTAATTCCTTGTCATTAAGATAATTCAAAATCTGCTCATCAGACCTTGCCATATAAAAATATTGCAATCGTAGTCTAAGTACATCTTTTTGGCTTGAGATATTCATATAATATTATTCTCCAAAGAATAAATCAAAATATCAAATATTTCTGCTTCCCCATTATCATATTCTATAGAAATCTTACGTTCTTCATTAGTTCTTGGGTCATTTTTTAAAATCTTAAGCGCTTGTTCTTTTTGATTTAACTCTATAAGAAGTAAAATTTGCATTAAGGATTTATCTTTCCAAAATACATCTTTATTGTTTTCATATTTATAGATATAATCATAAAGTCCTTGAACTGTACTAGATGTATCAATCTTAAAAGCGTTTAAAAGATTTTCTATGCTTTTCTTATAGGATTTTAAAAAACCATTATAAGTATCCTCCGCCATATCATCTAATGCAAAATCATGTAATTCATGTATATTAGAAAATTCCATACTTTTAAAAGAAAATGGGAAAGATCTAACACCATATTCATTTAAGATTTTAAAATCTAAGTCAGGCTTATCAAGTCCTATAGCTTGGCATAAAATTTCATCACTTTCTATGGATTTCACCCTAAAAGAAACATCAAGACTTATGCAATTTTTCTCTTGCTCTAAATAGTGTTCAAAAGTAAAAAGTAAATTATCAAAAATACCAAAAGTTATAAATTCTTCTGTTTTTAAGCCATATTGTGCTGAAAATTTGTCTAGCTTTTTGCAAAAATTTATAACAATTTCATCTAATATCTCCTGCTGTATCATCTCAAATCCTTTATTAAATCTAAAATTATTGATAAAGACTATCCTCTATCTTACAATACTTTTAATCCTAAGCCCTTGAGCTCTTTTAAACTCATAGCTCTAATTAAGATTCTTTCTTCTGATTGTATTAAAGCATAGTCTTGTAATTTTTCTAAAGCTTCCTTGTATTCTAAATATCCTAAAGGTTTATTTTCACTTATACTAAAAAAGCTTAATCTCCACTCTGCATCTTTATCTTCATCATCTAATTCAAAATTCTCCCAAGGTTCTTTAAAAAGAATCGTATCGGTATCCTCACTTAAAGTGAAATTTACCATTAATCCGTTGGGGAGTTCATAGAGTTTTGGCATAGCTTCATAAGCTTCTTCCCAACGTTTTTTTAATCTTTGCATCATTTAAAATCCTTTAAAGCATCAATAAAATACCTTAAATACCCTGTTTGCTCTGCTACCCATTCTTCTAAAGTCATGTCTGCTAACCCTTCTTCATCATCGTCAGGATCTCCGTCAAAATAGTCCCCTCCTTTAAAATCAGCAGGATTATCATAAAGCTCCATTTCTTCCAGCTCTAAGTATTCTTCTAAACCCTCTATATAATTTGAAAGTATTTCGCCATTAAAGTTTATTTTATCATAATCTGCAATCACTTGAAAATTATCAGGCAGAATAACATTATACTTTTCATCAAGCTTAAAATTTTCTTCTTCATAGCTTAAAATCTCAAGAATCATTGTTTTTGCTTCATCTTTTTTCAAACTATCTAATGCTGTTTTAAAATAACTATCATCGGTCAGATATACTTACTAAAAATATTCTGCAGCAAATCTTTAGAAAATATTTTTTTGTCTTTTTCAGATGTTTTTTTATTTTCTTTTGTGTCTGCTGCAGTTGTTTTGGAAGTTTTTTTATTTTCTTTAAATTTATGCAAAATATCTTCTTTAGTGCCTGTTAAGAAAAATGGTATTTCTTTTTCATCTATTTCCTTTTTTTCTCATCATATCTGCCATGCTTCCTTTGCAGCTGTCTCTGGTGCTATCAAGCATTTTAGCTATATATACATCATCATTTTCATAGGCTATATTAAATGCAGTTTTTCCCTCATTATTTCTGATAAACGGATTGCACTCAATAAGCATTGCAACTGCCCCGTCACTGCTCAGCATTGCCGCATGATGTAATAGAGTATTGCCGTCTTCATCACGAATATTAATAAACTCTTCATCATCAGTTAAAAGAAATATTTGAAGCTTATTAATCTCATTATTTTCTATTGCTTCTACATAGTATTCAAAACTTTGTTTCGTCATTCAGTACCACCTTATAAAAAATTAGATAGTATAATAATATACTCTATAAAAAAAATCAAGATATTAATTAATTATATATAAAAAAATACTAAATATTTTAATATTATTATACTAAAAATTTATAAAGGATATAATTTTATAATAACTATAAAACATTATTTATTATTATTACTATGCTCTCTTCAGCCTTTAAGACTTAAATAAATTTATTTAATGGCAGTCTGTCGCTTTATTATTTTTTTTTTTTGCAGAAGGCACACAGCGCAAAAAAAGAAAACAAAAAAATAACTACGCTAATATTTAAAAGTTTATCAGTAGTAAGAAAGCTTGAAAATACAACAAAGCAGCCAAAAGAATAGCAACAATAAAAGGCATTAATATATAATAACAGATTTTCAAAAATTAATGTAATTGTTTTTTTCTTCTTTATTTTGATAAAAAAGAAGTCGGCTTTTTTGGTTCTTTTTGCGGTGTGTGCCTTCGGCAAAAAAATAAAATAAAAAACAATACCAAAAAAGAAAAGCATTAAATAAATCAGAAAAAGAAATAAAACAATAATAGAAATATGATATAATAAAAAATGCGGTCAGCGAACATAACAATAATAAAAAACATAACAACATATATAAACTTTAATTAAAAATATTACAATACAATTAACATAATAATGCAGATTTATAATACACGCAGCCGATAATAATTTGCAAGAGGTATTAATGATGAGAAGTATAAGATATAAATATTTGTTTGTTATTTTATCGGTAGTATTCATTACTACTTTAGAAAATTTATACGGTCAAAATAGTGCAAATAATTATTCTATGAGAATTAATACAAATGATGTGGAAATAGTAAAATTTGTAAACGGATATCAAATCAATATTAAGAAAAAACCATATATATCAGGATTCAGACTTCTTTTAAAGCTTAACGGCGGCGGAAATTCCTATATTTATATTGATAATAGCGGAAGCGGTAATTCCATAATTAATATAAAAAACACAGACTTTCTTAACACATTAGGAGATGTATTCAGTGTTTTTATTCCAAACACTGTTTATTTAGATAGAAAAAATAATTATTCTCAATTCATATTGAGAGACAATATTAATTTAATATTAGAGGCTTATGATATTAACGGCAATACATTATCAAACACAGATATAATATTAAAACCTAATAACACAGCATCTGCAGTTCCTTCCATCAGCCTTAGAAATGTGGAAAAAGAGGGAGATTTATATGCATTTTATTTATATTATTCAGGAGGAGAAAACGGCAGATACGCATTTTATTTCAGGGAAGGAAAAACCAATAATTCATATAAATTAATAAATACTTCTTTTGGAAATATTTCCGATTATGACAGCAGCGGTATAATATTAGAAGATACTTTCAATAGAGAACTTGGAAAAAAACTTTATATAAAAGCATATTTCAGACAATTGCCTGAAGACAGATATTTATCTTTTAATGTTTTTAATATGCATGGAGAAAGCTTCACCTACCCGATAGATTATTGTTTAGAAACTGCTGATATTAAGGAAAAAGAGACACCTCCTCCTATTCCTAATGCAGGAAATGAGGGTGCCGTTCAAATAAGACCTTCCTATAGGGTAATAGAGCAGTCTACAAACACAATGATAGTAAAAAGAGATTCTTCGGTAAAAATTAACAGTGAAAATGAAACAAAAACTTTATCTTCTGAAAAAATAAATATAGATGCGAAAAATAATAATGATTATAATAGAGAGGCTGCAGACACTTTAAATAATGCAAGCAAATCCTTTAATACTTCAAATAATTATGTTAAAGATGCAGATGAATTAAATAAAAAATTAAAAAATATTGTTGACAGATATAAAGAAGACGGCGGAATTGATTTAGTTATAGTACTTGATACAACTGAGAGTATGCATCCTTATTTGAAAGCTATTAAAAGAGATATAAGCGGCATTGCTGGAAATCTGTTTAATAATAATAAATATTCAAGAATAGGTTTTCTGCTTTACAGAGATGTACAAGATACATATCTCACAAAAAGAATAGATTTCAGCGATAATATCAATTTTATAAACAGAGAAGTTAATTATTTTTATGCTGCAGGAGGCGGAGATAAAGCGGAACCTATGTATGAGGCTTTGCAGGAAGCATTGGAGAAATTTGAATATATAAATAAAAAAAGATTAATTATAGTTTTGACGGATGCACCTGCTAAAGTTATTGGAAGAGCAGATTTAAACTTAAATTTAACTACAGCTAAAGAAAAAGATATAACCGTAGAGTTTATATTGGCTTCTGAAATAAAAGAAGATATTTACGATGATCATTTATACTTTTTAAGTTTTTAATTGATTAAAATTACAAATCTATAATATTATTAATAATATTTATAATTTAAAATAATATTCAATATAAAGAGATATTTAATTTCTCCTTATATTGAATTATTTAAAAGCAGAAAAATTAAAGCCTGACAATATCTCTTGTTATTTCTTTCAGGCTGTGAACTCCGCACATAGCCATAGCATCTTCAAGTTCGGCACCCAATTGAGCGGCATAAGATTTGACGCCCTCTTCTCCTCCTCCGTAAACGGCTATTACGAAAGTTCTTGCAATAACAGCTCCGTCCGCACCTAAGGCAAGAGCTTTTAATATATCAGCTCCGCTTCTGATTCCACCGTCAACTAATATTTTTATTTTTCCTTTCACAGCATCGGCTATCTCGGGTAATACTTCGGCTGTGGAAGCGCATTGGTCAAGCACACGTCCGCCATGATTAGATACTATAATAGCATCAGCTCCAGACTCCACAGCCTTTTGAGCTCCTTTTACAGTCATTATGCCTTTTATTATAAAAGGTCTTTTAGCAATTTCTTTTATTTGTCTTAATTCGTCTGCAGTTTTGCTTCCCGCTTTAGGAGTGAGATTTTTTAAAAAAGGAAGTCCTGCACCATCAATATCCATAGCTACAGCAAAAGCATTTGAATCTGCAATTAATTTCATTTTTTCTTTAATGACATCCATATTCCAAGGCTTAACGGTTGGTATTCCTATGCCGTTTTGTTTTTTTATCATAGAAGTAGCAGCTATCATTACATTCGGATTAACTCCGTCTCCTGTAAAAGCGCATATTCCAGCTTCCGAACATGATTGTACTAATATATCATTATATTCTTCGTCAGTATATTTATTTCCGTAATGAAGCTGAACAGCCCCAACAGGTCCTGCAAATATAGGATATTTAAACTTTTTGCCGAACAGTTCAAAAGAAGCATCAACATCTTCATTGGAGCATATTGTATCCATATTAAGTCTTATATCTCCCCATTTGTCATAATTTCTAATAGCACCGTCTCCTACTCCTTTAGCGCCGGGTCCTGGCATAATATTTTTACAGACCTTTCCGTTACATATAATACAGGCTTTGCAAAACCCCATGCAATCTTTTGCATTTTCTATAATTTCTTTATATGTCATTAAAAACTCCTTACAAAATTACAATATATTTTATTAATTAGACGATTAATCATTTACAAAAATAATACTAAATATATAAAATAAAACAAGTAAATTAATATTTTTTATTGCTGATATGCATTTAAAATAAATTAAGTCAATGACTTAGACTCATTTATCATAAATCAAGCGGTCTGCATTTCTATTTTTATACAATGCAAATGAAACAATTAAAGCAGATATTTCACTTATAGGAATAACCAAAACCAAACCTATAAACCCAAATATATTAGGCAATGTAAGTACAAGCAAAATAGGCAAAATCATGCTTCTTAAAGCAGCCACAACTGCAGATGCTCCCGCTTTCTGAACAGATGTATAATATGCACTCATTATAATATTAATTCCAACTCCTATAAATGCAGGTATTGAAGTCCGTACAAAAAATACGGCATCATTAAATATTTGTCCGTCAATATCTTTCAGAAGAGTATTGACAAGCAAATTAGGAGCAATAAGAAGTATAATAGAAGAAAGTATTGATACAAAAGAAATTAAAAGCAATGATATTTTCAAAAAATCTTTCATTCTGTTTTTATTTTTAGCTCCGTAAGAAACACTTACTAAAGGCTCTAATGCCTCCCCCACAGAATATGCAAACATTATAAAAAACATTACAGCATAGTTTGCCACAGAATAAACTAATATTCCTCTGTTGCCTGAAATATTATATGCAGTTATATTAAACAGCCAAGGTATAAGTCCCGAAGAAAGATTACTTAAAAACTCGGAAAAACCATTTAATGCAGCTTTAAATATGTATATCCATCCTCCGTAAATCTTTATTATTTTTAATCTGCAGTCAGGCTTAAAAAAATATAAAAGTCCCATTATAAAAGCAGCCATCTGAGACAAAGCTGTAGCCCAAGCGGCTCCGCATATTCCAAAATTAAATACAATAATGAAAATAGGATCTAATATAATATTTGCAAAAGACGATATTATAAACATTAAAGAAGCAAATTTCGGAGAACCGTTAAGCCTCACAAACTGACTAAGCACATAAGCCATTCCCCAGAAGAATGTTGCAGTCAGAACACCTTCAATATAATCTAATGATAATTTATAGATTTCGCCATGCGCTCCGAAAATAGGAAGCAGCTTTTCTCTGAAAATATACACTATCAAAAGAGGGAGGCTTGCTATAGTAAGAACCATAATCAAAGTCTGAGTAAATATTAAATTAGCACGCCTTATATTATTTTCTCCTATACATTTGCCTGCAAGAGCTACAGAGCCTATAGTTAACATAACATAGATACCAAATGATAATGCAGTTATAGGCCATACTATATTAATAGCGGTAAATGCTTCTGCCGATATAAAATGCGCCACAAAAAATCCATCAACAAATACGGCGGCGCTTCCCATTATCATGCCTAATATACTTGGCAATGCAAATCTGAAAAATAAATTAATGCTGCCGTTTTCCGTCAAAGTTTTATTATTAAGCTCCATTTTTTACTTCCTGATTATTAAAAACATAAAATCATATATTAATCCGTATAATATAATTCAGAAATAAAAAGCAATATGTTTATAGTATGTTTTTGACTAGTTATATAATGATATCAAATTTTATGCAAATAAAATATCAAAGATAAATAATATATTAAAAAACAAGAGCAATTATAAATAAAACCGCCCTTGTTTTAACATATTATAAAACTAATAATAAAATCAGATATTTAATACGGAATTAACTCTCTCATCTGTAATAGCTTTAGTAGGACACTTGGCTATACTTTCATCTGTAACGGAATAATCTTCATAATCAATTATTGCAAGATAATTATCAATTTTTATACCGCCTTCTTTAGTATTTTTAACGCATATACTGCATCCTATACAAGCTCTGTCGCATGCCTTTTTAGAAACAGGACCTTTATCTTTTGACTTACAATAAACATGAATTTTCTGAGATACAGGATGAATTTCTATTAGTTTCTGAGGACATGCCTTAACGCATGCGCTGCAGGAGACACATTTATCTTCTACTATAACAGGCATTCCTGTTTTATCATCTTTAATAATTGCACCGAAATCGCAGGAGTTCATACAATCATAAAAACCGACGCAGCCGTAGGAACAATTTTTATTTCCTCCTGCGGCAACAGCTGAAACACAGGTTTCAGCGCCGCTGTAAACTCTGTCAGATTTGGCTATTCCATCATGCCCATGACAGAAAATATAAGCTCTTGTTCTGTCTTTCTGTTCGGGAGCCACTTTTCCCAAATAATCTGCTATTTTAGAAGCAGTATCGGCACCGCCTACAGAACATCCATCAACAGGAGCCTTATCGTCAACTAAAGCTTTAGCAAACTGAGCACATCCAGGAAAACCGCATCCGCCGCAATTTGCCCCCGGAAGCATTTCCGTAAGAACTGCAACCCTCTCATCAACTTCAACTCTGAAAATCTTTGAAGAAAATATTAATAAAACAGCCAATATCAAAGCAATTAAGCCTGAAGATATTGAAGCCACTAAAACTGATGTCATCATTTCATTATCCTTATAAATACTTCTAACTACTATATTATATTTTAATTATACCTGAGAATCCGTAGAAAATAAGAGCAAGTATGCCCGCCGTAATGAAAGGCATGGCAGGTCCTTTAAAAGCTTCTGGAATATCGGCAGTAATTAAACGCTCTCTTATACTAGCCATTATAACCAATGCCAATGTAAAGCCTACGCCTGCGCCTAAGGCAAAAACTATATTCTGTATAAAATTATATTTATATAAAACTCCGAATAAAGCCAAGCCTAATACGCAGCAGTTAGTTGTAATAAGAGGAAGAAAAATACCTAAAGCCAAATATAAGCTCTCGCTTGTTTTTCTTACAACCATTTCAACAAACTGTACTAAAGCGGCAATAACTATAATAAATAAAATAGTCTGTAAAAATTCTATTTTAAAAGGCACTAATATATAATACTGTATCATCCAGCTGACTGCGGCTGTTAAAACCAATACAAAAGTAACAGCGATACCCATACTAACCGCTGAATCCAACTTATTGGATACTCCTAAAAACGGACATATACCCAAGAATTTAGTTAAAACAAAATTATTAACTAAAACGGTTGCAATAAATAATAAAATTAAATTAACCATTAGCTTTGCCTCCTCTAGCATCTACAGCTCTTTTTATAGCAATTAAAGTGCCTAAAGTAAAGAAAGCACCCGGAGCCATAATCATAACCACCCAAGGGGTAGTAATTTCATTATATGCATTCAATGCAAAAGGCATAGCCGATTCAAAAAAGCCTCTTAAAGCTCCAACTATATCAATACCAAGCCAGCTTCCATTACCTAAAATCTCTCTTACGGATGCAAGAAGTATCAAAGATATAAAGAAGCCAACGCCGTTGCCTAAAGCGTCAAAAATACTAGGTATTATTCCGTTTTTATTGGCAAAAGCTTCTGCTCTTCCCAATATAATACAGTTTACAACTATAAGCGGTATATAGGGACCTAATGACAAAGACAAGGTATAAAACTTAGCTTTCATAACTATATCGGTTAAAGTAACAAAAGCCGCTATAACCACAATGTATCCCATTATCCTTACTTCATTAGCATATATTTTTTTAATAAGCGAAATCAAAGCAGATGAGCATACAAGTACGAATATAGTTGCTGCAGACATACCTATGGCATTCATAACGCTGCTTGTAACTGCTAAGCTAGGACACATACCAAGAACCTGAACAAAGGTAGGATTATTTTTCCATACACCTTCCATAAATACTTGAGAATTTTTCATAATAATTTAACCTTGATTTAATTTAAGATTATACTTCCATATTTTACCATATATAATAATTTTTTCAAGTTAATTTATGAAATATATGCAAATTATGAGTTTTTTATATTTTCAATTTATATATTCTAAAACTATCATTGAATCATAATATATTATTTACTGTATCTGTCTAAACATATATAATAAATAGTATGTTTTTATTCTTTAAAACACTATTACAGAAAATAAAAGTATATATTAGGTTAAAATATAATAAATATACTCTATTATTTGTGAATAAATACTTATTTTTTAATAAATTCTGATTATTATTCAAAAATAAAGCTTTACATTTAGATTTAAATTAATTATAATATAAATAAATATATTAAAAACAAGGAGCATCAAAATGAAAAAAAATCTATTTTTTTGGCAGCTGCAATTGCCATCATAAACTTATTATCATGTAGCAAATCATCTACAAATCCAATTATGACAAATGAAGTATTAGATTTAAATTACTCCAAAAATTCTAAATATGTTGTCATAGAAAACAAAATAGATGACACTTTATCAATTAATCAAAAAAATTCTAATGACAATTATATAAAATCAGTTAAACTTTTAAATAAATTAAATATTAGGATTATAATATGCAATTTAAAATATTCATAACTATTTCTTCTTTATTGATAATTTCAAATATTCTTTTTGCGGGATTTGAATTGGACTTTATTCCTAAATTAGGTGTTGCAGGAAGCTTTACAGACTTAACGGGAGGCGTACTTGATGGAAGAGGAGATTTGAATCTGCAGATAGGCTATCATTTCCCTATAGGCGAAAAAATCAGGGGCATAAGCCTATTATTTGATACTGGTATTAATTTCGGATCCTTATCTGTACAATAGATCTAAACGGCAAATACTCAGTAAATCAGATGAATATAGCAGGATTTAATACAGGATTAGCTTTAAAATTTATATTAACTCCAAATATTAATATAAATCAGGACATAGTTTTTGGTATTTCAAGCGGCGCTAAATTTATACCTTTTATAGATGATTTCAATGTGAAGCCCAGCCGTATTCCGATATCAATATATGCAAATATATTATGCGGAAGGAGAATATATACTATTAATGAAAAAAATGCATTGATAGTAGGTTTTAATGTTTTTTATGAATATATGTTTTTTAATAAGAATGATGTATCAAAGCTGTTTGCAGGAAGAAATATAAGTCAGCATCATTCATTAGGGGCTTTGCTAAGTATAGGATATCATTTCGGCGAGCGTTAAAAACAAATAAAAAATATAAATGGCTTGCATATATGCAGGTCATTTATTTTATTTCTTAATTATTTTCTAATTAAAAAAGATTAGGAAGGTTTTTATAATTTTCAAATAATGCAACAAAAAAATTTTATTTATATAAAAAAAATTAATAATTAATCTATAGTAACCGATAATAACTATGTGTTCAAGGAAGAATACATATAAATAATTCATGGAGGAACCATATGGTTATCAACAATAATATAAGCGCTATTAATGCGCAGCGCACTCTTAAATTCCGTCAGGTAGATTTAAAAAAAGATGCAGCTATGATTTCAAGCGGTATGAGAATCAACCAAGCGGGAGATGATGCCAGCGGACTTGCCGTATCCGAAAAAATGCGCACTCAGATACGCGGTTTGCGTCAGGCTGAAAGAAATACTCAGGACGGTATATCTTTCATACAAACTACAGAAGGATACTTGGATGAAACTACAAATATTCTTCAAAGAATCCGCGAATTAGCTATACAAGCTGCTAACGGTATCTATACCGACGAAGACAGACTTTATGTACAAATTGAAGTTTCTCAGTTAGTAGATGAAATCGACCGTGTTGCAAGCCAAGCTCAATTCAACAAACTTAATATGCTGACAGGCAGATTTGCCAGACCCACAGGCGAAAACACACCTACAGCTTCTATGTGGCTTCATATAGGCGCTAATATGGACGAAAGAAAAAGAGTTTATATCGGTACTATGAACAGCCAAGCTTTAGGACTTAAAAATCCTGTAGGTCCCGCTATCAGCGCTACATTTATAAGTGTTTCAAGTCCTGCTAAAGCCAACTCCGTTATAGGTATGGTAGATGAAGCTCTTCTTAAAGTATTAAAACAAAGATCCGACTTAGGCGCTTATCAAAACAGATTAGAAATGACAGCCCAAGGCTTAATGGTAGGATTTGAAAACATGCAGGCTTCTGAAAGCAGAATTAGAGATACAGATATGGCTGAAGCATCAGTTAAACTTGCTAAAGATCAAATTCTTAATCAGGCTAACTTGTCTATGCTTGCTCAGGCTAATCAGCTTCCGCAAGGCGCTCTTAGATTATTACAATAATTAATATTATGTAATATTAACCATATTAAAAAAGGAGATATTCTTTTTAAGAATATCTCCTTTTGTTTTAAAAATTACTTATTTTTTATAAATTAATCACCATATAAAACTGCTTTGATATCTCTTTCTTTATAGCTCTTAAATACTGAGATACTGCCGACTGAGTAACATTTAATATTTCGGCTAATTCTTCCTGTGTTTTGCCTTCAGAAAATAATTTCATTATCATTTTTTGTTTCGGAGTAAGTATCGCTATTATTAAATTTGATACTCTGCTGTACTCGTTTTCACTTAAAGCATTTGAATAAAGTATGCTTTCCAAATCCTCATTTGTTAATAAGGTTTCCCTGCTGTCCGTTTTGTCGGAATCGTTTTTCCTAGTACCTAAACTTATATTAATTTCTTTTAAAATATCATTGCAGAGTTTTTTACAAGTGTCATATTTCGGGCATAAATTACACATTATCAATATTCCTCCAAAATATCCAATATTTGATCTAAAATTTCCGTATTATAATTGCTTATATTGATATTATCCAGTTTAGCGACAGCATTATTAATATCAACTCTCATTATAACCCAATCCTCCCAGTTTATTTTTTTGTTATAAAAATAATCATCTTCCGTAATGTTATCTAATATGTTTTTTATTAACTTTTTGTAATAGATGGTACTTTGAAATTTATTCATTATATGCTCCTTTATATGGTATAAATAAATACTGTATAAATATATAATAAAATCAAATTTATTTCAAGCTTTTATAATATATATTTATATATTATAATTTTTTTTAATCACAAAATATAATACATTTCTTACAAAAAATCAGAAAAAATACAAAAAAAGGAGCTGTAAAGCCCCTTTTTAATTTTATTAATTCTATTTAAGAATTTTCATCATATTTTAAATAATAAAGTCTTTTATTAAAACTATTTAGCATAAGCTCCGACTTCATCTTTAATGCTGTCTAAAGCATAAACAGAATTCATACTGTCTTTAGCAGAGCGTACAAAGAACTCTAAACGGTTTATAGTATTAACTTCGCTTGCACCAGCATCCATATCCAAATAAAGCAAATTCAAATCAGGATATCTTGTTTTAAGTCTCGTTTCAATACCTCTTGCTATAATATGATTTGCAATGCAGCCGAAAGGCTGAAGACAAAGAACATTATTTACGCCTTCCTCGGCAAAAGTGGCTATTTCACCGGGTAAAAGCCAAGCTTCCCCGAACTGATTAGTCATAGCGGTAACTTTAGCAGCATTTTCGGCTATATGGCGTATATGATGAAGAGGTCTGAATCCTTTGAATTTAGACATTATCTGATTGATTGAATCTACTCTTACATCAATAACTTTTTCCGATATCTTAGAACCGTAATAACCTAAAAATGACACATCTCTTGCATTGGTTTCTTTATTAACCTGAGCACTTATAACTTTCTGTACAAAGAAATCAAATATAGGAGGAACTATCACCTCAATTCCTTTTGACATAAGCCAATCGCATACATCTCCGTTTGCAAATTTATTATATTTTACATATATCTCTCCAACCAAGCCTGCTTTAGGCAAATCCAAGTCATAAGTTTCAACGGCGTTAAACTCTGCAACAGCCTGCTTTAATAATTTATCCGTTGCTTTAAGTGCAAAATCTTTAGGGTGTAAAGATATGTATTTATTTGCAAGCGCCAAAGAATCGCCTTTCCTAATTTCACGGGCTGCAGTATAATAATACATCGCAGATACAGCATCGGCATAAGGCATAGCAACAATACCCTCTTTCATTAAATCAATTTTAGAAAGTTCAAAGCCAGGCTGATCATTAATAACTGTTAATCCTACGGTTACAACGGGAACATCTGGATATCCCGCATTAATCAAGCCTCTTTTTATAAGAGAAGCATAATTACTTGCCCTGCATTGTCCTCCTGTCTGAGTAATGCCCGCAGCTATATTTTCAGAATCATATTTTCCGCTTTGTACAGCTCTTATAATATCGCCTATTACAATGGTGGCAGGATAGCATATATCCTGATTTGCATATCTTAATCCTAATTCAACAGATTCAGCGTCAGGCTCTGGAAGAGAAATCGCATCATATCCGCTTCTTTCCAATAAAGTCAAAATCATAGGATCATAGAACTGACCGAATTTAGGAACAAGCACGGCTCTTCTTTCATTTTTCTCATACCTTTTAATAATGGTTCTATCAGGCTTATCATTAGGTATAAAACCTTCTTTCATCTTCATACTTTCTATCATAGAGCGTATTCTTAATCTGATACTTCCAGGACTTGATATCTCATCAACTTTTACCAAAGTAGGATTTTTACCGTATGCATTAAGTATTGATTTTATTTCGTCTGAAGTGGTAGCATCAGGACCGCATCCGAAACTATTAATCTGTACAACTTCAAGCCTAATATCCTTCTGATGCGCAGCCCATAAAGCCGACTTAAACATTTTATTAGGATAAGACCATTGAGTTAAAACCTGCACATCGGCAAGAGACTCGTCTATATCAAGCCCGTCTTCGGTAAGCACATTAATGCCGAATGAAGCAATAGTTTCAGGTATCTTATGATTTATTAAAGGATCTATATGATAAGGTCTGCTTACTATAAGTATAGTAGGCGTATTAGTTTTTTCAGCATGCTCTATTATTTTTTTCCCTTCGGCTTTTAATTCATCTTTTATTCTAATCTGCTCATTTAAAGCCATTTTGAAAGCTCTGTTAAAATCCTTTTTATTTATTCCTAAAACTTTAACAAAATAAGCTTTACAGCCTTTGTATAATAAATCTTCATTTAAAAAACTGATTGCAGGAGCATCAAAAGGTATTCCGTACTTAGTTAATGGACTTATAGAACTGTCTATTACATCGGGATATCCCGTTACAACAGGACAGTTATAACTATTAACGCTTCCGTCATCTTCGCTTTTTTCAAGAACAACCGAAGGATAAAATATTCTGTCAACCTTTGATTCTATTAAATCATATATATGTCCGTTGGCTATTTTAGCAGGAAAACATATATTATCGCTCATAACAGTTCCTGAACCCTTCTCAGCTATAGCCATACTGGAATTAGAAGACAACTGAACTCTGTATCCGCATTCTACAAATATAGTAGCCCAGAATGGGAAGTTTTGATACATATTAAGTACACGCGGTATGCCTATAATTCCTTTTATTTCATCTGAAGCGGGAGCTAAAGGTCTGTCAAACAATAATGAAAGCTTTTTCTGGGTAATATCCATTCCGTAATTTATTTTCTTGCTTCCTTTATTAGTGAATATTTTTTCGCATTTATTGCCTGTATAGAATGATTTATTATCTTTAAATTTTAATCTTGTAACTGTACATAGATTTTCGCAGCCCTTACAGGTAAGCTGTTTTCTTTCATAATCATTAGCCTCCTGTAAATTATCCAATCCTATAAAAGCTGTATCTTCCTTATTCATATTATAAGTATCTAAAGCAAGCAATGCACAGCCGTAAGCACCCATAAGCTCGGATATATCTGGGCGTATAACTTTTTTATTTAAAAATTTCTCCACAGAACGGAGGACAGCAGAGTTTTTGAAAGTACCGCCTTGAACAACTATATGCTCTCCCAAAACAGATGTATCAGTAATTTTTAAAACTTTGGTAAAACAATTTAAAGTAACACTCTTAGCAAGTCCTGCGGAAATATCGGAAACCGAAGAACCTTCCCTTAAAGACTGCTTAACTTTACTATTCATAAAAACTGTACAGCGGCTTCCCAAATCGCAAGGGCTTGAAGATTCGCAGGCAATATCGGCAAAATCCGAAACATTATAACCCATTCCTAATGCAAATGTTTCTATAAAAGAACCGCAGCCAGATGAACAGGCTTCATTAATTTCAATATTTTCAATTATGCCGTCTTTAATAAATATTGCTTTCATGTCCTGTCCGCCTATATCAAGTATAAAGCTTACATCTTTATCAAAAGCTTTAGCTCCTCTGTAATGAGCCATAGTTTCAACTATACCCTCGTCCATATTGAAAGCAGCTTTTATTAAATCTTCTCCGTATCCTGTTACAGCTGTCCTTACTATATTTATTTTTATATTTTTTTCATCTAATTCTTTTTTTATTTCAGTAAGACCTTTGGTAACAGCGCCTACAGGATTACCATTATTATTTCTATAATGTCTTAATACTACGCTTCCTTCTTCATCAATAATAACTATTTTTGTGGTGGTAGATCCTGAATCTATGCCTAAGAATGTATTTCTGCCATTAACCGATGATACATCGGAAGATTTTACTTTATCTCTGCTATGCTCTTCTTTCCATTCTTCGTATTCCTGCATACTTGAAAATAAAGCTTCCCTTGTTTTAGAATTAGTTATTTTTGCTTCAGCAGAAATATTTCTTACTAATTCTGTAAACTCTGAAACTTTTATTATGGTTTGATCCTCACTTTCTGAGAAAGCAGCTCCTATTGCAGCCGTCAATTCAGGGTGTTCAATAGTATACATATCGTCTTCCGAAGCATTTAAAAGCGCTAGGAATGTTCTTCTCAATTCGGGAAGAAATGTCAAAGGACCGCCTGTAAATAAAATTTTAGACTTTATTTCGAAACCTTTAGCCAAAGTATTAACTGTCTGAACCGCCACCGCTTGAAATATACTTTTAGCAATATCAGCTTTAGGAATATCACGGCTTATTAAGGTCTGAACATCGGTTTTAGCAAATACCCCGCACCTGCTTGCTATTGGGTAAACAGATACGGATTTTTCAGCTAATGCAGAAAGTTCCGAAGGCTGAATATTGAGAAGCGTTGCCATTTGGTCTATAAAGGCTCCAGTACCTCCAGCACAGTTTCCATTCATTCTTATATCGGCTTTAAAATTATTGTCAAATACTATGATTTTAGCGTCCTCTCCCCCGATATCAATTAAAGTTCTTCCATAAGGATAAATTTTTCTTATAGCTGCCGAAGAAGCGATAACCTCTTGTACAAAGCTCACTCCCGTTTTTTCGCATATACCCATACCTGCAGTACCTGTCATAGCAAGAGAAAGATTTAAATCACCATGCATAATATGCAGACTATCCAGTATTGACAATAATGTATCTTTTATATCTGCATTATGTCTCACATAAGTCTTAAATATAATATTATTATTATCATCGTATACAACCATTTTTGCTGTAGTTGAACCTATATCAATACCAGCTCTAAAAATTTTTCCCATAATCTCTCCTAAATATAAACTATGCTTTATCTATTATAATATTATTTATATTAACGAATATAATTTTAGCTTTATGTTTCTTTATATTTTCCTCAGGTATATGACCGTAAGAAAGAATTACTATCGTATCATCTTTTTTTGCATAATGAACATTGCTTCCGTTGATTCCGATAATACCTGTATCTCTTATGCCCTTAACCGCTACCGCTTCAAATCTATTATCATTGCTTAAATTAATAACAGATACCCTATCCCCCTCAATTATATCAGATTTATCTAATAGAGCTTCATCTATGGTTATAGAATCTTTAAAATTTAAATCAGTTCTTGTTACGGTAAGCCTATGTATTTTGGATTTTATTATAGTTCTCATCATAATAAATAAAGCCGTAAAGCTAATTTTTTAAAATATTTAACCTAATATTATAAAAAATGTCAATATTATAAACAATAATATTTATTAATAATTATTACATGCTGTAAACATTTCTAATTAATAATACATATTATACACTTGATATAAAAAATATTTTACTAAAAAAGCTTATAAAAACATTAAATAAATTACAATCTGTAATTATATCCTAATTAAAAACTTTTTTACTGCAATCCTATAATTAACATAATTATATTTTTCATACGATATTATCTCTATAAAATAAATTTTACTCATAAAAAAATACCTCTTTATTAAATGAATCAGATATTCTATTAAGTAAAAACTACGCCGATTCATAGCCCCGTTATTTTTCATAAACTCTAATTCCTGCAATTATTTTTTTAATAAGTTAACTCATATATAATAATATTGCCTTGCAATAAAATTATACCGATTTATTAAAAGCTAAATAATATATTGATAATTATTTATTTTTATAATAAAATTATTTTCAATATATTAAAGGAGTTGTCAATGAAAAAAGACATTTTCACAAGCTCTGCAGGTGTTATAATATCGGGTGCTGTTATAGGAGCTATAGCTGCTTGGCTTTCCGTAATGGGCAATCCAGCCAATATGGGAATATGTATAGCATGCTTCACAAGAGATTTATCTGGAGCTTTAGGGCTGCACAGAGCATCTGCAGTGCAATATATAAGACCTGAATTAATAGGACTTATTATCGGGGCTGCAATTTCAGCACTATTGTCTAGAGAATTCGTCCCTAAAGGTGGAAGCTCTCCTATTATAAGATTCTGCTTAGGATTTTTTGCCATGATAGGAGCATTAGTTTTCTTGGGCTGTCCTTGGAGAACTCTGCTTAGAGTAGCGGGAGGAGATATTAACGGAATATTCGGTTTAATAGGTATCATTTTAGGAGGAGGAATCGGAGTTTTATTTTGGAAGCAGAACTTTTCTCTAGGTCAGCCTAAAGCCTATAAAAATAAATTAGTCGGATTTATTCCTTTAATTACAGCTGCAGCTCTTTTAATCTTACTCTTAAAGCAGACTAAATTTTCAGAAGAAGGCGCATTATTCTTTTCGCAATCAGGTCCGGGAAGTATGAAAGCTCCTATAGCAATTGCCTTAACTTCTTCTGTAATAATAGGATTCATAGCCCAAAAATCAAGATTCTGTACTGTAGGCGGACTTAGAGATGCAATATTTATGAAAGATTTTCATATGACTAAAGGCGTCATTGCATTTATATTAGCCGCATTAATAGTAAACTTAATAACCAACAGATTCAATTTTTCTATGGAAAATCAGCCTATAGCTCATACAAATATTTTATGGAATATAGTATCAATGATTCTCACAGGATTAGCTTTTACTTTAGGTGCAGGATGTCCGGGAAGACAAATGATACAATCGGCAGAAGGAAATACAGACAGCTTTATTTTTGTTATAGGTATGCTGGTAGGCGCAGGATTTGCCCATAATTTCAATTTAGCAAGTTCGCCGTCAGGTCCGACAATATACGGAATGGGTGCTGTTATTTTAGGATTAGTATTCTGTATAATCATAGGTTTTACAATGAAAGAAAATACCTGATATATTCATTTTGCATCATATAAATATATACTGTATAGTTCTTTTATAAACTAAAATAAAACCAATATTTATTATAATACAGCATATATTATAATAAATTATTACAGATGCAAAAAGGAAATTAATATGGCAAAAATTATTAAAATAGACACCAGAGGAATGTCATGTTCTCAGGCATCTTTTCATGCTAAATCTGCCGCTATCAATAATCAGAAAATAAATACAATTATAGAAGTATTGGTAAGCGGGCATTCAAGCTCTGAAAGTGTAATAAGAGGATGTGAAAAATACGGATATGAAGGTATTTTTGAAAATATAAAAAACAAGGATATACTCGTAATTCTAAAAAAAGTAAAATAATAATTATATTGTAAAAATACAAGGGCTTACTTAAATTGAGTAAGCCCTCTTATAGAATTATTTATATAAATATTTTATTAATTATTTCTTCTTAGAAGAAGTTTTTTTAACAGATGAAGCTTTTTTAGAAACAGCAGCCTTTTTAGAAACTGCAGATTTCTTAGCAGAAGTCTTCTTAGAAGCAGATGCCTTAGCCGCCGTTTTTTTAGCAGATGAAGCCTTTTTAGAAACAGCAGCCTTTTTAGAAGATGCAGATTTTTTAGAATCAGCTTTTTTATCTGTTTTAGAACTTATTATTCCCTGTGCAGCTGCAAGTCTTGCTATAGGCACCCTGTAAGGAGAACAACTTACATAATTTAATCCTATATCATAGCAGAACATAACCGTTGCAGGATCGCCTCCATGCTCGCCGCAAATACCCACTACAAGATTTTTATTGGCTCCTTTTCCTTTAGTTACCCCTATTCTTAAAAGCTCTCCTATACCCTCCTGATCTAAAGATTGGAAAGGATCTTTTTCATATATTTCTTTATTAACATAATCTTTTAAAAACTTGCCAGCATCATCTCTTGAGAAACCGCCTCCCATCTGAGTTAAATCATTAGTACCGAATGAGAAGAATTCAGCTTCGGAAGCAATTTTATCTGCAACTAAAGCAGCTCTAGGAACTTCTATCATAGTACCCACTTTATAACTTATTTTAGAATCCTCTTTTTCAAATACTTCTTCAGCTATTTTAATGATTCTTTCCTTAATCATTTTAAGCTCTTTTAAAGTACCTACAAGAGGAATCATTATTTCAGGGTGAACATCTACACCGTTTTTCTTAACTTTAACGGCAGCCTCAATTATAGCTCTTGCCTGCATATCATATATTTCAGGATAACTAATACCAAGTCTGCATCCTCTATGACCAAGCATAGGATTAAATTCATGTAAAGAATCTCTTATAGCTTTTAATTTATCAAAACTTACATTCATTTCATTTGAAAGTTCCTGCAACTGAGAATCTTCATGGGGAATGAATTCATGCAGAGGAGGATCTAAAAGTCTTACTGTTACAGGATATCCGTTCATAGCCGTAAATATTCCAATAAAGTCTTCTCTTTGCATAGGAAGAATATTGTCTAAAGCATCATCATAAAGTTTTCTAGGCTCTCTGTATAAAGCTTCAATCTCCTCAGCTGATTTTTTATCGCCGATTTTTTCAGCTTCTTCTAATTTTTCTTTTAATTTCTTTACTTCTTCTGCAACAAGTATAAGCTGTCTTACGCTTTTTATTCTGTCGGTATTAAAGAACATATGCTCTGTTCTGCAAAGTCCTATACCTTCGGCGCCGAATTTTCTTCCGATTTCGGCATCATGAGGAGTATCGGCATTGGTATGAACTTCAAATTTCTTTTCTTTTCTTTTTTCATCAGCCCATTTCATAAGTTTTCTGAAGTCTTCAGACATTTCAGCTTCTTTAGTATCAACTTTGCCAAGCATAACTTCGCCTGTAGAACCGTCTATAGATATATAATCTCCTTCATTAATAATATCATCGGCTACCTTCATACATCCGTTTGAATAATCAATTTCCAAAGCGCTGCATCCTGCCACACAGCATTTGCCCATACCGCGTGCAACAACGGCGGCATGCGAAGTTGAACCGCCTCTGGCAGTAAGTATGCCTTCTGCAGCATTCATACCTTTAATATCTTCAGGGCTTGTTTCTATACGAACCAATATAATCTGCTCTCCAGCCTCCTTCATAGATTCGGCTTTCTGTGCTGAGAATACCACTTTACCTACAGCAGCTCCGGGAGAGGCATTTAAACCTTTGGCAAGAACTTTAGCCGTTTTCTTAGCATTAGGATCAAACATAGGATGAAGCAGCTGATCTAAATCGGAAGGATTAACTCTCATTAAAGCCTCATTTTTAGATATTATTTTAGCTTCGGCAAGTTCAACTGCAATTCTTACGGCAGCTGCGGCAGTTCTTTTGCCGTTTCTGGTTTGAAGCATATAAAGTTTTCCCTCTTGTATAGTAAACTCCATGTCCTGCATATCGCTGTAATATTTTTCTAATTGATTTTTATAGCTTACAAGCTGTTTATATACATTAGGCATAACCTCTTCAAGAGAAGGAAATTTTCTTTTTCTGTCCTCTTCGCTTATGCCGTTATTTTTAGCCCATTCCAAGCTTCCTTCCAATGTAATTTCCTGAGGATTTCTGATACCTGCAACAACATCTTCGCCCTGCGCATTGATTAAAAACTCGCCGTAGAATTTATTTTCGCCTGTTGATGGATTTCTTGAGAAACATACGCCTGTGGCTGAAGTCTCTCCCATATTTCCGAATACCATAGACTGAACATTAACAGCCGTACCTAAAAGATTTTTTATATCATTTAATTTTCTGTATGCTTCGGCTCTTGGATTATTCCAGCTTCTAAATACCGCATTAATGGCATACCATAGCTGTACTTTAGGATCTTCTGGGAACTCCTCGCCTTTTTCCTCTTTATACATAGACTTATATTTTTCCACAACTATTTTTAACTCTTCAACATCTAAATCGGTATCTTTTACATCTTTTTCAGGTTTTCCTACTTTAGGCGCTATAATTCTTTTTCTCTCTTCCAATATTTCTTCAAATTTATCATGTTCTACACCCATAGCTACATCACCAAACATCTGTATAAATCTTCTGTAAGCATCCCATGCAAATCTTGGATTATTAGTTTTTTCTATAAGTCCTTCAACTACCTCCTCATTAATACCTAAATTAAGTATGGTATCCATCATACCCGGCATAGATATAGCGGCTCCAGAACGCACAGAAACAAGCAAAGGCTTTTTTGGATTACCGAATTCCGAATTCATTGCTTTTTCTAATTTTTTAATATTATCTTCCACTAATTTGTCCAATCCTTTGGGATACGACTTGTTTTTGGAATAGTAATCGCAAACTTCGGTAGTTATTGTAAATCCTGCAGGAACGGGTACTTTACTTTCTGTCATCTGAGCAAGTCCTAAGCCTTTGCCTCCTAAAAGCGCTTTAGTTTCTTTAGCTCCTTCAGATTTACCATTACCAAAGAAGTAAACCATCTTTTTTGATGCCATAATGAACTCTCCTATTTAAATAAAATATTTATATAAATTTAAATTACTACTATATTATATAGTATAATGTTATTTTTTCTAATGTCAATTTTTATGCAAAAATTTAGTTATTTTTTATTTTAAATAAAAAATATATTAATTATAACGACATAAAAAATATTTAAATTTTTTTATATATATTGTATAATTAATAAATGCGTAAAGAGGATTTTTTTAATATGATAAAAAAAATAAATATATTATTTGCTCTGTTACTTATAACATTAAATGCATACGGAGCGGTAGTAATATCAACATATAAAAAACCAAAAGAAATTCCTTATGAATATAAATTAACTGAAAGAGGCAAAGTTTTAATAGTGCCTGACAGCATATTATTTAATTTAAACAGCAGCGAAACGGATTTAAAAAAATATTCAAAAACTTTAAAATATGTGGGAGATTTAACCTATAATACCAACATAATAAGTATTATTATAGAAGGTCATATAAGCGGCGACGAGTATAAAAAATTCTCTAACGGTTATAGAAAAAATGATATCTTATTTCTATATAATAGAGAAACTATTGACAATTTATCATATAATAGATCTTATGATGTTTACTCAGCTATAACAAACGGCATATCGTCAAAATTAACTAATAACGGTATTCATGACTTATTAAATGAATATAAAGATATGGAAAAAAATAGAAGAGCGGAGTTTATTTTAATAGAGAGCAGCAATGACCTATATATATATACTAATTATATATACAATTTAATAATATCAAATAATTAAATTATTTGATAAAAATATTATTATGGCAGTCAATATTTTATAATAAATATATTAATTTTATCCCTGCTAATTTTTTGATATATTAAGTATTTTATTTTTAAGTTCATTTTCTATATTTCTAAGCTCAGTTTCTGCAGCTTTTCTTTTTTCTCTTCCCTCATTCTGTATCTTCATAACTTCGTCCAAAGTAGAAATAAGCTTCTCATTTGTATATTTTAATGTTTCAATATCTACTATTGCTCTTTCAGATTCTTTGGCTGTTTCTATTGTTGATGTTTTAAGCATTTCTGCATTTTTTCTCAACAGCTCATTTGTAGTGTCTGTAACGGATCTCTGCGCTTTTGCCGCCTCATTAGAATGATGAAGTCCTATAGACAGAACCATTTGATTTTTCCAAAGAGGTATGGTATTTGATATTGTGGATTGTATTTTTTCTGTCATTATAACATTATTATTCTGAACCAATCGTATTTGAGGTATTGTCTGTATGGAAATTGTTTTTGTAAGTTCTAAGTCATGTATTCTTTTTTCAAATCTGTTAGCCAAATCTTTAATATCTCTTGCTCTCTGAACATCTTGAGGAGAGTTACTTGCGGCGGCTTTTGATTCTAAAGCGGGTATTTCATCGGCAGCTAATTGATTGAGTTTCTGTTTTCCAGCTTCTATATATATTTCCAATTCTTTTAAATATTCCAAATTATAATTGTACATTTGATCTAGAACGCTTATATCTTTAAGCAGATTTCTCTGATGAGCTTCCAGCGTTTTTACTATATTATTAATATTAGCTTCAACATTTGTATATTTAATTTTTAATTTACTTAAATTATTGCCAGCTTTCTTAAAAAATCCTAATAATCCTTTTCCCTTAGTTTCATTTTCTATATTAAATCCCTTAAGCTCCGTTATAACATCGGCAATAGCATCTCCGACTTCTCCCAAATCTTTATTCATAACATTGCTTAAAGTGTTTTCAGAAAACTGCATCATTTTATTCTGAGCCGATGCGCCGTAAGACATTATTGAAACGGAGTCTTTTAAATCAATATTATCAGCCGTTTCATTTATTTTTTTTAAATCTTCTTTGCTGAACTTCTGATTTATATTAAACACTTCAGAATCTCTGTTTTTAGCATAATTATTATCTGCAGAATTTTGTATAGGAATATTATTTTGCTGAAACTCTATATTATTATCGTATAAATTATCAGACTGCATATTATTTAATTGATTATTATTTTCCATAAGAATATTCTCCGTATATTATTTTTTATTTATTATTAAAAACAATTATAAACCTTCTTTTTCAAGCATTGCTTTTAATACATCTATATCGCTGTTTATATCTATTAGTTTATTTTGATTCATATCTATAAGCATTTTTTTTAATGCTTCATTTAATTTTATTATAACATCTTCTATTTCTAATGCCGTTTTTTCCATATTTGAATTTTTTACAGGGAAACTGCAGAAATCCAGATATGAATTAAGCATCTTTACAGCTGCAGGAAGATGATACTCATTAATTTTTTCAAGCTTTTTTTCTCCTTCTTTATTTACTTTAGAATAAGAAGTCATTTCTTTTAACACCGATACCATATCTTTTAAAACAGTTTTAAGTTCTGCATCATCTATTTTTTTAGATAAATTTGTTATATTATCTATATTTCTTTCAGTTTCTAAAATTATAAGGCTCTCTTTATCGGAATAATTTTCATTTTTATAATTATTCAGACTGTAATTATCATCTTCTATAGGAAAATTTCTCTGTATATTCCGTCTTAATTTCTGAAAAATAATATTGTCCTCATCTTTTGCCATATTTCCCCCTAAATAAAACAGCATACTTAAACTATAAACTTAAAAATATATGCATCTTAATTTATTATAAATAATTAATATATTATTTGCAATATATATTATTAATATGTTATGCAGTAATGAAGATATTCTATAGTTTTTGATGATAAATTGCGTCTTTTGCTGTCGGCTTTGAATCTGCCGTATTCTTTTTTAAATAATCCGTATCTGCCTCTTGATGACATAATATTTTTTATATCTTCCGATGACATTAATCCTTCATTATTATAGCTTAAAAAAATATATTTTGCATTGGCATTATTTATTAAGTCTTTAAATATATTATAAATATTATTCTTACTGCAGTACAGAGATTTTATACCGTCTTTTCTAAGTCCAGTTTTTCCTTTTATTTCAGGATTATCATATTTTGCTATTGTTTCAAGTATATGATAATTATCAGAATACTGTCTTCTATTATACGGCGGGTCAATATATAAAATATCTGTATTTATTTTTTTTATCAATTTATTGGCATCTTTATTATAAACCTTATGCTTATTAAAGCTTAATATAAAATCTGCAGGGCTATAGGTAAAAGTTTTTGAAGCTGTTTTTTTTATCTCTTTTAAAAATGCTCCGTATACAGATGCAGTGTTGGCACATTTATCAATACTTTCAAGCAGACTTGCAAGCAGAAAATAATATTCATTAATATTAATTTTTTTATTTTGAAACCATTCTTCTATTTTTATTCTGACAGCATCGCATTTACAGGCATTTTCATCTGAAAAATATATCCTTTTATACTCTTTATTTTTAGTTCCGCCTAAAGAATAATTATTGTATATAAAGCCTTCTTTATAATCTATGCTATTTAAATATCTGCATACAATATTATATTTTTCTTTAATTTCAGTTTCTTTTAAATTTTCTATTTCATCATTAAGATTCCTGAAAAATAAATACTTATGATTTTCTATATAATGCTTATTTAAAACATAACTGTAATACTGAATATCATTAGAAATAACAGAAAAACCTTTGGTCTTAAAGTATCTTCCGACAATGCCTGTTCCTGCAAATAAGTCAGAGAATACGAAGCAGTCACTATCTATTACAGAATTAACAGATTCATATAAAAAATTCATAAGCGATAATTTGCTTCCTATATAGTTCATTAATTAAGCCTTAATAGTTTATAAAAATAATATTATAGTTTTAAAAACATTTCTATAAAATAATTTTTTAGGATCACTATTTTTATATAAGCAATAAATATAAACGGTATTTTAATTTTTATATTTTATCATATAATATAAAAATTATAAGCAAGATGAAGCATCTGACTTAATTTATTTAAGTCAAACTGAGCATAATAATAAATAATAATTTTTAAATGTTATAGTAATAAATTATAAAAATTGTGAGCCTCTGGCATTCAAAGAATGACAGAACCTTTAAGCGAACAATTTTTATTAGCAACAATAATAAATAATAATTTATAAGGAGAATATATTATTATGAGAATTATTATCACAAATGAAAGCGTTTATGAGTGGACTGCTTATTATACAGTAAAATGTATGCTGGATTATTCGGATAAAGATAAGCCTTTCGTACTGTCTTTTCCTTTAAGATATGTTAATAAAGCATATTATCAGAAACTGCTGTCTTTTTATAATGACAATATTGTATCATTTAAAAATATACATATAGTTTCATCAGGAGAATATATAGATTCTAATATATCTCAGAAATATTTAAAAGATAATTTTTTAAATTTTATAGATATACCTGAAGAAAATGTGCATTTATTTGACAGCAATATAGCAAACAGAAAAGAAGAAGCTAAAAGAATGGCTAATTTAATAAAAAAATTGGGAAATATAACATTATTAATAGATACATTAGCTGAGGACGGAAGTTTTCTTCTTAATACTCCAAGTTCTTCGCTTGAAGGAAGCGTAAGAGATAAGAAGATAAGCGAAATAATAAGAAGCTATGAATCTAGAAAATTAAATATGCCTATGGAAATGTTTCCGAAAGAAGGATTTACATTAGGATTTGAAGAGGCTTTTAATGCAAGATATGTGCTTGTAATGGCTAATGGATATGATGTGTCGGATTCTTTAGCCCATTGCGTAGAAGGTGCAATAAGTCAATTCTACCCTACTTCGGTACTTCAGGAGCATAAGAAACTAATAATAGTAGCCGATGAAGAGGCAAGCAGCGATTTAAAAGTAAAAACTTATAAATATGCTAAAAGTTTGGAAAGCAAAAGCCTGCATCCTAAAGAACTTATTAAAGGACTCTATAAATCCTACTATGCACTTACCAACATAAAAATATTTGACGGCGAGAAGTTTATAGAAGGGCACTGCATTGTTATAGAAAACAATGTTATCAAAAGCGTAGAAAAAGAAATAGATGTTGATGCAGTTATTACAAGAATAGATTTAGGCGGTAAAATAGTTGCTCCCGGCTATATAGATCTGCAAGTTAATGGCATAGGAGGTTATGATATTAATATTAATCCGTCTGCTGAAACGCTTAAAAATATTAATGAAGTTTGTCAGAGATACGGATGCACCTCATATTTACCTACAATTATCACTAACGGCGACGATTATATGCTTAAGATTATAGATTTATTTAATAATATAGAAGATTTATCTGTACTCGGAGTTTTAGGCATCCATTTTGAAGGACCTTATATTTCACATGAAAAAAGAGGCATACATAATAATAAATTTATAAGAGAACCTAATAAAGAAATGATAGAAAAAATAAAACTTTCAAAATGCGTTATGGTTACATTGGCTCCCGAAACTGTTGAAGGAGAAATAATAAAAGATTTTGCACAAGCTGGAAAGATTGTATCTGTAGGACATACTAACGGAACATATAATGAAATCAAAGAAAAAATACCTTACGGAATAACTTTTGCAACTCATTTGTTTAATGCTATGCGTCCATGGGGCTCAAGAGAACCGGGCGCTGTAGGAGCTGTGCTTGACAATAAAGATATATATGCAGGATTAATATGCGACGGCGTACATTGCGATTTTGCCTCAGTGGAGCTTGCATACAAATTAAAAACAGGTCATATATGTATAGTAACCGATGCAATTGCACCTGCCGCTTCAGATATAAAAGAATATATTTGGGCGGGTAAAAAAATACATAGAGATGGAAATAAACTTATAGATGATAATGGTACTTTAGGAGGAGCTTCTATTACAATGAGTCAGTCGGTAAGAAATGTAGTTAATCATGTAGGGGCTGCTGCGGAAGAGGCTTTAAAAATGGCTTCGCTTTATCCTGCCAAAGTTATGGGCATAGATGATAAATACGGCAGAATAAAGGAAGGATATATAGCAGATTTAGTTATATTAGATGAAAATTTAATAGTAAAAGGAGTCGTATTTAAAGGCAATTATAAAGAGTATGACTATGATTATGAATGGGCAACATATAATTAAAAATAAAGCGCAGCAATAAAAAATAATAATTTTTTATTTAAAGTTTTTAGTTGATTTCTTTTGTTTCTGCAGCTATACTTAATCTTGTAAATCCCGCATTTTTTATGCTGTCTATAACCGATATTAATATTTGAGTTTTTACATCTTCATCTGAGCGTATTTCAACGGGCTTTTCTAATTCTCCTTCAGTATTAGAAATCTCTTTAAGATCATCATTCAGATTCTCGGATTCATAGCCATTAATATATTTTCTGCCGTCTTTTGATATGCTTATTACTATAGTTTCATTCTTTTCGCTTCCCTTGGCAGATTCGGATTTAGGCAGACTTATTTCTATTTGAGGAGTTTCTATAATGGTAGAACCAACCATAAAAAATATAAGCAGGTTAAATACTATATCTATCATGGGGGTTAAATCTATTCCGCTTTTTATGTTGAATCTTCTTCTGAATTTCATTTATATTTTCCGCGCTGAAATATTATTCTATAGTTATTGTTCTTACATTGCTTAAAAAATGATGACCTTTATATAAAATAGATATTTTATACTCTCCTTTGCCGTACTCCGCTTTGAAAGTTTTTCCCAATATGGAATTGCCTAAATCTTTTAAATCATATATTACTTTTCCTATATATGTTTTTCCGTCATCTCCTATGATACGTGCTTCTTTATCTGCAGTTTCCACAGCTAATTTAAAATCGGTTGATGCGGCTTTATTTAGAATTCTGTATTTTATATTTATATCATCTCCTAATTTTGCAGTCGGATTAAAATCCACAGATTCTGCAACTATATCTGCAAATGTTAAAGCAACATATACGCCGAGACCTCTTTTTACTGCTCCTACACCTACGGCATTGAAGTTTTTATCTAATATATTTTTTTTGCTGTCAGGAGTTGCCATTAAATTTTTTACAATACTTTCAGCAGCTTTTTTATCGGTAAACGGAATAACATCAAGCTTATATAAACTTTCGCTTATATTTCCTACCATTTCAGGATATAATTTTATTTGTCTGTCTTTGGTAGTCAATCCGTCTAAGTCAATATTGCTTAAAAATTTATTATTAGCCATATTATCGGCATGATATAATGCCAAAGAATGCAGTCTTTGATTATTAGGAAGAGGAGCAAGAGCAACTTTGCTTCTTTCTAAATTAATTAATCTGAATATTTCATCTTCTATTGTATCGGCATTTAATGCTAAAACTGATATAAACATAAGTATTATAACTATTTTTAATTGCTTCATAGTTTATTTCCTCCCGCTCTAGTTATATTTTTATTATAAATTATTTTTATAAAAAATAAAAGTTTTAATTATATATTAAAACAGTATAAAATTAATTTAATAAAAGATTTTAATTTTTAAAAATTATATTATATAAGATTTTTTATTGCTGCTGATAAACTCGCTAAAACATTATTATTTTTTATTTTTGCTAATAAATACTGTTTACTTAAAGGTTATGTCACTCTTACGAATTCCAGAAGCCCTCAATTTTTATATTTCTGATAAAATTTTTTATTTTTATTTTATTATTCCTTATTTCTAATATTATCTTTTATTATTTGGTTTATTTGTTATTTTTTATACATTATTTAAATATATCATTAGTAGCATCATACCAAAATACGAAATCCAAATATTCCATAGGTATTTTTTCGCTTTTTGAATATTCTAATAGACTTTTTTCGCATTTAAGATAATTACTTTTTGTAAGGCTGGTTTTAGGAGTCATACCTTCAGGCAGAATACTAAGCTTATCCATTACCCGCATTATATGTCTGTCAAGTATAGCTATTTTTTGTCCGAATCCTATATTTCTAAGAAAATGGCTTGCCTCTTTAAGACCGTATCCTTTTACTTCTTTTGCTAAAGCATTTCTTAATTCAACCATAGAATCATTTTTTAAAGCTTCATTTATTCTGTATTTTAATATAAACTTTTCATTAGGAAAATACAGTTTTCTTGCCAATACTATATTCTCCGCTTTCATATTATGAAATCTTACATGCTTAATCAGTATTGAAGCAACTTTTTCTGCGCTTCCTTTAAAAAGCAAATTATTATTGTATAGATTAACTATAGCAGCGGCTCCGCTTCTGGCTTTTGTCTGAGGCGTACATATACAAAAAGCAAGCTCGGCAAATAATCTATGATCATTGTCTCTTTTAAAAACTCTTTCAAAATATTCAAGTCTCCTTTTCATTCTTTCATAAAGCTTTTTATTTTTATATATCTCCATTAAATGCTCAGCATATTTTATATCCATAAATCAGCTCCAAAATATAAGTATATTGATAATACCGCTATATAAATTAAATTTCAATACATGTATAAATAAATATTGATTAATTAAAATATATGATTTATAATACAAAGATACAGTTTTATTTTTTATTAATTTTATTTTATAAAGAAGATTATTTATGCCAAAATTATTAATGTCAAGCGATTTGCATTTAAGTGTTCAGGAAAAAGATTATTCTCTTTCTGTATTAGATGAAATAGCTGAAAAAGCCTTAGACTATGACGCTTTATTTTTTCTTGGTGATACATTCAATACTTTTGAAGATTTACAGCAGTTAAAAGATATATTTTCTGAAAAAATGGAAAATTATAAAAAGAATGTATATCTGCTTAAAGGTAATCATGAGAGTTTAAGGTCTAAAGGCATAACATTAAATAAATTAAATTTTCCTGAAAATGTTGCAGTAATAGAGGATATAAGTTTTTTTAATATTTATAATTTAGATATTTTGGCTTTACCCTACAGCGAAAAATATATTATAGACAATGATTTAAACAAAAAAATAAAAAGCCTAAATGGAGATAAAAGAATATTAATAGCGCATGGAATAATTGAAGGTACATTATGGGCTGTAGAAGAAAATGAGGAAACAGCAAGCATACCTATAGATATCATAAAAAAAATATCTCCTGATATAGCTGTAGCGGGACATATACATAAACAAATGCAGATTAATATTCAGAATATAGAAATAATATACACGGGTTCCGCCAGAGTTTGGAGAAGATCTAAATCTGAAATCGGGGCAAGAAGATGCTTAGCCTTAGAAATTGAAAACGGCATTATGAATAAAAAGTTTATTAATATAGAAAATGCAGGGGAATACAGAATATACAATATTAATATTGATAATTTATATAATTTAGAACAGAAGGCTTTGCAGTGGAATTCAAATGATACTATAGATATTAATATTTACGGAATAGCTGAAGATGAAAATGATATTTATGAAAAAATAAATTCTATAAAAAACAAATATTCAAAATATGTTCATGATTTTAATATAAAAACCAAAGAATTATTTTTACTTGAAAATGCTTACAGCGAAAGCATTATTAAAGAATTTTTATCTGTAGCTGATGAATATGAATTTAATACCAATAATGAGGAAGATTTGGAAATTGTCGAAACTGCAAGAAGAATAGGTATTGAAAAAATATATTCAGCATTGCAGAATAAAAAAAGATAAATAACGGAAAATAAAAATGACGCTTAATCTAAATAACTTCGGAAAGTTTAAAAATAAATCTTTTGAAATATCGGATAAACTTACATTATTTTACGGAGAAAATGAATCAGGTAAAACTACAATATTCGATTCATTAATGCTTCTGTTTTCAGAAAATAAAAAGACATCATCATTTGCAAAACAAATAAAATCAAGATACGGAGATGATATAGATATAAGCACTGAGCCAGAAATAGACGAAGCTTTAAAGATTCATCCGCAGTCTTATAATAATCTTTATTCTATAAGACAAAGCGAAATAATATTTGAGATGTCGGACAGCAAAAAAGATTCCAAAGATTGGGAAAGTGAAATAAAGAAAAAATTATTTGCTTCGGATGTAGATTTAGGAAAGATAATATATGAAATAAAATCGGAATACTCGGGAAAATCTCAAAGCTCTGTACCTGCTATGTTAAAAAAATTAAAGAATAGAAATGAAGAAATTAAAGAAGAGTTGGAAAATTTATACGGCAAAGTAAATACTGAAATAAGCGGCAAAGATAAATTAGAGGAGCTTAATCAATTATTAAAAGAAAATGATAATCTCATTAAAGAAAAAATTAACGAATATAATAAATTAAATCTGCTGAAAGAAGAAAAAAATAAATCAAAAGAAAAAAACAAGCTTCTTAATATAATAACTGAAATCAGTAATTTTTATAAAAATGACAAATTTATAAAAGAAAACATACATCTGCAAAATGATCATTCAAAAATAATAAACGATATAAGCATTAAAATAGATGAGGCTGAGAACAAAATATCATACTTGAAAGGCAAAATTGAAACTTTACAGAAATCTTCACTAGAAAGAAATAAAACCGACTATGAAAGCATAATGCTTAGGATAGATAAGGCTCTAAATAAGATAGATTCATTCAGCGAAAAAAATAATATAATACCGAAAATAGTTTTTTTATCCGCCGTAATTTTAATATCATCTTTTTTAAGTTTATATTTTAAAAATCCTTATTGGTTTTTAATAATACTTCCTTCTATACCGTTTATGCTTATAAAAGAAGGAAAAAATAATAATCTTATTAATGATATATCGGACTCTCTGCCCGAACTTAATATAAATGCAAATAATACTGATTTATCAAAACTTAAGGATATATTGACAAAAGAATCGGCAAAGATAGAATTGATGCTTGAAAAAAATAATGATGAAGAGCTTGATAATTACATAAAACAATTAGAAGATGCAATGCTTAATTTTAATGATTACAGCAGGCAATTAAATGATTTATTCTTAAAATTAAATGTAAAAAATAGAGAAAACTATTATGAAATAAAAACATATTTTGATAATATGCTGAAAAATACCGAAGAATTATTTTCAAAACTTATGACCGAAGCAAAAAATACGGGACTTAAGGATATATCGGCATTAGAGGCAAACTGCGGCAGAATATTAAGAGAACTTGATGAAAAAGGAATTAATCCTGACAATTTTAATGAAATGGAAATGAAATCCATAGAAAACAGATTGAAAGAATTAGAAATAGAAATCAGCGGCATAAAAGAAAATATGAATAAATTTATTTCAAATGCTTCATATATTAAGGGACTGCTTAATAGTTCTGATAATATACATAACAGCATAGTACATTTTGAAAGCGAATTTGCAGAGAATAATGAGAAGATAAAAAGCTTAAAAAAGAAAAAAAAAGCTTTGGAACTATTGGAAAGCATGCTTTTAAAAATAAATAAAAAAAATGACGATATATTCGGCTCTATTTCTAATGAAGCTAATGTTTTATATAACTGTATAACGGGAAAAAAATTATCCGATGAAGGAATATCTATGTCGGGTTTTGATAAATCTAAAATAATGGTAAAAGACAAGCAGAATGAAAGCAGAAATGTTGAATTATTATCTTCTGCAGCAAAAGATGCTGTTTATATAGCAATGCGTCTTTCAATACTTACAAAAATACATGAAAGCGGAAGATTAATATTATTAGATGATCCTTTTATAACATTTGACAATAACAGAACAAAAGAGGCATTATACTTTATAAAAGAATACAGCATAAAATATAATATTCCTATAGCAATATTTACAAAAGACGCCTATATAAGAGATATAATGAAGGAATATAAAGAAGCTGTAATACATGAATTATCTTGAAAAAAGATAATAAAGTATTTTATATATAAATTTAAAGCATTATAAAATTGCAGAAAATATATATTTTTACCGTACTTTAATATAAATTAATACTGATAATTAATTTTTTTATGGAATAAAATCACTTAAGTGTATGATATTTATATATATTTTTATATTGACAAAATTAAATAAATGTGTTAAAATAAATTGTATGGAAATAATAACAACCGACAACCGACAACCGACAACCGACAACCGACAACCGACAACCGACAACCGACAACCTTTTAAATTTTTTTTTTATATACTGAAAAAGTCATTAATTTTTCTTTTTATATATTTTACATGCCTCATACTATGCATTTTTTAAAATAAAATATCTAAAACCCTAAAACATTTTATTTTAATAAACTCCTGATAAAGCATAGTATGAGACACCTTATTTTATATTAATAATAAATATATAATATGCCTGTAATATTTTATAATCATAAAATAATTAAACTTATATGGTTATTTATTTTCTATGCATTCACAGAGTATTGAAACAGCTTTTTCCAATTCCTTATATGTTATTGTAAGAGGAGGAAGCAGCCGTATTTTATTTTTTGCAGTTAATGGAATAACCCCTTTTGATATGCATTTTTCCGCTATTGCTTTTGTATTTAATTCATCTTTAAGCTTTATTCCAAGCATAAGCCCTATACCATCAACACTCTCTATATTATCTAATTTTGATAATTTATCTTTTATATATTTAGATTTCTTTTCAACTTCTTTTAATAATTTTTTGTCTATTATATTTAATACTTCCAAAGCTCCAGCCGCAACCGCAGGATTTGCTCCGAATGTAGAGGCATGATCTCCTTTTGCAAACACATCGGAGCATTTTTTATTCATAAGCATAGCACCTATAGGAAGACCTCCCCCTAAACCTTTAGCTAATGTGGTTATATCGGGCTTTATGCCGAAATGTTCTGAACATAAAAATTTTCCAGTTCTTCCTGCACCTGTCTGAACTTCATCAGCTATAAAAAGTATATCGTTTTTTTCACAGTAGTCTCTGACTTTCTGCACATACTCCTTATTAAGAGGTATAACTCCTCCTTCTCCCTGTATAAGCTCCATCATTACTGCACATGCATTATCTTTAAGTTTTTCTACAGTATCTTCATAATTGCCTGCCTCTGCAAATGAAAATCCTTCTAAAAATGGGAAAAAGAAATTATGAAATATATCCTGACCTGTAGCCGAAATTGCAGCCATAGTTCTGCCATGAAAAGAATTCTTTAATGTTACTATTTTATTTCTTTTATATTTATTATCATGGTTTGAATATTTATTGAAAGAATATTTTCTGGCTAATTTAATTGCAGATTCGTTTGCTTCGGCTCCTGAATTACAGAAAAATACTTTATCATATTTTGTAATAGTGCATAGTTTTTCAGCCAAATAAATATAAGGTTTTGTATAGTACAGATTTGAAGCATGCTGCAGAGTTTTTAACTGATTAGACACGGCATTAATCCAATTTTTATTTCCGTATCCTATGCTATTAACTCCTATTCCGCTTCCTAAATCAATATATTTTTTTCCTTCAATATCTTTTAATTCAGCGCCTTTTCCTAATTCCAATACTAAATCAAATCTTTCATAGGTATTTGCCACATATTTTTTGCTTTTACTGATATATTCTTTTTTTAACTTTGATTTTTCATATCTTTTAATAGTTTTTTTCTCAGTATTTTTTCTCAGCATTTTTTCTCCTTAAATATTATCAATCTTTATAAAACATAGTTCCTATACCTTCATCAGTAAACATCTCTATTAACAGCGAATGACATAATCTTCCGTCTATTATAAAAACTTTTGAAACCCCATTTTTAACTGCATCTATGCAATGTTTTACCTTAGGAATCATACCTCCAGATATAGTTCCGTCTTCTATAAGATTATCTATATCTTTAATATTTATCTGACTTATTAAAGAACTCTCATCATCTTTATTTTTCAAAAGACCAGGCGTATCTGTCATATATATTAAAGTTTCTGCTTTAAGACTTTCCGCTATTTTCGCAGCTGCAGTATCTGCATTTATATTATATATATTTCCTTCATTATCGCATCCTATGGTGGCAACTATGGGAATATATTTATTTGTTATAATGGTATTTAATAAATCTGTATCAACATTATCAACATCGCCTACAAAACCCAAATCTCCTTCTCCTTTATATCTGCTTACCTTAAACATCTTTCCGTCAATACCGCATATTCCTAAGCATTTACCCCCTGAGTTTTCAAGAGAAGCTACTAAATCTTTATTTACTTTTCCAGCTAATACCATTTTTACTATTTCCGCAGTTTCTTTGTCCGTATATCTAAGTCCGTTTATAAACTTGGATTCCTTTCCCATCTTTTTCAGTACGGCTGTAATATCTTTGCCTCCTCCATGAACTACTATAACTTTTATTCCAACTGTGGAAAGCAAGGCAACATCGGTCATAACTTTATTTTTTAATTCCTGATTTTCCATAGCGCTTCCGCCGTATTTAATTACAATGGTTTTTCCAGTGTATTTTTGTATATAAGGCAGAGCCTGATTTAATATAAAAGCTTTATCTGCATTTGAAATATTTTCCATTTTTTTACTTCCCGATTTTTTTAATTTCTGTATGAGCCGTTAATCTTTACATAATCATAAGTTAAATCACAGCCCCAAGCGGAAGCTTTGCATTCGCCTATGTTCATATTTATTGTTATTTTTATTTCATCTTCTTTTAATATTTTTAAAGCTTCTTCTTCGCTGAACTCTATACCGTATCCGTTTTTATAGACATTCATATCTCCGTATTTAGAACTGACATTAATAGATACTTTATTAATATCAAACTCCGCATTCTCAGTATATCCTACCGCACATGAAATACGCCCCCAATTCATATCGCAGCCGAATACAGCAGCTTTTACCAAATTAGAAGTTATTACAGATTTTGCTATTTTTCTTGCCGATTTTATATCGCCTGCATTTATTACCTCGCATTCTATTAATTTTGTGGCGCCTTCTCCGTCTTTAGCCATAGCTTTTGATAAATATGTATTAATCATATTCAATGCTCGGCAGAATATTTTATAATTATCATCTTCTTTATCTATTACAGTATTTCCAGCCTCTCCGTTGGCAAGCACTATGCACATGTCATTAGTAGAAGTATCTCCATCAACACTAACCATATTATATGTAGATTCTACATCACTGCTTAATGCTTTTTGAAGCATCTCGCTTGTAATATTTAAGTCGGTTGTTAAAAATGCAAGCATAGTAGCCATATTAGGGTGAATCATTCCGCTTCCTTTCGCCATTCCTCCGATATGAATAGTTTTGCCGTCAATTTCAAATTGGAATGCAGCTTCTTTCATAGATGTATCTGTAGTCATTATTGCAGCTGCGGCATTTTGGGCATGATGCTTAGAATGTCCTGCATTATCTATTAAATATTTTATATTTTTTTTTATAGGCTCTATTTCAAGCGGCATGCCTATAATACCTGTAGAAGCAACAGCAACATCTTTACAGTCAATATTTAAAGCTTCTGCTGTAAGTCTGCACATCTCTTCCGCTTTTTCAATTCCGTCTTTATTGCATGTATTGGCATTTCCTGAATTGCATATAACAGCTTTTGCTCTGCCGTCTTTTAAATGATCTTTGCTTACAATGATATTTGCTCCTAATACTTTATTCTGCGTATATACTGCGCCTGCTGAACATAAGCTTTCGCTATAAATTACAGCTAAGTCTTTTTTTCCGTATTTTTTTTTTATTCCAGAATGTATTCCGTTTGCTATGAAACCCTTAGCAGCGCATACACCGCCTTCAATTTGTTTAATATATGTCATTTTTTAAGTCTCCTATTATTATTAATAAAAATTGTCCGCTTAAAAACTCTGACAAGTAAACTTGTCAGAGGCGCACAATTTTTACGAAAGTATTATTAATAAAAATTGTCCGCTTAAAAGCTCTGACAAGTAAACTTGTCAGAGGCGTACAATTTTTATGAAAGTATTATTAATAAAAATTGTTTTTATTACTGATAATTATAAAGCCGCTTATAGCTGACAACAACTAAAGTTATAATCTAGCGTTTATCACTTTAAAACTGCATTTATTCCTCCTAAAATTTTTATTAAAAGGCAGGAGGAATCATGTTTAATCCATCATCTTCTTTTAATCCTAATGCTATATTCATATTCTGTATTGCCTGTCCTGCCGCTCCCTTTACCATGTTATCTATTGCCGATACTATTATAAGCTTATTGGTTCTTTTATCTATATGCAAAGATATATCACAGTAATTTGAATATTTAACATATTTTAAATTTGCAGTTTTTCCTATATTTAATATCCTTACAAATTTAGAATCTTTATAAAATTCTTTATAAATATTATGTATATTTTCTAATGCATTATTGTTATTTTCTAATTTAGCATATATTGTTGAAATTATTCCTCTATTTAAAGGAAGCAAATGGGGTACGAAAGTTATTTTTATATCTTCTCCGTATATATTTGACAATGTTTGTTCTATTTCAGGAGTATGTCTGTGCTCTGCGACTTTGTACGGAGAAAATGCTTCATTACATTCTGCATAATGGGTATTTAATGTTAATTCCCTGCCTGCTCCTGTAACACCTGATTTTGAATCCGCTATTATATCATCTTTTGATATTAATCTTTTTAAAAGAGCTGGCGCCAATGCCAAACCTATAGAAGTAGGATAACAGCCCGGATTTGCTATAATTTTAGCATTTTTTAATTGTTTTTTATTGTGCACACTATCATATTTAATTATTTCAGGTATTGAATACACAGCCTCTTTATGTATATTTTTATGATTATATTCTTTTCCATACCATTTTTTATAATCTTCTTCATTATCCAATCTGAAATCGGCTCCCAAATCTATAAACAAAATATTTTTTTCATAGCATTTATTTGCAATATCTTCGCTTAATCCTGCAGGCAATGATGCAAATACGGCATCGGTATCTTCAAATATTTGATTTTCGTTTGATAATATTTTATCGCAATTTTTGTTTAGATTTGAATATATTTCATTGATATTTTTACCTGCAAAACTTTTTGATGAGAGATTTTTTAATTCAACTTTACTATGAGATAATAATAGTCTGATTAATTCTATTCCTGCATATCCTGTTGCACCTATAATGGATACTTTTATCATAATACTATGCTCCTATAATTATTTTTTTACTGCAAAAGAAAAAATTTTAATCGTTTTTATTTAAATAAAGAAATATTGGAAATATATGAAGGCTTAACGCCTTGAGGAACTATTTTTTAATTTTGAATTAATATTATACATTTTTACTTTCCTAAAAGTGTTTAATACTTTATTCAAAGATAATAATATAAATACAAAAAATGTCAAGCGTTTTTTATAATACAAATTCTAAAAAAATAAAAAGCTTATTATCAGCAAAGCTATTGAAATTATAAAATACATAATAATATCAAAAGCTATAATACTCAAAAATATAATAAAATATATGAATTATATATTGTTTATATATAAATTATACAATATATAGTTTGTTTTTTGTTTGAAATGTATAGTAATACTATACACATAATTAATTGATGGCACTAAATAACAAAAATATTAAAATTTTTTAACCGCAGATAAAGAGGCTGAAATATTTATATTAATTGATGGTTATACAGAGAGAATAATAAAAATAACTGCTGAAAAGGTACAACAGGACTAAAGAATACTATAAAAAATAAAGTTTATATTTCAGAACATAGTATAATATTTTTTATATAAGATTTGTCATAATATGCAGTAATATTTTATTTATATTATAAACAGGCATTAATTGTATAAAAATCATATATTAATAATTATCAATACAAATAGCAATTTAATTTATTATCCGAATATCTTTATTAATCTTTGAAAAGGCAGATGATTGGTATCTTTTATAAAAGAACCGTTTTTATAATATCTTAAATAAGGTATAAGATCATTATTCCATACGGTTTCTTTAAAATTCATAAAAGATTCATATAAAGAACTTTCATTGTATAAGCAAACATAAATAGTTATATCTATAGGGCATGTTTTCTCATTAGCATTTAATTCTCTTTGCAATCCTTTCCAATCTCCGCACCAATTTTGAGTAAATATTGCTATAACATTTTCGGAATCATTTTTTATATTATCGCTTATCTCCTTAGTATCAATAATATTCTGCATCTCTTTTTCATCAATAGTTTTAAAAGTTAACATTTGATATATTCCTCCTTAAGTTATATGTTTTATTATTATAAATGATATAGCAAAATCTATTTTTTATCAAGAAAATATTAATTATAACGATATTAAGTTATGACAGAGGTTTTTGATAGTTTTTTATGAAAAAAGTTTTTATTTTTATTATTATTTTTAATACTTTCAATTTTATTTTATTTGCAGGCGGTTTTCTTGATGAGCAAAAAAGATACAAAAGGGTAAGAACTGCGGTAAAAGAAAAAGAAGAGTTTATTAAAAACATATTAAAAAATAATAATATAATATTGCAAGATATTAATATATTAATAACAGTATATAAGCAGGAAGACATACTTGAAATATATGCAAAGAATGAATCGGATAAAATATATAAAAAAATAGCATCGTATAATATAGCTGCAAAATCGGGAGTACTTGGTCCTAAAAGAATGGAGGGAGATTTGCAGGTTCCTGAAGGTTTTTATTATATAGACAGATTTAATCCTGCAAGCAGCTACTATCTTTCTTTGGGTATTAATTATCCGAATGAATCTGATAAAAAGAAAAGCGTTAATCAAAGACTCGGCGGAGATATATTTATTCATGGTTCTTATGCTACAATAGGATGCATACCTATGACCGATGATAAAATAAAGGAAATTTATATGTATGCTGTATATGCAAAAGACAGCGGTCAGAATAAAATACCTGTTTATATATTTCCTTTTAAAATGAACGATGCAAATTTCAATCATTATAAAAAATATTACAATAAAAATATAGTTAGTTTTTGGACTAATATAAAATCCGGCTATGATATATTTGAATATACTAAAAAAGAATTAAATATAAAAACAGATTATAATGGAGACTATATATTTTAAATTCTTGCAATTTTTTATAAAAATATTATCATAATAATATATATAATAATCGGATAATAATTAATGCTTCAAATAAATAAAAATACTTCTTTTGTAGTAACATACAATTTCTGGTCATATATATTAATTTCAGCCGTATTTTTTAATTATATACTTTTCAGATCATCTGTCATTGATAACAACTCTTATTTTTATACAATTTCATTTATTTTTGATTATATTGTACTAATATTATTTTATTTTTTAGTATTTTATAAATTCTACAATAGCTTATTTAGTTCAAATATTTCCTTATTCATATTTGGAATATTATTTTTAATATTCGGCACTTTAAAGCTGTATATGATTGAAATTAATATTTATAATATAATAGAATTATTGTATTTTATATCTATGCTAATTCTAATAATAAAAATACTAATGCCTATAATATTTTCAAAAAACATAACAGAATTGGAAAGAGGCATATATATGTTTATACTTCTTTCTTTATTTTCATCTAGTATTAATTATATTTTAATATCTTCAAATAAAATTATAGACAAGGATATTTTTCACTATGTATCTATATTCGTATCAAAATATATGAGCAAATTATCATCTTTTTCATTTTTAATATTAATGACAGCCTATATATTAATATTCATAAAAAGAATTATCATTTCAAATATTGATAAATATTTAATTTTTATAATTATATTGATAATATTATTAATAACGGGCATATTAATTTTCGGAAGAAATTTCTTTTTGATTATGATGTCTTTTTTCGGAGCTTTAGGCATTATTATGTATCTGCCTTTTACCGTTTATATGGTAATTATAATAATGTTTTTAATGACTTTATTTTCATCGTTTATGATTTCTTTATTATCAAAAAAATATTATCCAAAACTTATATTATTTACTTTATTTTTACTTTCTGGTCTTGATATGAGTAATTTTTCGCTAAGATTAATATCCATATTTGCCATTATGGAAATTAACGCCGTTTATAATGCAAAATATAATATTACATATTTGACAAATAATATTCTATAATATATTATTTTTATAATTTAAAAAATAAAAACTATTAAAATATGAAAAAAGAAATTATAAAAGAAGAAAAAAATATAAATGAGGAAAATATAGAAATCGTTGCCGAGTATTTAAAAAGCATAATAAAGAATAGAGATATCATTATTATGGAAGGCAATTTAGGCTTCGGAAAAACTACATTTGTGAGAATACTTTCAAAATTGCTTGAAAGCGGCGATATTATAAGCAGTCCTTCTTTTACGCTGATAAATGAATATAATATAATGCTTAACGGAAAAGAAAGCATACTCAGACATACCGACTTATACAGACTTAATACTATAGAAGAACTTGATGATATAGGATTTAATGATAAAATCAGAGAAAACGGAATTACCATTATAGAATGGGGAAATAAATTTATAGAATATTTTGAAGCTCCTTATTATCTGCTTGAAATAGAAATGTATGAAGAAAATAACAGATTATATAGGATTAGTATTATTTCATGAAAAAATTATTTATATTATTTACGGCATTGCTTATATTATTAATATCATGTAAAAAACAAATAGAAAAAGATACTATAATAAGGGCAGCATATAATATTTCTTCCATAAATACTATAATCGGAGATACTATAGATTATGAGATTAGTATTATATCAAAAAATAATATAGATTATAAATTTGAAGATATATCATTTGACAGCAGAGATAATAAATGCCGTATTATATCCGTAAAAAATATTAATAGAAATACAGTCAAATATAAAGAAAGAATAATAAAATATAAAATAGGGTTTTATGATGTAGGTCAGTTTGTAATATATCCGTTTAAGATTTCATATAATTATAATAATGAATATAGAGAACTTATAGGAGAAGATATAAATATATTAGTTCATTCTTTTTCTGACGGAAAAACTCTTCCTCCTATGAAAAGCACAGTAAATATAGATATGCCTAAATATGTATGGATATTTATAATATTAATAGCGTTTTCAGTTATAGGAATAATAATATTAATTTTTGCTTTGGTGAAATATATAGAAAAAAAATTCAATGAAAAAATAAATATAAAAGAAGATACTGAGGCATTAAATGCATTAAAACTTATAGACTGCGATTTATATTATAATGAAAATAAATATGCACAGTATTATTTTGAACTGACATTTATATTCAAAAGATATCTTACAAAAAGATTTCAGTTTAATATAGAGGATATGACAACCAGTGAAATCGGAAATTTATTTAAGAATAATTATTTTAATGAAGGCGAATATATAATAAAGATGCTTGAAAAATCCGATTATGTTAAATTTGCAAAACAAATACCAGAGCTTAATATAATGCATAAAGATTATAATTTTTGCTTGGATTATATAATTAATAACGGCAATTTGCAGACTGCATTAAAATCAGAAGAAAAAGAAAAGAAAAAAATACAAAAATATGAGAAAAAAAGACTAAAGAAACAGAAAAAACTGTAATCAGCTTTCTGCAGCTTTAATTATGTATTACCTGCAGTACAAGGCATTTTTAGTATTTATGATTTTTCAGAATTTACTAATATTGATAATGCATACAAAAAAGAAGCCGTTATTATAATAATAAGGGTAATCAGCCTATTCAAATTAATCTCTTCTTTATAAACAAAAACTGCAAGCAATGTGGCAGACATGGGAACTAAAAACTGCAGAAAACCAAGAGTAGAAATTTCAAGTCCCTTAGCAGCCTTAGCATATAAATACAGAGGTATTCCTGTTGCAATTCCTGAAAACATCAAAGCAATCCAAGTATGAATCGGCTGAGGCGAAGAAGGAAAATATATTTTACTTAAAATTAAAGACGGAATAATTATAGCTGCCGTTTCTAAAAATAAACTTTCCGAGCTGGAATATACCGTAAGTTTTTTTAATAATCCGTACACTGCAAAAGTAAGACCTATAAAAAATGCTGTAATAGGAGGCTTTCCTAATGTTATAGTCTGATAAATCATTCCGATAAACATTAAAATAATAGCTGCATATTCTAATTTAGTTTTTTTATCTCTAAAAAATATTATTCCTATCAAAATACTTAAAATCGGAGCTATATAATATGCAAGTCCAGCATCAAGAACATGACCTGAATTGACAGCATAAATATACAAATACCAATTAATACCTAAAAAAATACCTGCAGTAATTATTAATATCAAATGCCTTAATCCCTTATATAAATCAGATCTTTTATATATAACAATAATTAAACTGAATATAAAAGTAGTAATGATTCTTATGCCTAAAACGAATGCGGAATCAAAATTTTGAACCTGCTTCCAATACAAAGGAAGAAGCCCCCACATTATATAAGCCAATAAAGCAGTAAGAATAAATTTATTATTATCTGACACAATTATACCCTTTTTCTAAGTTTATTAATAATATCTTTTTTATTATTGCTGTCAATTACGGCGCTTCCAGCAATTAAAAAATCAGCTCCTGATTCAGATACTTTAGCGCATGTATTAAGATTAACTCCTCCGTCTACCGCAAGCATTATATCTCTGCTTCCTATTAATTTTTTAGCTTCTTTTATTTTTTTTACAGACGATTCTATAAACTTCTGTCCGCCGAATCCGGGATTTACGCTCATTATAAGCAGATAATCAATATCATCAATAATGGGTTCTATTACATCGGTTCTTGTATGAGGATTAAGCACTATACCCGCCCTGATATTATGAGATTTTATTTGATAAATTAATCTATGAATATGTATATTTCCCTCATAATGCACGCTTATAATGTCTGCGCCCGCTTCAGCAAAATCGTTAATATGATTTTCAGGATTTATTATCATTAGATGTATGTCAAGAGGAATTTTACTTATTTTTTTTATATCTGAAACCACCTTTGCACCGAATGTAATCTGAGGTACAAACACACCGTCCATAATATCCAAATGCAGATAATCGCTTCCCGCTTCTTCAAGTTCTTTTATAGTATCTTCCAAATTTGCAAAAGATGCTGTAAGTATTGAAGGGGCTATCAGAGTTTTATTCATAAATTTTACCTTTTTTATCTGTTTTTTTTATAGTATAGCTTATATGCTTTATTTTTTCCAATGCATTTTTTGCGGCTTCCGTTTCAGCCTCTTTCTTGCTTTTACCAATACCTAAAGCAAAATTTTTATCATTAACATAAACTTCGGCTTTAAACATATCATTATTACCCTTATCATGATATTCAAATAATTTATATATAGGACTTGTTTTATGCTTCTTCTGTATAATCTCCTGAAACATTGTTTTATAATCTTTATCAAAATTGTCTATATCTAAATTATTAAGCTTTTTTTTATAGGCATGCATAACAAACTCTGCGGCATTAGTAATACCTGAATCTAAATATATAGCACCTACAACAGCCTCAAATAAATCTTCAAGCATATTATCTCTGTATCTTCCTCCCGAAGTCTCTTCTCCATGTCCTAAAAGCAAAAAATCGCCGAGTTTCATCTCTTTTGAAATATCAGCCAAACTTTTCTGAGATACTAAAGAAGATTTTATTTTAGACAAAATCCCCTCTTTGCTGAATTTATATTTTCTAAACAGATAATCTGATATTATAAGAGAGAGAACAGAATCCCCCAAAAACTCAAGCCTCTGATTATATTTCATTTTATTTTTTGCTTCATTAGCATAAGTTCTATGAGTTATAGCTTCCAAAAGATACGACTTATTTATAAACTCATATTTTATAGCCGTCTGACAATCGATTAATATCTTCTCCACATTCATAATATATTCTGCCTAAAAATATTAGCATTATAATACAATGAAAATAATAACAGTCAAGAAAATAATATAATATTTTTAATATTTTTTATAACTTTAATTTAATACTTATTTAATATAATTTTATAATTGTTTTTTTACTTTATATATATTATAATGTTTTTCTATTTAAATGTATTTTTAATTTTTTAAAAATTATTTGACAAGATAAGGAAATAAAATGATATCGGTGGAAAATTTAAATAAATATTACGGAGATTTTCATGCCTTAAAAGGCGTGAGCTTTGAAATAAATGCAGGAGAGATAGTGGGTATATTAGGACCAAACGGAGCAGGAAAATCAACCACTTTGAGAATACTCACCTGCTATCTATCCCCCACAAGCGGAAATGCAGTTATAGACGGAAAAAGCATATTAAACCAAGAAATAGAAGTAAAAAAAATAATAGGATATCTGCCCGAATCAGCGCCTCTTTATGATGATATGAGCGTATTTGACTATCTTGTTTATATGGCTGAAATACAGGAACTTGAAAGAAGCAGATTAAATGAAAGACTTCATTATGCGGTTAATGCATGCAGCCTAAAAGAGGTTATATCAAAATCTATAGGAGAACTTTCTAAAGGCTATAAACAGCGCACAGGTATTGCGGGAGCTATTATTCATGATCCCAAAATACTTATATTAGATGAGCCAACTAACGGACTTGACCCTAATCAAATAGCCGAAATAAGAGAATTAATAAAAGAGCTTGGAAAAGAAAAAACTGTTCTTATATCAACGCATATATTAAGCGAAGTTGAAGCTTCCTGTTCAAGAGCCATAATTATTAATCAAGGCAATGTTATTGCTGATGCACACCCTAAGCATTTAACTTTAAATAACAGAAAAGAAAATAAAATATCTTCCAGAATAAAATTATCTATAAAAAGCAATGATGATAATAAAAAAATAATAGAAAAACTAAAAAAAATAGAAAATATTTATGATATAAAAATAGAAGATAATAAAACTTTAAAATATATTACATTATATTCCAATGATGAAGAGCCCAGAGAAAAAATTTATTCATTTATAAAAAGCACCGATTGGATAATATATGAAATGATGAAAGAAAGAGAAAATTTGGAAGAGGTGTTCCATACATTAACAAAAGGAGATAAATAAATGGAAAATATTTTTTCATTGAAAAAAATAAATAAAACCATAAGAAAATCTAATATCATATTAAAAAAAGAATTAAGACATATTTTCTTTTCTCCAATAGCGTATATATTTTCGGCTATATTTTTAATAGTAAGCGGAGTGTATTTTTTCTCAAGATTTTTTATACTTCAGCAAAACGATATGCAGGATTTTTTCAGTATTCTGCCCATAATACTTTCTCTTACAATTCCGCCTATAACAATGGGTTCATTATCAAGTGAATTTTCAAGCGGTTCTTATGAACTTATAATAACACAATCCGTATCTGCTTTTGAAATCATATTAGGAAAATTTTTTTCGGCGGTTATATTCATGCTTTTTGCATTAGTTCCCACAATACTCTACCCTATAACATTAACTTTTCTAGGCAGATTAGATATAGGTCCTGTAATAGCAGGGTATATAGGAAGCGTATTTCTTATAGCAGAATTATGCTCCATTGGAATATTTGCATCATCTGCAACTAAAAATCAAATAATTGCATTAATAGTAGGACTTGCCATTATGATATCATTAAATATGTTTCTAAGACATATAGCTCTGCTTCTTCCAGCATCAGCCAATATTATAGAAGTTATAAGCGGAGATTATCATTTTGCAAATACCGCAAGAGGAGTGCTTGATTTAAGAGATATTATATACTTCTTATCAGTTACCGCAATATTTTTATATTTAGCAAATATTATGCTTGAAAATAAAAAATAATAATGAATAGGATAAATAAAAATGAATAAGAATATTACAAAAATTATAATTTTACTTGCGGTTTTAGCTTTAATAAGCGTAACAGCTTTTTTAACTACAAAACAAAAACGCATGCAGATAGAAGCTAATAAGCCTAGAAAACAAATTTTTGAGCTTAATGAAACAAATGTTACAAAATATGAATTAAAATATGATAAAGAACCTATAATAGTAGAAAAAATTAATGAAGCTTGGAAAATTATATCGCCTTCTAATGATTATAAAATAGATCAGATGGAAGCATTTGCAAATGTTAAAAACTTTAATACTCTTAATATTGATATGATAATAACAAACCTGATAGAATCTGAATCGTTCGGATTTGATAATTCAAGCAATGAGTTCAGCGTATGGGAAGGAGATAAAGAATATAAAATATTTATAGGAAATAAAACTCCAGATGAAGAAAAGTATTATGTTAAATATAATGATGAATACTTCAGTGTTGAGCTTATATATATAGAGGCATTAAAGAAAAGCATTGATATGCTGAGAGACAAGCAAATATTTGACAAACCTGTATATATAGATTCGGTTATAAGAACTGAAAGCAGCATAATAGATTATACAAATACTATAAGAAAATCAAATAGAACAAATTGGACTGTTGACGGCATAGATGGTGAAATTAATTTGGATAAAGCTTATAGAGATTTTGAAGCATTATCTTTAATTAAAGCAGCGGGGTTTGTATATGATAATAACACTATAAGATATTTAGAAAGATTATTCAGAATACCTGATGCTGTAATTACAATATATATGGAAGACAATACTAAAAAAACTTATGAAATAGTATATGATAATGATGATAACAGAGTATATGTAAAACCTGAAAACGGAATGATATACGAAGCGGACTATTCAATATATAATGCAGCTATGCGGGATAAAAACTACTATATAAAAACGGAAAATGATTATACGGAAGAAAATAACATGGCTGAAGAAAGCATAAGATTAGATGAAAATAACTTTAGATAAAACTTTTTACAATTAAAAGGAAGTTAATTTATGAAAAAGCATATACCTAATTTATTAAGCATCAGCAGAATAGTTTTATCTCCGCTTGTTATATTCTTATATTTTTATAATTCTATAATAAGTTCCGTATTGGCATTAATATTTCTTATAGCACTTGAAATAACAGATGCTTTAGACGGAGCTGTAGCAAGAAAATTAAATTTGGTAAGCGATTTAGGAAAGGTTTTAGATCCGTTTGCAGATACAGTATTTCATATAACGATGTTTACAATATTTTTATATGAAGGTTCTATGCCTATATGGATGTATATAATTTCGCTCTACAGAGATATGTTTTCAATGTTTATAAGAATCCTAGGAGGACTTAGAGGATTTGCAGTTGCAGCTAAGTTCAGCGGTAAATTAAAAACCGCTTCCAGAGCGGCTGCAGTTATTATAATATTTATTATAAAAATATTAAAACATACTTCCGCAGTTCTTCCTTATGACACAATAATATACTTTAGTTTATTAGCGGTTACAATAATAACTATATATTCATTCTTTGATTATATACCTCTGGTAAAAGGAAAAAATAAAATCTAACTTTATATTTATATAAAAAATTTATTAAAACCAGTATCTAAATCCTATATCACCTGAGAATCTGAAGAATTTAGAAAAAGTCCAGCCTGTATGACTAGGATACCAGCCGAAAGTTCCGAAACCTTCATTTCCAAAGGCTATTACATTAAGACCAGGAGCCGCTTGCAGAAATATTTCCCAATCCCTATCAATTATAAAAGAAATACCTAAAGGAAGTCTGAAACCTAAGCCTAAATTCCAATAATTATTTCCAAACTCAGCTATAAACTCTCCTCCCGGTCCGAAATAAAGCCTTATATCAGATCTGCCTACCCTTCCTATTCTGTATTTTAAAGCCCACCAATCTGCGCTTGCACTTAAACCAAACCAAGCCCAGCCTTTAGAAGATATGCCTATATTAAATATTGCCCCAAACATTAATGGAATATTCTCAATTTTTCCTGTAACCCCTAAAGATGCCTGACTTGGAAAACTAAATCTTAAAAAAAATCCTCCAGCAGAGCCGTTTGGATAATTGGCATACAATTTAGATGATATAGAAAAAACAAAAATCAGAATAGTTAAAAAAAAACTGTATATCGCCATTCTTTTAAACATAAAAATAAAAACCTAATTAGTATTTTATATAAATATAAAAAATAATATAAAAAAGTAAAGAAATTATTATAAAAGTAAAAAGCCCAGCTAATAAATAGCTAGGCATAAATACTATAAAAATTATAAATCAGAACCAATATCTAAATCCGAATTGGAAAGATATGCTTAATAAATTACCTATATAAAAACCTCCGCCACCTTTAGCAATATTAATCCCCAATATGCTGATTCCGTCGGTATCGGCATGAAGCACATTTAAAATAGGAGCAGGCTCTAAGAAAATCTCCCATTTCTGCTTAATTAAAAAAGAGAATCCTAAAGGAACTCTTAAACCTGCAGATACAGTCCAATAATTGCTTCCAAATCCTACCGAAGCGGCAAGTCCCGGTCCTACATAAAAATGAACATCTGATGCTCCCGCTTTGCCTAAAAGAGTTTTATATCCCCACCAATCCATAGTAAGTCCGACACCGAAATATGAATTTCCGAAAAATCCCGCATTTAAACCAATACCAAACATTAAAGGAACGCCTTTAAATTGTCCCAGTAAAGTTAAACCTGAATTCGGATATCCGCCGAATAATGAAACTCCTATTGATGCACCGTCAGCATAAGCGGCATCGGCTTTTTTAGGGACAGCAATCGCTAAAACAGCTATCATTACACATACAAAAGTAATCTTTTTTAACATAATTTTCTCCATTTTTTTATTTTAGACATAATACAATATATGTCGGAAAAAGTAAATAGAATAAATATAAAAATTTTTGTTTTTATACAACAAACTTTTTACATATTAGAATAATAAAATAAGATTATTTTTAACAGATTGAAATATGCTATTTTTTTATCTGCATTTTAAGATACGCAGATATAAACTCATCTATATTACCGTCCATAACAGAATTCATATTTCCGCTTTCATATCCAGTTCTTAAATCTTTAACCATTTGATAAGGCTGAAAAACATAGCTTCTTATTTGATTGCCCCAAGCTATATCCGTTTTTTCTCCAGCTATCTTCTGCTTTTCTTTATCAAGCTTATCCTTTTCAAGCTGATAAAGTTTAGCCTTAAGCATTTTCATAGCCATATCTTTATTATTATGCTGACTTCTTTCCGCCTGACATTGGACAACTATATTAGTAGGTATATGCGTTATTCTTATTGCAGATGAAGTTTTATTAACATGCTGTCCGCCAGCTCCAGAAGCTCTGTATGTGTCTATTCTCAAATCTGCGGGATTTATTTCTATTTCAATATCTTCGTCTATATCGGGCATAACGCTTACAGCCACAAAGGATGTATGTCTTTTAGCATTAGCATCAAAAGGCGATATTCTCACCAATCTATGAACTCCTATCTCGGAGCGTAAATAACCGTATGCATAAAGACCCTGAACATAAAAACTTATCTGCTTTATACCTGCCTCATCTCCAGGAAGCTCATCTGTTATTTCTACAGTAAAACCATGTCTTTCACAGAATCTTACATACATTCTTGAAAGCATAGAAGCCCAATCACAGCTTTCAGTTCCTCCTGCTCCCGCATTCAAAGTTAAATATGCATTCTTGCTGTCAAACTCTCCTGAAAACAGATTCTTAGTTTCAAGCTCATTAAAAACTTTCTGCAATTCCAAACACTCATGCTCCAATTCATGTTCCATTTCCGTATCATTGGATTCTATAGACATTTCAGCAAGCTCATAAATATTATTAGAATTTTTTATCAAAGCATCTATAGGATCTATTTTATCTAAAAGAAGCATTCTTTCTTTCATAAGTTTTTGAGCTGATATATTATCATTCCAAAAATCATTTTTAGAGGATATTTCATCTATCTCCTTAACCCTTTTATAAATTGAATCAGGGTCAAAGATACCCCCTTAATATTTCCGATTGTTCTTTAATGTTTGATACAATAATTTTAATTTCTGATAATGTCATAAAATGTCCCTATTTTTAACTCGCATATACGATTATAAACTTATTTACTAATATTTACCAGCAATATAAAAAATAAAACTTTATTTATATTAATTTCTATTTTATTAATTAAAATATTTTAAAATTCATTATTCCGTAGGTAAAATTCTAATGCCGTCTGACAATTTTAATATATAAACATCTGCATCTCTCCTAGTTCTTTCTTTATAATGAGAGTATAAATTTTCTATAACATTTTCAACTTCGGTCTTTTTGAGGAACATTAAAACGCCTCCTCCGAAACCTGTTCCTATCATTCTTGCCCCTAGAACTCCGTCCATATTCATAGCCTCTTCAACTAATATATCCAGCTCTGCAGTTGAAACCTCATATAATTTACTTAATCCGTCATGAGTTTTAAGTATTAAATTAGCCAAATCTTTAACGGAACCTTTTTTTACAGCTTTAACAGCCTGATTAACTCTATTCTGTTCGTCGCAAACATATAAAGCCCTTCTCTGTTCCTTATTTTGTAAAGTTTCTTTAATAAAATCTGCATCTTTAGGCTTTAAATCGGATAATAACTTTAAATTAGGTTTTTTATCCTTAAGTTTTCTCAATGCATTTTCACATTCTCTTTTTCTTGCATTATATTCGCTGTCACTTGAAGTTCTTTTTTTATTACTGTTTACAACAGCCATACAATAATCGCCTAAATTAAAATCAAAATATTCATATTCAAGTTTTTTCATATTAAATAGAAATAAATTATTTTCTTTAGACATAAATATGGCAGCATGATCGCTTAGAGATGTTCTATGAGATGCATATTTTGTTTCTCCCTCATAAGAAAGTTTAGCCATCTCTATAGGCTCCACATCTTTTATATTATTTATATCCAATACGGCATGAGTTAAGCATACGCATAAAGAGCTGGAAGACGCTAAGGAAGTATTAAAAGGAAGATCCGTATATACAAATATATCCATTCCATGTATTTTATATTCTTTTTCTAAAATGACTGAAAATACACCCTTAAAATAAACAGCCCATTCATCTTCTTTATTTTTCTCCAAATCATCTAATGTAAAACTTTTTCTAGACTTAAAAGAATGAGCATATATATTAACTTTATTATCAGGTCTTTTTCTAGCTACCATATATGTGCCCCTGTCTACAGCTGAAGTTATAGTATCTCCTCCAGAATAATCTATAAGCTCCCCTATAACTGTAACTCTTCCTGAAGCAAAATAAAGCTTTGTATCCCCTTTATGTCCGAAAACTTCTCTAAATCTTGCCACTATTTTTAAATGTAATCTAGGTATCATAATAATTAATCTCTCAAAAATTATCTGTTATAAATATCATAAAATAAAAAAAAATCAATAGTATAAAATAAGCTAATTATAAAAAAATGATATTTTTATAATTAACTAAAATAATAAATCGTAAATTTTTATTAAAACTAAAATAAATAATTTTAGAAAATGTTAATTATGATAAAAAACAATAATATAATATTCATCATCATGATTTAATATGGCAAATTTAATGTACAAAAAATTATACAGTAATTATATAGATATACCAATGAAAGACTGTACTATGCCCATAATAACTAATTCAGGGCATGGCAATCAGGGAATAACCGTATCCGTACCTGTAATAATATATTATTCATACTATGAATGCACCTGAAGATAAATTATACAGAGCATTAGTTATATCAAATTTAATAGCAATAATGCAAGCATATTAGGAAAATTATCAGCATTCTAAGGAGTTGTATGCACTGCAACAGGAACCGCATCTGCAATATCATATTTTAATAATGCTGAATATAAAATTATTTGCAGTACAAATACATTATGCACTATAGGCGAAATGGTAAATCTTCCTGAATTTCAAAGATTACAGAGGATATTGAATTAGCATTTTTAACTTAGCCAGAGAAGGAAATATATTCAAATCTGGAGAAAGACCTATAAAATATGATAGATAAATAAACCGCTTAATAATTATCATAAATAATTTTTAATACTGGATTTATTTAAAAAAAATTATATAATTTATTAACGGTATTTTTCGATATATTATTACAGCAGCTAATTTGCAGTAATTTTTTGCATAAAATATTTTTCATAAAGGAGGCTTCAATGGCTGGTTTAAGCGATAAAGAAATAAATTCAACTTTAACAAGAATAAGAACCGAATATGAACGGGGTGCTGAAAAATATGGAAATAAAATATACAATATAAACGGTTTTAATGACAGATACAGAGAGGCATTGCAAAATAGACAGGATTTATCTAATTTCCTAATAGTTGAAATAAAAATTTTAGAAGACATAAAAACTACTTTAAGAGACAGAGAATTGGAGCGTCAGAGAAAAAAGGTGGAAGAAGAGAAGGCAAAAGAAAACTCTTTTATGAATAAAGTTGACAGTATGATAGAAAAATTTAAAAGCGCTACAGAAAAATATCCTATGGAAGATATTCATTCTAAAGCTGATGAGGAAATATGTCATTTATACGGTGCTTTTAAGGAATTATATGATTGTTTTTCAGTTATAAGATATTTTTCATGCGGACCTGCAGGCGATTATGTTGTGGAAACTGCCGTAAAAGATTATGACAATAAATTTCAGAAATTTATAATACCTGTAGGAGAAACTAAAGTCCCTCAAATATTTGCAGATTATGTACTTGCCTTAAATAACGGAGACAATTCAAGCAGAGCCGAACAATTCATATTAAAAGAATCAGGATTTTTTTTGCATTCATTTATTGACAAAATGAGCAATATAAAACAATTAGCCATAAAAGCATCAAGCGACGGAGAAATAGTACTGCCTGATTATTTAAATACACAATCTCCTAGAGTATATAAATTCTTTAAAGGAAAAACCAAAGAAGAAATGTATGATGCAACTATAGCATATGCTAATGCAATGATTAATGATTTCAGGCTTCAAAGTTTCAAAAAAGATGAACGCTAATAGATTATCCGCTATATTATTTTTATTAATAGTATTATCATTATACTCTAAGACCAATGATATTTTTTATTATGACAGAAAAAATTTACCTAATGCATATATATATTATAATTCAAAAAACTATAAAAAAGCAGCCGAGTTATTTGAATATGAAATAAAAAACTCTCCTATTTTAAAAATAGAATATTTTGAAAACTTGGCTAATGCATATATGAATCTGAAAGATTATACAAATATGCTTAAAACGGCAAGAAACGGAATAATAGTAAATAGATTCTCATCAAAACTTTATTTTCAAAAGGGATATGCATTATATAAATTAGGAGATACAAATAAAGCCATAGCTTCTATAAGATATTCAATCAGTTTAAAACCTAATGATGCATATATGAATAACTTTCTCGGATTACTCTATTTATATATTGAAGATTATAAACAAGCAGAATCTTATTTTTTAAAAGCAACCGTTTACAGTCCTAATAATGTAGTTTATATGGTAAATCTTGCAGCAGCATACGAAAGAGATAAAAACTTTTATTCTGCTCTTAATATATATGAAGAAGCATATAAAATAGATCCGAATTACAGAAGCTTGAAAGATTCAATAAACAGAAATAAAAATATATTAGCCAGAATGTCGGGAATTACTAATGAATATGAAATAGAAAATAATAATATAAGCACAAATCAAAATATAATTTATGATGAAGATATGGAAGCTAAACCTATAGAAATAACAGAACACTCTACAAATAATACAATCATTACAAATATCATAAATACAAATGATTATAATATTAATAATACAGCAGAAAATACAAATAATATAATATTAACCAATCATTAATAATATTGATTATATAAAAAATTATTGTATTATATAAGTATCAGGATTGTTATATATGAATATTATTAAAAATATATTGGAAGAATACTCTGATAAAAAACTATATCAGAATATAAATTTAGCAAGCTATATTAAAATATCTCAAAAATGGAATGATATTATGGGCGAAGTGCTGTCAAAAATATGCTGTCCTTCATTTTATAGAAATTCAATTCTTACTATTACGGTAACAGATAGCGTATGGGCTAATGAAATATTTATAAACAGGGCAGATATATTCAAAAATATAAAAAAAGAAACTAATATAGAAGTTTCCGAATTAAAAACAAGAATAGGCGAAGTAAAAAATAATATTATAAAATTAAATGCAGATAAAAAAGAAGAAATAGAAAAAGAATTAACTCAGGAACATAAAGAATGGATTGATAACATAATAGAAGAATCGAATATAAAAGATGAAAGAATGAAAGAAATATTTTACAATATACTCATACATGAGGATAATAATGATTGATGATGAGTTTATAAAAAAATCTATCTTGCAGTATAAAGCAACCAGAAGCATTGAAGTAATGAGAGAAATTAACGAACATTTATCAAATTATATTTATAATTACCCAAGAAAAGTTTTCGGAGCGTTTCATGATAATGCTTTGGATTTTTATTCATACTATATAGAAAGAATAGAAAATATTATATTAAAATATAATGAAACGGACGCTAAATTTATTACTTGGTTTACCTATACATTAAGAAGCAGTTATTTAAACTTTTTAGACTATAAAAAAAGAAAAGAAAAATATAATAAAAAAGAAATTTCAATGGATGCTCCTTTATATGAAAGAGAAGCTTTTACATTGCATGATGTTCTATATGACAGTAAATCATATTCTATAAATGAATATGCAAAAGATTATAATGAAAGCAATATTGAAGAATTGGCATTAAATATATTTAATTATACGGAAAAAAAATACAGCAGCAGAGATTCCATAGCATTTTTTATACATAGTCTTGAACTATTTATAAACTTTATAATTTCTCCGCTTATGAAATATTTTAATATAAACTATGAAGAAGCTTATTCTATAGTGGAAAAAGCAAGGGCAACATATATAAATAAATATAATGATATATTAAGGCAGCAGGATAAAATAGCAAAAATAAATGCACAAATAGAAGAAAATAATAAAAAAGGACTTTTTACTGTACATTTAGCAAGCAAAAAGCAAAATTATATAAAAAAACTGCATTCTATAAAAATAAATGTACCGTACAGTTTCATAGCTAAACTTTTAAACATTACAGGCAATGCGGCTGCAAAAATTGTAAATAAAATAAAGAATGATATAAAATCAAATTTTAATAATTTATCAGGTTTATAATATGGATAAATACAACTATACAGAAGAAGAAATAATAAATTATGTAAATTCATTAAAAGTTTCCGATGATTTTTTAAATGAGCTTGAATCAAATACGGAACTTCAAAAAATGGTTGCCAATCTGAAAAACGATCTGTTTATTATGGAAAATACGGAAGATTCAAATATGCTTCAGTATTCAAATAATAAGCCGTTTATAAGTATAAAAAACTCAGCTGCAGATTATATTCTCTATTTTACAAGATTAACTCAAGCCCCTTCAAGAGGCAGTAATCATAAAAATGAGGTTAATGATATTTATATTTATAAAAATATAGAGGTAGGCAAAAATAAAGAAGAATATTATATTAATATAAATAATATAAAAAACAGATGCATTATAGAATACAACGGGGAAAAAACAGTTAACATAACAGGAGAGAAAGATAATTACTTCTCATATTTAAAAAACGGATCATATAATATAAAAATTGATAATTATGAATGCAATATAAATATAGAATAAACAACAAAGAAGAGGATAATTTTTATTTATGCAGAAAATATGTAAATGGGCTAAAAGCGAAATAGAGATAAAATATCATAATGAAGAATGGTGCCGCATTTGCCATGATGACAGAAAATTATTTGAGATGCTTATATTAGAAAATATGCAGGCAGGATTAAGCTGGAAATGCATATTAAATAAAAGAGAAAATATGAGAAAGGCTTTTGACAATTTTGATTATAAAAAAATATCAAAATATGATGATGAAAAAATAGAAGAGCTTCTTAATAATAAAGGAATAATAAGAAATAAAAGAAAAATTAATGCTCTTATTATAAATGCGAATAAATTTATAGAAATACAAAAAGAATTCGGGAGTTTTGATAAATATATATGGTCTTTTACTGATAATAATCAAATAGACAATAAATTAGATGATGAAAATATTCCTCCTGCAAAAAGCGGATTGTCAGATATAATAAGCAAAGATTTAATAAAAAGAGGATTTAAATTTGTAGGAAGCATAACAATTTACAGTTATATGCAGGCTGTAGGAATTGTAAATGATCATTCTATTAACTGCAGTTTTTATAAAATAAATAATTGAATATTATTTTTTACTGCCTAAATTACAGACAATCATTTTACTTTTTTAATAATATATAAAAGTATATAAAAAATTATTTACGGAGTTTTATAAATGCCAACATTAAAAATAAGTATATCAGGAATAAGAGGAATAATAGGAGACGGTTTAGATATAAGAACAATAGTGGATTTTACTTCAGCATTTGCCTGTCTTTTTCCGAAAAAAGCTAAAATTTTAGTTGCCAGAGATACAAGAATAACAGGAAAATCCATACTAAATGCGGTTGTTTCCACCTTAACGGCATCTGGAATAAATGTAATAGATATAGGTATAACCCCTACCCCAACAGCTTTATATATGGTAGAAAAACTTAAAATACATGGCGGAATTATGATATCTGCAAGTCATAATCCAATAGAATGGAATGCATTAAAGCTTATAGGAAAAGGCGGACATTTTTTAGATGAAAAAACAGTTAATGAACTTATTAAATTTTATGATAAAAGATCCTCAAGATTTGTAAAAGCATTGGAAACTGGAACTTATGAAAAAATAGATAATGCTATAGACGAACATATAAAACGAATCATCAGGTTTATAGATACAGAAAAAATAAAAAAAGCTGATTTTAAGGCGGCATGCGATTATGTTAATGGAACAGGTTTATTTGCAACGCCTCCTCTATTAAAGGCATTGGGAGTTAAAGAAATTTCTATCAACAAAGAACATACAGGCAAATTTGCCCATATTGCAGAACCTTCGGCTTCAAGTATGAAGAGCTTATCCGATTTAGTAAAGAAAAATAAAGTTAATATAGGATTTACTCAGGACCCAGATGCCGACAGACTTGCAATAGTGCTTGATGACGGAACCACAGTAAGCGAAGAATATACTTTGGCTCTATGCGCTAAATATTTATGGCTTAAAGGAAAAGGCAATGCCGCAGTTAATTTATCTACTTCAAGAATGATAGATGATTTAGCTAAAGATAAAGGCTATTCTGTTAATCGCACAAAGATAGGAGAAATAAATGTTTCTTCGCATGTAGTAAAAAATAAATTATATTTCGGAGGCGAGGGAAACGGAGGTATAATAGTACCTTCTGTAACTCCCGGAAGAGATTCGCTTTTAGCAATAGCTTTAATATTAGAATTAATGGCGGAAACTGGAAAAACTATAACAGAACTTGTAAATGAAATACCAAAATATGAAATAGTAAAAGAGAAATTGGAAGTATCAAAAATAGATGAAAAAAACTTCCTGAAAAAGATAAAAGAAGAATATCCGAAAGCCAAAATAACATCCATTGACGGCATAAAAATAGATCTGCAGGAGAGCTGGCTTCATGTAAGATCTTCAAATACTGAGCCTATTGTCCGTATTATAGCCGAAGCTAAAAATAAAAAAGAAGCTAAAGCATTAATTAAAGCAGCTATGAATATGATTAAAGGAAAATCAAAAGAGTTAAAAAAAGAAGCGGTAAAAAAAGCTGAAAATAACAAAAAAAAATAAAATATTATGTCCGACTTTTATACCAAAAAAGTCGAACATTTTAAATTTATTATTTTTACTTGACAAATTCAATATATTTTGTTTTAATATATGTATATTTTTAACAAATAAAAAATTATTTTATACTATATATATTTAATATCTGAAAAGGATAAATATGGATTTAAATCTTAAAAATAAAACAGCAGTAATAACAGGCTCCAGCAGAGGAATAGGAAAAAAAATAGCTGAAACTCTTGCAAAAGAAGGCGTTAATATGGTTGTTACTGCCACAAACTTTGAAAAAGCTTCTAATACTGCTAATGAAATAAAATCAGCATACAATGTTGAAGCTTTAGCGCTGCAGCATGATGCTAAATCAAGCGAATCTTGTAAAGATATAATTGCTGAAGCTATAAAAAAATTCGGCTCTATAGATATACTTGTAAATAATGCAGGCATAACCAAAGATATGCTTGTAATACAAATGGAAGATAATTTTTGGAATGATGTAATTTCAACAAATCTTTCAGGAGCCTTCTACATGTCAAGAGAAGCCGCTAAATATATGCTTAGAGCAAGAAAAGGAAAAATAATTAATATATCCAGCGTTATAGGAAAAATGGGTAATGCAGGACAGGTTAATTATTCTGCATCCAAAGCAGGAATTATAGGCATGACAAAGTCTATGGCTAAAGAGTTTGCTCCAAGAAATATATGCGTAAATGCTATAGCACCCGGATTCATACAAACGGATATGACGGATATACTTTCGGAAGATACCGTAAAAGGAATAATGAGCATAACTCCGTTAAAAAGATTAGGAACTTCGGAAGATGTGTCCAATTTAGTATTATTTTTAGCTTCCGATATAAGTAATTATATCACAGGAGAAGTTATAGCTGTTGACGGCGGAATGTCAATGTAATAATAGCAAAAAAGCATATAATGACGCTTATAAAAGCGCTTTATTAATAAACAATAAAATTTAAGGAGACTAAAAATGGCATTAATTGATGAAATTAAAGATGTTGTCGCCAACCAATTAAACATCTCAGACAAAAGCAAAATCACCGATACGGCTTCTTTTGTAGACGATTTAAACGCTGATTCACTTGATTTGGTTGAATTAATTATGGAATTAGAAAAACGTTATGATATCAAAATTCCTCAAGAAGATCAAGAAAAAATTAAGAATGTGGCAGATGCAGCTAAATATATTGAAGAACATAAGAAATAATAATTATATTATTAAATTTTCCCGTTTAAAGATAATTATGTCTTTTACGGGAAAGTTTTTGATATAGTTAAAAATTATTAGGAGTTTTATATATGAGTGAACGCAGAGTTGTGATTACAGGACTTGGAATAGTAAGTTCTCTTGGAAATGATGTTAAAACTTTTTGGAATAATTTGCTTAATGGTGTTTCAGGTGTTAAAACATTAAGCAAATATTTTGATCCTGAAAAAGAAGAGCTTATTACCAAAATCGGTGCCGAAGCTTTACCTGTTGAAGGTGATTATTATTCCGATAAAAAAATGCTGAGAAGATTAGATCCTTTTATAAATTTCGGAATATATGCCGCTCATCATGCCTTTAAGCAGGCTGGAATAGAACCCAAAACAGGCTTTGATCCTTTAAGAGCCGGATGTGTTCTCGGCAGCGGTATTGGAGGAATAACTACTCTATTATCAAATCATAATACTATACTTTCCGATGGTCCAAGCAGAGTATCACCTTTCTTTGTGCCTATGCAGATAATCAATATGACGCCTGGATTAATATCTATGGAATATGGTATGAATGGTCCTAATTACAGTACTGTTACAGCATGTGCTTCTTCAAATCATTCTATAGGTTTGGGATACAGGCATATTAAAAATAATGAAGCCGATATTATGATAGTAGGAGGTTCGGAAGCTACTATAAATCCTCTCACTATTGCAGGTTTTAATAATGCAAGAGCTTTGTCTACAAGAAATGATGAACCTCAGAAGGCATCAAGACCTTTTGATAAAGGAAGAGACGGATTTGTTATTGCAGAAGGCGCAGGCATATTGATACTGGAAGAGTATGAGCATGCTAAAAAAAGAAATGCGCAAATACTTGCCGAAGTCTGCGGCTATGGCTTTACTGCCGATGCTAATCATATTACAGCTCCTTTAGATAACGGAGCTATGGGGGCTAAAGCTATGTCTTTGGCTATTGAAAGCGCTGAAATTTCACCCGGCAAAATCAATTATGTTAATACGCATGGTACTTCCACTCCTGTGGGAGATATTGCAGAAATAAAAGCCATTAAAAAATCGCTGGGCGAAGAGCATGCTAAAAAAATAAAAATCAATTCCACCAAATCTATGATAGGTCATGCATTAGGCGCAGCGGGAGGTATGGAAGCTATTGCGGTTGTTATGAGTATAATTGAAAGAAAAGTTCATCCTACTATTAATGTGCAGGAGCAAGATCCAGAATGCGATTTGGATATTGTGGCAAATACCGCTCAAGATTATAAAATAGAATATGCTATAAGTAATTCTTTCGGATTTGGCGGACATAATGCTTCTATAGTATTTAAAAAAATATAATAATTTAAATTTTAAAAAAGCTATGTTTTTATGAACATGGCTTTTTTATTTGTCTTAAATTGCAATTCAGCAATAAAATAATTCTTCTGCAATATTTAAGCTGATATTATACGGCTTAAAAAAATCAAATAAAAATATACACCATATATGTATATCAAAAAATAAAAAAATTATTGACTTTTAATTAAGTTAGAGTATACTAATAAAATAAATCATAAAAATAAGCGAGGAATATAAATATGTCAGTACAAGAATTAAAAACAGATAATTTTGAAGCAGCTATATCGGGAGATAAGGCTATATTAGTTGATTTTTTTGCAGAATGGTGCGGACCTTGTAAAATGCAGACTCCTATTTTACATAAGGTAGCAGATCAGAATGCTGATAAAATGAATTTCGGAGCTGTTAATGTTGATAATTCAGAAGAGGTTGCCGCTAAATACGGCGTTCAATCAATACCTACTTTAATAGTATTTAAAGGCGGAGAAGTGGTAAAAAGAGCGGAAGGAATGAAAAATGAAACTCAATTAAAGGAATGGCTGAAAGAATATCTATAAAATAAATTATTTTATTTTTTAGCCTAATTTTAATAAAATTAGGCTTTTTTTTATTCCAAATTGATATATAATTTTACAATATACTATGAAATTTAAAAAGGCAATATATGTATAAAACTAATAATAAATTGATAAAAAATATATCAGATGAATTTAAAATGACTTATAATGAAATTGATGATATCATTAAAAAACTTTTTTCAGTGATAGCAGATTATATTATTAACAGAAAAACTTTTTATATGGACAGATTGGGAATTCTGGGTATAGAAAATAACGATATAATTTTAAAAAATGAAAATGAAAACTTTGACGGTTCATTAGAATCTATTAATATTGAAGGAAATATAAAAAATATTTTTTTGGAAAAATCAATATATAAAAATATATTTAAGAATATAAAAGATATATTGAAAGAAGAAAATGTGCATATAAAAGATTTCGGCACTTTTTCAAAAAGAAAAAATATTAAATTTGATGCAGATTATTATTTAAAAAATAAATTAAAACAATTAAACAGCAATGAAATAATTGAAGATATATCTGATGAATCCGACAGTGAAATAAAGTATAAAAAAAATAATTATAATGATGATATTATAGAAGAGGTTGTTGAAATATCGGATAAGCCTATAGATGATAATGCAATAAGAAATATATGTAAAAACAAGACTTATAACTCTATAGATATAACAAGTATAATAAAAAATCTAAATGAAAAAGAAAGAAATGAGGGAAAAACAAAAGATGATAATAAAAAATTAGATATTAATAATTTAGACAGAGAATATCCAGAAGCTGCATATCCTGATAAAAAAGAAATAAAAAAATATGAAAGCAGATATTCTGAGGAAAAAACTCATATAAAAAGCGGAAACGGAAAATTATTTTACGGTATTATTAAAGTAGCATGCATAATAATATTTATACTTATAATAGGATTATTATTGTCAATATATTATAACGGAAATAAAACATCATTGGTAAATAACAGCATAGAAAATCAAAAACTTTATGATATAGTAAACATGTACTTTAATAGTATAGATTCTGCAAATTTATCATATATAACCACAAAAGATATGTATTATTGGGATATAGCAAAAACTTTATATAAAGATGCAACATACTGGACATTATTATATGCATATAACAGCGATAAATACAAAATAAGCAATATAATAAAAAAAGGAAGTTCAATATTATACAGAAATATACCAGATTTTAATTCTATTAAAGAAATAAAATATTTATATAATACTTTATCGAAATCTTATATTTATATTTATCCTATACTTGCTAATGATAAAGAGACTAAACATGCACTATGGAGTTTAAAACTATCCGCATATTATGATTTAGATGTATTTAAAAATAATTCTAATATAATGCCTAAAGAAATATATAATAATATACTTCAAAACAATAATGAAAAAAATACATACAATGAAGCTGTAAAATACAGAAAATTAAATAAAAATATTTTTTTACCGCTTTTTGAAATAATAAAAGAAAAATTGGGAATTAATAAATGAAAGTTGTAACTGCGGAAGAATTGATCGATATAGATAAAAAAACATCAAAGAAAATACCTTCCATACTTCTTATGGAACATGCAGCAAGAGATATTTTTCATCTTCTATTAAAAAGACATAAAAAATTATTATCCAAAAAAACCGTATATATTTTCTCATCTGTTGGAGGAAACGGCGGAGACGGTCTTGCCGCAGCTAGGTATTTAATAAATAATAGATGCAATGTTAAAATATATATCATAGGAAATATTGACCGAGTTAATAAAGATACATATTCCAATTTTAATATATTAAAATCTATGAATATAGATATAAATTATTTAGGAAGTGAGGAAGATGTACTGCATGCTGTCAAAAATATTGAAAAAAAGTCCGTCATATTAGATTCATTATTCGGAACAGGAGGAAGCAGACCTTTAGAAGGAATATATAAATTATTAATAGACAGTATAAATGGGCTTGATGTTCTGAGAATTGCAATAGATATTCCGTCAGGGCTTGTTTCAAAAATAAATGACAATAATAATATATACAGCTGCTTCAAAGCCCATGAAACTTATACTGTATGTTTTGCCAAAGATATATTTTTTTTGTACAAAACAAGAGAGTATATAGGAAAGCTATTTATAATAAAATCAATATTTCCAAAATCTGTATTAGACAGCTGCAAATACAAAGCAAAATTAATAGACTGTAATGAAAAAATAAATATAAACAGAAATGCATTCTCAAGCAAAAGAGAACAAGGAATGCTTGCTATAATTGCAGGAAGCAATGATTATATAGGTGCTGCCGTTTTAGCTTCTAAAGCAGCGTACAGATTGGGAACGGGATATATAAGATTATATGTACCTTCGGGAATAGTAAAAAATATAAGAGATGCTGTTATATCTTCTATGCCTGAAATAGTAATTATAGGAATCGGAGAAGAAAATCAGAAATGCTTTACTGAAAATGATATAGAAATAGTAAATGACATAAATAAAAGCGATGCATGCATAATAGGTTCAGGTATAGGAAGAGATATGCAAACCGAGATTTTTGTAAACAGCATATTAAAGCAAATAAAAATACCTGCAGTTATAGATGCAGACGCTTTATATTTAATGTTTGAAAGTACATTTAAAGAACTTAAAGATAATTTTATATTAACTCCTCATATATATGAATTTGAAAAGTTAACACAAATTAATCATATAGAGGCATTAAATAATCCTTATCAGGCATTATTAAAATTCAGACAGAAAACAAATGCCTCCGTTATATTAAAAGATGCCGTAAGTTTTTTAATGCATAATAATGATATATATATCAATTATAATCCTAAAGAGTCTATGGGAAAAGCAGGTATGGGAGATGTTTTAGCTGGATTTATAGGAGCGCTGCTTGCCAGAAAATTAAATACTTTAGATGCTTCCAAAGCAGCATTAATTATACAATCTAAATCTTTTAATATATTATCTAAAAAATTCGGAAACGATTATATTCAGCCTAAAGACTTATCCGATATTTCATATAAAATACTAAAAAGGAATAAATAAATTGTCCAGAGAAGTTTATGATCCAAAACAAAAAGAACATGAATTTTATGCCGATAAAAAAATAAAACATAATATTGTTAAAAGAGAGGTAAGCATATTTGCAAGAAGATGGTTTATGTTTTTATACGGCACATTTTTGACTATAGCAGTTATAGGAATGCTTCTCTATAAAAGAGGTTTTTTTAATAATCTTCCGTATTTTGATATCTTAAAAACTAAAAATGATATTATAGTAAAAATTAATAATGCAGAGTTTATAGAAGACGCCGTTATAATAACAATAGAATTGGAAAACTCAGATTATACTAATTCAAATAATATAGAAAGACTAAATGCATCTTTTTCATTATACAAAAATAAAAAGTTATTATTTTCAGGAAATAATTCTTTTTATAATATAAGATTTCCATTAGGTCAGAGAATAGGCTTTAAAACGCATTTTGACAGAAATTATTGGCGGCAGGCAGATAAATTAGAAATGGTATTATACTTTGATGATAACCTTATAAAAACCAACAATATAGATATAAGAAAATTAAAAAAACCTAAATAAAAAAATTATATAAAAAAGTTTATTAACAGTAATATTACTGAATAGAATTTGTAATACCTGTATTATTATCAATAGGAGCGTTTAACGGAGTCGCCATATTTTGATCATTTGTTTCGGCAGTTTCAAAAGCTGTTTTCTGTGTGCTTATGGCAATAGATATAAGCAATGCACCAGCTATAAATATAGTGGAGAGAAAACTAGTAGCTTTGCCTAAAGCATTTCCTCTTTGACTTCCCAAAACATTAGCCTGAGCACTGGAAAACAAACCTTCTGCTTTACCTCCCTGTATTATTATTAATAATATTAAAAGTACGCATATTATAGAATAAACAACTATTCCTAATGTAAGTAAGGCATTCATATATATTTTTTCCTTAAAAACTGATTTCTATTTTAAATCAAGAGTATTATATCATTTATAAAATATTTATCAAGTATAAAAACTTTTATTATATCATATTTTTATAATTAATATATAATATATATTATTAATTATTTTAAGGAAAATATTTTTATCGGCAAATTTAAATTTTTTCCGTTAATATTAATAATATAAAAATATAATGGCAGGCATTTTATATGGCGGTAAAAAAAACAGAAAGTATTAAAAAAACTGAATCATCTGAAACAATTAATAATAAAAAATCAGGCAGAATCTCTTATAAAGAATTATCTGAAGAATTAAAATTAAAACTGAAGCAGTCTGAAGAAAAAATAGCTGAGCTAAATCAAAAATATAAAAAGGTTGTGGATATACAAAAAAAGAAAATAGAGGATAAATATAAAAAAATAATAGAAGATTTAGAGCAAAAAAAATCAATACCTGCCAAAACTCAAAGCAACAGTACAGAAATAAGTAAGCTTCAGAAAAAATTAGATAAATTAGAAAAAACTAATCAAAAACTTGAAGAAGAAAAAAGAAAAATAGAATTAAAAAATGAAGAATTAAAACTAAAAGCAAAAGAAGCCTCAAAATCAAAAACTGAAAATGCTTTGAAATCATCAAAACAGGATAAAGAAACTTTAAAAGAAATTAAAGCTTTAAAAGAAAAGCTATTAGAATCGGAGCTGGAAAAAAAGGAATTAAAAGCTAAATTAAAAGAAGCTGTATCGGAATTAAAAAATACTAAAAAAAATACAAATAAGCTGTCAAAAGAAGATAAAGAACAGTATAAAGAAAACCTAAAAGTATTAAAACAGATAGAAAAAGAATCAAAAGCATTAGATAAAAAAAGAGAACTTTTAAAAAAGGAAGAAGAAAAACTTAAAGAAATAAGAGGAGATATTAAAACTTCAGCAAAAGATATAGCTTCCACAATGAAAAAAAGCTATATTTCGAATGAAGATTATGATGACAATACAGAGTCTGACGGCAATTTATTATCAAATATGGATTCAAAAACTGAAGAAGGTATTACAAAATTAGCTACTCTATTATGCGCCGCTATGGATGATTACAGAGAGCAAAAGGAAAAGAAAAAAGAAGAGGCTTCTACAACTATTATATCAGAAGGAGAAGACAGATTAAATAAAGCTTCCGAGCAATTAGAAAATCTGGTTGAAAACAGACTTGAAGATTCGCAGAGTTCTAAAGATGAGAACTTAGGAAAAAGACCTTTTACTATAATAGATAAAATAGAAAACAGCCGTGTGGAAATAAACGAAGGCTATGCACCTCCTTCAGGCGGACAAACAATAACTGCTGAAGCTTCTCAGGATACAGCTCCTCAAGTACAGCAGCCTAATATAACGGTAAAAGTTGAAGCTCCTAAAGAAAGCGCTAAATTGGCTAAACCTGAAACTCAGCTGAAGCCTGCAAGCGAAACTCCGACTATGAGAATGAAGCTTTTAGACGATATAGATGATTATGAAAAAAAACTTGTAATAACTTACGGATTTGATAATATGCCTGAAAATACTTATTATTCCAAATATAAAAGGATACTTAGAAATGCCGCAAGAATCAGCTTATTCGGAAACCTGCAGGAAGGTCTTGAAATGTTTAAGCTTATAAGAGATCAAAATATACCTGATGAATACAAACAAATGATAGATAAAAATATTCAGGATATAACTTACTATCTGAGAGGTTTGCATAGAGTTAGAATGGAATAATATATATTATATAAAAATGAAAAAGATTATAAAAATTATATTCATAACAGCAATGATATTTTTTGCTTTATCCTGTTCAGAAAAAATAATAGTTAATATGGAAATAGAAGCTCTTTATAATAAAAAAGATAATTCATATACTATTGTATATCCTGAATATAATAAGCAATATCCGAAATTCATAACATTAAAATATAAAAAAAGCGTTAGAATACAAAACGGAATATCTCTTACTTATAATATATATTCCGACAATATACCTGTGCGGCTTAATATATCGGTAAAAGAAAATGATACGGAAAAAAAATACATAGTAGAAAATCCTTTAGTTAATAGAAATATAAATCTTATATTGTATGCAACTAATTTTATTCCGCCGCTTGAAAAAGATAAAATTGATAAAATATCCGTAAGTATAGAAAGCATCGGAGATAATGATACCAAAGACAAAGTAAAGCTGGCAATATCAGAGTATGATGATAAAATAAAATCTGCGGAAAGTATGGCTTTAATACTGCCTGAAAGCGGACATATATCAAAAAGCAATCCTCCTTTTATTATGATTAATAAAAAAACGGCATTAACTAGAATATCGGTGTCCAAAGAATTATCTTTTACATCTCGTTATGAATACACATTAAGAAATAATAATTTTTTTTCAATGACTAATATTTTAGATAACGGCAAATGGTATATAGCATTTGATGAAAACGGAGATACCAATTTAAGAAAAATATATCATTTCTTTATAGATGAAAGCAGTACGAAAATCATACCTATAACAAATAAAACATTCAATATGAAAAGACCTTTTGTTTTTATAGATAAGCAGACATTTGAAATTTTATACAATCTTATATACATACAAACAGCAATTCAATCCCCTACCCTTCTAAAAAATATAAATGCATTTAAATTATATACATCTGAAAATGTAGGAAAATGGTCAGTTAATAATATAGAATATTCAAACAATAATAACACAAATAAATTATATTTTGAAAACTTACCTACTCATACTATGCTTATGTCTTTAAAAGGGGCATTTGAAACTAATAATAATTTATTAAAATATGAAATAAAAAAAATGATAAGAGATATAGTAAATTTAGATGAATCAAATATAGAAAATTATAATGATGCAGATGCCGCCGCCGTATTGGCTAATTCTCTGCTTATGCCTTTTGATATTATGTATAATGATTTTTCACCGGAAGAGATAGTTCTTATGAAGCAGAAATTTATAAAATACGGAGAGATTCTATACAGCTATATAATAAATAATCCTGATAAATACAAAAAAAAAGATACTATAAAATATATAACAGCATTAGGGCTGATATCTGTAAATATGCTTAATGAAAATGTAAATCAGAATCAGATTAGAAATTGGCATTATTTTTCTATGAATTATATTAATGGAATGATATTCTCTATGTTTGAAAGAGACGGAAGCTTTAAATCTTCTGTAAGCGAATCATTCGACACTATTCTTCCGATATTATTATACGCTTTAACATTAAAAAATGTCGGTATATTTGATGCATTTACTTTAGAATCTTTCAAAAATATAGGAAAGTATTTATCTGCTGTAGGATATCCTTCAGGCTATACTATGCCTATAGGATATACAGCAGTATACAATAGGAGTAAATTAAGATTTGATACAGGAGCAAGAAATGCTGTTATGGAGCTTTTAAGCAAAATGTATGCAAATCCGCTGTATAAAAATTATGCTGTATTCGCTCAAAGCGAAGCTGTAAACTTTCAATATCTGCCTTATGCATTGATATGGAATAATTATTATTTAAAAGACAATGCCCCTTCAAATGAAGACTTTCAATTTGACACATTGTTTTTTAAAAAAATACAAACGGCAATATATAATGAAAATATAAAAACTCTTGATTCTCCCTATTTAGCTGTTTACGCCAAAGGAAGAAATACCGACAGTTCTTTCGGGCTTAATCATAATGACAGAATGAGTTTCGTATATTATAATTACGGAGATTCTATTATTGATGAATTAGGATATAATTTTGACACTAATAACTATGAACTATTTAAAGAAGCAGATTTTCATAATAATATAATAATAAATAATTATAAAATTAATGAAAATGCGGGAAGTTTTTCATATATAGAAAATGCAACTAATTACTATAAAATGTTTTATGCGCATGCAAAAGCAAATCAAAAATATACTTATGAAATTAATCTGAAAAATTATGACAGAAGATTTTATTATTTAAAACCTAATATTTTAATAATAAAAGAAGACATAGAAGCGCTGCCCGATATAATCACAGAACATTATGTTTACGGATATAAATATAAATGGGCTGCAAACTCTAAGCTGCCTATTACATTTGATGAAGCAAATAAAAGGTTTATTATTGACGGAAATTACTCGTACAGCTATATAGATATATTATCCGAATATGACTTGGAATATGATATTGTACATACTAATATAGATCAGAATAAATTATACAGAGCAGAAGCTTCAACTAAAGAAAATGTAAGGCTTTTTAATCCTTGGATAATAGTAACCACAATTCCTAAAAATAATATTCCTGTATCTATTAGAAGAAATATCATTAATACAAATATAACTGTAAGTAATTTTACAAGTACAAATTTAATTTTTGAAGCAGGATATAAGCATTATAATATAAATATAGATACAAATAAAATAAGCAGTATAGTATATACAGAAAATAGGGAAAATGTTATAATAAGTTCAGATTAATCGTTATATAATTAAAGGACTTATTTATGAATATATATATTGCAGATTCATATAAAGACTATACTATATTTACGGCAAAGCATATATTAAATTTCTTAGAGAAAAAACAGGAAAAAAAAGAAAAACTTTATATTTCAGTTTCCAGTCAATATGATGCTAAAGATATTTACTCATCTATAATAGAAAACATCGGTAATTATAAAATTAATGTAAAAAATATATTTATATTTCAGCAGTCTGAATATATAGGGCTTTCTCCAAACGATAAAAACAGCAAGGCATATTTTTTAAAAGAAAATCTTATTTCAAAAATTGATATACCGAAAGAAAATGTTTTTTTATTTGACGGAAAAGGCAGCGAATATCAAATGGATAAGCAGCTTGAAATTATTCAAGAAATGGGAAGATTTGATGTTATATGGTATTCCCTTACAGCCGACTCCACTTCGGCAGGCAATGAAAGAATGTCTTCGCTGTCATCATTATTCAGAATTAAAACATTAAGCGAACATTCAATAAATGAAATTAAATACAAATTTGAAGAAAATAATATAGAAGTTCCTACAACTGTATTCAGTATGGGTATGGGATTTATAGATATTGTTGATACAGTTTTGCTTACCTCGTCAGGAATAGAAAATTCTTGTTCTTTAAGAGATTGTCTTGAGCATGGCATAAGTAATTCTTCTCCTTTAAGCAAGCTTCAAAAACACAGCGATGTTACTGTAATAGCCGATTATGAATCTTCTTTGAGATTATCTAGGCAGACGGTATTTATGAAAATATAAAATTTCGATAAGTTTATAATACAGAGAATTTACTTCCAAATATTTCAGTTAAGATAAATGCTTTTTTCAATTCCTAATAGTAATAAATTAAATTCGTATTAGAAAATCATATATTAATATATAATATAAGACCGTATTTAAAAATAGTATGGTTTGCCAATACTAATGATGTTTGTTCATCTGATATATTAGTTTTTGAAGTAAACAATAGTATATATACAAAAAATATATATATTATTTAATGATGAAGAGCACTTAAAAATTATATCCTTAAAGAAACATAAAAAAGCAATGATGCAGCATCTCTTATCAAGTATAAGCGGGTAAATTTTCTTTCATATTTTATTATTTTTATTATTGCTATGCTCGAACTCGGCTGATTACGGCGGGTTTAT
>NZ_CAJUPR010000006.1 GCF_910588665.1 uncultured Brachyspira sp. | reverse complement strand
CAATAAAAACTTTACCATCAATAAAAAATAATCTTTAAATAATGTAATTGTTTTTTTTCTTCTTTTTTTGATAAAAAAAGAAGCGGGCTTTTTTGGTTCTTTTTTGCCCGTACAAAAAAGAACAAATAAATCAAATAATAAAATACAATCCCAGCAATATAGAATAATAAAAAATAGAAAAATAAATAAAAAAAGCGGAGCTCACATAGCAATAATAAAGCATAGCAGCAATATTAAATAACGAATATTAAAAAACACAAGCCTAAACCCTTGATTTAATAATAATTTATGATAATGTTAAAATATATTGTATTATAAATAAATAAAAATTAAATGAGGATTATATGAACACTAAATACATATTTGTAACGGGCGGTGTTGTGTCGGGATTAGGAAAAGGAATAACAGCATCTTCATTGGGAAGACTTTTAAAGGCTAGGGGATTAAGCGTAACTATACAGAAATTTGATCCTTATATAAATGTTGATCCCGGAACTATGAGCCCTTTTCAGCATGGGGAAGTGTTCGTTACAGATGACGGAGCGGAAACCGATTTGGATATAGGGCATTATGAAAGATTTATAGATGAGAATTTAAATAAATTCAGCAATGTTACTACTGGAAAAATATATCAGCATGTTATAAATATGGAGAGGGAAGGCAAATATTTAGGAGAAACGGTTCAGGTTATACCTCATATTACAAATGAAATAAAAAGCAGAATATACAGAGAAAATGATACAAAAAGAACAGATATTGTTATTACTGAAATAGGCGGAACCATAGGCGATATAGAGTCTCTGCCTTATATTGAAGCTATAAGACAGGTTAAAACGGAATTAGGTCAGGATAATGTTTTGTATATACATGTTACGCTTATTCCTTTTATAAGTTCTTCCGAAGAGATAAAAACTAAGCCGACTCAGCATAGCGTAAAAGAACTTATGCAAAGCGGTATTATACCCGATATTTTAGTATGCAGAACTAATAAGCATCTGCAGGAATCTCATAAATCTAAAATAGCTTTATTCTGCAATCTTCCTAAGCAGAATGTGTTTGAAAACTTTGACGAACCTAATATATACGCTGTACCTTTAATGCTTGAATCTCAGGGGCTTTCCGATGTGGTATGCAGGCATTTTAAATTGCAGACTGCAAAGATAGATTTGTCTGATTGGACTGATTTAATATGCAGACAGAAGAATATAGCAATAAAAAATGAAAGAGTAAAAATAGCCGTTGCGGGAAAATATATTTCTATGAAAGACGCTTATATATCTTTAACTGAGGCATTAAATCATGCAGGCATATATAATGATATTAATGTTGATATAGAATGGATTTCTGCCGAAGATTTGGAAAATGATAACACGGAAAAATATTTTAAAGATGTTCATGGACTTATAATACCCGGAGGATTCGGAGAGAGGGGAATAGAAGGAAAGATACATGCTATTAAATATGCAAGAGAAAATAAAATACCTTATTTCGGTATATGCTTAGGCATGCAGCTTATGAGTGTTGAGTTTGCAAGAAATGTTCTTAAATTGGAGGATGCAAATACTATAGAGGTAAAAGAAAACGCTAAAAATCCTATAATTACGCTTATGGAAGAGCAGAAAAAAAATATACTTAAAGGTGCAACTATGAGATTGGGGGCATTTGAATGCGATATAAAAAGCGGAAGCTTAGCTCATAAATTATATAATAAAACTGAAATCAGCGAAAGACATAGACATAGATATGAGTTTAATAATGAATATATAAATGAAATGGAAAAATCGGGATTTATTGTAACGGGAAAATTAAAGAATGCTGATTTAGCCGAGATTGTTGAGATAAAAGATCATCCTTTTATGATAGGAGTTCAGTTTCACCCCGAATTAAAATCAAGAATTACTAATCCGCATCCTTTATTTGTAGGTTTTATAGAGGCGGCAAAGATTAAAAAATAAAAAGGAAATTTAAAAAATGGAAAGATATATTAATAATATTGATTATAAAAAGGCAGTTTCATTAAAAGATTTGATACCTATTAAAGATATATCTGCATTATCTCTGGTTGATAGAAAAAGCTTAGCAATAAAGATAATATCTGCAGATAAGAATATGAATATACCTCCGCATTCAAGTACAGGCGATGTTCTGGTTTTTATGCTTGAAGGTAAGGCTGAAATAACAATTGAAGAAGAAAAATCTGAATTGATGTTCGGAGAATCAATATTAATACCTGCAAATGCCATGCATTCTTTAAAAGCTTCGGAAGCATTTAAAATATTAGTTATACAGGTAAAAGCAGAGTAGCTTAATTTTATAAATTAAAAAATATTTTTATAAAAAAATACTCTGAATTGCTGTTTAAATTTAATTAAAATAATATATATTATTTATAAATATATTGTATTTATAGGAATTTATATTATGGGAAAAGTAAAAAATGTTTTTACAATGGCTGTTTTATATCTTATTAGAAATTTATTAAATTTTTCTTTAAGGCTTTTGCCTGTCTTTATAATTATTTTAGCGCTTTTAAAATTATCAAAAGTTTTGATTGATTTAAATTGGTATTTGGTTCTAAGCATATTATTATTGGAAGTGATATTAATAATATTTTCAGTTGTTTTTAATTCTATGTTTTTTAAAAATAAAAAAGATTCAGATGATGCTTCAAATTTATCCGAAGACATTAATAATAATACCAAACAGGCATCATTAAATAATAATTTTTCAGTATTAAATATAGCTTCGTTATTTTTTGCATTTTTAGGAATTATATTTGTAATATTAAAATTATTTAATGCTGTTGCTTGGAGCTGGATTTGGGTTCTTTCGCCTTTATGGCTTTCAGCGGCTTTAGTTCTTTTTGTATTAATTATATGCCTGATAGTATTTATAATATCAATATTCAGTAAAAAAAATATAGGAGAAATAAGCGGATCCGATTCTCAAAGCTTAAATAATAATTATGAAAAAAGCACAGACATATATAACAAAGAGCAGTAAATTATTTTAATAAAAAGGAAACGGCATATATGGAAAATATTTTATTGAATGCGTTTTTTACAGCGGCTGGAATATTTTTATTATATTTAGGCGGAACATATATTGTTGATGGCAGCGTCATGGCGGCAAATAAATTAAAAATACCTCCTATAGTTATAGGGCTTACCGTTGTTGCTATGGGTACATCTATGCCTGAACTTTTTGTAAGTTTATTTGGTGCTTTGAGGGGGGAAAGCTCCATTGCAGTAGGCAATGTTATAGGAAGCAATATATTTAATGTTGTATTTGTACTCGGAGTTTCAGCTTTATTTATAAATATGCAGGCGGGAAAAAAGTCATATTATGTTTCTATTATTTTTATGTTTATAATGTATATTGCTTTATGCATTATGCTTTTTAATATGTCTGCAAAAACTTTAAGCGGAGATAAAATATCCGTATATGAGGGAATAATACTTCTTATTTTATTATGCATATATGTTTATTATTTGTACAGTGTAATATCAAAAGATAAAGAAGAATTAGCCGCATTTGAAAAAGAAGTTTCATCATCTGGAAGAAATAATTCTGTTTTAATGGCAATATTTAAAATAACAGCTGCTGTACTTGCCCTAGCATTCGGCTCAGATATATTTATTAAAGGTGTTACGGGAATATTCAGTAATTTTTTAAGCAGTCATGTAATAGGTTTTATAGTTGTTGCAGTAGGAACAAGCATACCTGAGCTTGCTACAAGCTTAATAGCCGCTTTAAAAAAAGAATCGGATATATCTATAGGCAATATAGTGGGAAGCAATATATTTAATGTGGGAGGAGTTTTGGGCATATCTTCCATAGCCTCATTTAAATTCGGCGGTATTATTTTAGATAAAACTCAGAATTATTTAATAGATTTTTCTGTTATGTTATTTGCAGGATTATTATTACTGCTTTTTACAATTAAAGGAAAGAGTTTGGGCAAGATAAAGGGAAGTATATTTTTAATTATTTATATATTATATGTTGTTTATCTGTTTAAAACTACATCGGTATCATAATCAGTTATTTATTAATATATCTGTAAACTCTGATATGAAATTATTTTTTTTATTTAAGTCATTATTATCAATATATGTTTTAAATATAATGCTTGTATAATTATTTTTATTTGACAGTATATATATATAATCTCCAAGCATAACGGCTTCCGACACATCATGAGTTACATAAAATAATGTTTTATTTGTTTTTAATTGAATATTTTTTATTATATCTAACAATTCCTTTTTTCTTTTTATATCCTGTCCCTGAAGCGGCTCGTCCATAAGTATAAAACTTGAATCGCAGGCTAATGCTCTTGCTATTGATAATCTCTGCTTCATTCCGCCGCTTAATTCATTTGGTTTTGAATAGATATTATTTATAAGCCCCGTCATCTTTAATGAAAGTTTTATTTTTTCATCTCTTTTATTTTTATCTTTTATTCTGTTTTTTAAAACATATTCTATATTTTTATATGAATTAAAAAAGTTTAGAAGTCTTGGTTCCTGATATACGAAAGCTTTATCATTTTTATTTATTTTTGATGATATTATATTTAAAAGAGATGTTTTGCCGCAGCCAGATGAGCCTAATATTATATTAATTTTATTCAGATGAAATTCTGCATTAAAGTTTTTAAATACCGTTAAATTATTATAAGAAAGGCTTATATTTTCTAATTTTAATACTATGCCTTTATTTATCATGATTTAATCCTTATAATAATTTCAAATATACCGTTAAATATAATTGCAATTAAACAATATGCAAATAAGCTTACGCTGTCTAAATACAGATGAGATTCATAGAGTCTGCTTCCTATTCCAAGTGCGGGCAATGATAATATTTCAGCCGCCAATATGCTTTTCCAAGTTATTCCCATAGACTGAGACATAGCAGTTAATATATGAGGTTTTACTGACGGTATATAAAGATTTAATATCTGAGTTTTTAAAGACACATTATATGATGCCGACATCTCTATAAGTTTAGAGTCTGTATTTATTATGGCGCCCGTTACAGATTCGTACATTATAGGAAAAATAACAAGCATAGAAACAAATACAGGTACAGTATTATTGTCAAACCATATTACCGCAACCAGTATTAACGGTATAGCTGGTATTGTTTTTATGAAATTTATTATAGGTATCAGCATATATCTTACAGGCATAAATATTCCTGATAATATTCCTAAAATTAATGACAATAAAAATGATAATGCAAATGTTATTAATATACGCATTATGCTTGACAATAAGTCTTTATAAAAAGATTTTTCTATTATTATTTCAATTAGTTTTTTTAATATATTATGCATGTTGGGAAATATTATTTCAGAGTTAATTTTAAATGCTGTAAAATTCCATACGGCAGTAAATACAGCTATTCCGAGTATTATATAAATAATTTTTTTATAATTCATTATTATTTAATTCTTTTGAATATAAGTGTTTCATCATCTAATGTTATTATCTTAAGAGTATCGCTTGTAAGTTCTATTGATGATGCTTTATTAAGAAGTTCTATATATTGTTTTTCTTCTTCAACGGCGGCAGATGCTCCTCCCATTTTAGTTACTGCCATATCTTTAAATATTATCATATTTCCGCGCCTCATTTCGTATTTTCCAAGATATGTATTAAATCCGCTGTAGCCGTAAAACTCTTCATTATAAAAAGATATCGTAATGCCTCTTCCTTCAAACATATTTGTAAGCTGAAAAGTTTTTCCATTTAAAGTACTTGTAGATATATTTATTGTCTGCTTTGATGAAGCGCATGAACTTATAAATAATATGATAATAAAATAAAATATTAAACTGAAATTTTTTGCCATTAAAAATATCCTAAAAATACATTTCTAAATTTCTTCAAATACTAAATTTTCGCTTGATAACAGAGTATATATTATCAAATATTTTCCCTTAATCTCATAAGAAGTTGCATTTTTTAACATGCTGAAATAATTGTTTTCAGCATTGCTTTCTTCTCTGCAGGCAGATGAATTTCTTTTTGATGATATTGAAATAATATTAAATATATCGCCGTCTGCAGTATAAGAAGATGTATAATTTCCTATATTTGAAGACCCGAAAATTGTATTTTCTTCAAATTGTATAGTTATATTCATATTGGCATACATATTTATTAATTTGAACTTCCTGCCGAAAATATTATTATCATTTTCATAATTTATATGTATATGAGTATCTTTTGAAGTTGTGCATGAATATATAAATAATATTACTGTACAAAACGATATAATGTATTTCATAATTATCCTAATCTAAACTATAATATTATTAAGATTGTCGGAAAAAATTATTATACTTAATAATATATTTTTTGCATGCTTTTAAATAATGTTAGTACAGCAGAACATATTGAAATTTGATAATTATCATATTATAATATAGCGGTATATATCAAAGAGGAATAAAATATTTATGATAAAAAAAAATATAGTAATTATTTTTATATTATTCTTGCTTATAAGCTGCGGTAACTTTTCAAAGTCTTCCGATTTATTAAAAGAAAATGAGGCATCATCAGACAAACTTCAGGTTTATGCGAGCATATACCCTATATATGATTTTGTAAAAAAAATAGGTGCAGATAAAATAGATGCTTATAATATAACATCTGCGGGAACAGAACCGCATGATTTTGAAATAACTTCAAAAGACATGGCTGATTTAACAAAAGCAGATTTATTCATTTATAACGGCGGGGGAATGGAGCATTATATTGATACTGTAAAAAATGCAGTAAAAGAATTAAAATATATTGAAGCTTCTTCCAACATGAGCATAGAAGGTTTGGATCCTCATTTTTGGATTTCTCCTTTAAAAGCAAAAAAACAGATGGAAAATATCAAAAATGCATTATCCGAAATAGATTCTGATAATGCAGATTATTATAATTCTAATTATAATTTTTATGCAGATAAGCTTGATAGATTGGATAATAGTATTAAAGATTCTCTTTCAAAAATAAAAAATACTAATTTGGTTGTAACTCACCCGGCTTTCGGACATTTTTGCAGAGCTTATTCATTAAATCAGGTCGCCATTGCAAGAGATGAGGCGGATCCTAAGACTATGTCAGGCATAATAGATTTTATAAAAAATAATAATGTTAAAGCTGTATTTTGTGAAGATTTTTCAAGTTCAAATCTGGCGGATTCTATTGCAAAAGAAACGGGAGTAAAAATATTAACATTAAATCCTATAGAATCTTTAAGTGCCGAGCATATTAATTCGGGAGAAGATTATTTTTCTGTGATGGAAAAAAATATTATATCATTAACTAACGGACTTAATTAATATATTATGAGTAAAATTATAGAGTTTAAAAATGTGCATTTCGGATATGGCTCTGATGATATACTTAAATGCATAAGCTTTGATATAAATAGAGGTGATTTTGTTTCTATAATAGGATCCAACGGAGCAGGAAAAAGCACTATATTAAAACTCATTTTAGGAGAGATCAACAGATACAGAGGCTCTATAAATATTTATGAAGAGGATATACATAAATTTAAAGAGTGGAATAAGATAGGATATTTAGAACAAAATGCCTATTCTAAAATTTTAAACTTTCCTGCTACAGTTTATGAAATAGTAATGTCGAATAATTTTTACGATATAGGTTTATTCAGATTTCCTAATAAGAATCACCGTATTAAAGTTATGAATTCGTTAAGGCTTTTCGGAATGGAAAAGTATAAAGACAGAATGATATCAAAGCTTTCGGGAGGACAAATTCAGAGAGTATTTTTAGCAAGAACTTTAATATCAAATCCTGATATTCTTCTTCTTGATGAACCTGCTAACGGAGTTGACAGCGAAACTGTAAATTTAATATATAAAATACTGTATGATTTGAATAATGAAAAAAAGATAACTGTAATAATGGTAACTCATGATTTTGAAAGAATATCTTATATATCTAATAGAATATTTTGTTTTGAAGAGGGTTCTTTAATTGAGCTTGAAAAAAATCAGATAAATGATGAGCTTTCTCATAAACATAAGCATCCTCATAAAGATGATATTTGCTCATGTTAGTTCTTAATAAACAATTATTGTAATATCTTATTTTTACTATGAACTTATGAAAAGTTTTTATTATGCTTTGATGATAAGGCAGATTTAAATAATATTATTATAATAAAGCTTATTATACTGATTAAAACTATCGCAGCTCCGGGTTTTAATCCTTTATAGTAAGAAATAAATATTCCAGATACCGTAAAAAATAAATTAAATAATACGGCATAAATAATAGTTTTTTTATAGCTGTCTGCAATCTGCATAGAACATGCAATTGGAACTACCATCATAGAGGATACTATCAAAGCTCCTATAGTTCTGGCAGATATTGATACCGTTACAGCAGTAAGTATTGTGAATATGAAATTTATTCTGCTTACAGGCACGCCTGAAAGTTTTGCAAGCCTTTCATTGAATGCTATATAAAAAATTTCTTTGTATAATAAAATAAAAATAAGTATGGATATTGAACTTATTAATATTATAAGCTTTAATTCAAAATCGCTTATAGCAACAATGCTTCCGAATAAAAAGCTGTTGAAGTTAGAATTATTTTGTACAAATCCTGAAAGTATCCCTGCAATTGATACAGAGGCAGACATTATAATAGATATTGACATTTCGCTGTATTTTGAAATTTTTTTTCTTATAAACTCTATTGATAATGCGGATAATATGCAGAATATAATAGAAGCTGCTATAGGATTTATATTGAAAACCAAACCGAATGTAACTCCTGCAAGAGAAGTATGCGATAGAGCGTCCCCCATCATAGAAAGCCTTTTTAATACCACAACAATGCCTATACAGGGTATGATTACGGCAAGCATAATTCCTACCAGAAAAGCTTTACGCATAAAATCATATTCAAATATTTCCATAATTATTATTTCCTTAAATTTGTTATTATAAACTTATAGTTTCAAATATGATTATTATCTTATCTGCTTTATTAATTTGCATATAAGTTCTGCCTCGTTTTTCTGCAAAGTAGGGTATATAGGCAGTGATATGCTTTTTAAATATGCATTTTCAGTATTAGGGTAATTTTCATTAGGCAGATTAAGATACCTATGCAGAGGTTTGAATACAGGTCTTGCGGCTTCCACATTATGACGCTCAAACATTTTTACAGCATCATGAATATTCATATTTCCGTTAAGCATACATACATATCTGTAATACGAAGGCTTTTCACTGTCATGTACGGATAGCTTCATTAAATTGCTTTCAAGTACAGCATTATCATAAAAAGAAGCAATATCGGCTCTCACTTCAACCATTCTTTCAAGATGCTTAAGTTCTTCTATTCCTATAGAAGCCTGAAGATCTGTTGCGCAGTAATTAAATCTTTTTATAAAGCTTTCTTTTTTATCATAATGAATTATATCTCTTATGGCGTCCATTCCCTTTTTTTTTGTAAGTATCATTCCGCCTGCACCGCCTGAAGTAATCATTCTTGTTGCAGATAGTGAGAAATAGGCAAAATCTCCGAAGCTTCCAAGCAAATTATCTCTGTATCTTCCTCCCAAGCTATGAGATGCATCTTCTATAACGGGTATTTTAATATCGGCAAGTTCATCTATCAAAGTGCAGTTTCCGAACATATGCGAAACTATAATTGCTTTTGTTTTTTTATTAATAGATTCTATTACATTATCCATAGATATTTGAAAGCTGTCTTCGTCTATATCTATAAGTACAGGAGAAGCTTTTAGATTTATAACTGTCTGAAGAGGCGAGGCATTAAGAAAAGAGGACATTATAACCTCATCGCCTTCTCCTATATTAAGATATCTCAATATCAATTCCAATGCGGCGCTTCCGCTATTAACAAATATAGCTGTAAATCCTTTTCCGAAATAGTTTGCAAAATTTCTTTCAAACTCATGTATAACATCTCCTGTTGCAAGATTATCGCTTATCATAACCCTTAAAGCAGATTCTAAATCCTTTTTTCTTATGGTAGGTCTGGAATGTCTTATCAATTTATTGTCCTGTATTTAGTTTATTATTACAGTGAAATATAATACCATAAAATATATTATTTTCAATATTTGAATTATATCTATTCCGCTATTTAAGACTTTACTTAAATAAATTATTATTTTTTAATTTATAAATATTTGACTTTATTAACTGCATATTATATTATACTATAAGCGGTAATTATGTATTTAAGGAGACATCATAATGAAAAGGTTATTGTCTATATTGTTATTATCAGCTGTAATATCGGCTGTTTCTTGTTCGGATAATTCTGTTAATACATTTTCTGAAGACGGTAAAGTTTTAAAAATAGGAATACTTCAGTTGGTGGAGCATAATGCTTTGGATAAAGCTAATCAAGGTTTTGTAGACGGATTAAAAGAAGCAGGTTATGAAGACGGAAAAAATATTATTATAGATTATCAGAATGCTCAGGGAGAACAGGCAAACTGCATTACAATATCGCAGAAATTTGTTAATGACAGAGCAGATTTAATACTTGCAATAGCAACTCCTGCAGCGCAGGCAGCGGCAAACATCACTAAAGATATACCCATACTTGTTACAGCGGTTACTGATCCTGCCGATTCAAAATTGGTTGCTGATAATAATGCTCCTGGAGGAAATGTTACGGGCACTTCGGATTTAACTCCTGTAAAGGAACAAATAGATTTGCTGAAAAAATTAGTTCCTTCGGCTAAGAAAATAGCATTTTTATATAATTCAAGCGAACAAAACTCAAAATTCCAAGTTGATATGGCAAAAGAAAAAGCAGATGAAATCGGTTTATCATATATTGATGCCGCAATCACCAATCCTAACGATATACAGCAGATAGTTCAAAGCTTAGTAGGAAAAGTTGATGCAGTATATGTGCCTACCGATAATATGGTTTCTTCAGGTATGGCTAATGTAATTTCTATTACCGAGCCTGCCAAAATACCCGTTATATGCGGAGAGGCTGGAATGCTTAATGCGGGAGGACTTGCAACTTACGGCATAGATTATTATGAGCTTGGAAAATTAACTGCTTATCAGGCTGTAAAAATACTTAAAGGCGAGTCAGAACCTGCGTCTATGCCTATAGAATATATACAAAATCCTGTGCTGGAAGTAAATACTAATGCGGCGCATAAATTAGGCATAATAATACCTTCGGATTTATAAAATTATTTAATCAGTTTATATAAAGCCTGTATAAGATATTATATGGGCTTTTTTGCTTTATGCATTATGAATAATATAAAAATAACAATACAGTATGACGGTACAGATTTTTACGGCTGGCAGATACAGCCCAATTTGAGAACAGTGCAGGGAGAAATATATAAAGCAGTTCAGAAAATATACGGAGAAAAAATAACTATATACGGATGCGGAAGAACCGATGCAGGAGTTCATGCATTAGGACAGGTTGCTAATTTCAGAATACCTGAAATGATTGTGCCTATTGACAGAGTTCATACAGCTTTAAACTCCTGCTTAGACAGAGATTTAAGAATAATAAAAGCCGAAGAAATGGAAGATAATTTTAATGCCAGAGCTTCGGCAGTATTCAGAGAGTATTTATATATAGTTCATAACGGATATATATCTTTTCCTTTTTATAACAGATACGCTTGGTTTTATAGAAAAAATATAATAGATGAAAAACTTATTAATGAATATGCAAAATATTTAGTAGGGGAGCATAATTTTACATCATTTTGTTCTTCAGAAGATGAAAACGATACAAAGTTCAGATATTTGGAAAGAGTTAAAGCAGTAAGAAGGGGCGATACTATATATTTTATTATTAGGGGTAATGCTTTTTTGCATAATATGGTTAGAATAATAGTCGGGACTTTGGTTGAAGGTCAGAAAAAAAGAATGCCTGTTAATTTTATAGAAGATATTTTAAAAAGAGAAGATAGATCAAGCGCATTTGTAACGGCTCCTGCTCATGGGCTTTATTTCAGAAGAGCATTTTTTAAAAATGATTAAACTAAAAAATTAATAAAAGATAAAAAAAACTTGAAATAAATTTTATATATGTTATAATAGTATGCATATTTATTTGGAGAGCTCGTTCAATTGGTAGAGCAGCGGTCTTGAAAACCGCCGGGCTAACACCCATGTGGGTTCGAGTCCCACGCTCTCCGATTATTAAATTAAAAGCAGCTCCCTTTTTAAGGGGCTTTAGCTCATCAGGATAGAGCACTGGTTTCCTAAACCGGGTGGGCAGGTTCGAGTCCTGTAAGCCCCAAAATATTTATCTAATATTTTAATTAAAGATTCTTAAAAATGAATATCAGAGATTATATATCATATATATTTAATAAAAATAAATTAAAAAAAATCAGGCTTTTAATTTCGGATATAGACGGAGTTATGACGGACGGAAGGCTTATAATTGATGATAACGGCATTGAAAGTAAATTCTTTCATACTCAGGACGGTACAGGTATAATAATGGCGTTAAAATCAGAAATAAAAATATCTGTTATTTCAGGAAGCAGCTCCAGCTCTATTAAAGCCAGATTTGACAAATTCAGAAAATACGGTTTTGAAGATTTAATATTAGGCAAAGAAAATAAGATGCCTTCTGTTTTAACTTTAATTGAAAAATACGGTTTAAATAAAGAAGAGATTGCATATATAGGCGATGATCTGATAGATTTAAAAGTTATGAGGTATGCGGGAATATCGTTTGCCCCTAAAGATGCGCATTATGAGGCTTTAAAAACTGCTGATATAATAATTAATAAAAAAGGCGGTCATGGAGCATTTAGGGCTGCAGTAGATATGATATTAAAGTCGAAAGGTATTTACAGTGAAGTTATTAAACGGTTTTAATATATTAATGCTTTTATTATTTTCTTCATGTACAAATTTTAAGGATATAGGCAAAGAATTTAATCAGGAAAAAGATTTTGTTCCTCCTCCTGATATGGAGTTTTACGGCTTCAGAAGAGAGAGTTATGATACAAACTTTAAGCAGCTGGATTCTTTTGCCGTAAATGCTAAATTTTATAATCAGAAAAAAATAATAGAATTATATGACAGCAGAAGCTATACTTATGAATCTAATAGAACTATAGCCGCCAGCATATCGGGCGAGTTTGTAATTATAAATCAGGAAACATTATATACCCAGATATATACAAATGTGATTGCAAAATCTTCAAATAATACCATTCTTTATACGGAATATCTGCAATGGGATAATGAAAAACAGCAGTTTAGAAGTCCCGTTCCTATAAGAATTGAGCATGAAGACGGAAGCTGGCTTACGGGAAGCAGTATGGAGGGAGATATCGGTTTGGAGCATATTACCATATATAATGAGGTTGATGAGGGTAATGCTATAGGAGTGCCTGTTGCCGAAGATAAATAAGCTTTTTATCATACCGATATTTTTTATAATAACATTAACTTTAATAGCTCAATCAAGAAGAAGCGCCGATAAATTCACATATAATAATAAAACAAAAGTTTTTCAGTATACTGGAAATTCTAAAATGGAAGATTCATCAGCCGTTATTACAAGCCATATTATGACATTTTATCAGGAAACGGAATTGGCTACATTCAGCGGGGGCGTAAGACTATTAAGCAAGACTAATAAATCGGAAATAACGGGAGGATATGCGAGCTATAACGGAAAAAGCAGATATGCTTATGTAAAAAATAAACCTATGCTTAGATCCTCTGAAAATAATATGACCATAAGAAGTTCTTTTATGGAGAGAGATTTTAATACGCCTATTGCAAAAGCCATAAGCAATGTTCATCTTACCCATATTGATGCAGAGAGTAAAAGAAAAACAGACGGATATTGCGATAATTTAATTTATAATATAGATAGCGAAATTGCAGTTCTTAAAGGAAATCCGAGACTCTATCAAGGAGCCGACAGACTTGAAGGCGAGATATTAGAGTATAATGCTAAAACAGAAACCGCTAATGTTATGGGAAGGGGAAAAATATATATACTTCAGACTAATAATTATATTAATTCCTCTGAGACAAATAAAAAAAACGGTGATGTAAGCAATTATAATATTGTAACGGCTGACAGATTATTTTTAAATGAATACGGAGGAAAAGATAATAATACCCGTATTTTATATGCATATGGTAATGTTACGGCATACTTTTATGAAGAAAATATGATACTTAAAGGCGGCAGCATAGAGTATGAAATAGATAATGAGCATGTATATATGTATGAAGATCCTTCCGTAAGAATACCTGACAGAGGAATTATAGCTTTCGGCGAATGGATAGAATATAAAAAAGATGAAGAGTTTAAAGATGTTATATTTCATAATGATGTTGCTATGATTGATTATGATGAAAGCTTGTCATTAGAGGGAGATCTGCTTCATTTAGACCCTGATACCAAAGTAGCTACAGTAAGCGGAAGTCCTAAGGCTTATGTTGAAGACAGAAGCATGAAAATTACTTCTGTTACTATGCAGATGTTTAATGATGATGAAAAATTAAGGGCTAACGGAAATGTATTTGTAGAGGTCAGAGATATGAACTCAAAAAGCGCTTGGGCTACTTATTTTGATAAGCAGAAATATTTAAGACTTTGGGGAGAAAGTCCTTATTTGAAAAAGAAAGACAGTACTGTAAGGGCTAGGGAAATAAAGTATTATATAGATACAGAAAAAATAGAAGCTATGGGTGTAAGCGGTGAAATATCTGAGTAATATTCTGTTTTTTTTGTTATTTTTATTAATTTTATTATCATGTCATAAAAGCACAGAGCCTCTTAATAAGTCTAAAATATATAATGTTAATATAACATATATTGAAGACGAAGGTATTATAGGTTTTGAGGCAGGCGATTTTCTTGATATTTTTGATGAAGATCTTTCAAATATTACTTATGAAATATTAGGTTATAAGATAAGGTATAACTTAAAAAACGGCATAAGAGATGAAAAATTTTATAATAACAATAGAGAAATAATTCTTAAAAATTCGGATATATTTAAGCAATATTTTATAGATATAAAAAATACGGATTTAGATGTTTTAGAAAAATATATATTATACTCTCTTTCTAATGAAAGCAGAATAAATATAAAAAAATTATTCGGATATGAATATGAAGTACCGTTAAGCTTAGCGGCTGAAAATATAGCGCCGTCATACAGGCAAAGCGTACTTAATGTTTGGAATAGTCCTGTAAAGGGAAGAAGCAGATTAATGCTTGGAGATAAATTATTTATTTTTACTTCATTGTATTGGAAAATAGCCGCAAATGAGTTTAAAGATTCCTCTGTTATTATAATTAATATGCCTCTTACTTCAAATTATATAGGCATGAGCGCTAAATCAATAGCTGACGGAGGCTTTATTGACAGAATAGTTTCAGAGAACTGCAGCATAAAGCCATGCAGATCTATTGCGGTAATAAGCACTTATCAATTATTAAATTCAGGCTTAGATAAAGAAACATTGAAGAAAATATTTTCTTATTATATTGTTCAGACTATGGCTATGATGTTTCCTAAATACGACATTCACAGCGAAGAGGAGCATTCAATTATGTCTGAGGTGAATAGGTTTGATTATCTTAGCTGGTACAGCAATATAATAAACTTTCAATTAAAGCCGCCTTATAAAACAATAAAATGCTACAGAGATACTATTAAAAACTGATATATAAAAATAGTATTAGATGAAGTAAAATAAACATTATATGAAAAATGTCTATAAGAAACTCTACAAAAATTATTAAATGTCTAAAAATATGTGTTATATGTAGTAAAAAAAAAAAAAAAAAAATAGACAATTGTAAATTTTTTGTATAATACAATAAAAACAGTATTTACACTAAATAAAAATAATAGTATTATTAATAATAAACATTTTAATTATTATGTCGGTTTTTATTATGGCGGAGGAAATTATTTTTATTATGAAAAAGATTTTTATTAATATTTTAATCTTTATATTCTGTTTACCGCTTTACGGTTTTGATGAAGGCTTTATATGGGCATTAAAAGCAAACTTTAACGGCTCTGCAACTATGCCTTCTATAAGCAAAGCGGATTTGGATAAGATGGGAGCCTCGTATATGAAGGGGGCTGTCGGATATACTATGGACGGCGAAGCCGAGCTTGGCTACCTATTCGGTTCTGAAAAATGGTTTAATTCTATGAGCAGCGATAAATTCAGCGGTATGAGTTTTTTCGGATCTATAGGAGTAGGAAGCGGATTTGCAGGACAGGTTGCAGGAAATACCTTTGATGGAAATACCGTTAATATGTTTATTAATGTAAGCTATACTCCTGTAATAAGTTTCGGAGTAGGTACTAAAGCTTATTTTTTTAACAGCAAATTAGCTTTAGGGCTTCATATAGGAGGCAGAATGATAGCGGATTTATCTCCTGAGTATTTGGCTTATGACGATGCGGGTTTGCCGGAGCTGCCTGAAATAGGGGAGATAATTGTAACCGATTTTATGATAAAAAATATGAATCCTGTAATGTTCAGCGTAAAGCTTATGCTGGAATATAATCAGCCTGTTGTTGATAACAGACTTGAAGTTATACTTGGAGCTTATGCCAGATTTAATGTATATTCTCCTAAATATATAACTATGCCTGATTCTTTATTTGAGCTTATGAGTCAAGTAAGGCCTGATTTTACAATGGAAACGCCTTTAAAATCTTATTTTATAAATTCTTTAGATTTCGGATTAACTCTGGGATTAGGGTTTAATGTTTAAAATTTAAATAAATTAAGGAGAGCAATAATGAAAAAGATAAATATCTTAATTTTTTTAGCTTCAGCATCATTTTTTATTTTTTCATGCGGCGGCAATTTTTTTAATCCTAAATATTACTACGGAAAAAGTAATAATGGATTATATGCAGAAGAGGAAGCTCCTCCGCCTCCGCCTGAATATGTTGACGCTGCTTCAGACCCTTTTAAAGTAGGAGAATGGAATAATATAAATTACGGAGGTTATGACGGAAGCAAATTTGACAGTGAATGGATGTTTGAGGCAAGTTTTGATGCTGGCAAAGGAAATCTGCCTATATATATGTTTAGTACGCTTAGCAAAAAATGGTTTCCGGGAGGCAAAGATTGGAAAGGAAAACAGGCTTATTATTATATCCCTGAAACAGGACTTAATAAAGTTTATAATGCCCCTGTTTTAGGCACTATTAATATTAATCCTTTAACAATATATAAATATAACGGAGATAATCCGCTTTATGCTAAAAGCGGCTATTTAGAAGGGAGAATGGACAGATTCCGATTTTATTCTATAGACGGAAAGGCTAGTATAGAACTTAAGCAGTATTTAATAGCTGTGGATACTTATTCTAAATTTGTATTTGCTTATGGTAAGATTACAGCTACAGGATCTCTTTTAGGTAATGTTTATCCTAAAGACTTCAGAGCTATAGAATATTATGCAAAAAGAATTCCTTTTTACGAGTATGACCCTATAGGTTATGTTGATAAATCTGGTAAAGTTGTTTTATATGATGATTATACATCCGAATTCCCAAAAGATCCTACAGGCTATGAACCTAAGCAGCATGGCTATGAAGAGATGGCTTCTCATAGTGAAAACGGCAAAGGGCGTTCTCCGTATTTATCTAAACACAATAATGACAAATATAAGATTACTATTACAGTTAAAGAATTGAAAAATATCAGCGTAAGAAGCAGAACAAAAGTGTTCGGCATTCCGGGTAAACCAGGAGATTATGCAGGATTTACATATAGTATAGCGGGAACAGCTTATGACAGTTCTATTCTTATAGAAGATCTTGATATTATTGAAAATAAAGATCCTAGATCAGAATCTATAACAGGTGCGATATATTGGAGTGAGGTATTGGAATTATATATAGGAAAAACTGCATATTTTTCTTCAAGCAAGGAATATGAAATAACAGTCGGAAAAGAGATGAATATAGATTTAGGATCAAGAGTTGATAAATATAACTGGGAAACATTATTTGCAGATACTGCTAAATTCGGAGAGAATGGAAGCGGTAATATGGCTGAAAAAAATTCTCCTAAATTAAGATTAAAGTATAATGATGCAGAAAAGTGTTTTAAACCTGATTCAGGAGAAAGCATAATTAGTAATTCAAATACTTTATGCTCTATAACTTATGATGATAATTTTACTCTTAAAGAGGGAGAGGAAAAGGATATTACAATAAAATATAATTGGAAAAAAGGAAACGATACTTCCAACGGAGAAGAGTTTGAAATAACTTATAAATTAAAATTTGAAAAAGCAGAATAGCAGCACCATAATTATATACTTATAAAATAAAAGGCATCGGATTTAAAAAAGTCTGATGCCTTTTTTATAATAATTGATTTTAATTAATATTATTATTAGCAGAATATAATATATTTTTTATAGAATTAAAGTCATGAAAATATTCAGATTATAGAAATAATTAATAATATAATTATGTTATTACAATTTCTTATAATGATAAAAGAAAGTATGTCAAAAATAAAATAATATGTTCATCTAAAAAAACATTAATATTATAATAGAATCAAGAAATTTTAAAATTATATGTTTTTATTTTTTATTATAATTTTCAAGACCATGACAATGCTTATATTTTTTTCCGCTTCCGCAGGGACAAGGATCATTTCTTCCTATTTTCTTCGGCATTTTTACATCAGCATGATTAATTCTGTCATTATGATTTATGCCTTCCATAGCATTAGCGCTGCTTTTTTCTTCTACTCCTCCGTCAAATGCGCTTTCTCTTCTAATTGAATCATAAGAATTAGGTATTATTCTAACCCTCATTATAAGATTTACAAGTTCATTATGTATAGCGTCCATAGTAGCTACAAACATTTTATATCCCTCAAGTTTATATTCTGTAAGCGGATTTTTTTCGGCATATCCTCTTAAGCCTATGCCTTCTCTTAAACTATCCATAGCAAATAAATGATCTTTCCATCTGTTATCTATTATTGACAGGAATATATTTTTTTCCGCTTCTCTGAATATTTTTTCATCTATTTCTGAAGCTTTTTTTCTGTATATTTCTGTAAGTATATCAGTAAAGTTTTTAACGGCATTATCATAGCCGCCTTCAGAGGCTTTATTTACGGCGCTTTCATCTATGCTTATTAAATAACTATTAAGCCATTTTTCTGCTTCCAAAGCATCAATATGTTTTTTATTTCCTGATATATTTTTAATTGCTTCTTCGGTTACTTCTCCTATTATTTCCTCAACTCTTGAAGATATATTGTCCGAATAAAGTATATAATCTCTTTCTGCATAAACTGCCATACGCTGCTGATTCATAACATCATCATATTCCAGCAAATGTTTTCTTATATCAAAGTTTCTGCCTTCAACTTTTCTCTGAGCGTTTTCTATAGATTTATTTAGCCATTTATGCCCAAGCTCTTCTTCTTCTCCCATTCCCATAGCAAGCATCATTTTTGAAACTCTCTCTCCTCCGAAAAGACGCATTAAGTCATCTTCAAGCGATAAGAAAAATACGCTTAAACCCGGATCTCCCTGTCTTCCGCTTCTTCCTCTAAGCTGATTATCGATGCGCCTTGCCTCATGTCTCTCGCTTCCTATAACATGAAGACCTCCTCTTGCGAGCACTTTTTCTTTATCTGTTTTTGATCTCTCATTTATTTGTATTATTTTTTCTGTTTTTTCTATCATTTCAGAGGCATTATTTTTTTCAGCCAATTCTTTAGCCTCGTCTGTTTTTCCTGCAATAATATTTCTTACAAAAGCTTCTTTATAAAGATCCAAAGCTTTTACTTTTTCAGCCAATTCTTCTTTTTTATAAGGATCTCTCTCTTTAAATAATTTATCTTTCATAAGTACAATTATCTGATCTATTTCGGAAACTCCTTTGGCAACAGGATTTCCTCCAAGTACAATATCTGTACCCCGCCCCGCCATATTTGTGGCAAGAGTAACCGCTCCCGGTTCTCCTGCCTGCGCTATTATCTGAGCTTCTCTTGAATGGTTTTTTGCATTTAATACTTCATGACTGATTTTATGTCTTTTAAATACTTTTGAAAGCTCTTCATTCATTTCTACCGATACCGTACCTACAAGCACGGGTTTGCCCTCATCTTGAAGTTCTTTTATATATTTTGCTAAAGCTTCAAATTTAGCTTTTTTTGTTCTGTATATTCTGTCCGATAAATCCTGTCTTGATATAGGTCTGTTTGTAGGTATAACAGCCACATCCAATTTATATATTTTATAAAACTCTTCGGCTTCAGTTTCTGCAGTACCTGTCATACCCGAAAGTTTGGGATACATTCTGAAATAGTTTTGAAATGTAATTGCGGCATAAGTCTGGGATTCATTTTGTATAGCGGCTTTTTCTTTAGCCTCTATTGCCTGATGAAGTCCGTCGCTGTATCTTCTTCCTTCAAGAACTCTTCCTGTAAACTCATCTACAATTAATACTTCGCCGTCTTTAACCATATAGTCAACATCTCTTTTAAATACCTTATGCGCTTTTAATGCCTGATTGACATGATGAACTATAGTGCTGCTTTGAGCTCCGTATAGGTTATCTACATTAAGAAGTTTTTCAACTTTGTGCACTCCTTCTTCGGTAAGATATACATTTTTATCTTTTTCATCAAGAACATAATCTCCCGTTCCTGAAACTTCCCGCATTCTCTCATCAACTTCAGCCTCTTTAAGCATAGGTATTATTCTGTCTATTTCATAATACATTTTTATATTTTTTTCTGCAGGCCCTGATATTATAAGCGGAGTTCTGGCTTCATCTATAAAAATACTGTCAACCTCATCTACTATAGCATAATAGAATTTTCTTTGAACTTTATCCTCTTTTCTTGCAACCATATTATCTCTTAAGTAGTCGAAACCGAATTCATTATTAGTACCGTAAACAACATCAAGATTATAAACGGCGCGTCTTTCAGGCGAATGAGGTTTTGTATTATCAAGTATTCCGACGCTTATTCCAAGCATAGAGTATATAGGCGTCATCCATTCAGCGTCTCTTTTGGCTAGATAATCATTAACCGTTACAACATGCACTCCTAAACCTGTCAATGCGTTCAGATAAACTGCAAGCGTGGCAACAAGGGTTTTTCCTTCTCCCGTCTTCATTTCTGCAATTCTTCCCTGATGAAGTACAGCTCCTCCCATTATCTGAACATCAAAATGCCTCATTCCTGTAGTTCTTATGCTTGCTTCCCGAACAACTGCGAATGCTTCAGGAAGTATATTATCTAATATATCCTGAAGCTTTTTTTTATTTTCTTCTTTGCTTAAATCTAATTCTTCCGTTTTGCATCCTATATATTTTTCCACTTTTTCTCTGAACTCTTTTGTTTTATTTGTAAGTTCTTCATTACTTAATTTTTTTATTTCTTCTTCAAATGTTAATGTTTTTTCAGCTATAGGCTTTAATATTTTAGCATCATTTTGTTCTTTAGAGCCGAATATTAATTTAAAAACTAAGTCCATTGCTCCCATCAGATATAAATCTCCTTAAAAGTGAAAATTGTATTATGATATTAACCTAAATAAATAATTAAAATTTTGTATAATAAAACTCAATAATAACATAAAATGTAAATATAATAAAGCAGAAAATGTATATATTTTTAAATATAAAAATAATCCTATTTTTGTGCAGGCGGGCATTAAAATTAATTGTTTTCTATTGACAAAAATATATAAAATGTTAGAATATACAAACATAATGTTAGAATATACAAACATTATTATATATATATTAATTTTTTATTTTTAAGGGGAGATTTATGAAATTAACTGAATTGGATATTGAGGAAGGTTTTATTGTTGATAAGGTGTCAACTGACGGAGAAATAAGACAGAGAATTATAGAAATGGGATTTACTCCGGGAACTAAGGGCTGGGTTGTGAGAAAAGCGCCTCTCGGAGATCCTATACAAGTACATATAATGGATTATGAAATTTCTTTGAGAAAATCTGAAGCTGACGGAATAGAAGTTGATAGATTCAATATTGATATAAAAAAAAGAAAAACTATTGAATATAAAGAAATAAATACTGAAGATATATTTGTGGAAGATAAAAATAGTATAGCTAAAAAGATAAAAGTTCCTTCTAATAATATAAAATTTAAAGTAGCAATAGCAGGCAATCCTAATTCGGGTAAAACAACTATATTTAATGCTTTAACGGGTGCTAATTATAAAGTAGCAAATTATCCCGGAGTAACTGTTGAAAAAAGACAGGCTGATATCATATATAACGGCTATACTTATGATTTGATAGATTTACCGGGGGTGTACAGCTTAAGTGCATATTCTCAAGATGAGGTTGTGGCATGCGATGTTCTTCTTAATGAAAAGCCCGATTTTGTTATAAATGTTATAGACGCTACAAATTTGGAAAGGAATCTTTATCTTACTTTTCAGCTTGTAGAGTTGGGCATACCTATAATATGCGTGCTTAATATGTATGAGTATGCAGAAAAAAACGGAATAAAAATTGATGAGAAAAATCTAACTGAATTATTTAAATTTCCTGTTATAAAAGTTCATGGAAATAAATATGAAAGTGTTATTATGATATTGGATAAAATAGAGGAGCTTTATAAATCTGGAAACAAATTAGTCAAAGACTCTGCTATAAGATACGGCGAAGAGGCAGAAGAATCCATAAAAGTAATTACAGATAAGATGCAGGGAGATATAAGCGGTTTGCATAAAAGATGGCTTGCCATTAAGGCTTTAGAAAAAGATGAAAGAGCCATTCATTCCATAAGAAGACAATGTAATAACGGCGGGGAGGTAATAGAAGCTTTAAATAATGAAATAATTAAATTGGAAGCCTCTATGAATACTAAAACCGATTCTGTAATGGCTGATAAAAGATATTCGTATATAAGAGGAGCTTTGCAGGAAGCTGTACATAAAGACAATATACAGGCATTTAATTTTACTGAGGCTGCCGATATAATATTTTTAAATAAATGGCTTGGTCTTCCGATATTTTTGATTGTATTATGGCTTATATTTAAAATAACATTTACAGTTGGGGCATATCCTCAGAAATGGTTTGAAATTGGTATAGAAGGATTATCCAACCTTGCAGGCAGGCTTCTTCCAGACGGCAGTTTGATGCAGTCCGTTATTGTAGACGGTGTTATAGGAGGCGTAGGCTCTGTACTTTCCTTTCTTCCTCTTGTGCTGATACTATTTACAGGTATTTCATTTTTAGAAGATTCAGGCTATATGGCAAGAGCGGCTTTTTTAATGGATAAAATAATGCATAAATTAGGTTTGCATGGTCAGTCATTTATACCTCTTTTTCTAGGCTTCGGATGCACCATTCCTGCCGTAATGTCAGCACGCACGCTTAGGAGTAAAAAAGACAGAATTGTAACGGTTTTAATAACTACATTTATGAGCTGCGGAGCCAGACTTCCAGTTTATGTTCTTCTTATAGGCGCTTTCTTTTCTCCAAAAATTGCTCCTTCAATTATGTTTAGTATATATATAATAGGTGTATTGATGGCATTTGTAATGGCATTCATATTTAGGAGAGCATTTTTTAAAGGAGAAGAAACTCCATTTGTAATGGAGCTTCCCCCGTATAGAATTCCCAGAGCTAAGACCGTATTAAGACATATGTTCGACAGAGGATTTATGTATATTAAGAAAGCAGGTACTTATGTATTTGCCGCATCCGTAATAATATGGGCATTAATGACATTCCCTCAGTATATACCTGCTGAAGATGATAATATCAAACTTATGCAGGAAGCTAAAGAATTGGCAGTTTCTCAAGGTTTAGATGTCAATGATGAAGAAATAGTAAATACTGAGTATGATAGATTAATGGCTTCTGAAGGTTTAAAACATAGCTATGCTGGTAAAATAGGAACATTTATAGAGCCTGTATTAAAGCCTTTAGGATTTGATTGGCGAATAGGAATTGGACTTGTAGCTGGAGGAGCTGCAAAAGAGGTGCTTGTATCTACAATAGCTCAAATAAAATCTATAGAAGACGGTGATGAAGCAGTACTTACAGAATCATTACAAAATGACATTGTATTTAATCCTGTGGTAGCATATACTTTATTGCTCTTTGTACTGTTATACTTCCCTTGCTTTGCTGCTGTAGGTGTTATAGGCTCTGAGATAGGTAAGAAATGGATACCTTTCTTAATGATTTATACATTGGTAGTTGCTTGGGCAGTTAGTTTTATTTTTTATCAAATAGCAGGAAGAATTGCGGGTATTATATAGTTTTGCAAACGGTATATTTTTTATATATAATATTTTTATTTAATTATATCATAAAATTTTTATATTTTTGATATAGGCATTGTTTTATTAGTATGCTTAATTTAATCAGAAATTATATATTAAGAATATGCCTTTTATTAGAAATATTTTATTTATTATAATACTGTCAGTATTGTTTGATACCTGCGGAAGTTATTTAAATCCGAGATATTATTATCAGCAAATGAATACCGACAGAGAAGAAAACGGAACTGAAGAGCCTGATATCGGAGAAGAGGGTATTTTAGATCCTAAGAAAGATCCTTTCAAAACGGGCGATTGGAATGATCCTAATTACAGAGGTTTTAGTCTTGATCTTGATAATGAGTATGTAATAGCAGCCTCTTTTGATTTGAAGAACAGACCTAAATATATGCTGATAAAAGATGATACTTGGAAATCGGGTGACATATACAGAAATGAATATTATTATAACGGTACAAATACAAAAGCTGCAGGATTTAATGTAAGTAAAGTAAAATATTATATGTATAAGAATATGAATCCTGCTTTCGGTTCTGAAAGTTCATATAATAAAAGCGATAGATTAAAGAGATTTTGGTTTTATAGATTTACAGGAAGTGCTGGACTTAATACCGATAATTATCTGATAGCTATAGACAGTTATTCAAAGCTTGTATTTGCATTTGCTGTTCCTACTAAATGGAAAAAAATACTTGGAATACCTGCACCTTTAGAATGGGGCGCTGTGGAATTAGGATGGGAAGCCAGTGCAGGCAGTGAAAACTTAAACAGCCAGATAAAGTTTGCAGTCAGCGGACTTTCTTATTTTTATGAATATGATCCTGTGGGAATAGTAAAGCCTAACGGAGAAATTGAAATATATAAATGGTGTTTGGATTCTATAGGCAATAATAAGAGATATGCGCCGAGACTTGACGGTAATCCTTCCGATTTAACTAGAAAAATTGCCGATTATGGTTTTGCAGGACGATCTCCTTATCTGCCTATAAAATAGTAAAAAATAAAAATCAGCTTTTAAATCCCATGTATTAAAATATAAGCATATAAAGTATTTTTCAAGATGAATATTTAAATTATGTGGGATTTTTTCTGCATTATACACTCTTGATATAATTCATAATAATTGAGTAAAGTTTATATATATATTTAATACATAATGTATGATAAAATTAATATATAATCTTGAATATTAATTTTATAGTTTTTTGTAAAAAATTATAAAAAGTTAATTATATACTGTTTATTTTCTTTAATAAATGGCTTATTTTATTTAAATAATTTGTTTAACTAAAGCTATACTATAATTATTGAGGAAATGCGTATGTATAATGATTTTTTTAATGATGATAATAGTAATGCCGATATTATAAAGGAAAAACAAATATTAGCTTCTATTATATCAAATGGAATATCTTCGGAGAAAGCAAGCACTATAGTGGAAAAGCTGTATTATAAATTCTATAATCTGCATAATATAGTTAATGCTTCGGAAAATGAGCTTTTAAAAATAAAAGGGCTTAATACAAAAAAAATTAATTTAATAAAAAGCATTCCGCTAATTTTGGAGTATTATTTATTAAGCAGTTTGAAATATGATTCTCCGCATATTAAGAAAAAAGATTTAATTAATTATCTTATAATAAAATTAGGAAATCTTAAATTTGAAACTTTTTCTATAATCTGCTTAGATATGAATAAAAGATTTATATCTATGAATCATATATTCAGGGGAACAATAGATTCTGCCACTATATATCCCAGAGATTTAGTAGAGAAGTCTTTATCTCTTGGATCCAGCTATGTTATTATAGCTCATAATCATCCTTCAGGCATATCAAAGCCTTCTAAAGAGGATATTGAAATTACAAAGGTTTTATATAAAGCGTTTATAATGGTTGATGTAAAAATGCTTGATCATATTATAATTGCTGGAAATTCTTTTTATAGTTTTAAGGAAGATGGTATGTTTGATAAATATAGATATAATTAGGAGGATTGAGTATGCTTACTACTAATTTGAAGAAGCCTTTTTATAATAAAATTATAAGAGAATATAAAGAAGATAATAAAAATAATAAAGAAATATCAATAGATGATGATAAGTTTATATCTTTTGTAGGAAAGAATATAAGAGCCATAAGAAAATCTCAAATGAAAACAATATCTGAAATAGCAAAGATGTCAGGAATATCAGATAAATATCTGCAAAGCGTGGAGGTTGGAAAGAGAAACATATCTATTATAAATTTGAATAAAATAGCTAAATCTTTAAATATTCCTATAGCTGTATTATTCAGTTATGATCATATAGAAAAGACAAAAAAGCTTTTGCATATAGCTAATAAATTAAAAAATTATTCTGCTTTGCAGCTTACAAATATAGATATTATAATAAAAGATTTAAAGAATATATAGATTAATTTATATCATAAATAATTTAATTATTTTTTACTATTTAAAAAATAAAAAGTTTTATAGCTTATATATTTATGCAGACTTTAATTTGCAGAAATATTAAAACTTTTTTTATTATTAAAAACTGTATTTATTTTTATATGCGGAATATATATTAATAAGTTGTATTTACTTTTAAATGTATTATAATATAGCAAATTATTAAAAGGAAAAATGGTTTATGAAAATAGCTGTAGGGTGTGATCACAGCGCTTTAGAGTTAAAAAGAGAGATAATAAAATATTTAGAAGAATTGGGACATGAAATAAAAGATTTTGGAGCTTACACTTCGGAAAGTTCCGATTATCCTATATACGGAAAAAAAGTTGCAGATGAAGTTGCAGCAGGAAGATATGAAGGCGGCGTTTTGATATGCGGTACTGGAATAGGAATATCATTATCTGCAAATAAAGTTAAAGGCATAAGAGCAGCTGTATGCAGCGAGCCTTATTCCGCTAAGCTTTCTAAACAGCATAATAATTCTAATATAATAGCATTCGGATCAAGAGTTGTCGGGGTCGGTTTGGCTAAGATGATAGTTAAAGAATGGCTTGATGCTGAATATGAAGGCGGAAGACATGCAAAAAGAGTAGGGCTTATTGCAAAAATAGAAAACGGAGAGGATATTTAATTTTTTTAATAAATTATTATATATTAAAGCTTTGATTTTATAATTATTTTTTATATAAAAATATAAAAGCATTTAGTTTTTATTAATTAAAATTATTTCCTCCAAGTCTTTTTTTATAGTTAAAGCCGTATCATTATCAAAACTTGAAAATGAATTTTTGGTATATAATATATTTTTCTTGCTGTCAATTACTATTATCCAAGGAAGCCATTTAATATTATATTCATCTGAAATATTTTTATCTTTATCAACATCTGCTTCGGTAAAAATAAAATTATCGTCTATAAACTTTTTAAGTTCTTTATTGGCAAATACTTTATCTTTAAGTTCATAGCAGTTAGCGCACCAAACGGCCTTGAAATCTATTAATATGGGTTTATTGTTTTGTTTTGAAAGAGTTAATGCTTTACTATATGATATTAAATTGCAGTTTTCATTTTTTGATTTTATAAATCCGTAAATATTTCCAAATAATAGAGATATTATTAATACGAAAGTAAATATTTTTATTTCTAATAGGCTTAATGCATAATGTTTTCTTTTTATTATGTAAACTATTAATGCAAATACTGTTATCATTAAAGAAGCAAGTATATAACTTATATTATTAAATCCTAAAACTTTGAAAAGTATATCGGCATAGTAGAAACTTATTATTATCATTAATAAAGTAAAAATATATTTAACATAAATCATCCAGCTTCCAGCTTTAGGCATTTTAGTAAGTATTGAAGCAAATGTACCAAGTATAAATAAAACTGAAGAAAATCCCAAAGCATAAACTGCCATATAAAGAGATGCAAACATAGGATTTAGAAATCCTATTTCTAAAATAACGGCTATTATAGGAGCTGCGCATGGGGTGGCTGTTAATCCTGCAAGAAGTCCCATTATGTATTTATGCAATATTGATTGATTTTTTTTAGAGTATGCATTATTTTTTGCAGATTTAAAAAAACTAGGAGATTTAATTTCATAAAAACCTGCCATTGAAAATGTAAAGTATAAAAACAGCAGCACTAAAATAGTTAATATTATGGGATTATATCCTATGCTTCCGAAAAGAATTGTCTTATTAAAAATAAATCCAGCTGCTGAAACCACGGAGCCTAAAAGCGTATATGTTGTTATAACTCCTAAAGCAAATAAAAACGAAGCTGAGACGCTTGATTTTTTATTATCTGAAAAATTATTCTTGCTTCCTAGAATAGATACAGTTACGGAAAGCAAAGGATAAGTACATGGAAGAAGTACGGAAGCCGCTCCCGATAAGAATATCAGAATTAATGTTATAAATATATTATTGCTTTCTTTTATTGAGTTTGCTATAGAGATTGCATTTTCTGGTTTTTTATCCGAATTATCAATATTGATTTTATCTCCGTAAAGTATTTCGCTTTGAGGAGCTAAACATATATTATTCTCTGCAGAACATAATTGATATGATGCCTTTATAAAGATTATATTATTTATATTAATATCTTTTAATATAAACTCAGTCTCTCCTTTTATTATAATGTCATTATGATATTTTTCTCCTTTAGGGTATATTGTATTTATTTCTTTATTGCCGTTAAAAAATAATATTTTATTTGCCGTATCCGATTTAAGATATGCATAATAATTATCTGGTATATTTGCTTTTACAGTTAATTTATTATCATTAGTCTGAAGCATAAAATTAATTTTCGTATTTTTATTTAATTCATTAAATGTATTTAAATCAATTAAATTATTTCCCAATGCGATTGTATATGATGCGATTAGTATTATGATATATTTTAACTGATTTATATTCACTATTTGCGCCCCGTTTTTTATATTAATTTAAGTTTATTTATATAGTAATTTTAAAATAAAAAGCAGCCGATATAAATATTATAACAGCCGCTTATTTTTCAATAAATTAAAAAAATCAGTATCTTGTTTCATAAGGCAAAAGCGCTATATTTCTAGCTCTTTTAATAGCCCTAGTTACTAGTCTTTGATGTTTAGAGCAGGTTCCATTTAAACGTTTAGGTATTATTTTACCGCTGTCTTTAACATATCTTTTCAGAAGCTTTATATCTTTATAATCTAATACATCTATATTATTTTTACAGAAGTAGCATACTTTTTTTTTGAAGAATTTTTTTCTTCCGTCTTTTTCATTAGAGTCCTTATTAAAATGAGTTTTTCTTTCAGTCTTAGATTTTGCTTCTTCTTCATTGCCTGTATTTTTTATATTTTCTGTATTTTCTAAATCCATTTTTATCTCCTAAAAAATTATATTACTAAATATTCATTAAAACGGTACTTCATCATCTTCTTCGAAACCTCCGAAATCAGCATTGTTATTTGATACGGAAGGGGAATAAGTAGTATCCATACTATTTTGAGCATTATTTCCAGAAGCTCCTAGCATCTGCATAGACTGCATAATGATTCTAACTTTAGATCTTGAAGCGTTTGTATCTTTATCCTGCCATCTTTCCTGCCTTAATGTTCCCATTACAGCAATTTGCTTTCCTTTAGTAAGGAATTTGCTTACGGTTTCAGCCGTTTTTCCAAAAGCTACTACATCAAAATAATTAACTTCTGTTGTATTTTTACTGCTTGCATAATAATTGTTTGCTATAGAAAATTCCGCAACTGCGCTTCCGCTCGGTAAATATTTAGAAACGGGATCTGCGGTAAGTCTTCCTATCAGAGTTACACTATTAAAATCTGTTGCCATAATTATAAGCCCTTTATATTAAGCTTCTTTAGAAACTTCTTCATTACTATTGTCTTTATTTTCTTCTTTTTTATTTTTCTGAATAATTTCATCTAAACGGACTATTATAAATCTTAGTATGCTGAGTTCATAACGAAGTTCTTTTTCAATATTGGTTAAATTATTTCCGCTGCATCTGAAATGATAATAATAAAACTTTCCTTGATTAACCTTTTTTATAGGGTAGCTTAAATTGTGAATTCCGTAATCTGATTCATTAAATATTTCTGCATGGTAGTTTTGAAGTATCGTTTTTACATGATCTTTAGCATTTTTATGAACGGCATCGTTAATCTCCGTTATGAATAATATTTCATATTCTCGCATTTTGTTAACTCCTTGGACAAAGCTTCTTAATTATTTTATAAAATTAAAGAAGCGAAGCATATATTTTTTATATTTGTAAATATTACAGGATTTTTATTAAAAAGTCAATAAAAAATAATATAATAATTGTAATATTAATTAACTGAAATTAATACAAAAAAAGATTATAAGTAAACATAATGTATTTGATTTTATTATTCAATATAGTATAATAGACAATAATAAAAAATCTTGGAGAACAAAATGAAAAAATTACTAGTTATGTTTTTGTTGGTAGCTATATCAATATCATTGCATGCTTATGAACCGATTCCTTTTATGTTTAATGATTTGATCCCTTACGGCATTACTCCTGATGAAGTTAATGAAATATTGACGGCTTCCAATTTTTCTTCGGCTGCCGCTGAACCTGTAAGCGGTACATTTTATGTTAGTAAATATCCTGATCCAGATTTAATATGGTATAATCCTCATACTATGAAATGGATAAATGTTAAATTTACTACTAATGATGTTTATGAACTTTTTACAAGAGATGAAAATATTTTGTATTTCAATTTCATTGTTACAAATGAATTTAAATGTATGACGGTTAGATCCGACACCATTAATGATCATGTTACATTGGCTGGAAAAGAAACTAAATGGGCTTATAAATTTTTCTTTCATGAAGATAAACTCTTTGCAGTAAGTGCAGTTTATGAAGGCGACTACACAGTAGAGCAATATAAAAACAGAAATGAAGGAAATGAATATGCTCACCCCGGATATGTAATGTCAAGAGGCTTATTCAATAGAACTTTGGGCGGTTTTCATATGAAATACGGCGGTTTTCATAACAGCGGATATACTACTTTTGATGATTTTACATCTATGAGATATGGAAATTACGGCAACAAAGCCGCCAATACTTCTTTAGCCGTATATTATGCTGTTTATGGCGGTAAAAGCGTTAATTTTGTTGCTTCCTATGTGGATAATTTTAGAATGCAGCCTATAGCTAACAGATTCCAAAAAATATCTTATGAAAATTATTTTGATTTTGCAGATGTTCCTGTTGGAATACCTCCTGAAATTAAGCCTCCGAAAGACGGAGAGGAAGAGGATAATAATATTCAGGCTGCTGATAATGCTCAGTAATTAATAATTAATTTTAATAAATAGCGGTTTTCAGAAATGAGAACCGCTATTTAATTATATAAAGCGTTTATTTTATGTTGTATATAAATCAATAAATGTTTTTTTGCTTTGATGTATATTACATTTTTTATTTTAAAAATATAAAAATAAATGCTTTACAAATAAAAAATATTTATATACATACTGTTTGCTATAATTAGTATTAAGTATTTATAATGTTATATAAATTTAGTTTACATAAAAATAGGAAATTTTAGAATCTATTGAAATTTATTTACATAAAATTGACAATATTTATTAGATATGTTATACTTATTATTGTATTATTAATTTAATAAAAGAGTAGTTAAGGAGATTTTAAGGAGGTAAGTTTTATGAAAAAAATTACGGCTTTATTTTTTATAATGACGATTGGTTTATTTACTCAGGAGAAAAGAACTCCTTTAATGGATGCTTTAGAGAGAAAAGATACCGAAAGGGCAATAGAACTTATAAACTCGGGAGCAGATCTTAATACAAGAGACGTGCGTGGAGAAACTCCATTAATAGAAGCTGCAGAGGAAAGACTGCCAAAAGTAGTAAAATTATTAATAAGCAAAAAAGTTAATTTAAATGATGTTAATAATAATAAAAGAACCGCTTTAATGAGAGCTTCCTCTAAAGGATATAGCGAAATAGTCGTTATGCTTGTAAATGCAGGCGCAGATATTAATTTAAAAGATAAGTATGGCAAAACGGCTATAGACTATGCATCTCAAAGAGGATATAATGGCATAGTAAAAATTTTAAGAAATGCAGGCGGTAAATAATTTAATTTTTATATACAGAAGAATATAATAATAAAAAATAATATAAAAAATTAATATTTTTTATTATTTATCGTTTAATAATATTGATGATATATTTCAATTATGATATAATTCTTTAAGAAATTTAACATTTAAGGAAAAATAAAATGAAAAAATTATTATTGCTGGTTCTTGTTGCAGCAGGAACAATACTTTTGATATCATGTGGAAATTCTTCATCGGGAGAACAAACATCGGCAGACAAAACAGGCGATGCCGCAGTTATTACAGTTGTTGAAGATTTAGTGGGTAAAGAATTTATGCTTACAAACATGTATGAAGACAAAGAAGTTACTATATCTTTTCCTGAAACTAATATGATAGGCGGAAAGTCTGCCGTTAATCTTTATTTTACTGAGTTCGCTTTAGACGGAAATAATATAATATTTAGTGCGTTAGGTTCTACTAAAATGGCAGGACCTGAAGAAGATATGGATGCTGAAAATGAATATTTTCAAATATTAAATGGAGCTGATACAATTTCTCTAAACGGAGATGTATTAACTATAACTACGGATTCAGGTACAAATTTGATTTACATCTATAAAGGCGAAATTCCTGCGGTAAATACTAATAATTAATTTATATTTGTATGTAAAAGGCAAGATAATTATTTATAAAATTATCTTGCTTTTTATTTATAATAATTTTTAAGCAAGTATTGACTTTTACAGTTAGTAGTATAATATAAAAGAATATCTATAGTTTTTATAAAAAACTGGAGTGATTATGAAATTGAAAAAATATATTTTCACATCATTATTTGTTTTTATTTTTATAATATCTTGTTCTGAAACAATGCCTATAAAGGAATATAAAGATGCATCCGTTTTAAGAGAAAAAGCTGTTAAGTATGATTTGCAGAACTATTCAAAAGAAGAATTTGATATAGCCGAAGCAAATTATTGTGAGGCCTTAATACTTATAGATGAAAATAAAGATTCTAAAAAAGTAAGAGATCTGCTTACGGCTGCGCAGAATAGTTACCAGAATGTTTTGAATGACGGATTGCCTCAATATGCTCAGATATTGAAAGAAGAAACATCTTTAGATAGAGTATACTCTAAAGAAATAAAAGCATACAGAGTAGATAAAGATAATTATGAGTTTGCAGAGCTTAATTATATTAATGCATTATCTGCATTAAGTACTAATAATTATGAAGAAGCCGTTAATTGTTTTTTTAATGCCAGAAAATACCACCATAAAGCGTACTTTACAACTAAAAAAAGATATGATGAAAGCTCCAGAGGCATAAAAGAAGCGGAAGAAAAAATCAGAGAAGTTGAAGAATTAGAAATAACTTCTTCCGTAAATTAATAAAATAAACAATTTTTACCATAACTTAATATTTATAATTTGGAGTTTATAAAATGAAAAAATGGTTATTTTTATTTATTATTATGACATTATCATATATATTATATGCTCAGGAAACAAATACTTTAAATTTAGCTCCAGAACTTCCTTCCGATTTGCCTGTCAGCATAAAGGAGAGCGACGATTATAAATTAGCGCAGAGATATAGAGAAATGGCTATAGAAGCTCATGATGCGGGAGATTATAATCAAAGCTTAGAATATTCGGCACAGAGCAAAGAGTATTCCGATAAAATTATATTCAGATACGGAATATATGAGTATGTTTTAAATAGTCAGAGAGATGCAGAAAGAAAATTGGCTCTATTTAAAGGAGCTGGCGGAGATACTAATAAATTAACGGCTTCATTATATGAGTTATCTGTTACGGATATTAATTCTGCAAATAATATGCTTGATGTATCCGATTATACTAATGCCGTACTTGAATATAATAAATCATCTGAAAAATCTGAATTAGGCTATAATGTGCTTTCCATAGATCCTAGAAGAGGTTATTTAATAGATGAATCTGTATTGACTAACGGCGATGATAATGATATTGAGATTATGGCATTAAGAGATGAGTCTAAAGATTTGCTTCTAAATGGAGATTATATTAATTCGCTGAATAAATCAAAAGATGCAATGAATGCGCTTGACAGATTGGAGGCTCCTTTGGCTTATGCAAAAGCTCAGCAGTATTTTGATAAAGCTGGAAAAGAGAGATATAATGAAAGCAAGCCTAATTTATATTCTGAAGCTTCCAAATCTTTATCATCAGCAGGCGAAGCTTTAATTACAGATAATTATTCTGCTTCATTAATGCATTCTAAAAATGTTATAAGTTTAGTTAATTCAATGGAAAACACATCTGATAATACGGCAGTTGATTCTGATAAGCAATATAATGATGATGAAGGATCATTATTTCCTCAATATTATATAGTTCAGATAAGGACTGTTAATACAGATTCATTGTGGCGTATAGCTTCTTATGATTTTATATATGGGAACGGTAATTTATGGAGAAGAATATACGAAGCTAATAAGGATATTATAAAAGATCCTAATATAATAAGGGCAGGTCAGAGATTAATTATTCCAAGTCTTAAAGGCGAAAATAGAGGCGGAACTTATGACGCTAATCAGACATACGGAAATATTAATGAAGTTTCTGCAAATCGCTGAGCTTATTTCTTATTGTCAGCATTAAAATTATGTTATTACAATAAATTTAAAAAAAATAATTACGAAAATTATTAAATATATTATAATTTAAAGAGGTGTATATTTTGGATAAAAAATTAAAAATTATTATTATTTCATTAATAGGAATTATAATATTTGCAACAGTACTTATAGCGCAAAAACCTAAAACTTCAAAAGAACATTTATTTATTGAAACAAATTACGGCATTATAGAGATTGCATTCTTTCCTGATAAAGCGCCTAAACATGTTGAAGCTATTAAAAAACTGGCTAATGATGGTTTTTATAATGGAACTCTTTTTCATAGGGTAATACCAGGATTTATGATACAGGGAGGAGATCCTTTAAGCAAGCAGCCTAACAGAGCTTTGCATGGCACTGGAGGTCCTAGTTTTATTATACCTGCCGAGTTTAATGATATTTCTCATAAAAGAGGAATATGTTCTATGGCAAGAAGTCAGAGTATAAATAGCGCAGGTTCTCAGTTTTTTATCTGCGTTGCGGACAGCACTTTTTTAGATAGGCAGTATACAGTATGGGGCGAGGTTGTAAACGGTATGGATACTGCCGATAAAATAGCGGCTTTGAAAAGAGATGCAAATGATAATCCTATAGAGCCTGCCAGAATGAATAGAGTTTATATAAAAACTATCAATTAATAATTAATTTTAAGGATAATTTAAAAATGAAAGAGCATTTATTTATTGAAACAGATTACGGTACTATAGAAATAGAATTTTATGAAGATATTGCGCCTAAACATGTTGAAGCTATTAAAAAATTAGCTAATGATGGCTTTTATGACGGAACAAGATTTCATAGAGTAATACCTAGGTTTATGATACAGGGAGGAGACCCTATAAGTAAGGATGCAACTAAAAGGCATTTGCATGGTACAGGCGGTCCTAATTTTAATATACCTGCCGAGTTTAGCGATGTTCATCATAAAAGAGGTATATGCTCTATGGCTAGAAGTCAGCATCCCGACAGTGCAGGTTCTCAGTTTTTTATCTGTGTAGCCGATGCGCCTCATTTAGACGGAGAATATACAGTATGGGGCGAGGTTGTAAATGGTATGGATGTTGCAGATAAGATAGTATCATTAAAAAGAGATCATAATGATAATCCTGTAGAAAACTCTGTTATGAACAAAGTTTATATAAAAGAAGTATAGCAACTTATTATAATTTAATTAAAAGCTAAATAGTATTATGATTTTTTATGAATTAAATAGGCGGTAAATGCTATGGCTAAATAAACAGCTGATGTTATCAATGCAGTTATCAGATTATCTAAAGCAGATCCTTTTGCCAATACAGTATTTAATATAGGAACTATTAAAAGTCCTGTAACGGACATTAAAGAAAATCCAAGAGAAAATTCGGTTAAAGCGGGACTTTTATATTCAGGATCGCATATTTTAAGAAGAGTCATTCCTGTTATTAATACTCCTGTTAAAGTGCCCCAAGAAATTACAGCTCTTTCAAAAGCATAATCGTTTTTAAATAATATATTATGAAGTATAAATACTATTAAATATGTAGCTGTAAATCCTGCTATGCACATAACTATTATAGGAGCTATATAATGCATGATTGCCTTTATAGGGAGGCTTGTTATAGCGGATACTATTGCAAAATCGCTGAAGGTCCCTATTATTTTTGATTTAATTTTAGCGTCTACCATCCATGCTAATTTTAATTTTTTTATTATAATATTTAAAGCAAACATTATTATCATAGAATAAGTCCATACAGGAAGAACATCTAAGCCTGCTATGCCTAATTTTTTTATGAAATTCAAAACTATATAGGCTGCTCCGCATACTGTAAATATAACTGCCAAATGAAAACTGATAGTTTCTATTGAGCTGCTTAAAAAAGTTTCTCTTCCTAAGCTTGCCTGTTTATTTATATCTTTATTATATCCTGCTTTCATATTATTATCTATTTTATGTATATTGCAGTTTTCTTCATTTTCATTAACAATTTTTTTTATAACATTAGTTTTATTGTTTCTAACGGCAATATTTATAAATATTATTCCAAACAGCATTCCTCCGACTAATCCTATGGTAGCTGTAGTTAAAGCAACACCCTGAGCAGTTTCCCATTTTTCAATACCAAAGCCTTCAAGGAGTTTTCCAGTTGCTGCCGCAAGTCCATGACCTCCTGCAAAACCTGCGGAAAGCTCGTATCCGAATGTTCTATACATATTTATCTGAGGATCTATTTTACTGAATATTATATTAACAGAATATCCTACAGCAGACTGAAACATACTTGCGCATTGGAATATTGCGAAAGCTATTAAAACTTTTGCAGGATAAAGCGATTTTATGCTTTTTGATTCAGTTAAAAACATACCCAATGGAATAGCTGCAAATATAGGTATTGACAGTATTCCTGGCAATAATGAATAAGTCTTTATCCATTCTATCGGTATGGAAATTTTTGAAAATCTTCCAAGTATTTCAGGAGATATTAAAAGACCTATGAATCCTCCTATTACGGAGGCTGGTAAATACAGAGTCTGAAATAATTTTACTTTTGCCCTTAATAATACTCCTATTAAAAGAAGAAGCGATAATAAAGATAAAGACTGCAGTAGCTCTGTTAATAATTGTGATGTCATATTGTTTCCTTAAAAACGGATTATTGTTTTTTATATATTTTATTGCTTTTATTATTTGCTGTATCTTTTATTTCCTCTATTTTTATAGTATCTCCGTAAAATTTAGGGGGACGATTAAAAAGTATATCTGCAAACATTAAAATTCTAGCTCCTAACTCTCTTGGGAATTGTCTTAATCTGTATAACTTTCTTACATTTTTTGCATTATAAGCTATTGCATTGATATTTTTCTGCCTTGCTATAAATACCGCTCTTTCATTGTGAAAAGGCTGAGATACTATGGTGAAATTATTGAGTTCAAAAACTTTATTTGCTCTTATAATAGAATCTCTTGTTCTAAATCCCGCAAAATCTAAGAATATATGTTTTTTATTAACTCCCAATTTTATTAAATCAATACGCATTTGTTTAGGTTCATTATATGATTTGGATCTGTTATCTCCGCTTACAAGTATATACTTTACTTTTCCGCTTTTGTATAATTGATAGGCTGCATCCATTCTGAATTTGAAATACATATTTATCTTTCCATTATAAAGATATTTGCTTGTGCCTAATACTAAGGCAGCATTATTATATGGTATTTCTTCCAATGATGAATATATATATTTTTTTGAGTATAATGAAACCGATAAATATATTATAAGTATGAATATTACAGAAAATGCAGTAATTTCAGGAAAAAATTTATATGCCGATGAAAAAATAAAAATTATATAATTAATAAATTTATAAAATTGCTTTTCTTTTATTTTTTTATTATTATTTTTTATTTCTAATATTTTTTTCTTGTATCTGTTTTCTAATATTTTCATAAACTCTGCAAATATATAATTGTGATAGTATACTAAAATAATTTATATTGTCAATTATTATTATTATGAAAAATTGATAAAAAAATTGTTTTAAGTATTGCAATATTTATAAAAACATTATAATATGTATCAAGTATAAAAGGAGAATAAAAATGAATAGAGCATTTTACAATAATATGCCTCTTGTTTTTGATGATATAAAACAAGACTCTGATAATAATTTTTCTGAAAAAAATAAATTTTCACAAAATCTTTTCTCTCTCAATACTCTTCTTTCAATTTCTCTCACTATTCTGTTATAATAAATTTTAACTTAAATAAAGTGTATAGTTGCTAAATTAAGAAATTTTTTCAATTATATTTCTATGAATATAAATGTTAATTAAAGAATTTTTAAGTTTTAAAGTAAATTAAGGAGTTATTTAATGAAATTAAACGGTTCTGATATAGTAATGGAAGTTTTGATAGAAGAAGGAGCGGATAAAATTTTCGGTTATCCAGGAGGAGCCGCTTTATATGTATATGATGCTATCTATAAATACAGAGATAAAATTGATCATATAATGCCTGTAGATGAAGTCGGGGCTTGTCATGCCGCAGACGGATATTCAAGAGCAAGCGGAAAAACGGGAGTAGTTATAGCTACAAGCGGACCAGGTGCTACTAATTTGGTAACTCCTCTTGCAACTGCCTATATGGATAGTGTTCCTTTAATCGCCATAACTGTAAATGTGCCTGAAGCCTTAATAGGTAAAGATTCTTTTCAGGAAGTTTTTATTCTTGGCATAACAATGCCTATAACTAAACATAATTTTGTAGTAAGAAATATTGATGATTTAGCAGACACTATAAGAAAGGCATTTATAATAGCCTCTTCAGGAAGAAAAGGACCTGTATTAATAGATATACCGAAAAATTTAACTTTTGAAGAAACAGAATTTATTCCAAAAAATAAATTTACTCCCAAAGCTGAAGAAATAAGCATAGAAGATGAGAAAATAATAGAAGAAGTTGCATATTTAATAAATAATTCTAAACGTCCTATTATATATTTCGGAGGTGGTGCAAAAGATTCCAGTGATAAATTAAGAGAGTTTATGATTAATTCCAATATACCTTCGGTTCATACTTTAATGGGAGCTGGGGTGCTTGGATATAATGAAAAGTTAAATTTAGGGCTTTTAGGAATGCATGGATCCGCCACGGCAAATAAAGTAATGAATGAAGCCGATTTAATATTGGCTATTGGCACTAGATTTAGCGACAGAGTGGCTTTGAATACTGGTAAGTTTGGAGGCGCCGCTAAGAAAGTGCATATAGATATTGACAGAAGCGAAATAAATAAGAATGTTAATGTAGATTACAGTATAATAGGTGATTTGAATAATGTATTGGACAGATTTAAAAAACTTGTAAAAAGATCAAAAGATTATGAATGGATAGATTATTTATCAGACTTAAAATCCAAAGAGATTAAAGATGATATTGAAAGAAATACCAATAAAGACGGGATATATCCTGGTAAAGTAATGGATATTATAGGAGAAAAAACCAAAGATGATGCAATATATGTTACAGATGTGGGGCAGCATCAAATGTGGGCAGTTCAGTATATAAGGCATACAAAACCGAGAAGCTTTATAACAAGCGGAGGATTAGGAACTATGGGATACGGATACGGCGCCGCTTTAGGAGCTCAGATTGCTAAGCCTGACAGAAGAGTAATACATATAACGGGAGACGGTTCTTTCTATATGAATTTAAATGAAGTTGCTACCGCAGTTGAGTATAATCTGCCCATTATAACTATAATACTCAATAACAGCACATTAGGTATGGTAAGACAATGGCAGACTATATTTTATGGAGCAAGATATTCAAGCACTGATATTAATAAAAAAATGGATTATGTGAAAACAGCCGAAGGTTTCAACGCTAAAGGATTTCACTGCGAAACTATAAAAGATTTTGAATATGCTTTTGATGAGGCTTTAAAATGCAAATGTCCGGTATGGATAGAATGTGTTATAGATAAAGATTTAAAAGTTCTTCCCATGATACCCTCAGGCGGAACTATAGATGATATAATAGCAGATTGAAATTATTAAGCTGTTTATTTTAGGAGTAAAGAATGTATAATAATCAAAGAAGGGTTTTAGTTTTATTTGTAGATAACAGTTCAGGAGTATTAAGCAGAATAACATTATTATTCAGTCAGAAAGGTTTTAATATAGAAACTATTACTTGTTCCGTAACCTGCGTTCCAAGCATATCAAGAATGACTATTGTTACAGAGGGTGATGATTCTCATATAAGCCAAATTATAAAACATACATCTAAGCTTATAGAAGTTCATTCTGTGCATTTAATAGATCATTCAAACAGCATAATAAGAGATTTATTATTGGTAAAAATAGAAATTAATGACGGCAATAAACGAAAAGCATGTAATATAACAAATGCCCATAACGGACTTATACTTGATATAGGAAAAAAAAGTATGACAGTTGAAATTACAGCTTCTTCTTCGGTTATAGACGGCTATCTGCATGCATTGAAAGATTTTAATATTTTGGAGCTTTCAAGAACAGGGGTAACATCTATACAGCTTGGAGATGATACTCCGAATATGAACATAACAAATAAATTTGAATATTAATAAATATATAAAAATAAATTAATATAATAAAAAAGGAGAAATTAAAATGATAAAGAAATATTATGATGCTGATTGTAATTTAGGCTTGCTGGATAATAAAACTATAGCTGTAATCGGATACGGAAGTCAGGGGCATGCTCATGCTCAGAATTTAAAAGACAGCGGTATGAATGTTATAGTTGGACTTAGAAAAGACAGCGCTAACTGCAAAAAAGCTGAGGAAGCTGGTTTTAAAGTAATGGAAGTTGAAGAGGCTGCTAAGGCTTCCGATATAGTGATGATGCTTGTACCTGATGAGGCATCTGCCGATATATATAATTCTCAGGTAGCTCCTTATATGAAAGAAGGCAATGTATTAATGTTTGCTCATGGATTTAATATTCATTTCAGCTTTATAATGCCTGCTAAAAATATAGATGTTATTATGGTTGCTCCGAAAGGACCTGGACATACAGTAAGAAGTCAGTATTTAGAAGGAAGGGGAGTTCCTAGTCTTATAGCTGTTTATCAGGATTTCAGCAAAAGAGCAAAAGATTATGCTTTAGCTTATGCTTCTGGAATAGGGGCAGGACGTGCTGGCATATTGGAAACTACATTTAAAGAGGAAACAGAAACAGATTTATTCGGTGAACAGGCTGTATTATGCGGCGGTGTTACTGAACTTATGAAAGCAGGCTTTGATACTTTAGTGGAGGCTGGATATGAACCTGAAATGGCTTATTTTGAATGCATACATGAAATGAAACTTATTGTTGATTTAATATATTCCGGCGGTTTTGCTATGATGAGATATTCTATTTCAAATACTGCAGAATACGGCGATTACAGAACAGGAAGAAGAATAATAACGGAAGAAACCCGAAAAGAAATGAAAAGAGTATTAAGAGAGATACAGGACGGAACTTTTGCAAGCGAATTTATTCAGGAGTTCGGCGCTGGACGCAAAGCTAAATTTAATGCTACTAAAAGATTAGAAAGAGAGCATAAACTAGAGAAAGTTGGCGGGGAATTAAGAAAATTGATGAGCTGGATTAAAAAATAAATTATTCAAATATATTTTTATAATCTGAATTATCTTTAATCAAATAATGTTTATATATTATAAGGTTTTTAAAAATGAGAAAGATTAAGATTTTTGACACTACTTTAAGAGACGGCGAACAGGCTCCGGGCTGTACCATGAATTTAGATGAAAAATTAGAAATAGCCGCAGAATTGGATAAATTGGGCGTTGATATTATAGAGGCAGGTTTTGCAATATGTTCTGATGACGATTTTAATGCTATAAAAGAGGTAAGCAGAGTTGTAGAGAATGCTAAGCTTGCAAGTTTGGCAAGATGCAGTAAAAAGGATATAGACAGAGCTTATGAAGCGCTTGCATATGCCAAACATCCTATGCTTCATACATTTATAGCTACAAGCGATATACATTTAAAGCATAAATTGGAGATGACCAGAGAGCAGGTATTGGAAACTATAAGAGAATCTGTTTCTTATGCCAAAACAAAATTTGAGTTTATAGAGTTTTCAGCTGAAGATGCTTCAAGAAGCGACAGAGAATTTTTAGCCGAAGCATATTCTGCAGCTATAGAAAACGGTGCTACTACAATAAATATTCCAGATACTGTGGGATATACTACTCCTGTGGAAATGTCAGATTTAATTAAATATTTAAAAGAGAATGTTAAAGGAATTGATAATGTTGATATATCTGTTCATTGTCATGATGATTTGGGACTTGGTACAGCTAATTCTTTATCTGCAGTTTTATCGGGTGCTTCTCAGGTAGAATGCACTATTAACGGTATAGGAGAACGAGCAGGCAATGCCAGCTTGGAAGAAATTGTAATGGGTATTAAAACCAGAAAAGATTTTTATAATGCTTATACAGATATTAATACAAAAAGAATTTATAAAATATCTAAATTATTATCAACAATTTCAGGTATGGCTGTTGCTCCTAATAAAGCTATAGTGGGGGCAAATGCTTTTGCTCATGAGGCTGGCATTCATCAGCATGGTGTATTGAAAGAACGCTCCACCTATGAGATTATGAATGTTGAAGATATAGGAATACCACATAATAAAATGGTTCTTGGAAAACATTCAGGAAAACATGCTTTTAAAGACAGAGCTGAATCTTTAGGATATAATATTGACGGTAAGGATTTAGAAAATGCATTTATAAGATTCAAGAATTTGGCTGATAAAAAGAAAATAGTTACAGATTCTGATATAGAGGCTTTGCTTATAGGAAATAATGATTCTGAAAATCCTACATATATACTGAATGGTTTTGTAGTTAATGACGGTAATTCAATATCTTCTTTGGCTACAGTATCTATTATGGATAATGAGAATAATGTTGTAGAGGGTATAGGAAAAGGAAACGGACCTATTGACGCTGCTTTCGGGGCTATAGATTCAATTACTTCTAATAAGGCTAAATTAGTTAATTATAGTATCAATGCCATTACGGAAGGAGAAGATGCTTTGGGAGAGGTTAGTGTAAGATTGGCTTCCGATAATAAAACAGTGATAGGAAGAGCTGTAAGTACCGATATTATTGAAGCCAGTTTAAGGGCTTATGTTAATGGTTTAAATAAATTATAATAATTTTTTTAAGCTTATACAATTTTAAGGATATAAATATGACTATTACTCAGAAAATTTTAGCGGCGCATGCAGATGTTGATAGGGTTGAGGCAGGCAGGCTTATCATGGTTAAAACAGATTTAGTTTTAGGAAATGATATAACAAGCCCTGTTGCAATTAATGAATTTGAAAAATTTGGTTTTACTGATGTATTTGATAATGAAAAAATAGCTTTGGTTATGGATCATTTTGCTCCGAATAAAGATATTAAAGCCGCAGAGCAATGCAGGCAGTGCAGAGATTTTGCAGATAAACATAATATTATTCATTATTACGATGTAGGCGATATGGGAGTTGAGCATGCTCTTTTACCTGAAAAAGGCTTGGTTGCACCTGGAGAACTTATAATAGGGGCAGATTCTCATACCTGTACTTACGGAGCTTTCGGAGCTTTCTCCACAGGTGTTGGAAGCACCGATATGGCTTGCGCTATGGCCACAGGAGAGGTTTGGTTTAAAGTCCCTTCTGCTGTTAAATTTAATCTTAAAGGCAAATTAAAAAATAATGTATCTGGAAAAGATGTTATACTTTATATTATCGGTATGATAGGTGTTGACGGAGCTTTATATAAATCTATGGAGTTTAGGGGAGAAGGCGTTTCATCTCTTAATATGGATGATAGGGCTTGTATTTGCAATATGGCTATAGAGGCTGGAGCGAAAAACGGAATATTTGAAGTTGATAATCAAACGGTAGAGTATTTAAATACAATAGTAAAAAGAGATTATACTGTTTTTAATGCAGACGATGATGCCGTTTATGAAAAAGAATATGATATTGATTTATCTGCAATAGAGCCTACTGTTGCGTGTCCTCATTTGCCTGAAAATACGAAAGAGGCTAAAGAATTAAAAGATATAAAAGTAGATCAGGTGGTTATAGGTTCATGCACAAACGGCAGATTATCAGATATGGCAATAGCCGCCGATATTCTAAAAGGAAATAAAATAGCTAAAAATGTAAGATGCATAATTATTCCTGCTACTCAGAAAGTTTATAAAGAATGCATAAAATTAGGCTATATAGATATATTTATTGATGCAGGCTGCGCAGTATCTACTCCGACTTGCGGACCTTGTTTAGGAGGATATATGGGAATACTTGCGCATGATGAAGTTGCCGTTGCTACAACTAATAGAAACTTTGTAGGAAGAATGGGAGATAAAACTTCTAAAGTATATTTAGCTAGTCCCGCCACCGCCGCATACAGTGCTTTGACGGGATATATAACAGAGCCTAAATAAAAATTATATGATTTGGAGAATAATATGAAAGCTAAGGGTTTAGTTCATAAATACGGAGATAATGTTGATACTGATGTTATTATTCCAGCCAGATATTTAAATACCGCTGATCATAAAGAATTGGCGGCGCATTGTATGGAAGATATTGATAGGGATTTTGTAAATAAAGTAAAATCAGGAGATATAATTGCAGGAGGATATAATTTCGGATGCGGGTCGTCAAGAGAACATGCTCCAATTGCAATTAAAGAGTCTGGTATATCCTGTGTCATAGCATCTTCTTTTGCTAGAATATTTTATAGAAATTCTATTAATATAGGGCTTGCCATATTGGAATGCGATGAGGCGAGTAAAAAAATAGATGACGGCGATTATGTTGAAGTTGATTTTGATAACGGCATAATAACAAATATAACAAAAAATGAAAGTTATAAAGCCGAGCCTTTTCCAGAGTTTATTAAAAAAATAATTAATTCTAACGGGCTTTTAAATTCTATAAAAAATTATAGGGGATAATAGTTATGAAAAAAAATATTGCTGTTATTAAAGGAGACGGAGTTGGTCCTGAAATAATTGACAGAGCTGTTGATGTGCTGAATAAGGTAGCCGTAAAATATTCTCATAAGTTTAATTTAGAATATGTTGATATGGGGGGCGTTTCTATTGATAAATATGGAGTTCCTCTTACAGATGAAAATTTGGAAAAATGCAAAAAATCCGATTCCATACTGCTTGGTTCTGTAGGAGGACCTAAATGGGATAGTGTAGCTTTAGAAAACAGACCAGAAAAAGGATTATTAAAGCTTAGAAAAGAACTTAATCTTTATGCTAATATAAGACCTACAAAAATATTAAAATCTTTAGAATATGCTTCTCCTCTTAAAGAAAGTATATGTAAAGATATGATAGATTTTATCATTGTAAGAGAGCTTACAGGAGGAATATATTTCGGAGATCATAAAATTGAAATTACTAACGGAGTAAGACAGGCTTCGGATATTATGCTTTATAGCGAAACAGATATAATAAGAATAGGAAAAATGGCTTTTGATATTGCTAGAAAATTAAAAAAATCTTTGACTTCGGTTGATAAAGCTAATGTTCTTCATACTTCAAGATTATGGCGTGAAATTATGAATGATTTATCAAAAGAATACAGCGATATTCAGTATAATGATATGTATGTTGATAATGCAGCTATGCAGATAGTTTCTAATCCGTCTCAATTCGGTGTTATAGTTACCGAAAATATGTTCGGCGATATACTTTCCGACGAGGCAAGTATTATAAGCGGTTCTATAGGTATGGCACCTTCTGCAAGTCTTTGCGGCAATGCTTTTGGAATGTATGAACCTATTCATGGTTCGGCTCCAGATATTGCAGGCAGAGATTTGGCGAATCCTATCGGCACTATACTTTCTCTTGCTATGATGTTCAGATATTCTTTTGATGGAATTAAAGAAGCTGAAGATATTGAAAATGCTGTTTACAGGGCTCTTGATGAAGGATATAGAACCTCTGATATTATGCCGAAATATAATATGACGGCTCGCTTATATAAGCAGGTTAAATGTTCTGAAATGGGTGATATAATAGTATCTAATATATAATATGTAATTAGAATTAGTTTTTAAGATTATCATTTATAAGTTTTATAATTTTTGTATTATTATATAATAATACTTGACAATTTATTTATAATGTACATAATAGATATTATATATTTTATAATTATAGGACTTGTAGAAAAGTGGAATATACAGATAATGATATTATTTTGGAACTTCAGGAAGATAATAAACTGCTTTCTTCTAAAATAGATGTTTATAAAGAAGAGATAAGCCAATTAAAACAGAAGTTAGACTATGCTAAAAAATTTTTTGTTTTATATGAAAATATTATGGAGCAGTCCAGAAATGAGACTAAAGAATTGACAGCTAAAGTAAAAGAGTTAGAAGAAGAGATTAAAAGACTGAAGAATGCTTAATGTTTTTTATCCTTCCGAAAACAACAGTAAAAAAATATATATAGCCGTATTGTCTAAAGGCACTGATATTGAAGCTGAAAATGTAACTTTAGAATACAGAAAAAATAAAGAAGAAGAGTTTTTTAATTATATTAATTTAGACATAAATAAATCCATATTTATGCATCAGGTTCATAAGGAAAATATAGTAAAAATAGATGAAAATAATATTAAATTATTCGGCGGAAGAGAAAAAGCTGTTGAAAATACAGATGCCCTTATAACCAATCTTAAGAATACTCCTTTAGTTGTACAGACGGCTGATTGCGCTCCTGTTATTATATACTGCGGTAAAACTAAATCTATGGCGGCTATTCATTCAGGCTGGAAGGGAACAGCTCAGAACATTACGGCAAAAACTATTAATTTAATGATAAAAGAATATAATGCCTGTCCTGATAAAATGTATGCTTATATTGCTCCTTATATAGCATTAAAAGATTATGAAGTAGGAGATGAAGTGGCTATTTATTTTAAGAATAAGAGTATAATTAATAATAGGTGGCATATTGATAATGGTTTGGAAATAAAAGATCAAATGCTTTCTTTGGGGATCTCTGAGAATAATATTGAAATATCAGGTTTTAATACACACGATAAAGAGTTTTATTCATATAGAAGAGACGGTGTTCAGATAGGAAGAATGCTTACGCTTGCTGTTTTATTATAATATATAATATTTTAGTTAATATTTTATTCTGTCTGATATTATATTTAATGCAGCTAAATAATCTTTTGTATTTTCAATATTTAATAAATGTCCTGCATTCTGAATAAAAAAGCAGTCTTTATCTGTGGCATTTATTTTATCAATATATTCTTTTGCTAATACGCTTGGTACCTGCCAATCATTCATACCGCATATAAAAAATATAGGTATATCAAAATTAAGAAAATTATAAGTACTGTAATCTATTAAATAGTTTAATAAATTTTTATTTGCTTTTAAAGATAGTATAGGTGCAAAAAGATCATTTATAGAAAATATAGGGCTTTTGAATATTATATTAAGCAGTTTTAAGACACCCTTATTGTATCCCGCCAATCTGTATTTTATTTGTATGTTTCTGAATATTCCTAATAATTTATATGCATTATCTTTATTTATGCAATACGGATAATCTTTTAATGCATTCATTTTATTTATATATTTTTTATTTTCTGATTGCCTGACTATATTTAAGCAATGTTCATAGGCTATTCTCTCGCCTTTTTTAATATCCACAACCTGACCTATGCCTATATAAGCGGAAACTTCATTACTGTATTTTTTTATAAATTCTATTCCAAGTACGCTTCCCCAAGAATGTCCAAGCAGTATTATATATTTTGATTTGTATTTATTTCTGATATAATTAATAGTTTCTTTTAAGTCATCAATTAAAATTTCTATTGTAATTTCATTGCCTGATGATTTATTTTTTATATAAGTTTTTCCTGTTCCTCTTTGATCATAATATACTAAATTGTAATTATTGTTTTCATTTTCGGTTTTATAAAGAAAATGAGCTTCAGACTGAGCAGGACCTCCATGCAGAAATATTACAGTTGTATCGGATTTTCTGAAATAATGAATAAAATATTGTTTTATTCCGTTTATATTTACAAATTCTTCAAAAAAATCTTTCATATATTTTACTGATTATAATGTATTATATATAAAATGCAATATTATTATTAATTTTTTGACAATTATATTTTTAGTATTATAATATCAATTAAAAATTAAATAAAAGGTATATCATTTATGTATGAGATGAAAACTATTGTAGGTACAAGCCAAATTGATAAAAACGGATTTCTTAAAACCTCATCCGTATTTGATATGATGCAGGACTGTTCTTTTTTTCAATTAGATTCCAATACAGAGCTTACAAAATATTTTAATGAAAATAATATAAGTATGTTTTTAGTGTCAAGACAAGTTGATATATATAAGCTTCCAAAATACGGAGATAAAGTAATAGTACGCACTTATGTATATGAATGTAATGAGGCTTACGGATATAGAAATACTTTTATATATGATGAAAATGATAATGAACTTGCTGTTTGCTATGCTGTAGGCGGATTTGTAGATCTATTAAGCGGAGCTTTGATTAGACTTCCGTCTTCATTTATAGAAAATTTTAAATTTGATAAAAAGCAGGAAATGAATTATATGTCCAGAAAAATAAAATTTGATAATAATTTACTTAAGGAAACTGACAGATTTAAAGTAAGAAAATATTGCATAGATGATAATAATCATGTTAATAATGCAAGATATATAGATATGGCTTTGTATTATGCGGAAGATTATTATAAAAGAATAAGAATAGAATACAGAATGCCTGCCGCATTGGGAGATATAATAGTTGTAAAAAAATCTGATTTTGATAATAAAGTTTTATTGAAGTTTGACAGCGAAGATAATAAAACTTATGCTTTGATAGAGTTTTCCTATAGCTTATAATATGTTTTTGATTTTCAAAAAAAATTATAACAAATCTTTTTTTGTTAGTTTTACTTATATATAGCTGCAATATTATTATGATATATTAATTTATAGTGTGATAATATTTTGTTATATTTTTGATAATGAAATTTAAAAAATATCCGAATAATTATTAAAGAAATATAATAATTAGGACTTGAATGTGCGTTATATAGTTTTTTTTATAGCGTTTGTTTTATATTTTACGGCTAATTTAAATGCCGCCGTTTATGATGTATTTTCCGATACAAATAATATTTATTATACAACTTTAAATAATGCATCGGGCAGTTTTGTATTAAACAATAATGATATATATATTAATTATTTATCTGGAACTTCAGTATTTGATTCCAGTATTCTGCATGGTATTATGTATAGTAAAGATATCAGATATATATCAGGCACCAATGGAGGAGATGCAATATTATTTCCCAATATTAGGTCGTATGTAAAAATAAATTATTATTTAGGCGATAATATGCATAATTTTTATGATACGATGACAAGTTTTACTTTGGAGTTTTTCTTAAATCCTTATAGAATAAGAATGAACTCTCAGGTATTGTCAAAAACTACCATATATAATGATAATGGAGCTACAAAATACTCGGGTGTAAGGGCAAATATTATTAACGGCAGGTTGGTTTGGCAATTCAATAATTTATTTTCATATAACGGAGTTTATACAAATGTAATATTGTCCGAAGGAGAATATTTGAAAGAAAATGAATGGAGACATCATAGCGTAAGTTTTGATGCTTCTACAGGAAAATTGGTAAAATATATAGACGGACTTGAAGATCAGATAATATATTTAACAAGTACAGGAGATGCCTCAGGTTCTCCTTATATTATAGAATTTGAGAATATAAAATTAGATCCTTTATATTTGGGGCAGGGTTTTATAGGAGCTTTAGACGCTTTCTATTTTACGCCTCATTATAAGCAGAATTTTAATTTATACGGATATACTATAGATGGAGAGGTAATAAGCAAGGTTATAGATTTTCAAAATAAAAATACATTTATAGATTCTATTAATTATGCTGGTAATTTTACTAACGGAAGCTATATAGATTTATATTATAGAACTTCAGATTATTATTTTGCTCCTAATGATTTAAATATAGATTGGCAGCCTTTGAAATATAATACAAATACAATAAAAGACGGCAGGTCTAGATATATTCAAATAAGATCTGTATTAAAGAGCAATGTTGATAGAAATATTACGCCTGTATTAAATAATGTTTCTATAGTTTATCATTATGCAAAAGAGCCTTTAATACCTATTAATTTAAATGCCTCTGCTGTAAACGGCAGTTCTGTTATGCTTAAATGGGAGGGTTCTCATGAAAATATAACGGGATATAAAATTTACTACGGTACTAAGTCGGGTATTTATAATGATACTCAATATAAGCCTATAGTAATAGGAAATCAAAGCGAATATGTTGTGGAAGGCTTAAATGAAGGTGAAGTTTATTATTTTACCATTACTGCTATAGGAGGAGAGGGCGGAAATATAGAGAGCGGTTATTCTAAAGAAGTTTATGTAAGACCAGTTTATTAAAAAAAGGAGTATTATTGTGTCTACTAATACTAAAGCAATGAAATTAAGCAATCTTGCCGAAGAGTTATTAAAGAAAGGAGTAAATGAAGAAGCTATTGAGGCTTTGAAAAGAAGTATGAGATTAAGCACTTCAGATGATATGAGAGCATATTTACAGGTTGCAGTTTCTCTATTTGAAAACAGCGATTATGAGCATGCTAAAATATTTTTAAACACTTTCCTAGAATATTGGATGGCGGCTGAAGCATATTTTATTTTGGGAACTATAGCAAAAAAAGAATGCAAACTTGAAGATGCTTTTGAACTTTATAGAAAGGGCATTACCTTGTACAGTTCATCTGATCTTAATCCTTATTATGAGTTTTTATCATTATGCACTGTTCTTAAAGAGGAGGATAAGGGATTAGAAGCGGCTAAGAATGTACTTAAAATAAATAATAAAGATAGGGTTGCTTTAGTTTATATGGCTAATTATTTTTTTAGAAATGGTCTTTATAAAGAAGCTATGAATTTTTATAAAATATTAGTGGATAATAAATTGGCTGATCATAATGATTATCATTATTACGGTGTTTGTCTTCATGAGATTAAAGATTATAAAAAAGCGGAAAATATGTATCTGCAGGCTTTAGCTATGTATCCTGCAGACACTCCAGAAATTCTTGCTCTTAAAAATCTCAGAAGCAAAAGCTTAAAAGATAATTATCCTAACTTGGAAGAAAGCAAAGCTAAATACAGCAAAAAAATAAAAGAAAATCCTAATTCAAGCGATTATTTTCATTTGGGAAATATTGAATTTATAGAAGGAAATTATGAGAAGGCTGCTGAGTTTTATTCTATGGCTAAAGAATATTATGAAGAACAAGTATTCATTTCATAAGCTTCATATATTTGATTATATTTATATGCTTGTATAAATTAAGTAATTATAAAAAATAAATATTAAATAAAATTATTTTATTAATCTACGCTGTATTCCGCTTCGCTGTCTCCGCTTATAACAAATCTGTATGGATTAGTAGGCAGTATTTTTACCAGATAGTTATATAATAAAGTAGAGCTTTGAAGCACATTATTATTAGTATTATAATAAAAATATTTAGGATAATCCAATACATATTTATAGTAAGGATTATTTTTAGAACTTACCAATTCTCCTATTTTATTATTAACTTTCCATAGAAAATAAACCGATTTATCTGTCAAATAATTTGTATTAGGATTATTCAGTATATAAGAGAAAAAATCTGATGCTTTCAGATAATCATAATTTTTATATGAGTTCATAGCCGACTTATAATTATTAAATGCATCTTCCATATTCTGTATATTATTTGTCATATATCTTAAATAGCTCCATCCTATTATAGGTCCGTAGTATGTATCATATTTTACTAAAGCCCAATCTTCTCTCTCTCTTTCTTTAGCATTATATACATTAGTTTTATTTAATACAGTTACAAAATCATAATTATATAATTTATATAGTTCTTTTTCTGTTCCTGATGCAACAGCTGGTATTCTGTCTCTTATTATTATGCCGTTTCCTATTACATAGTATTCATCTTCAAATTGAGGTCTTATATCTTCTATTCTTTTTTCTATAGTTTTTTTCATATCCTCATAATTTTTCTTTTCATTTGCAGTTAAAGTAAAAGGAAGATTGTCAGGAAAATATGATTTATTATTTAATATGCTGTCTTGTAATATGCTGGTTCTGTATCTGTCTGAGAATCTTTTTATATATGTTATGTTTGTGATGAATTTAGATTTATCATTTTCATTTATTATATTAGAGAATCTATGTCTTATGCTGAAATAATAGGCAAAATCTTTTAAAGGAAATACGCTTTCTTCATCTTGAAGTATTCTGTCAAATGTATATCCGTTAAAAGAGTATTGTCCGTCTTTTACAATAATTCCCATTTGGCTGTATATTTTTTTTAAAGAATCGTTTAAGTTTGCAACATTATCATTATTGTTTTCCTCTCCTTCAACTATACCCTCATACAATAATTTAGTATAAAATTCTTCTATATACAGAGGATCATTTTCAACCATATATATCAATGCCTGACCAAATAAATAGGAAGCCTCGCTCTCATAATAGCTTGAAGGGTAGGTGAATATAAATCTTGCAAGAGTTTCAAATCCTTCTTTATAATTTGACGATAATATCTGATTTCTTCCAGTAATGAATGTTGTTAATTCATTATATGGAGACTGAGAATTTTCTTTTTCTGTTTTAGGCAGTGTTTTTAGAAAGTCTATTAAAGGTCCGTAATCTTCCGTATTTTCTATAGTTTTTAGTTTTCTGTATTCATTCATTGAATTTGCCGCTTTGCAGGAACTTAGAATTATAACGGATATTAATATGACAATACTCAATAATTTTTTGTTCATAACTTTTTATACCTTTTGCATATTTATTTTTTTTAAAAAACTGTCTAAAATTGATTTGGAAAAATCATTGCTGCATTTGTCAAGCATTTCGCTTACCAGATTTTCGCATTCCTGTATGCTTATATTTCTAATAATATTTTTTACTTTAGCAATAGAAGTTACAGACATAGAAAGCTCCCTTATTCCAAGCCCAAGTAAAACAGGCGTATACATCGGTACACTCCCCATTTCTCCGCATAATGTAATAGGCTTATTATTTTCATATGCGGTTTTTATTACTCTTTTTAGAGTTCTTAATACGGATATGTCTATAGGATTGTATAAGTACATTAATTTTTCATTAGTTCTGTCGCATGCCATTATGTACTGAACCAAATCATTAGAGCCTATTGATATAAAATCTGCCTCCTTTACTATTAAATCTATAATTGCAGCTGCTGACGGGGTTTCTATTAAAACACCTATTTTTATATTTTCATTAAAATTTTGATTTTCTTTTCTTAATTCTTTTTTTATATCTTCTATAAAGTTTTTAGTTTCAGTAATTTCTTCCAAAGTACTTATCATAGGAATCATTATTTCTATATTGCCGTAATAAGAAGCCCTAAGAAGCGCTTTTATCTGATCTTTAAATAATTTTTTATTTTGCAGGCAGAATCTTATAGCACGCCAGCCTAAGAAAGGATTATCTTCTTTAAAGTCTAATCCCAAAGCAGATGATATTTTATCACCGCCTATATCTAAAGTTCTTATTATTACTTTGCCTTTTATTTTTGATGCTATATTTTTATATACTTCAAATTGTGTTTCTTCTTCAGGCAATTTATATACAGCTTCTTCTCCTGAAAATATATATAAAAATTCCGTTCTGTATAAGCCTATAGAGTCTATTGAATATTTTAATAAATTTTCTGTTTCTTCAGGTATGTCTATATTTGCATTTATTTTTATTTCAATATTATCTTTTGTTAAAGCCTTTTCTTTAGCGTCTAATATATCTTTTTCTTTTGATTTTTTTAAATTTTCAGTTAATATAGTATAATTATAAATATCTTTTTCATTAGGATTCATTATCACTATATTGCTTTTGCAGTCTACTATTATTTTTTTTCCGTTTTTTATTTTGCTTGATATATCGGCTATGTTGAATATTGTTGTAATTGAAAATGATTTTGCAAGTATTGCCGCATGCGAAGTATATCCTCCGCTTTCTATTATAAATCCTAATACTCCTATGCCGTTGAACTTTAATACATCGCTTGGAGTTAAAGTTTTTGCTATTACTATACTGTTTTTCGGAACATTGGAATAGTTTATAAAATTAGGCTGTATCATATTTCTTATCAGTCTTGATTTTATATCAGCAATATCATAGCTTCTTTCTGAAAGCATTTTATTGCTTATTGACGATAATTTGTCCAAATATCCTGAAATTATGCTGTCATAAATATGTTCTATATTGCATAGTTTTTCTCTTACTTCTTCTTTTACCTGCTTTATTATAACTTTATCCTGAAGCATCAGTATATGCGCTGACATAATATTTTTTATATTATTGTCCGCATTTATTTGTAATTGTTCTATTTCTTTTACAGATTTTTCCAAAGCTTCATCAAATCTTTTATATTCTTTATCAATGTCGGATTCTTCTATTTTATATATCGGAGTGCTTAATGAAGGGACATATAGAAAAGAGTTTCCTATAGCCATATCATCTCCGACTCCGTTTCCATTTAATATCGTTCTTTTATCAGACATATATTCTCCGATATTATGTTAATTTGTAATTAAGATTATTATATTATGAATATAAAATATTTTCAATAGTAATATATATAAAATAAAAGATATATATTACTGCATATTTTCAAGCATTTCTACAACTATTTTCATAGAATTTTGTGCAGATTTTACAACAAATTTAGGAAAATCTATTGCAGCGTCACTATCGGCTTTATCAGATAATGAACGTATTACAACAAAAGGTATCTTATGCATTAAAGCTGCATGAGCCACAGCTGCCCCCTCCATCTCTATAGCTCCGGCTTTGAATTTATTATGTATTTCTTTAACTTTTTGATTATTACCTATAAATTGATCTCCTGTGGCTATTGTGTCCACATATATTTTATTTTCTTTTATAACTTTTTCAGCTGATTCTTTTGCTAATTTTATTAAATAAGAATCGGCAGGATAGTAATTTTTATCATATCCTTTTACTAATACCGTAAGTTCATCTCCGTCTAAATCGCTTGTATCAAAATCATGTTCAATTAAGTCTTTTGAAATAACTATATCCGATATATCATAATCTGGATTTCCAGAACCTGCAACTCCTGTAAATATTATTTTTTCTGCATTAAATTTTTCTATGGCTATAGTTGCTGCAACAGCGGCATTAACTTTTCCGATACCAGATTTCAGAAGAACTATATTTTTTTTGCATAATATGCCTTTATAATATGTAATATCAGCTGCTTCAACTTCTTCTATATTTTCAATCATACCCTTAAAATTAGTTATTTCAGAATCCATAGCTCCTATTATGGCAATTCTTTTAATTTCCGGCATAAAATAATCTCCTTAAAAAAATAATTAAAGTAATTTAAACTATTATACATTAAAAGTATATTTTTATAAACTTTTTTATTATAAATATTAAAAATCAAAAACCGAAGGATCAGGTCCTATTCTTTTTCCGTTTTCTAATGCATTAATTTTTCCTATATCATCTTTATCTAATTCAAAATCAAATATATTTATATTTTCTTCTATTCTATTTTTATTAACCGATTTAGGTATTACAGATATATTTTTTTCTATATCCCATCTTAGTATTATCTGAGCCGCTGTTTTATCATATTTGCCTGCTATATGGTTTATTATTTTATTATTAAGTAATTTTCCTCTTCCAAGAGGCGACCAAGCTTCCGCAATTATATTATGATGTTTACAGAAATCTATAAGCTCATTTCTAGGCAAATTCGGATGCCTTTCTATCTGATTTACTGCAGGAGCTATATTGCAGTGAGCGAATATATCTTTTAAATGTTTTATTTCAAAATTGCTTAATCCTATTGCTCTTGCCTTTTGATTCTGATATATATTTTCTAATGCTCTGTAGGTGTCTAAATATCTGTCTTTTTTTTGTCCAGGCCAATGTATAAGAACTAAATCTGCATAGTCGGTATTTAATTTTTCTAAGCTTTCTTCAAATGATCTTTTAGCAGAATTGTATCCCTGTTTTGTATTCCATATTTTTGTAGTGATAAATACCTCTTCTCTTTTTATTCCAGTTTTTCTTATAGCCTCTCCAAGTTCTTTTTCATTATTATAGAATTGCGCTGTGTCAAATTTTCTGTATCCAGCATCTATTGCCCATTTAACCGTATTATACAGCTCTTCCTTATCTGTAATATTATATACTCCAAGACCTAATATAGGCATTTCTATACCGTTATTCAGTTTTACTTTAATCATAATTTATTCCTTAATTATTTTATAGTATTAATTTTATTATATGTTATAATAGATATTATTACATCTATATTTTTTTATTTGTTTTATATATTAAAAAATGTTTTATTGTTTTTACCATTTTCCGATAATATTTAACAATTAACATAATAATGTATGGGGGTATGCAATTGGCAGCTAATAACGGTTATGAAAAATATAAAAAGGTTGATGTAAGCACCGCTTCTCAAAATAGGCTTATTGTGATGCTTTATGACGGAGCAATTAAATTTTTAGAAACTTCATGCGCCGCTATAGATAAAAAGCATGGAGAGGAAGAAGCTCATAATAATATATTAAAGGCTCAGGAAATTATTTATGAACTTTTATCTTCTCTTAACTATGAGGCTGGAGATATAGCCAATAGATTAGCCTCTATATACACATATATGAATCAAAAGCTTACAGAAGGAAATATATCAAAAACCAAACCTCCTTTATTGGAAGTAATAAGATATCTTAAAGAACTTAAAACTGCTTGGGAAAGCGTTGAAGAGCAGATGTCTAAAGGAAATACTGATAATAAAATTTCATCTCAGGCTAAAAAAGATGACAGTGAAAGTAAATTAAATATAACGGGTTAATAAAACTATGAGAAAAATAAGCATATTATTAATTTTTTCTATATTTTTTATGTCCTGTCAGGATAAAGATACTGAAACTATAGAACAATATGAAGCTAGAATGAACAGACTGGAAATTTTGAGGTATTATAATATACAAGATGTTATGCCTCCTAGGATCATAAATGACGGAATATTGTTTACTTTTGCTGAAAATTATGATTCGGTTGAAGTATCGGGTGATTTTAATAATTGGGAGGACAGCATACCGCTTATAAAAAGTTCTTACGGAGTTTATTATTATCTTTGGCAGTCTCCCTTAAAAAAGGGACAATATTTCTACAGATACAGAGTTAATGGTGTTTGGATTAATGATCCTGTTAATACAAATACGGAATATGATGATAATAATCAGGCTGTAAGCTATTTTGTTTTAACTAATGATATAGGTTTTTATGAAAAGAATCCTATTTATAATTCTGACGGCACTGTTACATTTTTTTACAGTAATAACACTGCAAAAGAAGTTATGTTTACCTCAGATAAATTAGGTTTTGACAGCTTAAGATATCCTATGATTTATTCAAATAATTTATGGGTAATAACTTTAAGACCTGAACCCGGAAGCTACTATTATAACTTTGTTGTAGACAGAGTATGGGAGGTAGATCCAATCAATATGAATGTTTATAAAGGAAATGACGGCAGACTTCATTCTTATATTTTAATAAATTATAATCAAACTAATATGATAAAATATTAAATATATTCATTAGATAGTATGTATTTATCATACTTTTTTATTATCTTCTTTACTTGAAGCTGATACATTATCGGAATTCAGATTATGAAGTCTTTCTTTTATTTCAGAAGTAGTTTTAAGAGGATCTTTTTCTTTTATTTTAGGCTGTTTTAATACTGATAATGTCTGATTTAGTATGTTTTTAAAGCTGTCGTCTATTACATTGTTTTTAGAATTGATATACATCATTTTTATTTGATCTTTAGTTTCTTTATCTTCTATTTTTGAAAGCAAATTAACATTATGGTCTGAAATAGAAACTAAATACATATCTTCAATAATTTCCACAATGGATATATATCTATTGGATGCAACGGGAGTAGTGGCAAGAACTTTAATTATATCTGCAGACCCCGATATTTTTTTGGATTTAGTTTTTAAGTATATAAATAATATGTATATACCTGCTAATGTAACTATAAATCCGATTACAGCTCTTATAAACATCCAGCCGCTATTTATTTCTGCTCTGTTTTGAATATTTTTGATATCCTGTAATATTGCAGGTTCATCTGCATTATTGGTATTATTCAAAGGCATATTAAAAAAATTAGTTTCCGTATTCTGAACAGCTTCATTATTAGCTGTTTGATTAGTTTCTGTATTTTCTTCCTGCGGAAAAGCCGCCGCAGTAATAATTAAGAATATAATAGAAAGTTTTTTAATCATATATGAACCGATGAATGCGGAGAGAGCGGGATTCGAACCCGCGGTAGGGGTTGCCTACGACAGTTTAGCAAACTGTTCCCTTCGGCCTCTCGGGCATCTCTCCAAAATTACATATTTGTATTATGATAACATAAATATTATTTTTAGTCAAGTTTATATTAAAATTAATTATTATGTAAATATATTATCTGTTTTTTATTATAAATTAAATAATATTTTTTTATTTTATTAAATACTACAGACAGTCATTTATTTTATACTGCTTAAAAACATTTTTTCCAAGCATAGTAATAGCTTTTGATGTACATTCGTTTATACATCTATAACATAAAGTACAGTTATTTTTGTTTTTTGCCTTATTATTATGATTAATATAAATATTATGCATAGGGCATATATTAATGCATTTTTTACAGCCTATGCATAAAGTTTCATTTATTTTTAACTTATCTTTATATTTATAAATTCTATTTCCTAAAAATAATCTTTGTAATAATAATCCGAGTAAAAAACTTATAAATGTTAATCCGTCTTTCGGAGCTTTTCCTAAATTAAGTAATTCTACGGCTTTATCTATTTTTATTTTGGTTTTATTTATTATATTAATATTCTTTTCTGTTTTAGAACATAAATATTTTATATCGCTTATATTATCAGGCATTTTTAGATGCAGCGAACCTATTATATCGGCATTGTATTTTTTTAGTATTCTAGCTAATATTCCAGCTCCGTCTCCGCTGAACATAGACATAGTAACTATTATAAAAATTTTTTTGTTATTAAAAAAAATTTTATTGTTGTTTATAAATTCTATTAATATTCTAGGCATATTGCTGTAATAAATAGGGTAGGCAATAATAATATAATCATCATTAATATTATTGATTATATTTTTATTATTAATCTCTTCTATAGAAAATATATTATATTGATTTTTTGAATATTTGCTTAAAAAATATTCAATACAATATTTGCTGTTTCCTGTGCCGCTGAAATATATTCCTGTCATATATATCCTTTGCTTAAAAATAGTTTCTGATTTAGCAATAATATAAAATTAATCTGAAATAACGCTTTTTACTATACCGTAAATTGAAGAAGCAAATCTTCTGCTTACTTTTAAAGGATTGATTAAAGTTTCAATACCGTCATTTATTTCATAAAACTCAATATCCCAAAACTCCACTTCTTCATTAGCTTCCATTCCGAAATACATATAATCAAATGTAATGTGTACTGATATATTCATATAAGCATCTTTCAATATATAGTTGCAGAAAGTGCCTGCGTCTAAGGTTTCGCCTCTGATCATATCATATTTACTTGCCAATGACATTAAAACGCCCGCTTTTACTTTTTTAGAATTAAGGGAATATATTTTATCTTTGTAAATATCTGTTTCTGTAATAGCTTCATATTTAAAATCAAGCTGTTCTATAATCTGTACTATTTCATAGTCGGATAACTGATTTTTCCATTTGTTTTTAGTATATTCATCTAATTCTGAAGGGTGTACTAAAGTTATTAAACTGTTTTCTTTTAAAGTATATTCTTCTTCATCGGCGGTATTAAAAGTGCCGTCTTCCATATACCTGAAGCTTTCTATTAAATTACCGCATTCATCATAAACACCCCAAATAAGCTTTAATGCAAATAGATTCATTATAGGATTTTCAATAAATACGGTTTTAAAATTATTATAAGTCCATTTTCTGCCGTTCATTAATACTTTTTGAAGCCTTATTTTCTGACTCTGCATTAAAGTTTTTATCTCTTTTTTAAGTATTTTATATTCTTTTTTGGCATTATCAGCCTCTGTTTTATCATCGTTGCTGTTAGGGGAAGGAAGCGATTTTATTATTTTTTGTTTTCCATTATCTGTAATTGTGAGTTCAAGATTATTATTTATAGATAATGTGAATGTTCTTCCTGAGTTTCCGCCGTAGCTTAAAACTCTTTCTCCTTTTTTATTAAATCCGAAATTAGGTATTATTCTGTCTGAAAGCTCGTCTGCAGTCATATTAAGCATATATGCCGCATTCTGCATAGTTTCATTAGCGATTTCTTTTATTTTTGCTGTAGGTGCTTTTCTAGTTAGATTATCCACCAATATTAATGCATAGCTTTTTCCGTTTAAGGCTATGCATTTTACAATGAAACCAGCCATAACAGTACGGGAACTTTTGGCAAATTCTTTTATAATAGGATAAACTTTATCTATTTTTAAATCGTCTGAATATAAAAGATATGGTATTAAAATATTTTTCTTTGAAGCTTCATAATTAGAATCTTTCCAATATGTATATAATAATTCCAAAGCATTTGTAAATGAATCACCGTCAAGCATTTCAATAAGCATATCGCAGTCTTTTAATCTTGAAGGTTCTATCAAATTCATATATTCCATAATAATATATTTGAAAATTTTTTCGTCAGCAGCTTGTCCATTGCTGTATAAAATATTTGTTAAATGAATGCTTTCTAAAAATTTAATATTTTTTTCATAATTAGTATTGTAGTATTTATTAACAAAATCCAAAGCTGCATCAATGTTTAAAAAACTATCTCCGTATTTTTTGATATTCCAATTTTTTATTATATTTTTTAAAGCTCCTTTCAAATCAGAAGCTCTGGCTTTTTCAGACATATTTTCAGCATATTCTCTTGTTATATCTTCATTATCCGAAATAAGCTTTAAGCAGTATCTTTTTACCTCCGCTTTTTTTGTGCTTTCAAGTATAGTATAAACTAAATTATAATCTTTATAATTAAATTTATTATACATAGTTTTTAATAAATCTAATGCCGTGTTTTTATTATTTGATATATTATCTATTATAAAATTATTATCATTTAAGATATTTTTTATATCTTCAAAATAGCTTTTAAATAACTCGTCTTTTACATTCTTTACAACTATATTATTGTTTTCATCTATACATTTAAGTTCTCTGTATGCCTGAGGAGGTTCAGAATCATAATAATAACCAGATAAATCCCCTGCATAATTATAATAGTATGAAAGTAGAATTTCTTTTAAAGTTATATTTAATTCTTCATATTCCAAAAGCGAATCAATAATTTCTTTTAGGGTTTTCTTTCCCATAGCTGACTGAACTTCTATATATTTTCTTATTCCTAATTGAACTGGAAGATATTTTAAAACACCTATAGCTAATTTTTTGAAATCTTTTATTTCATCATTTTCATAATTAAATAAACAGTAAATATAAAGAAGCTTTGAATCAAAACTGATATCAGGATGTGTATCTCTTTTGTGGCAGATATTATTTACATTTTTCTTGTCTGTATAGTATTTTATAAGTTTATTGAAGTTTTTATTTTTATTTTTATCAAATATTTCTTCTATTTTTTCAGTAGATGTAAGATCAGGTCTCGTATTTTCTTTAAAGAATTTTACTATATTTTTTAATACATTTACCGACTTTCTGAAATTTTCCAAATCTATATTATTGCTATCATTATGCTCGGCTAAAATAGAAGTAAACACTATAAATATTGTTTTGGTTGCATTATCCTCAATATTTTCTGAAATTAGATTATATATTATATAAAAATCTTTTTTATTTTCCAAATACAGGCTTCTTGATATGGAAAAAAAATCATATTTGTAATAATCTTCAAAATATTTAGCTATAAATGCAAAATAACTAGGATAATTTATTTTTTTATAGAATTTATCAATCTTATCTGTATTATTATAATCTTTTTCTCTTATATAATTTCCTAAAGAAATATTCATATTGATAATATATTCTCTATGATTATTTAATACTTCTAAGAACTTATTTTTTATAAGTTCATTTTTATCTATAACCGCAGCTACAGCATTCAAAGCATCATAAATATTAGGAAGTACATCAAATGATTTTACAACAGCATTTACATATTTATCTTCATTGTTATTATTTATAACGGAGCATATTGCAATCAAAGGTATAATCGCATCTCTGTCCATTACTTTAAATATATTTTTACTATCTTTATTAAGAATAATATCTATATACTTATTTATATAATCATTAAACTCTTTATTGAAGTATTTATTTAAATCTTCAAATAGTTTGTATAAGTGTTTTTCATATGATGCAAGTCTGTGTAAATCTTTATAATCTTGATTGCGATTATAAGAAATATACCGCAAAGAATTTTGAAAGTTTTTATTTATTATTAAATCAAAAATAACAAATCTATATCCTTCTATATTGGATTTATATGATCCATGAAGAATTATCTTTATAAAATACTGATATCTTTCTTTTAATTTATCATCTTCTATAGAATAGTAATCTTTTAAAAATTCACTGTCTAAATAAAAACGTCCGTATTGATATTTTTTTATCTTGCTCACATCTTTTTTTGCTTCGCAGGTTTTCATATCATCTATTATAGGAGAGTTTTCATAATATTTTTCAAGTTTTTTTTCTAAATCCATAATTAATCTCTTAATTTTTTATTTTATTCTATATAATTTTTATTAAAATATCATAATTTTTAATATTAATAAAAAACTATTAACTTTTAACTAATATCTCCAAATACCCCATACATCTAAACCTCCGCCGAATGCATTATTTATTTGGAAGTCGGCGCTTTTCTTCATTATTCCCTGACCTTCCGCATAAGCTGTAAGTCCGAATGTTAAATTTTCTATTAATGTAATCTGCATCTCTCCTTCAATTCCGTAATGCAGATTATATTCTATGTCGGTTTTATACAGTTCTCCTTCAAACATAAGTCTGGGCATAATATAAGTATATATAGCGCCTAATTTAGCTTCAAATTTTGCTGGAAGTATAACATAAAAATACATGCTGTCGGTTGCTCTTTCCCCATTATCTCCATACAGATAGTTAATATTGATATCTTCGGCATATCCTGCATCTATGGTAGCCCATCTTGCTCCTATACCGTAATAAAATGCTAATTTTACAGGCAATCCTATTTGAACAGGGAAATTATCAAATCTTGTAAGCATAATATTTCCGTATAATGATCCTCCGACAACCATAGGCGCAATATTTATGCCTCCTACAGAGTTTGTAACGCTTGAAAGCTGGATACCGTAATGCAGTGAGATTGTAAATTCATCTAATAAACCGCTTCGGAACATAAATGAAAATTTAGGCGTAGTGCTTAGAGATAAATGTCCTCCATGATATGATTTATCTCCAAAAGAAAATGAAAAAGGCAGAGATAATCTGTATTTATCCATTGCTAAGCCAAATGAAAATGAATGGCTGTGAGCAATAGGGGAGTTTTTTTCACTAAGATCATTATATAAGCCGAATTGATATCCGAAACCGAATATTCCATAGCTTAATCCTACAAATCCTTTAGGAAGAAACGCTAACCTTCTTTTTTTAGTAACCTCATTTATATAAGTATTATCAACTATATGAGATAGATCTAGTATTGAAACGCCTAGTTTAAATGAAGTATTATGATTCATAAGCGGGGCAAAATCATATATTGTACCTACTCTGTCAGAACCAAATCTTGTGTATGTAACGCCCTCTATTAAATTATGCATATTGTCTTTATCTACTCTGTCGTCTATCGCAAATGCCGAAGAAGTTAATACCAACATCATTATAAATATTATTTTTTTCATTTTTTCTCCGCTATTACTATAATTATATTTACAAAACAAATATTATTTAATAGATGTAATAGTAATTATATTTTTTATAAAAATTATTTGTGCAGTTTATATTAAAAATTCTATTTTTTCAAGTGTCTGTTAATATAGATTTTTATATTAACTGTAAAGCGTTTTCTTCCGATAAATTAATTATGAGTATAATATGATAAAAGATTTTCTTTATTTTATTGTTATTATTTTGTCTAAAACCATAATAGATTTATTCAGATTATTCGGAAGTATTATAATATTCGGCTTTGTTTTATATGCTGTGTCTTCTATTACAAGAAGGATATTTGCAAAAACATTAGGCTCTAAAACAGAAGTTTATATAACGGGCTGGATAGGAACTCCTATACATGAGCTTTCGCATGCATTATTCTGCTTAATATTCAGACATAAAATTAATGATATAAAACTTTTTAATACAAAATCGGATACTATAGGTTATGTGCTTCATAGCTATGATTCCAGAAGCTGGTATCAGCAAATGGGTAATTTTTTTATAGGGGTAGCTCCTATTATAGTAGGTACCCTTATAGTTTATTTTCTTTTTGCATTATTAGCTCCAGAATTAGAAAAAGATATATTTACTATGCATTTACCTGAAAACAGGATTATCTTTAATTCTGATATTTTATCAATGATATGCTTCGGTATTTACAATATGTTTGCTTATGCTTATAATATTTTTACCAATATAATAAATAATGTTATAGATAATTGCCCATTTAAAAGCATAGCCTTTTGGATATTTTTATATTTATCCGTATCTATTGCTTCTCATATGGAGCTTAGTCCAGCCGATATTTCTCATGCTTGGAAGGGCATTATTATAATATTTGCCTTATCTTTAATAATAAACACATTTTTAATATTTATAAAGATATTTTTGAAAGTTGAAATACCAGTTTACATATATAATTTTATTAATAAAATATTAGATACTTATAATATGCTTCTGATATTTTCCGTTATAATATCATTATTAAACTTTTTTATATCATATATAATTTTAACGCCTATTAACTTAATAAGAAAAGGCTGTCTGATTAATCCTTTTAGCAATTAAAATAATTCAATTTTAAGAAATCTTTTTTATTGAAATATTAATAATAAATAATTTTATAATGATATTTGATATAGCTTAATTTATTTTTTTCCAAATTTATTTTTGACAAAATTGTTTAAAATATTTAATTTATCAGCTGTAGCTTCTTTTGACGCTTCTAAATTTTGGCTTTCTATTTCCTCATAAACTTCTTTTCTGAATATTTTTACATTTTTAGGCGCATTAATTCCAAGCTTAATTTGATCTCCTCTTATATCAACCAGCATTATTTCTATATTATCGCCTATTACTATGCTTTGATTAATTTTTCTAGAAAGTACAAGCATTTTTACTAACTCCTTTCTTCTGTATTATTACTGTCTTCTAAAAGAATAGAATGTCTGGTTGTATATTTATCTCCTGAAACAGTACATTGTTTTGCTTTATGATTTTTTATATTGAAAACTACAGGAGCTATCAAATTGGCACTCATAGATTTAAAATCACTGTTAGGAATACTTATAATTGTAAGAAGATATAAATCCTCCTTATTTTCTATACCTAAATATTTAATATCATCATCATGCACATCAGGTTCATAATTTTTAAATATTAAAAACGGATCTATAAGTATAAAGCATACATCTTTATCATCTTTAGACTGAAGTATTTTAAAAGTTCCTTCTTTATCCATGTTAAGAAGGTAGAACTCATCATAATTTTCAAAAGCTAATATTGTTCCGTTTAAATGATATAATGAATTTTCAGAAACTTCGATTTTTCCTAATATTCTAGATTCGATTTTTTGCATAAAATTATTTCCTTATTTTTTAATATATCATACTTGTTCTGATAATTATTATAGTTTTTATTAAAATATAATTATAATTTTATTATCTTAAATAATCCATAAGAGTTCTGCCTAATAATTTTCCTGCGGTTTGCAAAGAAGCATTATGAGCATACTGCCACATATTAAAATTAATAATTTCTTCGGCATAATCTATATTTTCATTTTTAGCTAAAGCCTCTTGAATTGCCAATTTTTGATCTTCAAAACTATTGTAGCCCATATCAAGCCTTGTAGTTTTGGAAGATGCATTTGCCTGTACAGTTAAAACATTATCTAAAGAACTGTCTATATAACCTAAAGCTTCGCCACCTATAGAGCCCACATCATCATTAAGCATTGCATCTCTTAAATATATTAAACTTTCAAATATGCTTTTTCCAGTTACTAAGGCGCTAGGCTCATAGTTGTTTTCAGGATTGTTTGCAGCTCCTATTCTCACCAATCCTATATCCTGAAGCACCGTTCCGCCTGCTAAGTCCTGCAATAGTATCTTATGAGGAGTTCCACTTTTTAATTGTATAACTTTCTGCCCCCCTCTTAAATCTCCTATGCTTGCGCTTACATTTCCGTTTGCATCATTTATTCTTTGAACTACAGCTTCAATATTATCTCCCTGTTTAATATTTATTACCATATCATCTATCATAATATCCTGATCTTCTGCTGCAATATAAGCTGAAGAATCTGATGTTGATATTATTTCCATATCTGTTCCCCAAAAAGCATAATTTCCTGGAGTAGCTACATTTATAATCTGACCGTTTTCTATTTCTCTGTTTTGAGGATTTCCGTCGCCTTCATATATTACGGATTTTACTATGGAGCGTCCTGCTCTTTCATCATGACCGTAAAATGCCATGAAAGGAGCTGTTTTAATACTTGTGCCTGAGAATATAAACTCGCCTTTGCTTTGAGTTTTTGATATATCGTATATTCTTTCAATCATTTCTTCAACTTCCATAGCCATTTTTGCCCTGTCATCGGCTCCGTATGTGCTGTTTGCTCCCTGCACAGCTAAATCTCTTGCTCTATTTAAAGCTTCGGTTATTGCCGACATAGAATCATGTGCTACATTTAATCTTTCTCTGCCGTCAATTATATTATTCTGATATGCATCAACAGATGACATTCTGGTTCTGTAATAAATGGAATTAATGGTTGCCGTAACATTTTGATGAGGGTACTGAACCCTTTGACCTGTTGATAATCTTGTCTGCGAATCTGTCATTTCGCTTTTATTCATTCTTATTGATCTAACTGTTCCGTTTAATTGGGATTGTTCTGTAACTCTCATAATTATTTATCTCCTGTTTTTAATATAGAAATGATTATTATATCGTTATTATTTTCGTAATAATTTCATATTCTTTTATTATTTTTTATTGATTCTAATAAAATTTTATATTTAAATATATAAGTCATACATTAGTTTTTATATTTTATTATCATAATGCAAGTCTGTAAAAAATATTATGATTATATTTTATTTGCTGACGGAAGATGGAGAAATTTAAGCTTATCTGAGCAAATGGCTAATATAGGAAGCGAAGTTTACAGAGCCGTAAAATTTAAAAATAAAAATAATATTGAATATTCTAAAAATGCGGCTTACAGAGCTTTAGAATTAATTGATTTAACCATAGAAGCGCAGTATAAAAAACACAGCATAAAAGAGTTTACAAGATTAAGAGAAGTTTTATGTGATTATTTGCTTGGAGATAACGAATATAATACCGATGAAAAAATTATGAAATATTTTGACAGCTTTGCTTATATTGCAGCATATAGAAAATGCAGATAATTTTCTATATTATTCTTTAGTTTTTCCTATAATGGCCTGCTGGCATATATCATTATATCTTGTATCTCTTTTTTTCTTCTCTATAATTACAATTCCGTCATAATAGTGAATAGAGTAGGTATTGTCGGTAAAATTATTCGGATATAAATCATCATCTTCGGAGGCCCAATATGCATTAAGATGATCTATTAAGTTTTTTGTATATTCTATAAATGAATTGGGATTTTTATATCCTCCTCCGAAATTAGTCCAATATGATGTGTAAACATCTTCGCATAGATAAAGCCCTTCATCTTTTATATGTTCATACATCTCTTCAAATGATGTTATCTGCTGATTCATTCTATGTCCGCCGTCATCTATAAGTATATCCAGTTTAGGTATTTCTTTTTTTACTTCTTTTAAGAACTTCCTGTCTTCTTGAGAGCCTATAAATATTTTTATATTATCCTGTTCAAATTGTCTGCATTTAGGGTTTTTATCTATTGCATATATATTTACTTTGGCGTTTGTATCATTTTTAAAATATTCTCTCCACATCTTTACAGCTCCGCCGCTTCCAACTCCTATTTCCATCATATTAATATCTTTACCCCTATATTTAGAAAAATGTCTTTCATATATATCAAAAAATGGAAGATGTTTAAAAACGGCTTCTTCTTTATTATTTAGAAAATAATTATGTAAATCCGCTTTATCTTTATTGCTGTCACTGATAAGTATGTCCCTTATTATTTCCAGTTTTTTTTTATCTTCTTCGCTGTCCGTTTTTACTAATAAAAGTTTTTTATGAGTTTTTAATTTCAATTTTTTAATTTCAGATTTTTTATTATTTTTCATTTGTATGCCTTTGTTGTTTTTTTACTATACTTTGTGTAAACGGTTGTAATATATAGTATTTTTCATAAATAATCTCCCGCTTTTATTTAGCTTTATATTTTCTAAAGCTAAATAAAAGTGACTTATTTAATTATTATAACTACTTTAAAGGTCCAGTATTACTGATTTATTTCTTCCAGTTTCTTTTGCATTATAAAGAGATTGGTCTGCTTTATTTATAAATGCCTCCATAGCAGTATTTTTTTCTTTTATTGCACCGCCTAATGATGCGGTTGCTTTCAGTGAATATTCTTCAGTAGAAAAATCCGTATTCGATATGGCTTTTCTTATTTTCTCCATTGCATTAAAAATATCGTTTTTATTATGTATATCAAATACTGCTATAAACTCTTCTCCTCCATATCTAGCCAATACAGATTTGCTTTTTATATCTTTTAAAGATTCTTTCATTGTTTTTGATGCTAATTTTAATATATGATCTCCTATATTATGCCCGTAAGTATCATTGTAATGTTTGAATTTATCTAAATCTATTATTACTATAGAATATATTTCATCTAAAGTTTCTTTTTCCTGAATATATTTTATTATATAGCCTCTATTATATAGTCCTGTAAGTTTATCTCTATTTGCCAGAAAAGATAATTTTTCACTGTATAATACTATTGACAGATAATTAATTAGTATTAATATATCATTTTTATTTTTATCTGTATTTACTATTATAGAACCGAATTTATTGCCTCTTGCAGATAGGGTATATTTTTTATTATTTCCTTTTTTGCTTATAACAGATTTATTTTCAGATACATACCATAGTCTGGATTCTTCCGTATTGTCTTTATTAAAATAAACCGCAAAACTTTTTATAATTTTTTTTGAATTAGCCTCAAAAGTTTTTATTATTCCGTCTACAGAAAACGGTTCTGGTATTTCATTTAATATATTTATCACTTTAACGATATCATTCATAATGAAAACATTATACAAAAATAAGGATATAAAATATTAAAATTATCTTCTTCCTCTTAAGAATTTCTTTATAGGTATAAAATCTGCAGGGTTTAATGCTACTCCGTTTCTTCTTACTTCAAAATGCAAATGACTTGCCGTAGATCTTCCCGTATTTCCCATTCTTCCAATCATCACCCCTACACCTACAGTGGCTCCTACACTTGTGCTTATGGAATTGAGATGCGCATAATATGTAGTGTACCCTTTATCATGACGGACTATTACTAAATTTCCGTATCCTCCGCTGTATCCTGCAAATACTACCTTTCCTTTTCTGGCTGCATATACGGGTGTATTTATTCTTCCAGGTATATCCACTCCCATATGTTTTGTTCTTACTCCTGTTATAGGGTGAATCCTATATCCGAATACACTGCTTATTCTAGTTATAGTGGTAGGTAAACTGAACATTTGTCCGAATTTATCTATTCTTTCATCTAAAGTATATTTAGCTCCCGGAAGAAATATTTCGCTTCCTTCTTCTATTTCTTCCAAGCTGCTTATTTTATTAAAAGATAAAATTCTGCTTAAAGAAACATCATATCTTTCCGCAATATCTTTTATTGTTTCATTTTTCTTCATTGTATATAATAATCCGTTGCGGTTAGGTATTAAAATTTTTTCATTGGGTCTTAATTTATTGGCATTGCTTATTTTATTTACGCTTACTAATGTGTCTAAATTGGCACCTATTTTTCTGGATATTATTGTAAGATTATCGCCTTCCTCTATCGTATACTCATCATATTTCATACTTATAGTACCGTCGCATACTAAAGTATCATCGGAAGTTATTGCGTTATAAAATATATCCGTTGCATTTTCTAATGTTACGGCAGAGGTTACTGTAGGCAGTTCCGATATGCTTGAAGTATTATAGCTTATTTGCTCAGGCGATATTTCATCTAATATTTTATTATACGCCATATTAGAATATAATTTATCTTTTGTATAGGTCTGGCGCATATTTATTATTAAAAAATTAGCTAAAAAAATAAATAAAGATAATGATAAAACAATCAATGAAAAATTTTTAATTATTCCTAAAAATATATTTCCTTTTTTATTGTCTGCATATCTTGCAGAATGAATATAAGTTGTTCTTATTCCGTACACTTCTGATTTTTTTATTAATTTTGATTTTATATTAAATAGTATATCTTCTATTTTTGAAAATATACTGTTGGTGTTTCTTATTTTTGTGTACTTAAATTTATTATTTTTCATAATTGCCGCTGCTAAATTAATACTTTAATTACTAATAAATGACTAGTTCTAATATACAAATATTTTACAGTATTGTCAAGTATGTAATTTTTTTTATATTAAAATTTATTTATTGCTTTAACATAATCGGCAATATCTTTGAATGAATTTAAATAATAATTATTTTTTAAATCTAATAAAATATTTTTATCTGTAATTCCGTATAGTGCGAGAAAGCATTTTATATTGGAATTATTTGCAAATTCATAATCGGCAATTCCGTCTCCAACCATAATAGTTTCATTTTCTTTTAAGTGATAATCTTTTTTTATTACATGCCAAATATTAACATCAGGCTTATAGTATGGATAAATATCGCCGCCTATAACGGCTTTAAAATATTTTAATATATTGAGTTTTTCTAAAGTTTTCAGCGCCATTTTATTAGGCTTATTGCTTATAATAAACATATTAATATAATTATTATAAAATAATTTTAAAGTTTCATCTGCTCCTTCATAAAGCTTTGTACTGTCAATGCAATGCTCTTCATAATATTTTATATAAAAATCATATACTTTATCTTCAATATTTTTATTGTCTGAATATTTATTAACGGCTTTGTTTATAAGCTTCTTTGCTCCGTTTCCTACAAAACTGCGGGCATCTTCAATTAAAATTGTTTGTAAATTGAAATATTTTAGTGCGGCATTTACACAGTTATATATATCGTATATAGAATCCGCCAATGTTCCGTCTAAATCAAATATTATATTTTTTATCATATTCATTAACTATTCTTTAATGCTTCTCTGTTTTTAATTTTTTTTATTCCTCTTACGGTATTATTTCTTAATTCTTTTAATTCTCTTTTTAATCTTCTTTTCTGATATGATTCCAATCTGTCTATAAAAGATATGCCGTTAGTATGATCTATTTCATGCTGCAATACCTTTGCTGTATAGTCTTCGGCTTCTAATATCTGTTCATTTCCTTCTTTATCAATATATTTAACTTTTATTTGCTTATATCTTGCAACATCATCTCTTATTTCAGGAAATGATAGGCATCCTTCCTCCAAAATCTCCTTTTCTTCTCCATGCCATATTATTTCCGGATTTATTAATGCTAATTTGAAATCTGGTTTTTTTTCATCGTCGAAATCTGGTACTGATATAACTATCAATCTTTTTAATATGCCTACCTGAACTGCTGCAAGTCCAACTCCTCTTTCTTTATACATAGTTTCAAACATATCTTCTATCAGAGTAAGTATTTCTTCATCAATTTTTTCTATTTTTTCAGATACCTGCTTCAGTCTTTCATCTCCGTATATAATTAATTCTCTAAGCATATTATTCTCCTTATTGCTAATAAAAATTGTTCGCTTGAAGTCTCTGCCATTCTAAAGAATGTCAGAGGCCCGCAATTTTTATAAAAGTATTGCTGATAAAAATTGTTCGCTTGAAGTCTCTGCCATTCTAAAGAATGTCAGAGGCTCGCAATTTTTATAAAAGTATTGCTGATAAAAACTGTTTTGTTGCTGCCTGCAATAAACCCATTTAAAGTTGTTGGCTTCCAGTTTATCACTTAAAAACTCAAACATACTCAATTTTTATATATAATATTAAATTTTTTATTTATAGTCAATAGATTTTGTTTTTATGTATGCATAATTTTTTTAATAATAAAAATTATTAAATTCCTTTGACAAATGATTTTTTTTATAGTAGAATAAATTTTATGATGAAAGTTGCTTATTTTGATTTGGATAAAACTATTCTGAATAAAGACTCCATACTTCCTTTTATGATATTCTATTTAAAAAAAAATCCAAGCAGTATAATACACTATATAGCTTTAATACCTTATTTTTTACTGTTTTGTTTAAGGATAATAAATAATGAAAGCATAAAATACAAAATAGCACATATATTTACAAATATAGATATAGAATTCGGAGATGCCGTATGCAAAGAATTTGCAGATTATGTAATTCCTTCATTTTACTATAAAGATGCTTTGGAAGAGATAAGCAGATTAAAAAATCAAGGCTATACATTAATTATGGTTACGGCAAGCTTTGAAATTTATGCTAAATATATAGCAGAAAATTTAGGTTTTGACAGATGTATGGGTACAGAATTATGGACTTTCAGAGGAAAATATACAGGATATATGTACGGAAAAAACTGCTATGGTTTTGCTAAAAGATACAGATTATTTACAGAGCATTTCTTTCCCAAGCACAGCGATAAAAATATAGCGTACAGCGATTCTATAAGTGATTTATATCTTTTTGATTTTGCCGACATTAAAGTATGCGTTAATCCTGATAAAAGATTAAAAGATTATGCTTTAAAAAACAAGGATAAAGGCTTTACTATAGTTAATTGGAGATAATATATTATGCTGATTAATGAGTATATAAATAGTTCATATACAGATGAAGATATTAAAGAAATTATAAAAGAAAGCAATGATATAGTTGCAGATAAAATTAATAAATTGATAGATATAAATAATATGTTACTGGCTAAAAAACTTGCTTTGGAATTAATAAAAAAGGATAACAATTATAAGTACGGATATTTAGTTTTAGCTGATATATACTATGAGGAAGAAGATTATAAATCCGTAATAGAACTTTTAGATAATGCGCTTAATTTTATTAAAGATGATAAAGATTTGCTTGAAAGTAAAATAGATGCTCTTATAAGTTGCTGCAGATATAATGAAGCTGAAAATATAATAGAAAAATTAATATACATAGGAAATGCCGATTCCAGCATCTACGGACAGTATGGTGTTATACTTTCAATAGAAGGTAAATATGATAAGGCTATAGATATGTATAAAAAGGCTGTGTCAATAGATAATGAAGATGTTTTGTCTATGATTAATATGTCTGTAGCATACAGAGCTATGTACAGATATGATGATGCTATAGATATTTTGTATAGGGCATTAACTGTAAAGAGAAATGATGCGAATATTATAAACAGAATTAACAATATAAAATATTTAAAAGAAAGCTCAGAATTCTATATTGATAAATTTGTATCAATACAGGCAAATCCTGACAGATTTCATTTGCTTGTTCCTGAAAATTTTAATGCTTCTATAGAAGGTTCTGTATTAAAAATAGAAAGCCATGATAGCAGAATATCAATAATAATAAGCTACAGCAACAAAAAATATAATGAAGATGCCGTAAAAGAGCTTTTTTCTGGGTTTAGAGGCAGAAGAGGGGAGCTTTATTCTGTAATTACTCCAATATCTGTAAGAACAAGAGAGAAGCATAGTGATTTATTTGCCGAGTTTATATTCATATCAAAAATAAATAAAAATGATTTCTTTAATGCAATAGCATTGTCAAGTAAGGGTGAAGAAGCTATAATACTTACAATTTCTTCAACTGTTTCCGTAAGCGATAGACTTATATCGTTTGCAAAAGAAGTTATTAATAGTTTATATATTAAATAAATATATTAATTTTAATAATTTAAAAATATAATTAAGTCTGAAATTATTTATTATCATTAAACTTTTCAAATATTTTCTGCCTTCTTTTTTTATCCGAATTCCATAGCATAAGTCCGAATATTATAATTGCTGCAGGAAGCATAACTATATTTATTACTCTTACAAACAGTTTAACTGTTTCAGGAATCTGATAAGGAGGATTAAATATTGCTCCTTTCCTTCTTATGCTCATAAGTCCTGTATCTCCAGCCATATAATCAACTAAGTTCATAAGAAAAATTTTATTAGCTGCATAAGCGCTGTTTTTTGCCATTTCATAAGAACCTACCACCATAACTCTTCCGCTTGTGGTAGAGTTAATTCTATTGATATTATTAATATTATTTGATGCTGCGATATTTTTTCCTTCAAAAGCGCTGTTCATTTTGCCTTCAAATAAAGCCGCTAATAACTTTTTTGATAATTTTTCATTTTCATTAGGCATTCCTGTCATAGAAGAGGCGAAGTTTTCACTTTCAGTCCAGCTTTTTTCACTCGTATATACTAAAGGAGTTATTTTTATATTATTATTTGTATTTATTATGATTTCTGATGTTATGGGGGTAAGAAGCAAGTTAATGCTTTTGGTTATATCATTTTTTTCATTAATATTTTCTGCAGCTATCAAAGGTATATAATACATTTTTTGTTCTGGCATTCCCTGCTGTATTTGAGCCTTATACGAATTATCATCAAATATCATATTAGTTGCTATTGCAAATCCGTAATTCGGAAGTATCTCATTTAATCTGTTTGTAACTTGTATAAGTTCTGGTCCGTACATCTGCGCATTAGGATCATTTTGATTTATTTCAACTCCGTTAAGCATAAAAAGTACGGGTTTTCCTTTCATAATGAATTGATCTAAATTATATAACTCATAATCTGTAAATTCCGTTTTGCTTCCGAGAACTATTAAAGCATCTATATTAGAAGGTATATCATTTAATGAAATATCTACAGATTCAAAATTGTAATTCTGCTGTATTTCCGATGCATATTCGCTGACGCTGTTATAAGCGTCATTTGGATTTCCTCCAAATTGAAGCGGTATTGTTATATAGTCTGCCTCATCATGACCTTGCAAATATCCTATGGTAGGTTTAAGCCCTAACATACTGTCTATATTTTTAGATATTTCATCTTTTATATTATCAAAAGCTCCGTATAATATATATGATGTTGAAAGTTTTCTGATATCATCTCCGTTTTCTAAAATTAATGAAAAATAAGCGCTTCCTTTATTTACAGCTATATTTCCGTTATTATCTTTTATATCGTCCCATTCAATTTTTTCCACATTAAGTTTTTTTAATAATTCATTATCTTCTTTAGATGGATTAGACATATCCACATTAATAAATTTTACTTTGTTCATCAAATCTCTGTTTGCCTCAGCTACAGCATGCATAATAGAATCTGGTATAATTTCAATTGCTCCTATCTGAAGCAGATCGTATATTTCAGGAGATGATATATAATAAACATTTAAATTATTTTCTAATCTTGCAAGCTTATCATTTTTATCCGCCATCTTTCTTATAACCGTATCTATATTATATTCCAAACCTTCGGTTGACTGTACAAATGGTATGGTTTCTATAGAATCGCCGTATATGAATGAAAGTCCCATATAGGCAATTTTTGTTTGAGTCTGATCTTTTTCAAGTACATTTATCTGAGTCGGATTTATTCTGTATTTATATGCTAAGTCGGAATGCTTGGAGGCATCTATTACTTCAAAACTTATATTTTTGCCTCCCGCTGTTTTATATTCCTCAAATAAATCTTTTATATATTTCTCATATGAGGAAAAAGGAGGAGGCAAATTGGGTGTAACAAAAAATTTTATGCTCATAGGTTCTTTTAAATTTTTTACTAAGTTTTTACTTTCTCTGCTAAGCGAATACAATTTATCTTTAGTTAGATCTATCATTGGAGTGAATTGATTTATTACAGCATTTATCAATATTATAATTACAGCAATTAATAAAAATGTTATTATATTATCTTTTTGTTTTGTCATGTTATAATTACCTGCATATAAAATTTATATATTTTACTTAAATTAAAAAACGGTATTATTATATATTAATAATTTTATTTGTCAAAATATATTTATATAAACCTAATTAATTATTTTTTGTAATAATTTTTATTCGGCTTATTGACTTTTTTTTATTGTATGCTATAATAATTTTCACTTGCCGAGTTAGCTCAGTAGGTAGAGCAAAGGACTGAAAATCCTTGTGTCTAGGGTTCGATTCCCTGACTCGGCATATCTGCTTACTTCTTTCTTGTTTTTCAAATCGGAATATAAACTTTTTTAAATTATTATGTATATGGAAAGAGAAATTAAAGACTATATAAATCTGCTTTATGAAGATAATCATATAATAGCTGCTGTAAAGCCTCCTAATGTGCCTTCGCAGGGAGATATTACAGGAGATGTTTCTTTTTTTGACAGCGTGAAAGATTATATAAAAATAAAATATAATAAAAGAGGAAATGTATTTTTAGGACTTGTGCATAGACTTGACAGACCTGTATCTGGAGCTATGGTTTTTGCTAAAACTTCAAAAGCGGCGTCAAGATTAAGCGAAGCTATAAGAGATAGAAAATTTGATAAGACTTATTATGCCATTGTAAACGGAATACTTTTAGATAGGGAAGGAGAACTTGAAAACTATCTTATAAAAAAGAAAAATAAATTAGGAAATATTGCTCAGGTAGTTTTTGAAAATACAAAAAACTCTAAATTAGCTAAACTTAAATACAATGTTTTAAAAGAGGATATTATTAAAAATATGAGCTTGATTAAGATATATCTTGAAACAGGCAGATTTCATCAAATAAGAGTACAGCTTGCAAATATCGGGCATACCATATACGGTGACAGAAAATACGGAAATTATATAAGATATGACAGAGATGATATGCCTTTGGCATTATTTGCTAAAAGTCTTAAGTTTCCTCATCCCACCAGAGATGAAGAAATTTTCATTGATGCCGATTTGCCTAATTATAATCCTTGGAATATGTTTTTATAATTATGAAAAAAAAATATTTTATGCTTGACAAAAAATAATTATATGGTATTATTTAAGAACATTTAAATAAATGTAAAAAATAAGCGGGCCAATAGCTCAGTCGGTAGAGCATCGCCCTTTTAAGGCGGTTGTCGAAGGTTCGAACCCTTCTTGGCTCATATTATTAAATTTATTAATAATGCCGGTGTGGTGAAGAGGCTTAACACACAGGATTTTCATTCCTGCATACGCGGGTTCGAAACCCGTCACCGGTTCGTAATATTGCCGCATATTTAAGTATGCGGCTTTTATTTTTTCAAATATATTACTTTATAATTACTTAAACTTATATAATATAATTTTTAATGCTTTTGAAATCTTTTTATTTATGCATAAGTTCTTTTTTAGTTAAAACATTTCTTAATCCGTCTTTAGCCTGCCAGTCACTTCCGTTATAGCTTAATGCATTCCTGTAACTTTCTTCCGCATTATCAAGTTCATTCATTCTATAATAGCATTTGCCTAAAGCTAAATTAATATCAAACATATCTCTTTTTGAAGATGCTATATTTAATGCTTCATTATATGCATATACGGCATCATTATACTGAAGTCTTCTATAAGAGAATGATCCGTAAAGTATATAGTTTTCAACATTAGGAGACATTTCCACTAACTGACTATAATAAATAGAAGCTTCATTGTATGAACGTGTTTCTTCCATCATAGAGGCTAGTGTTTTCCATGCATTTTCTCTTACTAAAGTGGTGTTATTCTCATCATTAGCAGCTATAAGCAATGATTCTTTTGATCTTTCATAATCTCTTGTTTTATAGTAAAGCATTCCTGCTCTGTATATGCTTTCTCTGTCTTTAGGAAATTTAGAAAGAGTATAATCATAATATTTTAAAGCTTCGTTATTATTTCCTATACTTTCATAGTAAATAGCAAGCGTTCTGCTTGGAAAAGCATTTCCTATTTCATAGGCAATAGACTTTTCTAATAATTTTATTCCTTTATCGGAATTTCCGTAATATAATTCCAGCTCTCCAAGTCTAGGCATAAATATAGTATTATTTGTTTCCATAGCATATATTTCTCTGTAATATCTGAGAGATGATAAAAAGTTTTTTTGTCTGTATGTTATATCTCCGAGTCTTTCCAATGCAGTTTTATACAAATCATCTTTATTGTTTGCCATTATGATTTTTTTATAATTAGCTTCAGATTCTTTTAACATACTACCTTTATAGTATGCATTGGCAAGAAGGCCTGTAGCCTCATAAATGTTAGGATAATCTTTCATTTTTACCAATTTTAAATAGTATTTAATAGATCTGTCATAGGCGTTTTCTTTTTCATATAATTCTCCTAATGCAAGTATTGTATCTATGCTATTGGGATTTTGCTCCAATATCTGTTCATACACCTTTTTTATTCCGTCATAATCCTCAACATGCTCATATATTTTTACAAGCCTTTTAATAGAATCGTTTTTTGTGTCGGAGTTTATCAAACTTTTTAAATACATTTTTATAGCGCTTTCTGTATCTCCAGATATTACATATATATCTCCAAGTATTGTAGCCGCTTTATCTGCATATTCTCCTTTATTTCTTCTTACCAATTTAGTTAATGCATCATAAGCTACGCCTTGAAATCCTTCATTAAGCGCTATTAATCCTACATAAAATAATGCTTCGTCATTTTCTTCCAGATTTAAAACTCTTTCATAATATCCTTTAGCTAAGCGAGGTAAATTTCTATCCATATAGAATCTTCCTAAAGTAAGAAGGCTAGGTATATAATTAGTGTTTATTGACAATGAAGTTTCTAATGATATTAATGCCTCGTCATACATTTCTTTCTCTAAATATGAAATTCCAAGATTATGTTTTAATTTTTCATCTAAAAATAATGAATTTGTCATAGTATTAAATATTTTTATTGCTGCATCATATTCTTCTGTTTCATTATATATTTTTCCAAGAAGTATATTTGCTTCATATTGTTTTTTAGGATCTATAGTATTTCTGATTTCTTTTTTTAATATTGATTTAGCCTTATTATAATCTTTATTTTTATAATATTCTTTTGCTAATGTATAATCGTCTATAACTTGATAGTTTAATTTTACTTTACCTTGTATTATTGCCGCATTTAATGATATTATAGCAATTAATCCCAAAGTGCCTATTGACAATATAAAAACTATCATTTGTATATTTTTATATTTTGCCAGTCTTTTATCGTATGTCTTCTTCTTGTATACCATCTAAAATCCCATTTACAAATTTATAAGAATCTTTATCGCTGAAAATTTTTGAAATTTCCACCGCTTCGTCTATAACGACAGATTTTGGTATATCTTTCAAAAATATTAACGAATATATTGACATTCTGATAATAGATTTATCAACATATTGTATTCTTTTTATATCCCAATTATTGGAATATTTTTCTATTAATCTATCTATTCTATCCAAATTATTTATAGTTCCTTCTGTCAAACTTTTAGCGAATGCGAATATATTTTCAGGTATTTTTTTATCATAATCAAAATTTAAAATTTCGTTTATGCTTTCTTTTCTGTCATTTATTTCATAAGAATATAGAGACATAACAGCATATATTCTAGACCTTCTTCTTGCTCCGTAGGATGAAAAGTCTAAATCTTTAATTTCCTCTTTATTTTTTGATTTTATTATCATTTTTTTCTTAACAGCCTTTCTAGGACCTGCTTCTATGTTTTCAGCTTCATTGATATTATTTATATATTTTTCTTCCTGCATACAAAACCTGCAAATTAACAATTTTGATAATATTATTTTTTTATATTTTCGGAATATATATCATAAAAATAATTTGGCATATAATAATTACGGTGTGATTTTTATAAATAAAAATGCTGCAGATACACTGCAGCCTAATAAAAATATTTTAATTTTTAAATACTGATTATATTAATTATAAAAATTATGTATCATCTGAAAAACAATTTTTATCATAGCATATCTAATTCTTTTTTGATTTTTGCATACACCTCTTCAGGAGTTCCTACGCTTTCTATTTTTATTATTTTAGCTTTATCGCTGTAATAATCCAATACGGGCTTGCTTTGATTTTCAAATACTTTTAATCTGTTTTTTATAGTCTCCTCATTATCATCGGCGCGTCCTCTTTTTAATAATCTATCTATTACTATTTCTTCAGGTGCAAATATATCTATTACGGCGCTTATTTTATAATTCAAACTGTCTAATATAGATGAAAGCTCTTTTGCCTGATCCATCGTTCTGGGAAAACCGTCCAGCATGAAGCCTTTTTTACAATCATCTTTTTTTATTCTATCTTTAAGCATGTCTATAACTAAGCTGTCTGGAACTAATTCTCCTTTATCCATGTACGATTTAGCCGTTTTACCTAATTCCGTTCTGTTTGATATATTTTCTCTAAGCATATCGCCTGTGGCAATATGAGCTACCAAATAATCTTTTTCTATTAATGCAGACTGAGTTCCTTTACCCACACCGGGAGCCCCTATAAAAATTATATTAAGCATATTATAACTCCTAAAATTATATTGTTACTAGTAGTATAATCAATAATAATGTTTTGTCAAATATATTAAAAAATAATATTCTTTATTAATTATTACCACCTCCATGAATACATAATATTAGCACCGTTAAAACCTGCATTAAATGAAAGTTCTTCCACCGAAAAATTTCTTTCATTTATCCAAAGCATATAATATATTCCTGCAGTTAAGGCAAAAGCTGCAGTTACTGCCATTCCAGCTATATATATATTTCTAGCCGTATCATAATTTCTTAAATCTATAGGAGGTCTCTGAGGATTGTTTTGATACTTGTTATAGTAATTAAGCATAGTAGAATCTAATAATTCTTCAGAATAAATATATGTTCCCACAGTAAATATTGTGCTTACTATTGTAAGACCTAAAAATATTTTTGTGTTTCTTTCATAATTTTTAAATATTTTATCAGCTAATGTCGGCTCTTTAAATCTTTTCATATTAGGCGTTAAATTTAAAGAGTTTGTTCTGTTTACTGTAAATGTACCATAATAGTCCATATAATTTATATTTGTTATTTTTATTGAATAAGTTCCAAATCCGAAATATCTGTTTATTACATTTGTAGGAGTTTCCTTTTTACCATTAATAATTACAGAACTTGATTCTTCGCCCGGTATATTTATCTGAACTCTTGCGCTGTTGGTTAACTCATCTAAAGTAAAATTAAGCATTACATTTTCATTCGGTTTTGTGAAAGAGAGCATAGTATCTATAGTTTCATAATGATCTTTTTTTATTGTAAATCTATGGCTGTTGGTTGTTAAAGCAGGTACATAAAGCCTCTCTCCGCTTTTTCCTATTAATACATCATCTACATAAACAAATGCATCTTCAGGTTTTACATCTATTGCTATAACTCCAGTTTTATCTAAATAGCTTATTCTATTGGCTATTTCCAAAGCATAATTTGGCATTTGTTCATCGATTTTTGCTTCGGGTATAGTTATGGAATATGATGTTATTTTTCTATCCTTTATATAGGCTATATATGTTATGATATCTATATTTGGTCTTTTATACTCTATAGTTCCGAATACGGCTATATCTGAATTTCTTGTAAATACATATTTCTTTATATCATCTCCGAAATATTCATAATAAGTATTTCCTATATCAGCTTTTTGAATAAAATCGTTAGTACCAAGCAATATTACATTAGTTCCGTTGTAATTAAGTATCATTTCATTTGTTTTTAATACAAAACCTTCAGTTTCAGGCGTTATTAATTTTACATTGCTTCTAACCTCTCCCCAATTGGTATAAACTATGTTTTCATAATTTGTTATAATAGTTATATTGGTTCCGTCTTCAGTTTTGCTTGTATATCTTATATTTGTAAATTGAAATACTTTATAGTTATATGCCCTTTCAAAATCTACAGGCTTAATTACATAATTTGTTTCAGATTGAAGTCTTAATGTTTTATTATATTCTATTTGATTTGCAACCGAATCGGCTACGGCAAAACATAAATAATTATAGTTTGTATTATCTCCTATATTGGTATATATATAAATATCTACTTTTGCTTTTTCCTCTATTCTGTAATATGGTCTTACTTTTTCTATTGTAATAGGCTTTCCTCCGAATGGGCAAAGCGGCAAATATATAAATAGAATTAATATTGCTGATAATATAAATATTTTTGTATGCTGCATATCTTTTATTTTTGTTTTTATTTTCATTGATTTTATATTAAAAAGCATCTTTTATCAATATTTTATAATTTATTTATTAATAATTAATATAAATATATTGACAATTTTTTCTGTTTCATATATAGTTAATTAGCTCAAATTACTGTATATAATAATTCATGGAGAATCATTATGGATATATCTAAAAGAATTCAGAGATTAAAGGTTTCGCCTGTAAGAAAGCTAAATCCTTATGCAGAAGATGCTGCAAAAAGAGGCGTAAAAATATATCATCTTAATGTAGGTCAGCCTGATATTGAAACTCCTGAAATATTTTTTGAAGCTATATCTAAATACAAAGGCAAAACCCTTAAATATGAACATTCAAGGGGTATGAAACAGCTTATTAATAAAATTCAATCATATTATGATAAATTAGGAACTCATTATGAGGAAGAGGATATAGTTATTACAAGCGGAGGTTCTGAGGCTATATCTTTTGCTATGCTTGCTATCTTTGACGACGGCGATGAAATATTGGTATCTGAGCCCTTATATGCCAATTATAAAAGTTTTTATGATATTTATGATATTAAATATAATGCCGTAAGAACTTATGCTGAAGACGGTTTCCATCTTCCAAGCCTTGAGGAAATAGAAAAGCATATAACTTCTAAAACTAAAGCATTTATGCTTGCCAATCCTTCCAATCCCACTGGAGTTGTATATACTAAAAGGGAATTAGACGATATTGCTTATCTTGCTAAGAAATATGACTTATATATTATAAGCGATGAGGTTTACAGAGAGTTCGTTTACGGAGACAGAAAAGCTATTAGTTTTTCTTCTTATAAAAATATGGAAGAGCATGTTATTATTATAGATTCCATATCAAAAAGATTTTCCGCATGCGGAGCAAGAATAGGGTGTCTTATAAGCAAGAATAAAAAATTAATGACGGCAATATTTAGAGAATGTCAGGCTAGATTATGTCTTCCTACACTTGACATGATAGGAGCCGCCGCTTTATATGATTTGCCTGAGCATTATTTTGACGGGGCTTTAAAAGAGTATGATCATAGAAGAAAAATCATATTTGAAGAGCTAGCATCTATGGAAGATGTTGTTGCCAAAGAGCCTGAGGGGGCTTTTTATGTGCTTGCTAAACTTCCTGTTAAAAATGCTGAAAATTTTATAATATGGCTTTTAAAAGATTTTAATGTTGACGGAGAAACTATAATGCTTGCTCCTGGTGAAGGTTTTTATGCAAGCGAGGGATTAGGCAAAGATGAAGTTAGAATTTCTTATGCCTTAGATTCAAATGATTTGAAGAAATCTATGCATATACTTAGGGAGGCTTTAATAAAGTATAAAGAAATAGATAAATAATAGTCTTAAATAAAAAACAGCGTTATTAAATGGGCTATAATTTACCTTATAGTCCTTTTATATTTTAAATAGTTCTATTGTAAAAAATTGATAAATATTAATAATTGGAGTAGTATAATGCATTTATCTAAAAGAGTTCATAAGTTAAAAAGTTCTCCTATAAGGAAATTAAATCCTTATGCAGAAGAAGCAGTAAAAAGGGGAGTAAAAATATATCATCTTAATATAGGTCAGCCTGATATTGAAACGCCGAAAGTATTTTTAGAGGCTATTTCTAACTATAGTGAAAAAACTATTAAGTACGAGCATTCTAGGGGAAATAAAAATCTTATTTGTAAAATTCAGGAATACTATGACAGATTAGGCTTACATTATGAAGAAGATGAAATAATAATAACCAGTGGGGCAAGCGAAGGATTATTGCTTAGCTTAATTGCTATATTTGACGAAAATGACGAAATGCTTGTATCTGAGCCCTATTACGCTAATTATAATAACTTTTATGATATTTTGAATATTAAAAAGAATACCATAAGAACACATGCAAAAGACGGCTTTCATCTTCCAAGCAGAGATGAGATTGAAAAACATATAACTTCTAAAACTAAAGGATATTTATTTTCAAATCCTTCAAATCCTACTGGTACCGTATATACTAAAAGAGAATTGGATGATATTGCCTATTTATCTGAAAAGTACGGTTTTTTTGTTATAAGCGATGAGGTTTACAGAGAATTTGTTTATGGAGACAGAAAGGCTATAAGTTTTGGTAATTATAGAGATATTGCAGATAATGTTGTTATAATTGATTCAATATCAAAAAGATTTTCTGCATGCGGAGCCAGAATAGGCTGCGTAATAAGTAAGAATAAAGAGTTTATGGATGCCGTATTTAGAGAATGTCAGGTTAGATTATCTGTGGCTACTTTAGAAATGATAGGAGCATGCGCATTATATGATTTGCCTGAGCATTATTTTGATGAGGCAAGAAAAGAATATGATAACAGAAGAAAAATTCTTTTTGAAGAGCTTACAAAGATGGACGGCGTAGTTATGAGAGAGCCTGAGGGGGCTTTTTATGTGCTTGCCAAACTTCCTGTAAAAGATGCCGAAGATTTCGCTGTTTGGCTTATTAAGGATTTTAATATTGACAATGAAACTGTAATGTTTGCTCCAGCTGAAGGATTTTATGCAACTGAGGGTTTAGGAAAAGATAAAATTAGAATATCTTATACGATAGATTCTAAAGATCTGAAAAAAGCTATGAAAATTTTAAAAGAAGGTTTGATAAAGTATAAAAAGGAAGTAGAAAAATAATACGGTATTAAAATAATAATGATGCTATCTTTTATATTTCAAAATCTTTTGCATCATCAAAATATTTTATTAAACTGAACATCATAAGACTTTTAACAGTGGATCTGATAGCATCATCTAAATTAATCATAAAAAGCTTAACTTTAAGCGACTGAAGATTTTTGTATAATTTAAGTATTTTTGCTATTCCTGCACTGTTTATTTCTCTTACATTTTTCATATCAAGAACAATAGCAGGCATTCTTATATTGATAGCTTCATTGGAATCTTCTATAAACTTTTGAATTTCTTCAGGAGAGGAAAGGTTAGCCTCTATAACTATAGATATATATTCGTTATTAAATTCTATAGCCAAAGCAACACCCTCATTACTAATATAAATTACATAAAAATGTGGGCAGGGAGGGATTCGCACCCCCGTAGACTTGCGTCGGCAGATTTACAGTCTGCTGCCATTGACTGCTCGGCCACCTACCCATATCAATTTGAAAATGTATATATATAATACCATAGATAAAAAAAATGTCAATAGCCGACTTTATTTTATGAATAATTTTTTAAGTATCTTTTTATTATATTATAGTGTATAATTTTTATATATAATTTTTTATGATGGTGATAAAATGAAAAAGACTATTTTTATAATAATTACAATAATGTATTTAGCTTCATGCAATTCTTCAAAATATAAATTGGAAAAAAAAATTTCAAATGAAAATCAGACTTTTGAAACCGCTCAGGAAATCAGCAAAGATGGAATAATAGGGCAATTAGAGGGAACAAATGCTGATTATTATTACTTTACCGTAAATGATAAGATTCAGATTATAGATTTTCATATTTCTAATTCGTCGTATTCCCCTGTTATAATGACTTTGTATAATCATAAGAATAATATTATAAAAGTAATAAATGAACCTGCTGAATATGATGATATGACAAATGCATATAATAACTCATCTAATAATAACGAATATTCTCTGCAGACAATGAAGGGAATATATTTTGAAAATGATTCAAACAGCGAAGATAATAAGTATTATATATCTATAGCGCCTAAAGAAAATGTAAAAGAAAATATAGACTATACTTTAATACTGCATAGAAGAGACTATAAGGAAGATGATGAAAAAGAGCCTAATGATAAAATTTCATCGGCTCAGATAATAGATGTTAATAGTGATAACAGACTCTATACTATAGAAGGATATTATAGTCAGTCTTATAATCCTACTTTAAAAAAAGGAGATTTGAAAAATATGGAAATAGATGCATATAAAATAACCAACAGTTCGTTTAACACATATTTAATTTCAATAGAGCTTTCAGGAGTTCCAGCCATTGATGCAAGTATAAGGCTTTATGATCAGAACGGTAATTGGATAACTATGAAAGATATTAATAATACTGGAGACGGAGAGTATATTGATAAATTAATATTATATCCTTATATGTCTTATTATTTTATATTAGCTGCTACAAATACAGTTAATAATATACCTTACAGACTAAGCATAATAGCAAAGCCTTTTGATAAATATATTGAGCATGAACCTAATAACAAGCCTTCAGAAGCCCAGACTATAGATTTTAATCAAACATATAAAGGAGCCATTGATTATTCTTATGACAGAGATTATTACAGTTTCAGCATACCTATAAAATCAAATATTAAGCTTTCTTATTTTTTGATTGATTCTCAGGCTGTTAATATAAGTATTTCAAATGATTATTTAGGAAAAATAGCTGTAATGCCTCAGACAGATGATGAGCAGATTATAAGTTTATCTCAGGGAAGATACTATCTGATATTTGAAAGAGATTTAACTAAGGAAGGATGGAAAAAAGGATTATCAAAGGCTAGAAATTATGAATTTAATATGAGTATATCAAATGAGATAAGCAGCGATTATAATTACGGATATTATGATGATTCAGATGCTTATGAAACGGATTATTATAATTACAGCAATAATTATTTAAATAATAATGGTGCTGTACCTGAAGAAAGATTTGATGAAAATCTGGAAAGTAATTTTAATAATACTAATAATATTATAATTATAAGACCTGAAGATTATAATTCAGAATATTATTATTACACCAATGAAGAATAAAAATAGCAGTTATTTATAACAGCTGTTTTTAGATATTGATAAAGAATATTTTTTACAATATACTGTTTTTATATTTTAAAACTTATTTATAAAAAATGCCGTATGATTAAAAAAATTTTTAAGAAAAGAGAAAAAACAGAAGTATTAACTGAAAATACTGAAGATAAGAAAAAAAAGAAGTTTAAAAAAATATATATTTTTTTTATAATTCTTTTTATTTTTATTACGGCTTTAACTGCCGCAAGAATATATTTTAATAATGAAAGAGTAAAAAATATTATTCAAAATACCGCATATTCGTCTATGAATAGGAGATTAGAAATAGGAGATTTTAAATACGGATTATTATTTCCGAAAATAGAGATGAGCAATATTACTCTTTATAATTCATCTGATTTCAATAATGAAGAGAATATAAAAATAGATAATTTCAGATTAAAATTCTCTGTTTTTTCTCTGTTTTTTCTGAAGCTTCATGTGAAAGATTTAACTATTGATAATTTATATGTTTATATGTTTACAGATGAAAGCGGAAATTGGAATCTTCCTGATATGCCTCCATCAAAGCCTAAAATAAGTAAAGAACCTTTTGATATTTCTAAATTAGATTTTCTGAAATTAAAAGCTGAAATAGAAAATGTAAGAATAAATAATTTAGCATTCAAAGCGGACAGCAAATCATTTTTAACAAATATTCCGAATAACGGCTTAGCTGCAAGTTTAAGCAATTATAATATTCATTTGGATTTGCATAGCAAAAGATTTTCTCTGTCTCAGGTTATGGGATTAAGGGCGCCTGAGGTTTTGAAAGATATTTATTTAAAAAGTTTTATAAAAGGCGGATTAGCTTATAATGACAGAAGTATTTTATTTAATGATAATCCTTTATTTAATTTAGATGTGTCATATCCTAAAAAAGATGATATATTAATAACATTTGATTTTGAAATAGATGAACCCGATTTTAGCTATAATGGAATAAAATATGATAATATGCAGACTGCCGTTCATCTGCTTGCAAGATATAATATAAAAAATCAAAGCTTATATATAGATAATTTATCATCGGAGCTTTTAAATGATGAAATATTAAAAGTAATAGCATCGGCAAATAATATATTAGGAGGCAATATAGAATTAGGCTTAGATACGCTTTATGCTAAGCTGGATTTAAATAAAATAAATAAATTAGTTCCTATGATTGTCCCTTCTCTGGGTATTAATATGGGAGGAATGATTAATGCTTATGCTGAAAAAAGCGGCGGTACTATAAATAATATGACTAATAATATTAATATATCATTAGATAAAATAAATTTTGCTATGGGTGACACTATAGCCGTAAATAATCTAAGCTCAGAAACAAAAATATTATTCTTGCTTAATGCTGATAATATTTCAAGAGAGGATATAAAATTAGAGCATAAAACTACTATTGACAGAGTAACAGCTTTAAAAATATATAGAGTTAATAATACGGATATATCTTTAAGACTCTTATCATCTTTAAAAGGAGCTTTGGCAGTTCCTTCCGCCGTCAATGATCCTAATATAAAGAGCGATACCGTTCTTTATATTGATAATATATCTGCAAAATATATTAATTCCGATATAACTTTAAATGGCGCCTTGAAATTTGATGAGCCTACGGATTTAAATATAAATATAAAATCTCTTCCTATAGCAGTTTTTTCAGGAGGTTTAGCCAGAGGAGCATTAAATTTAGATGTTAATATTTTCGGAGAAATGATAAATAATATAAATGCATCTATTAAAGGCATAATAAATAATTTTTCTTATAATTTGAATGGAGAGGTATCCTCTTCAGCTGATGCTGAATTGAATATTCTTGCAAATGCTGATTTGCTTACTCAGAATATAAAAGTATCCGAGTTTAATTTAGATTTAGATAACTTTCTTAATTTCAGATCCAATCTTGATTTAGAGGGTATGGGATTAAAAAAAGGATTTATTAATATAACTTCATTCAGAATAGCTCCTTATTCAATGAAAAATTGGCTTTCCGACAAGTTTGCCGAAGCTTTAGAGAGTCTGCCTTTTGAAGATGATATAAAGATTACAAGCGCTTTGGGATATAATTTATCTTTAGAAGATACATTTGCATCTGTCACTAATTTCAGTACATTTTATGTAACAGAAAAACAATATAAGCTTCAAGATGTGGCTATGAAAATTGATGCTGATATTAATTTCGGAAATAATTTATATGCTGATATAAGAGAGTTTAGCTTACAAAGTCCCGCTAATAAATTAAAAGTGTATTTGAACGGATATTTTACGCCTATAATAAAAAATGCAGATTTAAATTATGAATTAGGCTTGGATACGGATACTTTGTATCTGCCTTTTGGAATAGAGATAGGCGGATTGTTTAATGTAAACGGTAATTTAAAAAATAATATTGCTGACGGGGTTTTCAAAACCGATAAATTCTCCGCCAATATGGATTCTCCTGATAAAATGTCTATATTATTAAAAGGGCTTACTTCCAATATAGATTATCGTTTTGATTTAACCCCAACAAAAAATGAAGCTTCATCAACTGCTGCCAGATATACTCCTCTCATTGCTCAGGTTCCTAATATATTTTTTGAACAATTAAGAGTATATTTAAAAATTCCTCCTTTTATAGATGACAGCATAAGAATAATGGATTTTTCTTCTTCTGTTAAAGTTCAAGGTCATGGATTAACTATTCAGGATTTAAAATCATCTCTTTATATAGGCGGAGAAAAATTTGACGATAATTTATTTTTAGCTTCCATATCGAATAATACGGCGCCTAGAAGAGGAGCTATACATTTGCCTTGGCTTAATGTGGATTTGGGAAGCTTCAATGCCAGCACTATAAAGTATGATATAAGAGCTTTGGCAAGCGATATAAATTTTAAATATCTGCTTGCGCCTGAAAACAGAGAAAAAATAAATGATGAAAAATTATTGGTTAATCTCACAGCTGATATTGCAGGCATTGGTATAAGTCCTTTGAATAATATAAAGCCTGCTACATTTTTTGTAGGAATAAGCAAGATGTCTACAGAGTTTTCTAAGTTTTTAATAGAGATGATAAAACCTATTAACCCAGGTATATCTGCAGTTGAAAATATAGTGCGTTTCGGGTATGATCCTAATTCCGTAGAGTTCAGCATATCTGCAAATAAAGTATTTACAACATTCTATTTCAGAGATCAGAATTTGGATAAGCCTAATCAGCAGAAACAGCAGCTTGTGGCTTTTGAAGGCGATAAATTCGGACTTGAACCTATGCCTTTTTCAGATGTGGTGTCATATTTAGAGGGAATAAAATAATGTTTATATATACGGAGATAATTTTATGAAGTTTTATTATATTATATTTATTTTATTGATTACAGCAGTATTTTCGGAAAGCTGCTCAAAACTTGTATTGGTTCAGGAGCCTGAAATGCGTGTGCTTGGAGGAAAGACGCTTATAGAAGCACAGGTTTTGGGAAGGTACAGGCAAATAGATGAAAGTGCATATCAAATATCCACATTGTCGGGTGAAGATGATTTAAATCTCATTATGGTAAGCACAAATGTTTCAGATGAACTTGCTCAGGGATATAAAGAAGCTTTAATAAGAAGTATGTTTAATCAAGATGAAATCAATCTTTATAAAACTAATTATTATATAGGAGAGAATAACGGAGGGTATTTATCTTATATAGCTTTTGATGTCTCCAATCCTAAAACGGCATACAGCGAAGAGAGAATAAAGTATATAAGAGAAATAATTAATAAAGAAAACACTGATAGAAGAACTATAGCAGAATATTTAATACTTTCAGATCCTAAACTTAGTATGGCTAATATAAAAGAAGTTGAAACTGCTTTATATAGAAGAAATATACAAAAATTAATAAATAATTCTTATTATCAGCTTCCTGATAATACTTGGACATTTTATACTAATAATACAAACGGCTGATAGAATATAGTATATATTTTTATAATGATAAATTATATTTTATTTCTTTCATTTTCTATAAAATTGTAAAAATTATTTAATATAGTTTTTATATTTTTATAGAACTTAGCATCTTGATAGTATTTTAATGTTTTTTCTGTTTTTATATTTATATCTTTTATATTTGCCAGATAATTATTAAAATATTCATCTATAGTTTTATTGTATTTTGATACTGTATTTTCTTCTTCATAAGCTTTTATAACTTTTTTAGAAAGAGTTTTTTTCCAATTTCCTGAAAACGACATAAATCCTGATAATATAAATACTACGCTTGGAAGGAATGATAATGATACTCCTATAAGATTTATTATTTTCATTCCGCTGTTTTTTAGTAAATTGAATTTAGGTATAATTCCAAGCGAAACATTTACAATATTGCTTTTAATTTTATTATTGTCTTTATTATTAAAATCATCTTTAGTTATTGCAAGCATATTGTAAACCTGGGTATCAAGCTTTAAATTAATGCTGTTGCATAATACTTTTATATCATCTTTTTTTCTATATACATTGTTATCGTCAATAGCCTTAATTATATTATCTATATTTAAAGTATTTATATATATTTCATTGAATTGTTCTTTAGCAGCTATTTTTATTTTATTTATATTTATGTCCAGTTTGTCATTTTCTTGGAATTCATTTTTACTATTGATTATTTCCGTTATGAAATTAATATTTGTCAGTATTCTGCTGTAATAGGCATATTTTATATTTTGGGCAAAATCTTCTTTTATATCTTTAACCAAATTAGTATTGTTAATGGAGAAAGGAAAGAATCTTTTTCTTAAATGAGAATAATCAATTTTTTTAATATTGCAAGACGATTCTATAAAATTCTGCAATATATTAAATTTTTTATTAATAACGCTTTCCAATTCATTTTCATCAAAAATATTAGCTTTTGAAAATATTATAAATATATTGTTGAAATCATCTATAAAATTTGAAAGAGCATTTATATTTGTAATATCTTCCTGAGAAAATGCATTTATATCGCACATATAAATAAACATATTCTGATTATTATATTTTCTAGTATTAAGAATATTTTCTTTGTATTCAATAATTCTGAATAAATCGGAATCATCTTGAAGATAATATTCATCATTGCTTGCTTCTTCAGTGTAGGGATTGGTATCTATATTTTTATCAAATATTGCATTAATAAATGATGTTTTTCCTGAACTGTATCTTCCATAGACAATAATATTAAAAGTTTCATTGATTTTATTATATATATCAGATGCTATTTCAATTATTTTTTCACTGTTTTTTTTATCAATAGTGTTTATTTCTTCATTAATTTTATCTGTTACAGCCTGAATATTAATAAGGTTTTCATAAAGATAAGGCGTTTCATTTTCAAATGAATTTTTCTTGTATTTTGTTAATTCGTCAATAGTAAGTCCTGTATTTTCCGCAAGCTTATCTAATAAATCAAGCGTTATATTATTGGCATTTCTCTCCAGTCTTGAAATATAATCCTGACGCACGCCCAGCATTTTTGCAAATTGGCTTTGTGTCAGCTTTAAAATTTTTTCTCTAATGTCTTTTAAATTAAAATCAATCATATTTTTCTTTTCTTATTCTTAATTATTTTTATTTATACTAATTATAAGTAATATTATTTATAATTTCAAGAGTATTGAATATAATTTGTATATTAAAGTTACATATATTTTATTTCAAATTTAATAAAGCATTTTTTATTAAATTTTTAAGTATAAAATATTAAAAAAGATAAAATTTTTTAGATATATTTTTATTATATATGTAAAAATTTAGTTAATTATTATTGTTTTATATAAATATTTTATATATCTTATATAAGTGTTTTTTTCGATTTAATATTTTTTTATTGAATATTATTATCTGTTTAATACTAAAAAATATATAATTTTTAAAATGTTTTTGTACATAACTTATTGATTTGTTATAATATTGATGTATAATTATATTTATAATAAGAAATAATAAAGCGTATGGTAATAAGATAATTGTTTCTGTATTAGAAATGTCAATTTATAAGAAAAAATAATTATATAATTAAAAAAATTAGGAGAATATTTTATAATGATTTCATATAAAGATAATATATTAATGTGCGAAGATGTTGCTGTTAGGGAAATTGCGGAAACTTACGGAAGTCCTTTTTATATTTATTCTAAGAATGATATTTTAAATAAAATACGGTTTTTTAAAGATGTGTTTTCTTCTTTGGAAGATATTTTTATAGTTTATGCTGTTAAGGCTGAGAATAATTTATCAATACTGAAACTTATGGCAGATGAGGGTATCGGGGCTGATGTTGTATCTATAGGAGAGAGCTTAAAATATATAAAGGCTGGGGGAAAGGCTTCTGATATAGTTTTTTCTGGAATATGCAAAACCGAAGAAGAGATAAGAAAGTCAATAGAACTTAATATAAGACGCTTTAATATAGAATCTGTTTCAGAAGCTTTGAGAATAAACAATGCAGCAAAAGAATTAAAAAAGAAAGTAAAATGTTCTGTAAGAGTTAATCCGAATATTGATGCGCATACACATAAAAAAATAACTACAGGAGTTCATGGGAATAAATTCGGCATAAGCATTCAAAAAATAAAAGAAAACTCTGATTTATTAAAGTCTTTATATAATATAGAAATAGAATCTCTGTCAATGCATATAGGATCTCAAATTACAGATTCTGAGCCTTTTTATAAGGCTATTTCAGTGATGAAAGATTTTATTAATGAAATTAGAGAAATAGGATTTAATATTACAAATATCGATATAGGAGGAGGCTACGGAGTAAGATATAATAAAAACAGTTTAGGATTTGATTTTGAAAATTTTAAAAAAGAAAGCATTAGTTTATTAAAAGATATGAATCTCAAAGTAACAGCAGAGCCCGGAAGATATTTTGTAGCCGAATCGGGAGCTTTAATAATGAGAGTTGAATACATTAAAGAAGAGTTCGGAAAAAAATATGCCGTTCTTGACGGGGGTATGAATGATTATTTGAGAGTTGCTATGTACGACGCTTATAATGAAATATATCCTTTGGTAAAAAATGAATATAAAGCCTATTATGATTTTGTAGGACCTATATGCGAAAGTTCGGATTTTTTTGCCTATAATAGAGAATGCTTTGTACTTCATGAGGGAGATTATGTTGCCTTGCTTGATGCGGGAGCTTACGGATTTAGTATGTCAAGTAATTATAATTCCAGACCTTTAATAGCGCAGGTTATGGTAGATAAAGACAGACATTATATTATACGGAGAAAACAGAGTTTTGAGCAAATGATAGAAAATGAGATGATATAAAAGTTTTTTTAATTTTTTTTAGAATTATTAAATATATTTTCTTTTTTACAGTATCCGCAGAGAAATTCTTTAAACTTATATACGGTATCCTTACTCATAGCATGTTCTATCAGACAGGCTTCTTTATCCGCTATTTTCTCATCTATATTTAATACTTTAGTCAGAAAATAATAGAATATTGCATGTCTTTCCGCAATATCCTTGCCTATGGCTCTTCCAGAATTTGTAAGTTCTATATCCCCGTAATGTTCGTGCTTAATATGCCCTAATTTTGATAATGTTTTAATTGCCGTATTAACGCTTGCTTTAGAGCGTCCCGCTACATCTGCTATATCTGTTATTCTGATAGATTCTTTAGAATTTTTTTCCATTTCAAGATTGTAGATAGTTTCTAAATAATTTTCTAAAATAGGCGTTATTTCTTGTTTCATATAAATAATTTTAATATAAAAATATTATAAGTCAATATTTATATTAATAATTTTTATTCTATATTAATTTTATACAGTTTTAAATATTAATAAAAAATTTTGACAAAAATTAATTTTTTATTATACTTAATAATATAAAAATATCTGATTTTTTCAAAAAATATTATTTTTGGCAGCGTTTATTATGAATAAAGAACTTATTTACTCAGTGGAAGATGATAATAATATCAGGGATCTAATTAAATATACAGTTGAAGAGGCAGGATATACTATAGAATGTTTTTCAAACGGCAGAGATATACTTGAGGCGCTTAAAAAACAAACTCCTAATTTGGTGCTTTTAGATATAATGCTTCCAGATATAGAAGGTACTGAAATATTAAAAATTATAAGGACGGATTATGCACATCTTCCTATTAAAGTTATAATGCTTACCGCTAAAACCAGTGAAATAAATATTGTTACAGGGTTAAATTTAGGCGCCGATGATTATATGCCTAAGCCTTTTTCCGTACTTGAGCTTCTTGCAAGAATAAAAGCTAATTTAAGAAAAAAAGATGCGAGATTAGATACGGAAGAGCTTACTTTCGGAGATATAAAACTTGTAGTTAAAAAGAGAAATGTATTTGTTGGAGAAAGGCAGGTTGTTTTAACGCAGAAAGAATTTGATTTGCTTAAACTTTTAATGGAAAATGTAAATAATGTGGTTGAAAGAGAAACTATGCTTGGAGAGGTATGGGGGGGTGAGCATGCAATAGAAACAAGGACTATTGATATGCATATAAAATCCATCAGACAGAAACTTGATTTAACTAAAGAAAATATTATCACTGTCAGAGGAATGGGATATAAATTAACAGATGCATAATAAATGTATTAAAATATGATTAAGAATATATTTTATAACTCGCTTCTTATTTTGATATTATCAAGCGCTTTAATGTTTATTGGTATACTATTTACTGTGCAGTATAATAATATTATGTATAGTCAGTTTATGATAGTAAATATTATGGAGATGCTTGAGAAAGAGATAGATTTATATGATATACAGACTGAAGATGCTTTCAGAAAGTTCGTGCTTCAGTCGGATAAAGAAGAATTAAGAATAAGCATAATATCTACTAACGGTGTTGTGGTTGCAGACACTATGACTGATATATCTAAAAATCCTATCGGAAATCATACTAACAGAAGCGATGTTATAGAGGCACTTCACAGCGTTGATAATAAGCCTGCTTTTTCAATCAATACTTCTATCAGTCATAAAATACCTTATATGTATGTATCCAAAAAAATTAAAGCGGACGACAACAGAGATTATATTTTGAGAATTGCAATACCTATAGATTCTGTTAATAAATATTTAATAAGTTTTTTATTTACTGCTGTCATGGTAATAGGAGTTGTTATTATCATTATGTCTTTGGTTATTCCTCTTATGAGCCGCAATATTATGATACCTTTCTATACAATAAAAGAAACTCTTGATAATATATATAATAATAAATCTATTGCACCTAAAAATCTTACAAGATATAATGATATAAATGAAGTATTGTATGATATTAACAGGCTTGCAATTAATTTAAATGAAAATATTACAGGATATCAGAAGGAGAAAGAAAAACTTAAATATGTTCTTGAGAATATAGAACAGGGTATTATAGCCGTAAATAAGAATAAAGAAATATTTTTTATTAATCAGTATGCTGTAGATTTGCTTGAGATATATGATAATAATATAAAAAAATTAAATGAAATTATAAAAAGCGAAGATGTAATAGAAAAAATTAATGATGCCATAGATTTAAATAGATTTTCTAAATTTGATATCAAAGAACATACTATGGATATAGAAATTACTACTATACCTATACTCAATAATAAAAATATATCGGCATTAATAAAATTTGAAGATGTTACAGATATAAGAAAAGTAGAGATAGAAAAACAGGATTTCTTTATAAATGCTTCTCATGAATTAAAAACTCCTCTCACTTCAATAATAGGATATTCCGAACTTCTTATAGCCACAGGAGGAGGAAAGAATCAGTCTGATTTTATTAAAAGAATAAATAATGAGGCTTTAAGAATGAAAGACCTTGTTATAGATATGCTTACATTAAGCAGAATAGAAGCTAATTGGAAGGAAACTATTGATGAAAAAATAGATATTAAAGATATCATTCTTGATGTGTTTGAAAGCAATAGAATAAAGGCTGAGCAGAGAAACATAGATGTTCAGTTGGATATTGAATCGGCTGTTATAATGGCTAATAGAGAAAAGATTACCGAAGTTGTTAATAATTTGGTTGATAATGCTATAAAATATACCGATGACGGAGGAAAGGTTAATATATATTTAAAAAATAATTCTAATAAAGCGGTATTTACAGTAAAAGATACAGGATGCGGTATAGCTCCTCAGTATTTAAATAGAATATTTGAAAGATTTTTTAGAGTTAAAAATAATAAATATTTAAAAGTGAATGGTACGGGACTAGGTCTTACAATAGTGAAAAATATCTGCAATTATTATAATGCAGATATAAATATAAAAAGCGAAGAGAATACAGGTACCGAAATGAGCGTTGTATTTAATTTGTTTAATGAAGATGAAGTATATAATATCAGCAGAAATATAAAAATGATATAATTTAATATTAAGCACTTGAATAATACCCTTGTATGGTATATAATAACTGAATAGTATAATAAAGGAGTTAAAATGAAAAATGTAACTATAAAAATAAAAGGCATGGGATGTCAAAATTGCGTTAATGCTGTTACCAAAGAATTGAATGCTTTAAACGGTATAAACAAAGTTGATGTAAGTCTGGAAAATGCCTGTGCTCAAGTTGAATATGATGAAAGCAGAATAAGTACAGATAAAATGCTTGAAGCTATAAAAGAATTGGAATATGAGCCTAGTTTATAGTTTTTAATTTAATATGTTTGCTTTTATAGAAGGAAAAGTTTGTATAATATCAGAAGGCATTATTGCTGTACTTTGCGGAGGCATTGGATATGAGATTGTAGTATCGAAGAAGCTTGAAGTAAAAAATGATGATAATATAAGACTTTATACTAAGCTTATACATAGAGAAGATGCTATGATGCTTTACGGTTTTCTTACCAGAGAAGAAAAAAATATGTTTAATATTCTTATGTCTGCATCTGGTGTAGGACCAAAGCTTGCTATGGAGATACTTTCCACTTACTCTATCACCGATTTGATGCATATACTATTTAATAGAGATATTAGTCTTTTGAAGAAGGTATCAGGTATGGGCATAAAAAAGGCTGAGAAGCTTTTATTTGAACTCAGGGATAAGATAGAAAAAATAGATATTAATGTTTCTTCATCTGAAATAGGAAGCGGTAATGAAAGCGATGTTGTAAAAGCTCTTATATCACTTGGTTTTTCAAATGCCGAAGCTATTAAGGCTTTGTCTGAAGTAGAAAATAAAGATAATATGAGTACGGAAGATTTAATAAGCAATGCTTTAAGAAATTTAAGCAGTTTATAATTTCATCATAAATAAAAAAGAAATAATTGAAAATAACTTATTACAAATATATAATTTATGTTATTTAATATTAATTAGCAATATAAAAAGGCATAATTTAATGGATGTAACTATAAAAAAAGCTGAAATAAAAGATGTATTTGATATAAGCAAACTTCATGCAATATGCTGGAAAGATGCTTATAAAGATATTATACCGCATTCATATTTGAAAAGAATATATTTAGATGACTGGTGCGGAGAATTTGAAGACGGCATTAATAATAAAACAAGAGAAGCGCATATAGCATATATTGATAATAATCCTATAGGGGTTATATCTCATGGCAAAAGCAGAAGCAATATGGAAGGCTATGGGGAGATAATATCTCTTTATATTCACCCTATATATCAGGGTTCGGGTATAGGAAGTTTATTATTAGAGCATGCAGTTAAATATATAAAAGATTTGGGATACAGCAATATATGTCTTTGCGTTTTTGATAAAAATGAAAAAGCAAAAAAATTTTATGAGAAAAACGGATTTAAATATTCGGGTAAAAAAAATAGTTTAAAAATAGGTGAAAAAGATATAGAGGAAAGTATCTATATTTATAATATATAAAAATCTGTTAATATATTTTATTTATTGTCAGTATAATTAAATCTTTGTATACTTGAATTTTTATATTTTTATAATATATTATATTCTGTTATGGAAAATAATATAGATACTCAGAAAAAAACAGAAAATAATACAGAAAATAATAATGTCTATTATAAAGAGTTTACAGTTTCATTATCAAGCATAGATTATGAGGGACCTTTATCTTTGCTTTTTGATATGCTTAAAAGAAGCGAAAAGAGCATATATGAAGTTTCTATTTTAGAAATTATAGATCAGTTTATAGATTATCTTAAGTCTCAGGCTGCCTTGAATTTAGATTCTACGGGCGATTTTTTAGTTGTTGCTTCAGAGTTTCATCTTTATAAATCAAGAATGCTTCTTCCTCATGATATGGATGATGATAAGTTTACGGATAAGCTTAAATTTGAGATTGTGGAGCAGATGCTTGAGTTTCAAAGATATAAAATTGTTTCGGAAGAACTTGACAGGCTTCAGGATACTTCGGATACTGTATTTGAAAGAAAAGATACAGAGAGAGTTAAATTCTTTAAAAATAATGATTCAGATGATAATGAAATAGCTTGGAAGGATATAAGGCTTTACGATTTGGTATATGCTTTTACTAAAGTGCAGTTTGTGCCTGAAACAGATTTAGCTGTTCTTTCTGGAATGTCCAATTTTCATATAGATAATGCCATTGATATGATAAGAATAAAATTATCCGAATCAGCTTTTTTCCCTTTTATTATGCTTTTCAAAGACGGAGTTACTAAAAGACAGCTTGTTACATTTTTTTTAGCTATTTTAGAGCTTGTAAAAGAAAAAGAAATTTTATTAAAGCAGGAGATGAAGTTTAAAGATATTTATGTATTTAAAAGAAACGGCAGTTTTATGGCTGAATCTGTAAAAGAATATAAAAAAGATAATTAATAATATAAAATATAATAATTAAATTTTAAAGTATGGTCAATTATGATTAAATATAAACCAAGAAATAAAATTGAGCTTAGAAGTCTTATAGAAAACAATAATATATATTTAGGATATATTGATACTTCTTTGATAGATGATATGTCTTTGCTTTTTGAGAAGCCTAATTTTGCATGTTTTGACGGATCTTATAATGAATATGAAAATTATAATATAAGAATAGATTTTTCGGGTATAGATAAATGGGATACTTCCAATGTATTAAATATGAAATCGATGTTTCATAATATAAAAAACTTTAATATCAATATTAATGATTGGAATGTCTGCAATGTTATTGATATGAGCTTTATGTTTTACGGTGCTGAGAGTTTTAATCAGCCTTTAAATAAATGGAATGTATGCAATGTTAAATATATGGCTTGTATGTTCAAAAATGCTGTAAGCTTTAATCAGGATTTGAATACTTGGAATATGAATACCGATGCAGCAATTAAAGACATGTTTATAAATACTTCATTAACAAAGAATCCTTGCTGGTATGATAAATAGTCTGATTTATTTTATAAAAATATAAAGTCAATATAATTAAATTTTATTGTAATGTTTTATAAAATTTGTTATTATATTCATATTAAATAATATTATGGAACTATAGCAATGATTAAGTCTTTTAACGGTGTTCTAAGCAGAGAAAATGTTTCGCTTAAAAAATTTAATACTTTCAGAGTTAATGCTAAGGCTTTGGAGTTTTATATGCCTGAAACTATAAACGGTTTTATAGATTTGATTAAATATCTTAATGATAATAGTAAAAGATATATGATTTTAGGCGGAGGAAGTAATATTTTATTCTTAGATAGGGTAATAGAGTTTCCTATTATATATACAGGTTTTTTTTCCAGAATAGAGCATACATCTCATAGTATTTTATCTTATTCCGGCGCCTATATTACTGATGCTGTGAAATATGCATATAAAAATTCTTTTACAGGTTTGGAGTTTTTATACGGACTTCCTGGCAGTATCGGAGGAGCTGCATATATGAATGCAAGATGCTACGGTCATTCCGTATCCGAGTTTATTGACAGCATTGGCATAATAAATGATGATACCGAATATATTCATATTGGTATTGATGATTGTAATTATGCTTATAAGAGAAGTATTTTTCAGGATAAAGAATATATTATACTGGATGTAAGATTTAAATTAATTAAGTCGTCAAAGAAATTAATTAAACCTGAAATGAACAAGTATTTAAAAGACAGAAAAAGTAAGCATCAATTTAAATATCCTTCAGCTGGAAGTGCATTTTTAAATGATTATGAAACTAATATGATAGCTGGAAAAGTTATTGATTCTGTTAATATGAGAGGCTTAAGACTTGGAGGAGCTATGGTTTCGCCTTATCATGCCAATTTTATAATTAATTATAATAATGCTTCAGGAAAAGATATATTTAATCTTATGAAAAAGGTGAAAGAAGAGGTTTATAATCAAAAAGGCATTACTTTAAATGCTGAAGTTAGAATTATATCCAATGATAAAAATGCAGAATTTTAATAAAATCAGTATTTACAGCAATTGAAAATATTAATGCAGTATATTACTTATTCTTTAAAATTTGATATATTACTTTTATAAATATATACTGTATTCTTCATGTTTATTTTAATGGTATATTTAATTATAGGAGATATATATGAATGATGATATAAAGCTTATAACAGATTTTATTAAATGTGATTATGAAATATTGGAAGGCGGACTTGAAGATGACGGCAAAATAATAGATTGGTATAAAAAAAATTTAAAAAAAGGAAAAAAGGAAGGATACACCCCCTTAATTATAATACCAAGCGAAGTGCTTTCTGAACAAGTATCAATGTTTCTTGAAGATAATGATTCTGAAATTGAAGATTCAAAAAAATTAATTTCAGAATATATAGAAAAATCAAAAAAAATAGATTATAAAGAATATTTGAATCGAAGTATTGAAGATATTTATGACGATGAAGAATATATAGATGATATAAAAAGAAGTTTAAATAAGCCTTTTGAAGAATTTGAAGTAATAAACAGTTTTTCTTCTTATTATAATTATGAAACGGAAGAAACTTATGATTTAATATTAGCCAAAATACCTACTCTGAATCCTTATGAATTGGCATGCTATATTCCTATGGGCGGTTTTAATGATTGTCCTAATCCTGAAGTACAAACTGCTGTTTTTAAATATTGGTATGAAAAATATCAGGCTTATCCTGCTGTTGTGAATTATAATACTTGGGAGCTTTTTACAGAAATAAAGCCTAATACCAAAGAAGAAGCCCTTAAACTTGCTTGCGAGCATTTTATTTTTTGTACCGACAGAGTTAGTCAGTATTCAGAAAATTATGATATCGGAAAATTGGCGGGTACATTATTAAAATCTGATATTTGGTATTTTTGGTGGGATTAATAAATGCAGTTTAGTTTATAATTAATCTTTATATATTGATGCATCAGCAATAATATTTATATAAGCTTATGCTTTTTTGAATAGTACTTAGATATTAAAATAATTTGAATTATATAAAAAAACATTAAATCAGTTTTTAATAAAACCGAAAATAATTGCAGGTATAATTTTATAATTCAGGATTTATTATTATGAATATGTTTACTGATACGACATACGCTAAAACTATGACGGTTGCAAAAAAGCTTTTAAATGTTTACGGGCTCAGAGCTGAGGTTATAGCTGATAATATAGCAAATGTGTCTACTCCGAATTTTAAAAGAAGCGATGTAACTTTTGAATATCAATTAGCAAGAGCTTTAGACAGTGAGAAATATGATGGTATGGAAGCTGTAAGAACGGATCCCAGACATTTTCCTTTTCATATGCCTATGGATTATAAGCAGGTTGCACCGAAGCTTACGGTAGATTATGACACTAGCTACAGAAACGATAAAAATAATATAGATATAGACAGAGAAATGGCTGAAGAGGCAAAAAATACATTAAGATATCAAATGTTTACTCAGATAGTTAATGCTCAATACAGAGAGATTAGAAGAATGATAGGAAATGCTTAATAATATTATTTAATTGCAAAGGAGATATAGTATATGGGAATATTTTCAATTATTAATACATCTGGCAGCGGACTTACAGCTCAAAGAACAAGATTAGATGTTATTGCAGATAATATAGCAAATGTTAATACAACAAGAACTACAGAAGGCGGCACTTTCAGAAGAAGCAGAGTTATATTCAAGCCCAGAGATGACGGAAATAAATATAGAAGTCCGTTTTTACCTAATGCTTTGCAGCCTAATGTAGGTACAGGAGTAAGGGTATTTAGTATAGAAAAAGATACGGAAACAGCGACAAGATTTGTTTATGATCCTTCTCATCCTGATGCCATTAAATACGGAGAGAAAGCGGGTTATGTTGAGATGCCTAATGTTAATCCTGTTACCGAGATGGTTGATATGATGGAAGCTTCAAGAGCTTATGAGGCTAATTCCACAATGATTCAGTCAGCTAAAACTATGTTTGGAAGTGCTTTGAATATTATCAGATATTAATCAGTTTTTATAAAAGGATATTTTTATGAATATTAATAGTATAATGAATGCAAAAACAGGAAATGTAGGCGATAATTACGGATTTGTATTGAAAACCACAGACTATAGACATTACGGACCTGAGCGACAGTTAAGAAGAATCTCAGGCGGTGATTTAATAAGTAATTTCGGCACAATGCTGAGCGATGCTGTAGATGCCGTAAATCAAAAGCAGGTTGACAGAGATAATATAATAGTTCAGGCTGGAATAAGACCTGATCAGGTTGATGTATCCGATGTAATGAATGCAGTTGCAGAAGCAGAATTATCTCTTAGTTTTACAAAAGCAGTTATAGACAGAGCTGTAAGAGCTTATCAGGAAATAACAACTTACAGATAATAAATAAAATAAGATAAATTATTAATAATGAACAATAATAAAATGTTCTCCTTCAAAAAAGAATTATTAAGGGCAGGCACTTACGGCATAATAGCTGTGGTGTTTGCCAACTTAATTTTCCTCTCAATATACAATGATAATCAAGTATATATGACAATTATATTAATAATACTTGAAATAATTACTATAGTTTTTTTATATCTTGATGTGGCTAATATCAGCAAAAGAAAATTAGTATTCATTAAAAATAATTCTAAATTGGAGCATCATGTAAGCAAAAATATCAGCAAAGATTTTATAATAGAAAGACTTAAATATTTCGGCTATAGTATGTATTCTGTAAACTCTTCAAGAGTTTTTATCAGAGCAGATGTTATAAAAAATAAAAAATCTATTATAATACATGCATATTATTTTTTCTTAGCAGATATTGATAAAGACGGAGAGTCTGTACTTAATAATATTAAAAATGAAATTAATGATATATTTGATCTTTATATAGATGATAATCAAAAACTTTTTCAAAAAGACAGTATAAATAATAAGGATAAAATATTAAAAGCTAAATTATACAATCATGCCGTTTTTATTTTTTATGGGGATAATATTCCAAGCAGAATAATAGAAATGTCTGAATACGGATACACAAAAGATAAATTATTAAACAGCAATGCTCAGATATTCGCAATATCATATTTACCTGAAGAAAGCAAATTATATTATGCTGACGGTATAGAGAATATAGAAATCATAAATAAATTTCCAAAGAATGATTTTATTTATATTATAAAAGATATATTTTCTTTATAGAATCAATAATTTAAATTTATATCAAATCTGTCATTTATTAACGGTATAATATTTATTACAGGCTCTTCATAAGGGTGAATTTCTTTTATTGTTTTTATGATGCTTTCTATATTTTTTATATCTGCAGAAAACTCTATTTTATCTTCATTAGCTTTAGATATTTCATTAATATTTCCGTTAAAAGGATTAGCATTTTTAAGAGGGCGCCAATAACCTGTTATTTTTGAGACAGACATTACATTGTCATAATTGCCTTTACCTAATGCTCCTATATTATTTAAAGCTTCTCTTAATTTTTGGGTGTATTCTTCAGGTATATATGTTTCTATCTTTATTTTTTTTATATCCATAAATAAAGCCTCATAATTTAATAAGCTTAATATTTTATTACAGCTTTTTTATATATTGATATGATATACTTTAAAATATATGCTGTCAATTAATTATATAATAAAAATTGAAAAACTTAATTTTATAAATCGCTATTAATAAAATTTTTTGGTATAACTAAAATATTATTCCGGATAAAAATTATTTTGTTATTATATTATGGTTTAAAATTTTATAAAATGTCCTAATTGTTAAGTCTCAGTTGAGAAAAGACACCATTTAATATTTTCTGAAGGATTTATGAAAGGAAGAATAGCATAAATAAATTTGTTGAAACTTTATGCTATAATCCTGCATTAATATATGGTTTTTATTCCAAAAAAGGTGCAATTATACCAAATGCTGATGCCTGTATTACCGTAATATATCCTAAATAAAAAATATGTTATTTCAAAGTCTTATGAATATTTTTTATAAAGTTTCATAAGATATAGCTTTATATTTAATTATTAAGCTTTTTATTTGTAAATATTTAAAAATGGTTTATAATATAAAGATTACTAATTTTAAGGATATTAAAAATGGCAAAACCTATAACAAAAGAAGGATATGATAAAGCTAAGTCTAAACTTTCAGAATTAAAATCTGAGTTTGAGACTTTGCCTGCTATTATTGCAGAGGCTAGAGAGAAAGGCGATTTAAAAGAAAATGCCGAGTATCATGCTGCTAAAGAAAAACAAGGATTATTAAATGCCCAAATATCAAAATTGGAAAGCGATTTGGCAGTATGTGAAATAATAGATCCCGCTTCATTAGATAAAGACATAGTAACTTTCGGAAAAAAGGTTAAAGTAAAAGATAAAAATAGAAATGCCGTTTTTGAATACAGAATAGTCGGAGAATTAGAAGCAGATATGAATAAAAATGAAATTACTATAGTAACTCCTATTGCTAAAGGTTTATTATCTAAAAAAGTGGGAGATGTTGTTGCTATAAAAGTTCCGGCAGGAGATAAAGTTTTAGAGATACTTGAAATCAGCATTTAATATAGTATCAAGCAAATAAATTTGCTTGAAGTTTTTAAATAAAGTTGTATATTTTAAGTATATTCCAAATCTTAGGAGTTTATTATGTCAAAAATGAAAGTTATGATAGCATCTTCAGAGGCGGCGCCTTTTATAAAAACAGGAGGACTTGCTGATGTGGTCGGAGCTTTGCCTATATATTTAAAGAAATTAAATGTTGATGCTTGCGTCGTGCTTCCGAAATATAGGGATATTAATTTTTATGATTGTCATTTGGAAAATATACTTCCTACTATGGGCGTATGGATGGGAAACGGAGAAGAATGGTGTTCCGTATTTAAAACTGTAAAAGACGGAGTAGATTTTTATTTTATAGAGCATCATAGTTTTTTTAGCAGAGAAGGTCTTTACCATGACGCTTCTTTTAATGATTATAATGATAATGCTTGGAGATTTGGTTTTTTTTCCTGCGCTGCTTTGCAGTTATGCAAGGATTTGCCGCTGGATGTAGATGTTGTTCATGCTAATGATTGGCAGACTGCTTCAATTTCTGCCTATATAAAAACTTGGCATTGGAATGATAAAATAGGAAGAGCTGCAAGCCTCCTTACTATACATAATGCTAATTATCAAGGCATATATAATGCAGCATCTACCTATGATTATTTAGGTTTGGGCTGGAATAATTTCAGCCCCGATGCATTTGAAGATCATGGAAACATTAATTTATTAAAAGGCGGAATATTCTTTTCTGATGTGGTTACAACAGTAAGTCCTACATATGCCAGAGAGATTTCTTCTCCTTACGGCGGGCATGGAATGGCGCCTTATTTGCAGAATAAAACTACAAGTTTCTTTGGAATACTAAATGGTATTGATGAAGATGTTTGGTCTCCTGAAAAGGATAAGCTTATACCTGAAAATTATTCTGCAGATAATATGGACGGCAAAAAAATATGCAAAAAGGAGCTTCAGAATAGATTCTTGCTTGAGGAAGATGATGATATTGTATTAATAGGAGCCATAGGCAGATTTGTAGATCAAAAGGGATATCATTTTATAGCTTCTATAATAGATTCTTTAGTTAATAATATGAAAGTGCAGTTTTGCATACTCGGAAGCGGAGATAAAGGACTTGAAAGTTTCTTTGGAGATTTACCTAAAAAATATCCTGGAAGAGTCGGTTCTTATATAGGATATAATAATGAATTATCGCATTTAATAGAAGCTGGCTGCGATTTATTTGTGATGCCTTCATTGTTTGAGCCTTGCGGACTTAATCAAATGTATTCTTTGAGATACGGTACTTTACCTATTGTGCATGCCACAGGCGGGCTTGAAGATACTGTTGATAATTATAATGAACAGACAGGCGAAGGTACAGGTTTTAAATTTTATGATTCCGATCCTTCGGCTTTATATAATACTATAGGCTGGGCTGTAAGCGTTTATTATGATCATAGAGATAGGTTTATAAATATGCAGAAGAGGGGTATGAAGATAGATAATTCTTGGGAGAAAAGTGCAAAAGAGTATATAAAAGCTTATAAACTTGCTGTACAAAATAAAAATAAATATGATAAGAATTGCATATTGTAAATAGATATAAATAATATTGGAGAGTTTATTTAAAATGGAAAAAACTAATAATATTTTGTATGTTATGCCTGGTCAGAACTTTCAAGATGAAGAATATTTTGAAAGCAAGAAAATTTTTGAAGGATCAGGATATAAAACAAAAGTATCTTCCACATTTATAGGAACTGCTCAAGGTAAATTCGGAAGTACGGAAAATATAGATTTGCTTTTCAGCGAAGTTGATGCTATTGAATTTGATGCCGTTATATTTATAGGAGGAATAGGATGCATCACTTTATGGGACGATTGGCGTACTCAGGGTCTTGCCAGACTATTTTTAGATAATCAGAAAATAGTAGGGGCAATAGGAAGCGGTGTTGTTATAATGGCTAATGCTAAGATACTTGATGGTATTAATGTTACATGCTTATCTGCCGATGAATCTCATGTACGGCATGGAAATGCTAATGTATTGACTGATAATGTTGTAGTTTCAGGTAATATAATAACTGCAAACGGTCCTCATTCTTCAAAGGAGTTTGCCCATACTATTGTGGAGGCATTGAATAACATATCTTAAATAAAAAAATAATATTATAAATTGGATTTTATTATGGTAAAAGCGGTATTTTTTGATATAGATGGTACTTTGGTAAGTTTCAATACTCATAAAGTTTCAGATTTGTCAAAAGAGGCTATAAAATTATTAAAAGATAAAGGAATAAAAGTTTTTATAGCTACGGGCAGAATAAAGAAGCATATAAATAATTTAGGAGATTTAAAATTTGACGGATATATAACTGCTAACGGTTTTGACTGTTATATAGGAGAAAAATCCATTTACAGAAATTCAATAGCTAGAGAAGAAATTTATTCTTTAATGCACTATTTGAAAAATAAGGAAAACTTTCCATGCTCCGTTATGATTGACAGCGGAATATTTATAAATTATATTACGGAAGATGTGGAAAAAGTATCAAACTCTATTAATCTTACTATACCTTCGGCTGATAATTATTATGAGCTTTTAGAAAAAAATGCAGACAATATTCTTCAGCTTAATTTATTTGTAGATGATAAAAAAGAAAAAGAATTAATGCATAGCATATTTAAAAACTGCGAGGCAAGCAGATGGCATCCTTTATTTGCAGATGTTAATAATAAAGGCGGAGGAAAACATATAGGTATAGATAAAATTATAGAATACTATGGTATAGAGCTGTCGGATACTATGGCTTTCGGTGACGGAGGTAATGATATTTCTATGATAAAACATGCCGCTGTAGGAATTGCTATGGGCAATGCTGATGAAGAGGTAAAAAAATATGCAGATTATATAACGGACGATGTTGATAATGATGGTATATATAAAGCCTTAAAATATTTTAATATGCTATAGATAACTTAATTCTATTTCTTGAAAAGTCAATTTTTTTTTACTATACTTAATATTATATAATAAAAATTGGAGTTTTTATATGAGAGCTTTTAATACTGTTGCATTGATACTTGGCGGAGGCAGAGGAACAAGACTTTATCCTTTAGTTAAAGCCCGCTCTAAGCCTGCAGTATCTTTGGGCGGTCAATACAGAATGATAGATATACCTGTATCTAATTGTATTAACAGCGGATTTAGGAATATATATGTTATTACTCAGTTTAATAGTGCTTCTTTGAACAATCATATATACAATGCCTATAGATTTGATAACTTTTCAGGAGGACATGTAAGTATACTTGCAGCCGAGCAGACAGATACTAATATAGATTGGTATCAGGGTACTGCAGATGCCGTTAGAAAAAATCTTGCACATTTTGATAATGAATTTGTCAATAATGTAGTTATACTTTCAGGTGATCAGGTGTATCGTATGAATTATAATGTAATGCTTCAGCATATGCTTGAAACAGGGGCTGATATAGTAGTTGGAACAGTTCCAGTTGTAAAGGAAGATGCCAAAGGTTTTGGAGTTATGCTTGTAAATAAAAGAGGTCAGATTACCAATTTTCATGAAAAACCAAAAGAAGATGAGGTACTTAATTCATTAAAGTTAAGCCAAGAACAGAAAAAAATGTTCAATATAGAAGATCCTCATAAAGAATATTTGGCTTCTATGGGTATTTATGTATTCAGGCACAGTGTACTTAAAGAGCTTTTATCTGATGTTTCTATGATTGATTTCGGCAAGGATATTATACCTGAAGCTATAAAAAAATATAAAGTATTTAGCTATGCATTTCAAGGTTATTGGGAGGATGTAGGAACTATTAAAGCATATTTTGAGGCTAATATATCTTTTGGAAGCAAAAATCCTCCTTTTGATTTTTATGATGAAAGTACTCCTATATATACTCATGTGAGATATTTATCTCCTTCTAAATTTGATAAAGCTGATGTAACTTCAAGTATTATAGCCGACGGATGCAGGATAGAGAATGCTGTTATAAAAGAATCCGTAATAGGCGTACGCTCTGTTGTTCAAAGCGGTTCAACTTTAGAAAGAGTTATTATGATGGGCAGCGATTATTATGAGAATAGTAATGATATTGAGAGACTTAATGTTAAGCATTTGCCTAAAATAGGCATTGGTAAAAAATGCACTCTTAAAAATGTTATAATAGATAAAAATGTAAGAATAGGCAATGAGGTTGTTATTACTAATAAAAAGAAAATACAGCATCAGGACAGCGAATTCTATTGTATCAGAGACGGAATTGTAATAATACCTAAAAATACTGTAGTTAAAAGCGGCACTATTATATGATTATTTGTCAGTTTTTTTTGATGCGGATGCATATTATAATGTAAAAAAATAGTAAAAATATTGTAAATAAACTTGACAAATATATTAAAAATGATATACTTATTATTGTAAAGATAATTTACATATATTGTTTTTAAGGAGAGTAAATCATGAAAAAATTATTTGTTTTATTATCATCATTAGTTATTTTATCCGTTTCTAATCTTTTTGCGGATGATTGGGTAGTTCCGCCTTCTGCCTTGCCTCAGCAGGCTTCATCATTTATTAACAGGGTATTTCCTAATGTTCAGATATGGAAAGTTGAAAGAGACGGAAGGAAATTTGATGTTAAATTGTCTAACGGAGTATCAATAGAATTTTTAGGCAATGGGTATTGGACTAGTATAGACAGCGAATATGCTCCTATACCTGATGCCGCTTTTCCTCCTTCTGTAGTACGGGCTGTAAAAAATGCATATCCGCAGGCTTCCGTTATTGATGCTGAAAAAGAATGGGGAAATTATAAATTAAAATTAAATAATATGATGGAAGTTATAGTTTCAGAAAACGGACAGATTATCGGACAAAAATTTGATGATTAATTTAATTATGAAGAAGAAAAAAGCGGTAAGATATATTGTGTTATAGAAGTCTTACCGCTTTTAGTTTTATTTCCATTTATCTATTTCATCTAATCTGGGCTTATAAATCTTATCATATAATATTTTTATTATATTATCATGCTGTTCTTTATTTTCTAAATTTCTGTTTGTCATTATTTTCATTTTTATAGATGATATTTTATTGTTTTTATCTAGACAAGGCATATCATAATCATAATCTGCCAATATAAGACCAAATCTTTTATACCATTCTATACGCTTTTTTGCAGTTTCATTTAATTCGTAAGGTTCAACTTCTATAACTATTAATTTATTATTAATCATATTAAGTATTTTAGTTAAAACTTCCGAGCCGTATTTTCTTCCCCTTAATTTTTTATCTATAGCCAGATATTCTACGTAATTAATATTATCTAAATGCCAAATAACCGTAAAGCCGATTGGAATATTTTCGTCTAATATGGAATATGATTTATAATTATTATTGTCTTTATTTTCCATAATCATATCAAAAGACCATCTTTCCTCTTTAGGAAAAGCATCGTTATATAATTGCTTATAAAAATCTATGTTTTCAGAATTATGCTTTATTTCAATTAATTTAATCATAATTAACTCCTATATTATATTTAGTCCGATTATATACTGTATTTTAAATTAAGTAAATATATGTTAAAGCATATTGAAATTTTAATTGATATAATTTACAATTCAGAAGAATATATTAAAAAAGGTTTATAGAATGTCATCATTAATATCTATGAAAAATATAGGTAAGGAAATAGCAATAAAATTAGAATCGGTTAATATTGATTCTCCTGAAAAACTTATTAAGCTTGGAGCGGAAAAGTCTTTTTTAATGTTAAAAGAATCATACCCAAAAATATGTTTGGTATATTTATATGTATTGTATGGAGCTATTGCTGATATAGAATATACAAAAATTCCTGATGAAAGGAAAAAGCAGTTAAAAGAGTTCAGCGATTCTTTAAAAAACATTAAACAGTCAAAAGTAATTTAAAAATATATGCCGTTTTTATAATTTTTATTTCTATAGCTTGCAAAATTATTAATATGGAAATAAAAATTATGCGAAGTCTTTCAAATGTCCTTTTGAAACTTTCTTAAAAGCACGCAGATAATATTTAATATCATCTAAATCTCTGATGGATAATACTTTATGCATTAAAAAACTGGGGCTGAAACTCAAGTTATAAAGCTTTTGAATATATTCTTTTATTTTTTCTTCTCCGACATCGGTTTTCATAACGGCAGTGCGCATATCATAATCTTCCCAATTCTCTGTAGTTAGCCAATTTTCTCTTTTGCATTGATTGAATAACTCTGTGCCCGGATACGGAATTATAATTGTAGCCTGCATAGTTTTTGCATATCCTTTAAGAAGAAGCTTTTTAGTAAGCTCATAAGTTTTTTGAATATCTTCTTCGGTTTCCCAAGGATAGCCCAGCATTACTGTAATATGAGGAGAAAGTCCTGCATCCGAAGCGGCTTTGCATGATGGAATTATATCTTCGGTTTTATTTCCTTTAATAAGTCTGTCTAATGTATGCTGACTTGCAGATTCGAGTCCGAATAAAAGGAATCTGAATCCTGCTTTTTTCATAAGTCTGTATTCGTCTTCATTGCATGCCCCAAAACGCATATTGCAGTCTATATTAACTTTTTTATTCAGTTTTTTATCTATCATAAAATTGCAGAAATCATTGAGCCATTTTTTTACTGGAAAGCACCCTGTATCGTCCATTATTTCTTTTATATTGTATTTATTGTAAAGAAACTCTATTTCATCAGCTACATTTTCAGCGGTTCTTACACGGAAATTGTTATATATTCCAGTCCAAGAACAGAATGTACATCTATGATGCCAGCAGTCTCTTCCAGCCATTATATAGGTTGCGGGTATTCTTTTGAAGTTTCCATTGTCATAAGCGTAATCTTGCCATGATGTTAAATCTCTGTCTATAAATGGAAGATTTTTTAAATCATGTTTTAATTCAAATAACCCTGTATTTTTTATACTGTTATATTCTCTATAGTATATGCCTTTTTCTAATTGAGTTTTGCCGTTTAAATATTCTATCAGGTTTAAAAGCAGAAAATCATAATCTCCGCCTGTAAGTAAATAATCAACTTTACAATTATCCATTGTTTCTTCAGGCATAGCAGTAACATGGTCTCCTCCTAAAACCACTATAATATTAGGGTATTTAGTTTTCAGCTCATCAGCTATTTTCCAAGCCTTATATATAACAGGAGTTTTAACTTCGAAGAATAATAAATCAGGAGTATTTGTTTCTAAATATTGATGCCATTCTTTAGAAGTCATATTTCTAGCTATAGCATCAACAAAATACACATTGTAGCCTGCATTTTTTATCATAGTAGCTGCAGTAGCTGGCACTACAGGATAAATATATGTAGGGGATTTAAACCATTGAAATTGCCTGTTTTGAGAAAGCATGGCTATTCCCCTGTCGCTTTCAAACGGCGGATATCCTATATATATATTATTTATTTTATTCATAAATTAATTTGCCTTTATAATTTTTAAGTATTGTAAATTATTATGTTTATTTGCTTAATTATACTTTAATTAATAAAAATGTAAATGATTGACAATAGCTATATAATTAAAAAACAGCTTAAATATAAAGCTATAGAATTAGCTGAAAAAAGATTATAGAATAAAATCAGCATTATTAATTTTTTATAGTTTATGCTATTATGTAATATTTATGTTTAATAATTTTGATATCATATCGGCTGATGTATCTTTATATAAAATTTTGTTTGGAGTTACATTGCCGTCAACTTGCTTAGTTAATTTTTTATTATCGTACAGATTATTGATAAATTCCACAATCATACTGGCTTTATCTAAATATATTTTTTTATTATCATTATATTTAAATGTTATGTATATTTTAGTGCTTCCCATAAAACTATGTTCTATAGTAAAATAATTATCTTTATAAACTATATTTCCAATAAGTCCTTCTATATTAGAATTAAAGCTTTTCAAAGCAACGGTTCCTACATATTTGTATTTATTATTTTTTTCTATTTCAAAAAGACAATAATAATACCAATAATTATTTTTTAATATTACCATTTCATAAGATGAGTTATCAGTGAATCTTATTTTTCTTATAACATAAACGGATAAATCTTTTTGATTTTTTAAATTTCCGTTTTCATTAAAAAAATTTTTATTTATTTTTATAGGCTTGCCGTCAATATCCTGAGAATAAATATTTGCATAAAATAAAGCGGTAATTATAAGTATAATTTTTATCATATAATAAATAGTCTCCTAATTAATTGAAGGCTATTATATCATATAAAATTTATTTCTCAATTATATTATTGAAAATACTTAATAAAAAAACTAGTCTAAATATTTAAACTGAGTTTTTATATTAAATAATTTTATATTCCTGTATCCATCAAATTATCATTAAGCATATCATCGGGCAAATAATTCGGGAAATCGTTAGGGGAGGAAGGTACTGTATTATTTCCGGGATTAGATCTGGCCTCATATTTTTCTAATATTCTGGCGGCGACAGCTGCATCCATTAGGCTTAAAAGATATGAGGTTGTACTGCTTCTTCCTTCCGCAGCGGCTATAGAATCCATTTCTAATAATACATCTATAACTAAATCATCAGAGCCGTTTGCAGCTAACTGATTGAGTAAAGCAACAGAGTTTTGAGGAGGCATACTGTTTATTTTATTGGCTAAGTCTGTTAATACTAACTGATACTGAGAAGATTCCTCCATAGTAGCTTGATAATTAGACCAAGCATTTAACAGATTTTGCCTGTCTTGTTCTATTAATTCAGATTGAGTGTTTAATTCTATTGCCTTGCTTGCTATTAAAGATTCCTGAGCCTGCAGGTCTTTTTCTCTTAGATTAAATGATTCTCTCATTTTATTTAAATCATCTCTTGCAAGAAGAGTCATATCTTCCACTCTAGGCTTTTGAGTAAATTTTGCTACAAAACCCGGCATATTAGGAGCTATTTTATTACGCATTAAAGTATAATAATTTACAACACCAAATATATCAAACATATAGAGTAATGCTATAAATGCCATTAAATTTGCTATAGTTAAAATTCCTATTTTTAATCTCATAAGCTTTAATCACCTTATTGCAATAGATAATAATTTTATGATAATATCATATATATAAAATAATAATATGTCAACTAATATATTATTATCGTAATTATTATCGTAATAATAAAATATTTAGTTATCATATTTTTTTATTTATTAGAAAATATTATGTTAATATAAAAAAGGTCATATATTTAAGTATATGACCTTTAATTTTTTTATCTTAAAATAATTTATTTTTTAAATATTCCAAACGGTTTTCCCACAGGCAGTACAACTCTTCCTAAATTTTTGTTTAATATTCCGGCAGTGCATCCGTAGAATCCCAATAAAGCAGCAGCAAGCTCTGATATTCCAGCCAGCAATTGAGTTTCTTTTGGAGCTATTCCGAAATAATTTAATGCCATAGCTATCAACAATACATCAACAGCAAAAAATATGAGAAATAAAACTTTATGAGCTTCTGCAGCTCCGAAAGTTAAAGGTCCTACAAGAAACAGATAACCAAGACATACAACCCCGAATTGCTTCATATCAAGAGTTTTCTGCATATTTTCTCCGAATATTCCAACCGATACTCCCCATACGCAAGCGACAGCTATCCAAAATAATCCGAAAGCGCCGAATACTGTAGCTCCGAAAACATTATCTTTTTTAAACTCCATAATACAAGCAGTGAATTGAGCTATTCCTCCAAGAAATACTGCCCATGGCATAAGTCCTGACACTCCTGTTGTTATACCTAGCTTTTGTGTAGAAGCAACAAAACATATAACAGCAAGACCAAATAAACCAAACGGGGCGGGTTCTGCAACAGCAATTTTAACCTCATTATTCATAATTATATACTCCTAAATTGTATTTAAAATCTAGTATAGGAAAAAAATACCCGCTTGTCAAATTTTAGTGCATAATAATGATGCTTTTTTATAAAAACTATTTATTATTGTGATAGATTAAAATTTATATATATAAAATAAAAGTTTAATTTAATTTTTTATTTTTATTAATTTGTTCTTCTCAGTATTATCATGCTTATATCATCTGATAGTATATTATCAGAGAATGATTTTAGCTCTTTTATTATATTATCTTTTATTACATTAATATTTTTATTGGCATTTTTAATGAAAATATTTCTTAACTTTACATCTCCGAGCATTTTACCTTCGGAATTAAATATTTCGTATGCTCCGTCTGTAAATATAAACAGCGTATCATTGTATTTTAATTTTATACTTATTTCAGAATATTCGCTGTCTTCACACATTCCTACTAAAGGTCCCTCCGTATTGATTTCTTTTGCAGAATCTTCAGAGTAGTATATAGGTTTAGGAGAGCCTCCAGATGAACATATAAAATCTCCTGTATTATTATTGTATAAGGCGTAAAATACAGATGCAAATAAATTTTTATCAAAATTTTCTTCTATAAAAAAATTATTAAGCTCCTTTATAAAATTAGACGGAGAAGTATTAATGAAATTTGTTATTACATGTGAATCAAAAAAAGATTTTATTAATATTGTAAGCATACTTGCAGCCACTCCATGACCCGATACATCAGCAAGAAGTATTGCATACCAGCCGTCATTTATGCTTTTTATTCCGCTGTAATCGCCTGATACTTCATTAGGAGCATAATGAAAAATAGATATGTCGTTTTTCGGTATTGATGTGTTTCCGTAGGAAAGTATAGATTTCTGAATTTTTGATGCATATTCAATATCCTGCTTTAATATATTCATATACATTATATTGGATTCTATAGCTTTTTTTAATCTTATATATGATTTTATTTTTGATAGTAATATGTCCGTATCTATAGATTTTATAAAAAAACCATCTGCGCCGCATTCATAAGCTTTTAAAAATTCGCTTTTATTATTAGTTGCTGTAAGAAAAAGCACCGCAGTATTTTTTAATATATTGTCATTTTTTATATGCTGCGAAATACGGTATGCTCCTGCATTAGGAAGCATATAATCTACTAATATACAGTCAGGTATTTTATCATAAGCCGTATTAATAGCTTCTTCATAAGATAATGCTATATAGGATAAATATCCTGATTCCTTTAAAAAGTTTTGCAGAAACTTAGCATAATCTATATTTGAATCTGCAATTAAAACTTTTTCCGTTAAAATATTATTTTTCATATTAATTAATGAACATACCTTCTAGCTTCAACATTAAATATTAATCCTATGGATATAGAGAAAGTCCATATAGAAGATCCGCCGCTGCTTATAAAAGGCAATGTTAAGCCTGTAATAGGCATCATACCTACTACCATTCCGATATTAATAATTACATGGCATAAGAACATAGCAATAACCCCCGATACAATTAAAGCTCCAAGTCTGTCCTTAGCAAAATATGCCGCCATTGTTCCTCTTATAAAAATAACGGAATATGCCAGCACCACCAAAGAACTTCCTATAAACCCCCATTCCTCGCATATATTTGAAAATATAAAATCATTTACCTGCTGAGGAATGAAATTTAACTGAGATTGGCTTCCATTTAAAAAACCTTCTCCCAATAATCCTCCGCTTCCGACGGCAATTAAAGATTGTATTATATTATATCCTGAACTTAATCTTGTTAATTGAGGATTCATAAATACTAATAATCTCTGCTTTTGATACTCTTTTAAGCCTATATCAAATATAAGAGCCGCTCCCATACATAAAAATAATACAAAGAAAGTGAATGATAATAATCCTATATATCTGCTGTTCATATAAAAATTCAGAGTAAGAAGAAGCGCCGATATAAATAAAAAGATACCAGCTAAATAGCCTATATATATTCTCTGGGAAAAGAAGTTAAAGAGAAAATTGTCTATATCATCGGACATTCTTTTATACTCCAGAAACATAGGTATTGAAAGACCGATTACACCTATACTTATTAATGCTATAATATATCTGGTTGGAACACCTCCCATAAACAGCATTATAAATACTATGAAGCAATATACAAGCACCGTACCTAAATCGGGCTGAAGAAGTACTAATCCTATAGGTATTGAAATAAAAAAACCTGCCAAAGCAAAATATTTTATATCTTTTATTTTATCTCCTATCTGATCCAAATATCCTGCCAAAAATATTATAACAACTATTTTTCCGAATTCGGAAGGCTGCATGCCGAATAGCCAGCTGCTGCTTCCATTTATAGTGGTACCTATTCCGGGTATCAAAACCAGTATTAATACCGCAAGCATAGGTATATATAAAGACATTCTGTGTTCCGCTAATTTAGTATAATTTATAAACATACTGATAAATATTAACACTATGCCTGTTGCGCAGAAAAATATAAATTTTAAAAACATCCAGCTTGTTTTTCCCGATTCTGGAGAATATGTTGATGAATATACAGCAACAGCTCCTGCAGTCATTAAAAATATTACAGCTGCTAATATTTTCCAATCAAAGACAAATAATTTTTTTAATTCTTTTTTATCATTCATATTTTATTCTTTCATCTTCTCCTGTTTTTTCTTCTTTTTGCTCACCATCAATGTTTTCTAATATTTCTCCGTTTTCCTGAGCTTTCATCTGTTCTCTTGCAAGCCTTATCTGCTGATATATATACTGCATTCTTGAATATATAATATTTCTTGCTTCCACAGCATCTTCTCCTCCAAGTATGGAGCGAAGCATTGCCGTAGCGATTGGTCCTGCAGTTGTACCGCCTCCGCCTCCGCTATGCTCCAGCATTACTGTAACTGCAATCATATCATCGGTTGGTCTGATATTGTAAGGTCCGAATATAGTTACCCAAGTATGGTCTTTTCCCTGCGCATTCTGCGCTGTACCTGTTTTTGCCGCCAATTTAATATTAGGAGACCAAGCACCATTTCTAGCGGTACCTCCAGTTACAGCCATTCTCATACCTTCTTTTACAACAGTAAATATATTTTTATCTATATCTAATTTTTTTATTATTACTTTATCATTATTATATATAACTTCATCTGTTTGCGAACTTCTTATCTCTTTAACAATATGAGGTCTGTACATTATGCCATCATTGATTATAGCAGAAGTAGCCATATGTACCGCAATAGGCGTAGCAGACATATATCCTTGTCCCATAACATATTGAATTGTATCTCCGTCCCACCAGTATTCGCCGATTTTTCTTCTTTTCCAATCAGCGCTTGGTACAATGCCTACTTTTTCACCTGGTAAATCTATTCCCGTAATATCCCCGAAACCCAGCATTTCAGCATGTCTTTTTATGAAATTAGGTCCGAGCTCGTATGCCAAATTATAAAAATATGTATTGCATGAAAATTGAATAGCCTTATACATATTTACATATCTATGCTGTCCCGTACATCTGTAGAATCTGTTTTCAAGAAGCATACCGCCTCCGCAGTATCTGGTAGTATTAACTCCTATTCTTTTTTCAGCCAATGAGCCTACGGCAGTTACTAATTTAAATGTGGAGCCAGGAGGGTATCTTCCCCTAATTGCTTTATTCCAAAAAGGATTTGCAGGGTTATTTATAAGTTCCGCATATTTCTGTCTGTCTATTTTCCCTATAAATATATTAGGATCATACCAAGGAGAACTTACCATAGCCAATATTTCTCCTGTTGAAGGTCTGGATATAATTATAGTTCCAACCTGTCCTTTTATTAACTCTTCTGCATCTTTTTGTATTTTTGAATCTATGCTTAATATAAGTTTTTTGCCGGGTATAGGCTTTCCTATTGCGGGGCTTATTGTTTCTTTTACTCTGTTTCTTGAATCTACTATCCATTGTTCATATCCGTCTATGCCTCTGAGCTCTTTATCATAAAACTGCTCAACGCCTTCTTTGCCTATTATACTGTTTCTTCTGTATCCTTCCGCACGCTTATTTTCAAATTCTTCCTGAGATATGTTGCCTATATATCCAAGCACATGCGTCATAGTTTCTCCAAGAGGATAATGTCTTATGGATTTGCTTCCATAATATACTCCTGGGTATTCTTCAGATCTTTCTGCTAAATAGCTCATTTGAGACATTGTAATATTTTCAGATATTTCCACAGATTCATAACTGTTTTTTGATACTTTTTCTAAATTTGATTTTATATGACCCAGATCTATATTGAAAACTTTAGATACTCTGTATAATAATTCTTCTCTTTCAAAATAGTTTTTTGGAAGATAAACTGGAATCATATACATTGTATATGTTTTTATATTCTCAGCAACTATAATTCCGTTTCTGTCATAAATTTCTCCTCTGTATGCTTCTATCGGTATTATTTGTTCTTTATTATTTCTTGCTAGACTGTCATAATGATCATTTTTTATTATCTGTAAATAAAACAGCCTTATTAAAAGCAAAGCTACAACAAGTATTGATATTATAAATACTGCTACTAATCTTTTTCTATATTTAAAATCTTCGCTTATTATTTTTTTATCTTTATTTAATTCTATCTCTAAAAAATTCATAAATAATCCTATTTAATAATTGTTATTAATATTATATTAGCAAAAAATTATCAATACTATAAATAACGGTATTTTTCCATAAATTATTAACTTAATAAAATAGTTGTTATGTTAATTAATATTAATTAAAATGATACAATATTTTACATAAAATTTGAATACATTAAATATTTTTTATTTGAAAATTAAATAATTATAAATCTTATATTATTAAATTTCTTTTAAATTTTAATAAAGTATTTAAGATAAAAAATATATAAGCTATTGAAAAATTATCAATTATAATATATTATGCTTATATACAATATTTTAAGGATATAACAATGACTACAGACAGAGAAGAATTGGAAGCGCTTTTATATCAAACAAGATTAAAAATAGAAGAAAATCAAAAAGATGAGATGATTGACAGATTAAATAAAGATTTAAATTTTATAGAAGAGTTATTTGAAGTTAATGTTGATGGTATTGATCCTCTGTATCATGCTATAGATCTGCCTGAATATTTAAGAGAAGATATTAAAGGCGAGACTTTAGATAATGAAATTATAATGGATTTATGCAGAAGCGGAGAATACGGTTATATTGTAGTACCTGCTGTTCCTGCGGCTTTGGAAAACAGCGAGCATCAGGCTAAAAAATCTTGAAAATATTTTCGGTTACAGAGGTCATCAATTATAGATGAATTATTCTTATGATAAAGAAAAGTTGAAAAAAGATAAGTTTAACGCCGTTAAATCTATATTAAAACCTTTTATATTTATATATTACAGAAGCGAAAGCCTGATTTACAGAGCTATTGCAAGACTTGCTTTGGGTTTTGTCATAGTTTTTATTTCATTCGGAATTATAACTTTGTTTATAAGGTTTGACAGAATGAAAAGCTCTTCTATGATGAATACTATAGAGCCAAGCAGAATGCTGATTATTTCAAAATTAAGATATGCTGCAGCTTTCAGACCTTTTGTTTCTTCACTTACAGGAAAAAGCATTGTTTTTGCAAGACCTAATAGGGGAGATATTGTATTTATGATTGATCCTAGAACGCAGAGAGAGTTTTTTTTAAAAAGGTTTGCATCTTATTTTGTTTATTTTATTTCTTTCGGAAATATCAATATATCAAAAACCAGATATTTAATAAAAAGGGTGGTAGGACTTCCAAGAGAGACTATAGAGATAAAAGATAAAATTGTTTATATAAACGGGGAAATACTTAATGAACCTTGGGCTAATATAGATTTAGATAATAGAATATTAGATAAGGAAATTTCATCAAGAGATAATTTCGGACCTTATATAATAGGATATAATGAATATTTTGTTTTATCTGATAACAGAGATTACGGATATGACAGTAGGGATTTCGGTAATGTTCATTTTTCCAATATAGATGGAAAAGTTATTTATAAATAATTATAAACTAATAAAAATAGGCTTTTGAATATTAAAATTAATAAACAAAAACCTAAGAAATATATAAAAATATGAATCTAAAACTTATGAATATCTATGTTTTTTTCTAATCTTTCCAGTTCATTTTTTAAGAACTCTTTCCATTTTTCAGTTCTGAATATAGGAGAAGTTATAAATATATCTTTGTCTCCTCTTCCAGACATATTGACTATAATTACATCATCTTTTGAATATTGTTTTGCATATTCAATTGCTTTAGCACCTGCATGAGCGCTTTCTAATGCAAATATTATACCCTCATTTCTTGCAAACTCTTTTACGGCATTAACAGCTTCCTTATCCGTAGCATAAATAAACTCTATTCTCCCTAATTCTCCCAAATATGCAAGCTGAGGACCTACTCCAGGATAATCAAGTCCTGCAGCTATAGACATAGTTTCAGATATTTCTCCGTCTTCTTTTAATATGAACTTGCTCATATATCCCTGAGCTGCAATATTTTCAGCATACGGATTTTTCATTCTAATAGCATTTTCTCCAAGTGTCATACTTATTCCGCCTGCCTCAACCGCTATTAATTTCGGATTTTCTTTTTCTATAAAAGGCTCAAAAAATCCTATGGCATTAGAGCCTCCTCCCACGCATGCTATCATAGCTTTTACATTTAAATTTTTTTCCTTTATTTGCTTTTCTAATTCTCTTCCTATTATTGATTGAAAAGTTCTCACAATATCAGGGTAAGGGCTGGGACCTACAGCACTTCCAAGCAGATAATGCGTATCTTTTAAATCTTTAACCCAATCTTCTAATGCCTTATCAACCGCATCTTTAAGTCCTCTTCCTCCTGATGTTACAGACACTACATTAGCACCATACAATTCCATAGACACAACATTGGGCTGCTGTCTTTTAACATCTATCTCGCCCATATATATTGAACATTCAAGACCTAATTTTGCGCATGCCGCAGCTGATGCCAAACCATGCTGACCTGCTCCTGTTTCAGCTATAATTTTTTTCTTTCCCATCCTTTTAGCAAGCAGAGCCTGTCCTATTGAATTGTTGATTTTATGAGCACCTGTATTTGCCAAACCTTCAAGTTTAACATATATTTTAGCGCCACCTATTTTTTCAGATAAATTTTCAGCATACATTAACGGGGTAGGTCTTCCTATAAAATCAGATCTTAATTCTTCAAGCTCGTTTAAGAATTCTTTGTCATTAATATAATACAGAAATGCTTCTTCAAGTTCAATTAATAATTTTTCTAATTCTTCAGGAACAAATCTCCCTCCGAATTTTCCGAAAAATCCTTTATTACTATTTTTCATACTATAAATCCTCTGTTTTTATAAGTAATATTACTATATATAGTAATATTACCATATATATAAAAATTGTCAATAGTATTATATAAAAAATATATTATTATGTACAATGATAATGATACTTTTTTATTTTCCTCTGCTGAAAAAAGATCTTATCATAAAGAAAGCTCCCATCATAGCCAGCACTATATTTGGAAACCACATAGCGGCAATAGGCGGAACTTTTTTTCCTCCAGCCATCAATTCTGCGGCTGTAATAAGAAGATAATATATTACAACTACTATTACAGATATTCCGAATCCGAATCCTTTACCGCTTCTTTTTCCTACTATTCCCAAAGGTGCTCCTATTAATACCATAAATAAGCAAGCTGCTGGTATTGATATAAATTTATGAAATTCCACATAATAAAAATACGGCACAGATTCGTCTATTGCTTTTTCTCTTATGGAATTTAATTGCACCGAGTTGGTATTTACATATTCATTGGAAAATGAAATTATATCAACTGTATTTGTTTCAGTGTTATGATATGCATTATTTATCATTGCATTTATTTGCTCGTCTACAGATTTATCAGCATTCAATTTTAATGTATTTATTTTTTTGAGTATTTGCCAAGATGGCATTTCTCTTAATCCTCTTTCATGGGAGCTTAATGTGCTTACTTTCCTTACAATATTAATGTCCATAGAATCAAATACTGTATAATCGTTTGTAGCAAACCCGTATCCAGGCATTTCTTGTACTATACCGTCATATAATGTTAATGTTACTACACTTGAATTAGCTTCATTATTTTTCCAGATACCGTATTTAGCGTTTATAACTCTTTTTATTTCGGATTTATCATATATAATAACATTAGATATGCTTTTGTCATCGGCATACTCCGAACCTATGGATAATCCCATATCAGGAATATCTGAGAATTCTAATTTTCCTACGGCAATTGATGGTTTTATATTTACCATGTAGGAAATTAATGCTCTGTATCTGTAATTTGATTCTGACATAATTACATTATTAAAAAATAACGAAAATATAAATGTTATAATTCCTAATATTATAATCGGCATATATATTCTCATATGAGGAAATCCTAAGGCTCTCATTACTATTATTTCATTATCTGAAGACAGTCTACCGTATCCTATTATACTAGCCATAAGTATGGACATGGGTATTGTTATAGCTATGTTAAAAGGAAGCATATATGCAAATACTTCTAATGACATAATCAGAGGAGCTCCGTTATTAAGTATGAGTCTTATTAATTCGGGTAAAAGCTGTATTACAAATATGAAAGTAAAAAATAAAATGCCTGCAAAAAAAGGACCTATAGTTTCTTTTATAATATACTTGGTAATTTTTTTCATAGCTTATATATAGTTTATAAAAACTCCGAATATTAATATTGCCAATGATACATATAGTAAGTAACTGCATATTACAGGTGTTATTAAAACTAAAAAAACTTTAAATGGGCTTTCTATATTAAATGAATATTTGATATTATTATACATCAGAATTATATAATATAACTGCAGTATTAAAAAAGCTGCGGCTTGTATAAAATATATAGATGCATATTTTCCAAATATTAATGTTACAGGAAGTATAAAAATAAATATTCCGTACATACCAAAACAATTATTAATAAAATTTGTTATATTATTTTTACTATTATTCTTAAAAAAAACTGATATTGTAAGATTGATAATAGCTATTTTTGCTATATTTGATATTGTTATATATGCAGCTATTCCAAATGTAAGAATTAATAAATAAAGTATATTGCTTCTGTTATCTAGAATATAAATTATTGATACGGCAATGCTTAAAGATGTTAATAAATATATTAAAACAGAGTATTCAAAATTTATATTTTTTTTTATAGCAGTTTTAGGCTTTAATATATAATAGTATATTGCTTCAGATATATGCATTAATTTTCTCCGTTATAATTAGGAATATAAATATACATAGGCACTCCCATATATTTAGAACTCATTATTTCTTCATAAGGAAAAGAAGAATAGGGCATGCCTGATTTAGGTTTTATATTTTCGGCAATACTTGAAAATACAAGATTGAACACATTGTTTTTTATTTCAGGTTTTTTTATTATATAGGGCTCTTCATCTTTTATGCCTCCCATTTCAGCCGCATCTTTTAGAGCATCATGCAATGTTCCTATAGAGTCTATAAGCCCAGCTTCCAATGCATTTTTTCCGCTGAATATTCTTCCGTCAAATATATCTTCTCTGCTGCCTTTTATTTTGCTTCCTCTTGATTGCTCAACTACATTTGTAAATAACGAGACAAATTCTTCAGTCATATCCTGCCAATAAGCCAATTCATCTTCTCTGGGTTTTCTGAAAGGAGATAGAGAATCTTTATTTATTCCGCTTTTTATAGTATACATTTTTATGCCGTATTTATCCATAAGCTCCGATACATTAAAAAACTGGGATATAACTCCTATACTTCCCGTAAGCGTAGATTCATTTGCATATATTTTATCAGCTATCATAGATATATAATATCCTCCGCTTGCAGCTATACTTCTGAATGATGCTACTATAGGCTTCGGATTTTTTTCTTTTAATTCCTGCAGATATTTTAAAGCTTCCTCGCATGAAGTTAAAGATCCTCCTGGACTGTCTACTTGTAAAACTACAGCTTTAACATTTGGGTGTTTCATATAATATTCAAAATCATTAATAAGCTTTTCCGTTACGGAAGGATATTCAAAACCTATGCTGTTTTTTATTTTAGTATGAGTTATTATGCCCGTTAAATCTACAATGGCTATTCCTTCTTTTAACTGCATTGAACTGCTGATATCATTAGTGATATTTTTTGACGGTATTTTTATATTTTTTTTAGTAAATATATTTAAGCTTCCGATAATTATTGATATTATAATTAATGCCGTGAATATTAGCTCTCTTTTGCCTGCTTTTTCTTTTTTATTCTCTTTATTTGAACCGATTTTTTCTTCAAAGCGGTTTTCTTGATTCTCTTTTTCTTCTTCGTATGACATGTTATTTCTTCCTCCTTATTGTTGTCTGTATTATCCGTGTTATCAATTATTGATTCATTTTGAGATTCATTATTATTTATAATATTATCCACATTCTTCACATAAATATGATCCATATATAAGCATACAAATATTACAGGTTCTCTTCCTATAATCTTTATGAATTTTTTACGAAGAGCTTCTCTTACTTCATATTTAATTGTGGAAGGAGTTCTTTTATTTCTGCTTAATAATTTTCTTACAGTTTCTGCTGCAGAAGTTATGCCTTCTTCTCTTAATTGTTCTGTTTTGTTTATTAAGCCTTCTTTTTCGCCTCCGTTATATGTAAAGCCTTTGCTTTCCAAATCTACTCTTATATCATATTCGCCTTTATTATTTTTTTTGGCTATAACATTTGCCACTACCACACCATTAAGAGACAGCTGTTCTCTGTCATAAAATATGCTTTCCTCTAAATCTCCAACACCTTTTCCATCAACATATATATTTCTTATTTCTATAGGTTCCGCCGTTTTTGCATCTAAAGTTTCGTCTATTTCCAATACATCTCCGTTATACAGAAGAAATCCTTTGCTTTCCAAACCATTTAAATTTTCAACAAGTTTTATATGAGTGATTAAATGTCTCTTTTCTCCATGTATAGGTACAAAATATTTAGGTTTTACTAATCTGTACATTAATTTTAAATCTTCGCTTGAGGCATGTCCTGATACATGAAGAAGTTTTTTATCTTCTCCCACCATTTTTGCTCCAAGGTCAAATAAATTATTTATCATTCTTGTAACAGACATTTCATTTCCGGGTATTACGCTAGATGAGAATATTACCATATCACCGTCTTCTACTTTTATATGCTTATGGGACTCTGCAGCTATTAAAGAAAGAGAGGAATAAGGTTCTCCCTGAGTTCCCGTTGTTATGCATACGATTTTTTCTCTGGGGTATCTGTTTATTTTATCTATAGGTATAACTATATCATACAGATTTAAATATCCCATATCCTCCGCTATTTTAGTATATTTTATTAAGCTTCTTCCAGAAAAAGCCACATATTTATTATTAATTTTTGCAGCTGTTACCAAATCTTGTATTCTTTCTATGCTGCTTGCAAACACTGCTACTATAATCATGCCGTCGGAATAATTAAAAAGCGGAGTCATAGTATTCTGCACAACGCTTTCGCTCATAGAAAATCCTTCTTTCTGACAATTTGTTGAGTCAGCAAGCATTAATAGTACTCCGTTTTCTCCGTATTCGGCAAATTTATAAAGATCTATAAATTTATCCGTTGTGGGATTTAAATCTATTTTGAAATCTCCTGTATGTATTATTATGCCGAGAGGAGTTGTAATTGCAATTCCTACTCCGTCAGGTATGCTGTGATTAACTCTTATAAACTCTATATCAAAATTCATTCCTAACTGTATTTTATTTCTAGGCTCCACTTCATACAGTTTTGCTTCTTTATATTCGTTTTTATAATCATTTAATTTTGCCCTTAAAAAAGCTATCGTAAGTCTTGAACCGTATATTGAAATATGAGGAAATTTTCTTAAAAAATGCGGTATTGCTCCTATATGATCCTCATGTCCATGAGTAAGTATCAGCCCTATAACATTTTTATCTTCCAAATATGAAGTATCAGGAATAACATAATCTATTCCTAACATATGATATCTTGGAAACATGAAACCGCAGTCTATTATTAAAGCTTCATTTCCGTATTCTATAATTGTCATATTCATACCTATTTCTTGTACGCCGCCAAGAGGTATGATCCTTATTTTAGCATTATCATTCATTTATAAACTACTTTATTTGATTAAAAAAACAAAACTTAAAATATATTTTGTATTTTAACTATAAAAAAAATTAAGTCAAGTTATAATTTTCTCTAATTAAATAGATGCTTTAAAATTGAAATGCGTGAATCATATATGGATTTACGCATTTCAATTTTAATAGCTATTGATTATTATTTATTAATATGCCGTCTTTTATTATGAAAATGTTTTTTCCGTCTGATGCTATTGATAATGCTTCTTTTTGATTATCATCCATATCTGATATATAATCATATCCTCCGAATTCCCTTCTTAAAGATGTATTTTTATTTAGAATAAAATAATAATATTTGCCTAGTCTTTCAGCAGTAAATGCAAAAGAATCTCCTGAAAATTTAAATGAAGTTATTTTATTGTATGAAGGACTTTCAAAATCATCAGCTATAATATATTCTCTTCCGTTTTTCGATGCATTATAAACTAAATTATTATTTGATGAAAAATATATGCTGTTTATACTATTATAATTTTTAGGCAGTCTTTTTCCGTTAAGTACTATAAAAGATACTCCGTTAGTCTGAGCAGAATATGCGAAAATACTGCCGTCTTCCGAATATTTATAATTATGTATAATATCATAATTAGGAGTTATATTTCCGCCTGCATATAACTGCATTGTATTATTGGTATTGATATTTACAAATACTAAAGTTTTTCCGTTTGGAGAAAAAGACATATTTGTTACAGAATTAAAATTACCGTAATTTCTTCCGTTTGCTATAACGCTTGTCATTATAGATTCATTATATGTTATAGTATTTGAAATATCTGAGGCAGGTGGAAGAGAACTTAATTCATTATATCTTATATTTGTTATAATATTTGTTACGGTTATTAATGCTATAGTATTTGACTGACCCTTAACCGTTATTCCTTCTTCATTTGTATATATATTTATATTTGATAAATTATAATTTGTTATAGATACAGTATTTGTTATGATATCATTAGTTATCATCATATTTGAATCATTGCTGTTTATTAGCATATTTGAAATATCATTGTCCGTTATAGTATTAGGCATCATTTTTACAGCATAGGCTATGCTGTTATTATTAAATGAGGCTAAATCATCAACTAATCTGAAACTTTCAGTATCATTACTTCCGTTAAATATTATAGAGTTTTCCTGATTATCTATAACATATACAATATTTTTTCCGTCATTTGAGATTTTTAATTTAGTAACTTTTGCAGTTACTTGTTTTTCCTCTCCGTTAATATTTACATAATACCGCCCGTCTCTTGAATACGAAAAAGCATAATTATTTTCATTAATAACGCTTTCGTATAATTCAGAATATTGAACCTTTGCTTCTCCGTTTATTACGGCAATTCCATAATCCGTTAATCTGGCAAATATTACGGAATTGTTTCCTGCATACATTTCTTTTTCTATAGAATCAAATTCCTGCTCTATATTACCGTATATTAATACCCACATATCTTTTGCCAAAGAAGTTTTTAACATAGTGGCTATTAAAGTACCATTAGGCAGTATTTTTATGCTTCCCGCTTCTTTGTATCCTTCCAACCTTGTATCTTTGAAGATTATATCAAAAGTTTTTCCTAAATCAGCCGTGTTTTTTTCTAAAATTATTGCGTAATCGTTTTCAGACAGAATATATGAATTATTTAATTTTTCTCCGTTTTGCAGGGTATATATTTGATTAAATGCTTTTACATATAATAAAAGAAAGATGACAGATATAATATATAATCTTTTCATAAATAATTCCCAATTATTAAGTTTAAATATTTTTTATATAATCGGAATTATCATACTCTAAAATTAATAATCTGTAAAATTATATACTTTAAAAAAAATAGAATTTGACGATTATTGTAAAGATGCATTTTTATAATTCGGAGGCGGTATGAGATATATTTTTACATATATTGTATTTGTGTTTATTTTATTAATATCATGCAAATCGGCTGAAAAAACAGCTTTAAATATTAATTTTAATGAAGGCTGGATAAATGAAAATAAATTTATAGTAACTTCCATAGGGTATCCGAACAGTTATGCCGTAACGGAAGAAGATATAAAAAACAGCGCTTTTAATGCTGCTTTGGCTTTGTCAAAGGTAAAAACAGAAACTGCATTTGCTAAAGAACTTCCGAACGAAAAATATGAAAATACAGAATTGAAAGATATTGTAGAAAAATATATTAAAGTAGAATATTCAAGTTTTATAGACGGCAGATATTATCAAATAAAAACAGCTGTGGAATATAATAATTTATTAAGCTTGCTAAGAGATGGTGAAATAAAAAAAATATTAAATTAATTTCATAAAATATTTTACTTTTTACTGCTTATATAGTTTTAATTTAACATATAATAAAAAGTTATGAGTGTCTGCCATTCTTCAGAATGGAGGGAATGATTAACGAGTAATTTTTTATATTTAAAAAGGAGAATGTATGCGTTTAAAAAAAGTTATGTTTTTAGTATTTACGGTTATTTTTACCGCTAGTATGTTCCTATTTGCTCAGAAAAAAGTAGATTTGTCAAAAATACCTGACGGAACATATTTGGGCAATTATAAAGCTGTTTATAAAAACAGACCCGGAGATTATCAGGGTAAATTTACCGTTGCAGGCGGCAAATTGACAAAGGTTGTATTGACAAAGTGCGGACACAGCAGCGGTCCTGCAAGAGGAAAAGCAGCTTATGATAAAATGATAAAAGCTAATAATATTTATGCTGACGGTGTAAGCGGTGCTACTTGGACTGCATTAGCTGAAGATGCTTTAACTAAATTAACTCCTGCTAAGTAATTAAATTAATAGAAATTATTTGATTGACGCATCTGTTTTTACAGATGCGTTTTATTATTTTTAAATAAATAAAAAAAATTAGATTTTAAAAATTATAGTTTTAAAATTAAAAAATCCAGACTTTAACAGCTTTATTTTTTTATATATAAAAGTTTTTATTGACAGATTTTTTAATAAGATATTTAATAAATATAATGAACTATTATAAAAAACAGGATTTTATTATGGATTTTTATGATAACAGGTATGCTTCTAAACGAAATGCTGTATTCGGGAAAAACATAGTTGCAACAAGTAATATATTAGCTTCTCAGGCGGGAATAGAGATTATTAAAAAAGGAGGAAATGCTGTTGATGCGGCAATTGCTGCCGCTGCTGCCCTTACTGTTGTTGAACCTGCCTCAAACGGCATAGGCGGAGATGCTTTTGCCATAATTAATTTTGAGAATAAAATATACGCTATTAACGCAAGCGGATTTTCTCCGAAAGATTTAGATGTAAAAAAAATATTATCTCTTAATCTTGATAAAATGCCGTTATACGGAGTTATTCCTGTAACTGTAGGAGGAATTCCTGCATCTTGGGAATCGCTTATAAAAAAATTCGGAAGATTAAAACTTATAGATGTTCTTGAACCTGCTATAAGATATGCCGAAAACGGATATGCCGTTCAGCCTCAGGCTGCTCTTGATTGGAAGGAAGCTTATAATATATATATGAAAGCTTCAGATAATCTTAAAAAAGAAGAGTTCAAATATTGGTTTGATACTTTTACTTTTAACGGAAAAACTCCGAAGCTCGGCGAAATAGTAAAACTTCCGTTTCATGCTAAAACTCTATATGATATAGGAAAAACAAATGCAGAATGTATTTATAGGGGAGAGTATGCTGAAAGAATAGATTCATTTATGAAAAAATATGGAGGATATTTATCTAAAGAAGATTTAAGCGGATATTATACGGAGTTTGTTAATCCTATAACTTTAAATTACAGAGGTTATGATATTTATGAGATTCCTCCGAACGGACATGGCATTACTGTATTAATGACTCTAAATATTTTGTCAAATTTTGATTTTAATGATTTAAATGAGACAGACAGAGTTCATTATCAAATTGAGGCATTGAAATTAGCGTTTACAGATACTAAAAAATATGTCTCCGATATTAATTATATGAAAACCTCCATTGATGAAATGCTTTCAAAAAAATATGCTGAAAAAAGAGCTTCTCTTATAAATAAAAATAAGGCATTAGAGCCTATTAATCATATATTTTCATCAGGTGATACGGTATATTTAGCCGCTTCCGACAGTTTCGGAAATATGGTTTCATATATTCAAAGTAATTATACGGCATTCGGTTCAGGTATAGTAATTCCTGAAACAGGCATAGCTTTGCAAAACAGAGGAGCAAATTTTTCATTAGATCCTTCATCGGATAATTTTATAGCGCCTCATAAAAAACCTTATCATACAATTATACCTGCTTTTATATGCAGAGATTCAAAACCTTACGGAGCATTAGGCATAATGGGAGCTTTTATGCAGCCTCAGGGGCATGTGCAGGTTATCAGTAATTTGATAGATTATAACTTAAATCCTCAAGTCGCACTTGATAAACCAAGATGGCAATGGGTTGGCAGTAAGAATATAGAATTGGAATATAATTTTGACAATAATCTTTATAAAGAACTTTTATCATTGGAGCATAACGCATCAAAGAAAGATTATATTACATATTTCGGATATTTCGGACGCGGACAGATTATAATAAAAAATGATAATGATGTTTATTGTGCGGGCTGTGACGGAAGAACAGACTCGGGTATTGCTGTTTATTAAAAATATTATTTTAGAAAACTCTTTAATATAGCAGTATTTAAATTTAAAATTTTATATTTTATAATATAATTTTTAAATGTTATAATGATAAATTATAAAAATTGCGGGCTTCTGGTATTCTAAGAATGACGGAAACTTTAAGCGAACAATTTTTATTAGTAACAATAAAAATAATAATTTTGTATCTGCTTTCAATATTATTGAAATCTCCGTAATAAACTTTGTTTATTTTTAAGTCTTGCCTTATCTTGTTCATATGCAGGAGAATCTTAATTATAGAAGATTATACCAGATTATCAAATAATCCTCTAAATAGTTTAGAAAACTTGGAGATAGAAAGTTTAAAAGATCTTAAAAATGATTTACTTAATGATTTTATTTTAAGCAACAATATTATAACAAGGATACTGCTTTTTTTATACCACAAAAAGTCCAATAAGTATGGCTCCATGACATTATTTATTTTTTCTATAATTGAAAAATATTTTATTATAGTATAAAATATGAAGAAATTTTTTAAAAAATGAGAATTATAATTTGGAGGAAAAGAATATGAAGCATACTTTAGAAGGAGCATATACTCCTAAAAACATTGAAGATAAATTATATAATTTCTGGAAAGAAAGCGGATTTTTTCATGCGGTTATTGATAAAAATAAAGAACCATATTCTATAGTCATACCTCCTCCGAATGTTACAGGCGTACTTCATATTGGACATGGTCTTAATAATACTCTTCAGGATATACTTATAAGATTTCATAGAATGCTTGGAAAATGTGTTTTATGGATGCCTGGAACAGATCATGCAGGTATTGCAACTCAGAATGTTGTTGAAAGAAAATTAAAAGCTGAAGGCATAAATAAATATGATTTGGGAAGAGAGGCTTTTATTAAAAAAACTTGGGAAACTGCTAATGAGCATCATTCTATTATAATTAAGCAGCTTGAAAAAATAGGCTGTTCCTGCGATTGGGACAGAGAAAGATTTACGCTTGATGAAGGCTTAAGTAATGCCGTAAGAGAAGTATTTGTTGAGCTTTATAATCAGGGTTTAATATACAGAGGAAAATATCTTATAAACTATTGTACAAGCTGCGGTACAGCGTTGGCTAATGATGAGGTTGAACATGAAGAGACAGAAGGGGCTTTATATCATATTAAATATAAAATAGACGGAAAAGATGAATATATTGAAGTTGCTACTACAAGACCTGAAACTATTTTAGCAGATGTTGCTATTGCTGTTCACCCAGATGATGAAAGATATGCACATCTTACGGAAAATGATGTTTTAATGCTTCCTCTTGTAGGCAGAAAATTAAAATTAATAAAAGATTCTTATGTTGATAAAGATTTTGGTACAGGAGCTTTAAAAATTACTCCCGCTCATGATCCTAATGACTTTGCCATAGCCTGCAGGCATAATTTAGATATTATTAATATATTAAATCCTGACGGCACATTTAATGAAAATACTCCTTCAAATTATCAGGGCAAAACTGTAAAAGAGGCTAGGGTTTTAATTATACAGGAGCTGGATAAATTAGGTGCTTTTGCAGGAAAAGATAATATTAAGCATCAGGTAGGTCATTGCTACAGATGTCATAATGTTGTAGAGCCCTATTACAGCGATCAATGGTTTGTAAAAATGAAGCCTTTAGCTGAAAAAGCATACAAAGCGGTTAATGAAGGGAGTACAAAAATATATCCTGAAAGATGGATTAATACCTATAATCATTGGATGAATGATATCAGAGATTGGTGTATAAGCAGGCAATTATGGTGGGGGCATAGGATTCCCGTATGGTACTGCGGTGACTGCGGAGAAATGACTGTTTCAAAAACTGATATTACGGAATGCTGCACATGTAAAAGCAGAAATATTCATCAAGACGAAGATGTACTTGATACTTGGTTTTCTTCTTGGCTATGGCCTTTTTCAACTTTCGGCTGGCCTGAAAAAAACGAAGAGCTTAAATATTTTTATCCTACTTCAGCGCTTATTACAGGCTATGATATATTATTTTTCTGGGTTGCCAGAATGATTATGGCAGGCATACATTTTATGAATGATGTTCCTTTTAAAGATGTTTATCTTAACGGACTTATAAGAGATAAAATCGGGAGAAAAATGTCCAAAAGTTTAGGAAACGGCATAGATCCTATAGAAATTATTGATGAGTATGGAGCCGATGCTTTTAGATTTACCTTGTCTTTTATAACTTCATTAGGAGGTCAGGATATCTGGCTTGATAAAGAGCTTTTCAAAATGGGAGGTAAGTTTGCAAATAAAATATACAATAGTGCTAAATATATTTTCGGCAATATTGAAGATAATGCAGATATTAAAGATTTAGATAATTTTGAACTTGAAAATAAAGATAAATGGATATTATCAAGACTTCAAAAGACTATAAAATCTGCCTCAGAAAAATTAAAAGAGTATAGATTTGATGAGGCTTCTCAGACTATTTATAAATTTTATTGGAATGAGTTTTGCGATTGGTATATAGAGATAACTAAATTTGACTTGAAAGACGCCTGCAGAAAAGAAAAAGCTATTGCCGTTCTTTTATATGTTTTGGAAGAGTCAATGGCTATGATTCACCCTTTTATGCCTTTTATTACAGAGGAAATTTATTCTAATCTTCCTAAATATAATATATATTCAAAAGCATTGATGATCAGAGAGTACCCTAAATATGAAGGCAGATATATATTTGAAGTTATAGAAAAAGATTTTAATTTAATTCAGGATATAGTATCTTGTATAAGAAATGCCCGCTCATCATTTAATTTGCCTCCAAACAGAAAACTTGATGTTATAATAAGATATAATTCGGATTATTTCAAAAATACTGCTGAAAGCTATAAAGATATTATATCGGCTCTTTCTGTTACAGAATCATTAAATATAGTTTCTTCGGCAGGCAGTCAGAGAAATAAAGGATCTTTTGTTAAAGTATTTGAGGGAGGGGAAATAAATGTTAATCTTTCTGGCATAATAGATTTGGAAGCAGAGAGAAAAAGATTAGAAAAAGAAGCTTTGCGCTATAAAAAAGATTTGGAAGCTGTAAATAAAAAACTTTCCAATGAAAACTTTATGAGTAAAGCAAAACAAGAGGCAATAGACACTGAAAATAGAAAGAAAAAAGAGTTTGAAGATAAACTGGAAGGCATAGAGGAAGTTTTATCATCTCTGTAATTTAATAATTTAAATATAAAATAAAAACTTAACTTATATTTTAACAGCATCTATAAGTTAAGTTTTTTGTTTTTAAATAATTAAAGTAAATAATTTTAAACTTGATAGAAAATAAAACAATAATTAAACTTGTTTTAATGGTATTATAATAAAAACTTAAAATTTAATTAGAATTATATACTGTAATTAAATTATTTTTAAATATTTTTTATTTAAAGGTTTTTAGTTTATTGCAGTCTTTTTTAAAATATGATATTCTATCCGTAATTTTTTAAACTTTGATATCTGGCGGAAACATATATAATGAATAATATAAAAGAAGCTAAAAACTATATATATTCCTTTATGGGAAAGAAAACACTTAATAAAAATAATTTTAATCATATAAATAATGTAAAAGAGATATTAAAAATCTTAGGATATAATCAGACATTTAAAGTTATACATATAACTGGCACAAAAGGAAAAGGCTCAACTGCATTAACTTTATCTAAAATGCTGTCTTCCTTAGGGTATAAATCAGGGGCTTTCACATCTCCTCATATAATAGATGAAAGAGAAAGAATATCTGTAAATGAAAAATGTATAAGCGATGAGTATTTTATAAATATTACATTAAAAATAAAAAATATTATAGACAGTAATGAAATATATAATAATATAACTGTATTTGAAATTTTTACCATAATGGGATTATATTATTTTTATATAAATGCATTAGATTATGCCTGCATAGAGGTAGGTATAGGCGGTAAACTTGATTGCACAAATATAGTAAACTCTTCAATAAGTATTTTAACTTCCATATCTTATGATCATATGGAAATATTAGGTTATTCTATAGAGGAGATAACGGAGCAAAAAGCAGGTATAATAAAGCCTAATACGGCAGTAATATCCTCTTATCAGGAAGAAAAATCAATAAAAATTATAAAAGATATATCAAAAGAAAATAACTGCATATTATATATATATAAAGAAGATTTTGACGCTGAGATAATAATTAACAGCAATGAAAGATTAGAGTTTATCTATAAAGAAAATAATAAAAAATATAATTTTTCAACCTCTCTTCTTGGAGAACATCAGGCTGAAAATATATCTCTTTCTTTTAAAGCTTTAAATTTAATTTTAAAAAATGAAAATAATTATACGGAAAAAAATATTAATAAGGCTGTAAAATCTTTAAAAGATTTTCATATAAATGCCCGTCTTACATTTTTGCAGAAGAATCCTGATATAATAGTAGACGGCGCTCATAATTCTAAATCATTGGAAAGAGTATTAAATACTGTGTATGAATGGTATGATGATATTATAATATTGTTTGCTCCTCTAAGTCAGAAAGATATTAAAAATATGTCATCTATATTAAAAAAGTATAATTCAAAAATAATAGTCAGTTCTCCTGATAACATATCTCATAAAGAAACCGACAGCTATAAAACTTATAAGTATTTAAAAAATAATGCTTTGCATATACCTAATTTTTATGATGCCGTTAAAAATATAAAAATGATTGATAAACCTGTATTGGTAATAGGTTCATTATATGCGGCTGGCGAATTTATAAATATATACAAAAACAGCAATATTACCGATTAAAACATATATAAAAACGGTATTATTATACTATACCTTGATATTTATTGATAATGGATATAGTTTTTTTAGAAGCTCCGTTATTTTGTATCAGTAAATTATATGCTTTTTGCGCTAAATTATTTCTAAGTTTTTCATCTTGATATGCTTTTTGTATAATATATGCTAATTGCGATTTATCTTCGCATGTCAGTACTGCATCCTTCATATATTCATAAATTTCTATAAAATTATACATATACTTTCCGACTATAACAGGTTTTCTAAAATAAATAGCCTCTAATATATTATGTCCGCCCATATTACCCATAAAAGTACCTCCCATTATAACCAAATCGGAAAGCTTATACCAATTTAATAGCTCTCCTATAGTGTTTATTATAATTCCATCCTCCGATTTTTTTTCATAATTCGTATAAAGAGGCAAACTGTATCCTAAATTATATGAAAGTTTCTGTATATCTTCTCCTCTGTTAATATCTCTTGGAACTATAACAATATATACTTTATCTTTTATGCCTATAGAATCTATTGCTTTTAATATAAGTTCTTCCTCTCCTGCATGAGTGCTTCCCGCTGTAATTATAAATTTATTAACGGGTATCATATTTTCCAAATCTTCTGTTTTTTTTTCATCTGCATAATATTTTATATCATATTTTAAATTTCCTGTAACGGTTATAAGTCCTTCAGGCATTCCTATAGAAATCATGTTATTTTTATCTATATCGCTCTGCGCTAATATTTTTGTGTACATATTGAAATAAGGCTTGAAGAAAAATTGAAAATTCTTATATCCCTTTATTTCTTTTTTTCCTATTCTTCCGTTAATCATATATAGAGGTATTAATTTTTTATGAAGCATATATATAAGAGTAGGCCATATTTCTATTTCGGCTATCATAACATATTCAGGCGATATTAGGTTAATAAGCTTATTAATCATATGCGGATAATCTAAAGTCAGATAGAAAAGCTCAGTTTTATCTCCGTAATTTTTTTTTGCCATATCATATCCGCCTGCGGTCGTTGTTGATAAATAAACGGTGTATTCTCTTTCTATTAAATTGAATACTATTTCTCTGACCGCAACTATTTCACCTACGCTTACGGCATGAATCCAAACTGCATTTTTATTATTTTCTTTAGGATATATAAATCCTAACCTTGATAAAGCCCCCATTCTGACAGACTTATTAAATATCATCATAATAGAAAAAACTATAAATATAATCGGATAAAAAATATATCCGAATATTGTATATACGGCTATAAAAAATTTCTGCATTAATAATACCAATAATTATAAAATAGCGGATATGGTAATTATAATAATAATTAAATATATGATAAATGAAATAACCGCTTTAACTAAAGCATGCTGTTTTCTTGTACCCCATTCGCATTTAAAAGATACAACTGCAAATGAAATAAACAGAGCTATTTCTATAGCATTAATTATAATAAAAATTGCTTCATATATGCCAGTTTTTATATTATTATGCTCCATAATATAGAAAGCCGATATAGGAAAAAGCATTATTATTGATGCATTAATTATTTTATGTATTAAAAGATATTTATTCATAAGATAATTATATAAAAATAGATTATTTTGTCAATTACAAATATATTTATACAAATAAAAAATTTTATTCCGTTTATTAAAGTAAATTATGCGGGTTTGTTTATTTTTATTCTTATTAAGATTCCTGTAAATACTATTATAAATGTTATAAATACAGCCAAATATAAACTTAATTTCAATTCATATTTTAAGAAACTTATGCTGCTGAATTTATATGCCAGCTCCATTAAAAGATTTGAGCAGAATTCAGAAACATACGCAGGAAAAACAGATAAAGGCTTATATATCTGATATGCTGTTATAGTTAATAATGATGATGATAGTATTATAAATGATAAAGGTACGGCAAATATGTTTGTTATTACGGAAGTAAGATTTAATATTGAAAAATGATGCATACTTAAAGGAGATACCGCTAAAAGAGCGAATATATTTATAAACAAAAATGAAATTAAATTTATTGCATAATTTTTTATTATATTTGTAATTTTATTATTTGTATTTATTTTTCTTATATTTTTTATTATAAAAAAATTAAATATAGGATAATAAACAATTATTCCAAGAGTGGCTAAAAATGAAAATTGAAAACTTATATCTTTTACAGATTTAGGATTTAATAAAAGTATGATTAGTCCAGATAAAAATAATGCATTAATTGAATTTCTGTTTCTGTCAAAATAATATGATATAAGCAGACAAAAAGCCATTATACTCGCTCTTATTACAGATACTGAAAATAATGTAATAGGCGTATATATTACTGCGGCTGCAATTGTTGATATTAATATTTTGTTATAAAAGCTTATTGGAAAGAATGACAATAATAAAAATAAAATATATAATATCATAGAAATATGAAGTCCTGATATTGAAAGTATATGAGATATGCCTGCATCAATAAAATGTTTTCTTATAGAATATGGTATGATATTTTTATCTCCTATCATAATACCCTGTGCTACTGAGTATGGAAGGGCGTCTATATTTTCACCTAATGATCTTTTTATTATGTTTCTTATTTTTACAGAATAATTATTTATATAGTTTATAATAGAAAATCCATTTTTCTGAACAACGAAGTTATTATACTGATATATGCTTGCAGCTCCATAAAGCATTTTATCTGCAAGAACTTCCGTTATTATTTCTAAGTTATAAGTATCATTATTAGTTAACATATTTTTATATAGGTTTATTTTTGAAGATACGGTTATTTCGTCATTAATAAATACGGGTTTAAGCGAATTATTATAAAGTCTTATATTTCCCGCATAGTTATGCCAATTAGTTCCGTCATAAACTTTATTTACATAGGCGGTATATCTGTCTCTGAAGCCTATTGTGCCGTCATATGATAATATTTTAATATTGTATGCTTTAATTTCTCTATCAAAATTGTTCAGCGGCTTTTTTAATATATCATGGTATCTTATGATTGTATAGCTGTAGCCTATAAATGAGCATGATAATATTAATATTGCAGCTGAAATATTATATTTATTTTTAAATGCCGATATTATAGATAAAATTATTAGTATAGAAGATATTATAAGCGAAGCGTAAGCAAAATCATGATTTATAAATGCAGCTGATATTCCTAAAGTAAAAAATGATGCGATGTACATTATATATGTAATAGGATATTGGAAGAAAGTTTTCATTATAGCTTTTAATTAATATATTTAATTTCTTTTAACTATTCCGTAAAATATTATATTTATAATTGTGTCTAAATCTTTTTCATAATTTTCTGAATTTTTGTTTTTAGCCCATTCTATTTCAAATCCTTTTATTATTGCTAAAACGGCTTCTATAGCGAGTCTTAAATTTATATTAAATAATCCTTTTTTTACTCCGCTTCTAAGTATAATTTTTATTGTATTATATTCTTCTCTATGATATTGGGCTCTCATATTCTCTATAAGCGTAAAGTCTTCAAATATTTCGCTGTACAGTGCTTCATATAGATTTGCAAGTTTTATATATCCTTTCTGTCTTGTAAGAATATATGCTCTTAATTTTGCTTCTGCCGTATCTTCTTTTTTTATAGCCTCATATATTTCTTTTTTCAGATCATCAGCCTCGTTTTCGGCTATTGCAAAAAATATCTCTTCCTTGCTTTTAAAATAATGATAAATACTGCTTTTAGATTTATGCACCATTAATGCTATATCGCTCATAGACGCTTTTTTAAAACCATACTTTTTAAATAGTTTTTTTCCTGCATTTACTATCTGTTCGCGAGGCATCATATTAATTTACCTTATAACCCATATTTAATTATATTATATACTCTATTTTTTATTTGTCAAAGTTTATTAAATAGTAAATATTTTTTAAATGCTTTTTGATTTTTTTATTAGTATAATAATGATATGCATCAATATTAGTAAAAGCTTATTTTATTATCTGCATTTTATTTGAATTAATATTTATAATGCAGTATTTAAAAGCTGTTTTCAGTGTTTGGCATAATCTAGTTTTTTTTATCAACTATATCAGCGTAAAAAAATATCCTAAAACGGGACCTGAAAATATAGATAAATATATAAGAGTTAACCAAGGCTGATAATTTATATAAAACTCTTTGAAAGATAAACTCCAATGATGTTTTATTAAAACCCATGCAAAAACATCAAATACAATGCATATTATACTCCATAAAGCGCCTGTAATTAATGCTTCTTTCAGATTAATATTATCTGTTTTTAGTATATATAAATAACCAAATATAGAAAATATTATTATATTATAAATAGGGTGAAACGGTTTGGTTTTTTCATATCCGCTTCCCATACCTTTGCTGCTCATAGCTTCCATTTTAAGAATATATATATTAAAAATGGTATGTAAAATACCTATGACAGTGACTATAATATACGCTGTAAAAAACATTGCCATTGAATAGATAAAGTTTTGCATAATTAAACAAGCCTTATTATTTGATGCATCAATTTTTATATATAACTTTTTATATATTATAACAAATATGCTGATTTGTAAATACATACTATTAAAATATTTTTGTAAATATGAGTATATGTTTATTAATAGAATTATATAAAAATGCTTGACATTTTTTTAAAAACAGGTAAAATGCTTTAATATTTATATCGCGGGGTGGAGCAGTTGGTAGCTCGTTGGGCTCATAACCCAAAGGCCGTAGGTTCAAGTCCTGCCCCCGCTAATATCCGAAATAATATTCTGGATTATCACTTCGGCGGCGTGGCTCAGGTGGTTAGAGCATGCGGCTCATATCCGCAGTGTCAGGGGTTCAAGTCCCTTCGCCGCTAATATTTTATAAAAAGGCAGGTGAGTTAATTGGTAAGAGTATTCGCTAATGAAGGCGAGCCGGTAGAAAGTGTTATTAAAAGATTCCGCAGAGCCTGCGAGAATGAAGGTATTTTGCAGGATTTAAAAGAAAAACAATTCTATAAAAAACCTTCTCTTGAGAAAAAGCTTCAGAGAGAAAAAGCTTTGAAGAGAATGAAAAGAAAAATAAAAAAAGAGCGCAGATTGGGTTTGCTTTAATTTATTTGTATTTTTACAGCATTGGTATTTATTATATCGATGCTTTTTTATCTGGTATACTTGAAAATATTTATTTTTTAATGTATAATTTTATCAATTTTAAAATGAAATAATTTTAGAAGTTTAATAATGCTTATTATTTAATAATACTTAATTTAAGGAGAAAAAATATATGGCAGCAAAACAGCTATTATTTGATGAAGAAGCTAGACGAGCCCTTATGCGTGGGGTTGATGCTTTAGCTAATGCCGTTAAGGTAACTTTAGGACCGCGTGGACGCAATGTTGTAATAGACAAGAAATTCGGTCCTCCTACTATAATAAATGATGGTGTAACTATCGCTAAAGAAATAGAATTAGAAGATCCGTTTGAAAATATGGGTGCTCAAATAGTTAAAGAAGTTGCTACCAAGACTAATGATGTTGCAGGCGACGGTACAACTACAGCTACGGTTTTAGCTCAGGCTATGGTTAAAGAAGGTTTAAAAAATGTAACCAGCGGTGCTAATCCTATGCTTATTAAAAGAGGTATAGAGAAAGCGGTTAATGAAATAGTTGCTCATATTAAATCTGAGGCTAAGCAGATTAAAGGAAAAGAAGAAATAGCTCAGGTTGCTACTATTTCCGCCAACAATGATAAAGAAATCGGAGCTTTGATAAGCGATGCTATGGAAAAAGTAGGCAAAGAAGGCGTTATCACAGTTGAAGAGGCTAAATCTTTAGAAACAAGCCTTTCTTTAGTTGAAGGTATGCAGTTTGACAGAGGTTATATTTCTCCGTATTTCGTAACTAACGGCGACAGTATGACTGCTGAATTAGAAGATGCTTTGCTTCTTATCTATGATAAAAAAATATCCAATATGAAAGAACTTCTTCCTGTACTTGAGAAAATTGCCCAGACAGGCAGGCCTTTCATTATCATTGCCGAAGATATTGAAAATGAAGCTTTAGCTACTCTAGTATTAAACAAAATGAGAGGAGTATTAAATGTATGTGCAGTTAAAGCTCCCGGATTCGGTGATAGAAGAAAAGCTATGCTTGAAGATATTGCTATTTTAACAGGCGGACAAGTTATAAGCGAAGATTTAGGTATGAAGCTTGAAAATGCTTCTGTTGAACAGCTTGGCAAAGCTAAGAAAATTACTGTTGATAAAGAAAACACCACTATAGTTGAAGGTGCTGGAAGTAAAGAAGATGTAAAATCGAGAGTTGCAGCTATTAAGAAGCAAATAGAAGAAACCGACAGCGATTATGACAGAGAGAAATTGCAGGAGCGTTTGGCTAAACTTTCAGGCGGTGTTGCCGTTATCAATATAGGAGCCGCTACTGAGGTGGAAATGAAAGAGAAAAAAGCCAGAGTGGAAGATGCTTTATCCGCAACCAGAGCTGCTGTTGAAGAAGGAGTAATTCCTGGCGGCGGTATTACTTATTTACATGCTCAGAATAAACTTGAATCTCTTACCGTAGATAATGCCGATGAGCAGGTGGGGGTTAATATAGTAAAAAGAGCTATAGAAGAGCCTATAAGAATGATAGCCGCAAATGCAGGTTTAGACGGTTCTGTTGTTTCTATTGAAGCTAAAAAACAAAAAGGAAATATGGGATTCAATGCTCTTACTAATGAATGGGTTGATATGTTAAAAGCAGGTATTATTGATCCAGCTAAAGTTTCAAGAAGCGCTTTGCAGAATGCAGCTTCTATTGCAAGTCAAGTATTAACTGCTGAAGTTATTATTACCGATATACCTGAACCTGAGAAACCAATGCCTCCGATGCCGGGCGGCGGAATGGGCGGTATGTATTAATAAATAAAAAAGCCTGAATAAAATTAATAAAATAAAAAGAGCCTTGGTATTTTTACTTAGGCTCTTTTTTTATTAATAATATTATCAGAATATAATAAGTTAAGCTTTATTTTTTGTTTTTATTATTTACTAATTTAAGCAGATTGGTATTATAATCTTTTTTTGATATTTCTTTATTTCTGTATATTAAACTTTTATATTTATCATTAGTATTTATAGTTTTATTTCTAAATCCTCCCTCCATTCTTACAGCATATAAAATATCTCCTATAGTTATGGTTTCCGGCTGACATCCTAAAGAATACAATGTATTTGAACCTCTGGATATTTTTATAATATACATAGCTTTTTCTAAAGGTTCTGATATTTCTGTAATAATTGCAGGCGCTGTTCTCAGCTCTCTGCCTAATTCGTACATAGTTATAGATTTTTTCTTATTAATAAATCTGTAGGCTATTATATGCATAAACTCCAATGCTATAACTTCTTTTTCTGCAAATGACAGCTTAATACTGTTTTTGTCCACTCCGTAAGACCTGAAATATTGTATAGAGTATGTAAGTTCCGCACCGAATAGTATTATAATCCATACTATATACAGAAGTAACAGCAGAACAGGTATTTGAGCAAATGAACTTGCAGACGATAATTGTGCTGGAATTATACTTGTAAGCATATTATTTTCGCTGCTTATTGTAACAATATCACCTATTTTAAAATTATATTTTAAAAGCTGATCCGATATATTAGGAGAAAAAAACTTAAACTCAAGCATATTTGTTTCTATACTTTTTTTTTCATAGCTTGTTCCAGCTATACCGCTTCCCATATTCTGCATAATAATATAGCTTATTCTTTCTATCTTTATATTTGAAATATTATTAAAGTATATATTATTATCTATTTTTTTAGTATTTTCAATATTTTCTGAATTATTATTTCCAGTATTTATTTCTTTTACAATATATTCTATTTTGTATTTATCGCTGTCAAATATCTGCTTATAATTTTTAAAATTTAAATTAAGTTTAAAATATACGCTTAAAAGAGTTATTATTGCTATTGCAACTAGTACCGAAGATATTGTTGCATTAGACCAATTTACCTTAGTCTGAGGAACCAGTACATATAAAAATAATACTAAAAGAGATGTAGATATTATAGGTATAAACCAAGATAATAATATTTTTATTAATGCAGGAAGATTATAAAGATTTATAGAAGAATATGTTATTAAAGTAAATGATATCCCTATAAGCACAGGTATAAGAAAAAGCAGTGCTATATAGTTGGCAATAACTCTCGGTATGGAAGTTGTAATCTTTACACGCCATATTTTTATTAATGATTTTTGTATGCTATGCAGTATTAAAGAAATACTCACTATAGTTGATATAATGCCTATAATACCGAAACTAGCCAAATTAGTATTATCAGCTATATTGAGTATCTGCCTTACTATAGGCTCATAGAATGCGGCATTTTTTTCCATCCATTCAAATATAAAAACGAATGAGTTTTGATATATATTAAATATTCTTAATATGAATAAACCTACTATTAATGCGGGTATAAAAGATAATGTTACAAGATATGTTAATGCAGCTGCTCTTATTGTGCAGTCATCTTTAAAAAAGTCTGTTACTGCAAAAACTAATATTTTGTATGAGTTTACAAAAAATTTCTGCATAGGGTTAAATAGGTTCTGATCTATATAATAGATATCCTGAGAGAAAAAATTTTTCAATTTTTTTAAAATTTTTTGAATTTTTGTCATATAACGCTTCTTGCAAAAAAAAATTATATAATGTATAATGTATAATGTATAGATATTAAGCGAGGGTGGCGAAACTGGCAGACGCACTAGACTTAGGATCTAGCGCCTTAGGCATGAGGGTTCGATTCCCTCCCCTCGTAAATATTACACTTTCTCATTATCGTTTTTATCGTCTGCTTCTATAGAAAATTTGCATTTGCTGCATACTTTTTTATATCCGCTTGATGTTTTTATAATTCTCATAGAGTTTCGGCAATTACAAAATGGACAATCTTCATAATTTCTGAATATTATAATAGATATCAAATCTGCGATTTTACCTATTATTGATACAAAAAAGAGTATGCCGAACATTAAAATAAATATCAGTATGACTGCTATGAAAAATATTATAACTAATAAGTCCACTTTTTAATAAATCCGTAAGTATTATTAGAATATTATACATTAAATATAATATTTTTTAAAGGAGTGTCAGGTATATTTTTATAATACAGTATATATAAATTCTATTATTATTTTATGTATTAATATTTTAATTTACAGTATTATAATAAAACTTCATATTGATAAAATATTTTAAAAATATATAATATTTTTTATAAAATTAATAGGATTTGGTATGCTGAATTATTTAGAATTATTAAAAAAAGTATTGGAAGAAGGCGAAGATACAAAAGACAGAACGGGTGTCGGTACAAGAAGAATATTCGGACCTCAATTAAGATTTAAATTTGAAGATAATAAAATACCAATAATAACAACAAAAAAAGTTTTTATGAAAGGCGTTATTGTGGAGCTTCTTTGGTTTTTGCAGGGAGCTACTAATATAAAATTTTTATTGGAAAATAATGTGCATATATGGGACGAGTGGGCTGATGATATGGGAGAACTTGGACCTGTATACGGAAAGCAATGGAGAGCTTGGGAAACTAAAGAAGGCAATAAAATAGATCAAATATCAAATATAGTAAATACATTAAGAAATAATCCTTCAAGCAGAAGAAATATTTTGAATGCATGGAATGTAGGGGATATTGATAAAATGCATTTGCCTCCATGTCATATGATGTGTCAGTTTTCCGTTAATAATAAAGGTAAAATTATAGCGCATTTGTATCAGCGTTCTGCGGATTTATTTTTGGGGGTTCCTTTTAATATAAGCTCTTATGCCATACTCACAAGGCTTTTAGCTATGCATAGCGGACTTAAAGCTTATGAATTAATTATGACATTTGGAGATGCGCATATTTATAATAATCATATAGAACAGGTAAAGACTCAGCTTTCAAGAGAGCCTTTTGAACAGACAGCTGAATTATTTATAGAAAATCGTCCTAATATATTCAGTCATACTTATGAAGATTTTAGATTGGAGGGATATAAATATCATCCTTCTATAAAAGCGGAGGTCGCTATTTAAATTATATTATGAATAAACCTGACCTTATTACAATAAATGATGCTGTTAAATGGGCTTCTAATTATACTAATAAATCTGTAACGGCATCTAATATTAATTATTTAATACAGTATGCTTTAATTGATAAAATTATTACTAATGGAATGACTTATATTTCTAAAGATGAGTTAAAAAAATATTATGATAGGAATAAAATAGAAAGAGTTTGGAGAGAAAAATTGGGTGATGATTTAAATTGGAAATTATCTTTTGATAATTTGAAAGAATCAGATACTACAAAACATGTGCATAGACTTCATCCATACAAAGGAAAGTTTATCCCTCAGCTTGTTAATTATTTTATTGATAGTAATATTGACGAATTTAAAAAAGAAGTATATTTCAAAAAAGATGACCTAATATTAGATCCATTTTGCGGTAGCGGTACCACTCTTGTTCAAGCTAATGAATTGGGTATTAATGCTTTGGGTATAGATATTTCTGATTTTAATACTATTATATCAAATTCAAAAATTGCTAACATTAATTTAGAAAAATTAGAAATTATATTAAAAGAACTGACTGATAAATTAAAAAATTATATAAAAATAAATTATGAATTTGAAGATGAACTTAATAAAAGATTGTTAGAGTTTAATAATAAATACTTTGATAAAGTAGTATATAAAAAAAATATTAGAGAAAATAAGATTAATTCAAAAATATATAGTAAAGAAAAAGAAAAAGAATTTTTAGCTGTTTATAATAATTTAATAAAAAAATATAATATAAAATTAAATAATGATAATGATAATTCATTTATAAGAAAATGGTTTATACCAAATATTATAGATGAATTAAGTTTTATGAATGATTTGATAAAAAATATAGATGATGAAAAAATAAAAAATATTATTCGTATAATTTTAAGTAGAACTATGCGTTCTTGCAGAGCTACAACTCATTCAGATATAGGTACATTATTGAAACCCATTGCAACCACGTATTATTGTAAAAAGCATTACAAAATATGTAAACCTATTTTTTCTATTATTAAATGGTGGAATATATATTATAAAGATACAATAAAACGTTTGTATATTTTTAATAGTTTAAAAACGAATACTAAACAATTATGCATAACAGGGGATTCTAGAAATATTAATATTTTTAATGTATTAAAAAATATAGATAATGACTTTTATAAACTTTTAAAAAATAAAAAAATAAGTGGTATATTTACAAGCCCTCCTTATATAGGTTTAATAGATTATCATGAACAGCATGCTTATGCTTATGATTTATTCGGATTTAATAGGAATGATGATTTTGAAATAGGTTCATTATCAAAAGGTCAAAGTTTGAATGCAAAAAATAAGTATATAGATGATATATCAGAAGTTTTAATAAACTCTAAAAAATATATGATAGATAATTATAATGTATTTATTGTAGCTAATGATAAATATAATTTGTATACCAAAATAGCAGAAAAATCTAATATGAAAATAGTTAATACTTTTAAAAGACCCGTATTAATATAGAGTAGAAAAAGATAAATCTGAATATTCAGAAACAATATTCCATTTAAAAGAGTTATAGGAGTTTTTATGTCATTAACTAAAAAACAAAAAGATTCAATAAAAGAAAAATTATATTCTGTTTTAAGAAATAAATTTAGAGATTATAAACCAGAAACAAAATCAATGCCTTTTCATACTCGTTTGCTTGGTAAAGCTTTGTTTTCTTTTATACATTCTTTAAATACTAATTTTGGAACTACTATATTTGAACCTCTTGCTATAGAACTAGGAAAGGATAGATTTAAAGTTATTAAAAAACAAGAAATTTCAAAGAATATAATTACATCAGAAGCACAAAGAATAATACAAAATATAATGGATGATTTAAGGTCAGCAAATAAAAGACCTAATAAAGATGAAGAAATAGAATTAATAAAAAAAGTATGTAAAATAGGTGAAATAACAAAAATAAAACCTACAAAAATAGATATTTATATTGAAGATTATGATAATAATATATATTTAATAGATTTAAAAACAGCTAAACCAAATAAAGGTGAGTTTCAAAATTTTAAAAGAACTTTACTGGAATGGTCGGCAGTTACTTTGTATTCTAATAATGAAAATAATGTTTATTCTATGATAGGAATTCCTTATAATCCATATGAGCCTAAACCTTATGAAAGATGGACTATTGCAGGAATGCTTGATTTAGAAAAAGAATTAAAAGTTGCTGAAGAATTATGGAATTTTCTTGGCGGAGATGATGTATATAATGATATTTTATTATGCTTTGAGGAAATTGGGAATGATATGAGAATGGAAATAGATAAATATTTTTCTGATTTTTCTAATAAGGATAATAATAAATGATAGTTTCATTAATTGCGGCAGTAGATTCAAAAAACGGTATAGGTTTAAACGGTAAAATGCCTTGGGGATATATTAAAGAAGATATGCAGTTTTTTAGAAGTAAAACTCAAGGACATGCCGTTATTATGGGCAGAGTAACTTTTGATTCTTTAGATTCAAAGCCTCTTCCTAAAAGAAAAAATATTGTTATATCTTCCAGCGTTAATAATGAATTACTGAATCGGTATGATAATCTTTTTTATGACAGTTCTTTTGAAGATGCAGTTTCAAAATTATTATTGGAAAAGCATAATCAGATATTTATAATAGGCGGAGAATCTATATATAAAAGAGCATTAGATTATGCCGATAGAGTTTATCTTACACATATAAATAAGAATTACAGCTGCAGCAGATTTTTTCCTGAAATAGATAAAACTTTATTTAATTCTAATAAATTAAAAACTTTTTTTTATAATGATATTAATGTTGATATAATAGAATACATTAGAATATAAGTTAAATATATAAATATAGGCTAGAAAATTAGGAATATCAATGATATTTCAATAGCTTAATTATGTTCCATAGATTACAGTTGAAGAGAGTCTTGTTTTATGAGATTGGCATTTAACATCTTTCGGTATTATTAATTGGAAAAAAGATTATGATGTTAATTTATACCCGAATAAAATTATTGATATATATTTTACAGATATACAGTTTTTAAATATGCATTATTATAAAATTATTTAAGTTTAAAATAAAGCAGGTTTAAATTTATTATATATAATATATAATATATTATTATATATTCAAGGAGATACTTTGAGATTAGAATTGATGCTAGGCGTCAGATATTTGAGAGCCAAAAAGAAATTTTCATTTGTTTCAATTATTACCGTTATATGCGTGCTTGGTATACTTGTCGGAGATATGGTTATGATAACCGTACTTTCAGTTATGAACGGTTTTCAGGACGATATAAGAGATAAAATATTAGGTATGAGAGCGCATATAAATATCAGCGCTTACGGTGACAGACCTCTTACGGATTATCAATATATTATTGACAACATGACGGATAATAAAGAAATAATAAGCGCATATCCGTATATAGTTCTTCCATGTATAATGCGCAGCTATAATTTTACTATTCTTATAACAGTGCGTTCATTTGAGGATAATATATTCAGTACAGATAAAGACTTCATAAAATATTTTAATTTTATTGAAGGCAGTAATAAGGATATGAAAACTAATGATGCTTTAATAGGTTCCGAAATGGCTAAGGATTATGCTTTATCCGTTGGAGATACTATAGATATAATTTCTGCTTCAGGAAGTTTTGAAAAGGGATTCAGACCTCAGAAAACTACTTTTACTATTAAAGGTATTTATAAAACTGGATATTATGAATATGACAGCAGAATGGTTATAGTTTCTCTTTATGCAGGTCAGAAAATGATAGGATATGATAATTCCGTTACAGGCGTTGCGGTAAAAGTAAAGAATTTTTTTAATGCCGATAAAACGGCAAAAGAAATAAATTCCGACTTAAAAGAGTTTTATAATGTTATGCCTTGGATGCTTTTTGACAGAAATTTCTTTCAGGCGCTCCATACTGAAAAATTAATGCTGGCTTTAATACTTTCTTTTATTATATTGATTGCTGCTTTGAATATTGCTTCAAGTCAGATAATATTTGTAAAAGATAAAAGACGGGATATTGCTATAATAAAGACATTAGGATTGAGACCGTCAAATGTTGCTAAAGTATTTTTTTTGGAAGGAGCAATAATAGGATTAATAGGCACTGTATTAGGTGTAATATTCGGCATATTATTGGCAAATTATGTAAATGAAACTTTGGAGGGAATTAGGATAATACTTCAATATATAGTTAATATAATTTGGTTTATACCTTCTAAAATAAATGCAGGTATATTAATGCCCATAGTACCCGATTTTTTCCCTTCCGATATATATTATGTAAGCGGAGGACTTCCTTCAATAGTGCATGCTTCTCAAGTTATAATGGTCGCAGGTATTTCATTTTTGCTTTCAGTTTTATTTGCAATAATACCTGCATATATAGCAAGCAGATATAAGCCTGCGGAGGTCTTAAGATATGAGTAATGATTCTAAAGAGATCTTAATAAAGATAGAAAATTTAAAAAAAACATATATGGGTCCTCCTAAAGTTGAAGTTTTAAAGTCATTAAATTTAGAAATATACAGAAATGAAATACTTGCTGTAACAGGAGAATCTGGAAGCGGAAAGACCACGCTTTTGAACTTAATCGGCGGAATAGATGATATAACGGACGGAAGTATAAATATATTAGGCAATAATATAGGAAAAATGAATGAAGGTCAATTAGCGCATTTCAGAAATAATTATCTAGGCTATGTTTTCCAATTTCATAATCTTCTTGGAGAGTTCAGCGCCGCTGAAAATGTTATGATTCCTTCATTAATGCTTAATTATAATAAAAAAGAAGCCAGACAAAAGGCAGAGTCATTACTTGAAACTGTGGGCTTAAAAGACAGAATGGAGCATAGAATAGGTGAGCTTTCAGGAGGAGAGGCTCAGAGAGTTGCAATAGCAAGAGCTTTAATAAATAATCCCAAAATTGTATTAGCAGATGAGCCTACGGGTAATTTGGATAAAAAAAATGCAGAAATAGTGAGAGAATTATTATGGGATATGACTGTACAATGCGGCGCTTCTTTGATAATAGTTACGCATTCAGTTTCAATTGCCGATATGGCTGACAGAAAATTTAGATTGGAATACGGCGAGAATTTGACAGAATACTGACAATTGAAATATATAATTTTATGATATAGTATATTGAAAGTAAAAAAATAATGATTAGGAAAATAGATTTATGCTAAAAAAAATAAAAGAATTTTTTAAAAAAGATGACAGACCTTTTGACTATGAAGCGGTTACCGAAGAACATATAAAAAAATATTATTCAAATAAAGAAAAACATCCTTATAAAAGAATGTTTTCCTATGCTATGAGACATAAAAAACTTTTTATACCTTCTTTTATATTAAGCGTAGGATATACAATAATAAATATACTTCCGCCTTTTTTTGGTCAGATGGCAATAGCTATAACGGGAGGAAAGAGAGTTGATATTTTAGATAAAATTCCGTTTATTGCAGATTTAACAGCCAGATTCAGCAATTTGAATGCAAAAAATTTCACTCAGCAGATTTTCAGCGGCGATTCAATAGCAAATCCGATAATAGTTGCCCAGTTTGCTTTTATTATAATTATAGGATTTATATATGTTTTATTCAGAGTAGGTTTTGATTATGTGAAGACTTTTCTTTTTCAATTTACCGCTCAGGAGATAGGCAAAGATGTAAGGGCTGATATGCTTAAAGGACTTCTTAATACTGATATAGCATTTTTTAAGCAGGAAAAAGAAGGAAATTTAATGAGCAGAATTATTAATGAATCAGGTACTATAGAAACATTTTTATCAACTACATTTCCTAATATGATTACCGTTCCATTAACATTAATACTTACATTATGTATGCTCTTAATACTTAATGTAAAGCTTACTATAGCTTGTTTTGTGGCTGCTCCTTTAATAGCTTTAGGTATAGATAAAGTTTCAAAGCTAATAAGAACGAGAATATCGGCTCAGCAGAATCTTTTGGGAAGCACTACTTCGGTTATACAGGAAGATATAAGAGGAATAGAAGTTATAAAGATATTTTCAAAAGAGGATCAGGAAGTAAGCAGATACAGATCATTATATACCGAATTAATAAATATAATGAGGAAGATAAGCCTTCTTACTTCATTAAATAGACCTATGACAGAGCTTGTAATGATAGCTGCAATGCTTATAATACTTGCTTACGGAGGATTTCTTATATTTAAAGGAGAAATGCCTTTTGAGTTTCTATGGGGATTTTTGCTTTATATGCTTAATATTTCCACTCCTGTAAGAGATTTATCTGGTATAGTTATAAATTTGCAAATGACTAAAAAGGTAGCTTCTAGGGTTTTTGATATTATAGATTTGCCAGCAGAAAATGTAGACGATCCTAGTAAAAAACAAATGAATCCTATAGAGCATTCCGTAACTTTTGAAAATGTTCATTTTGAATATTCCAGAAGAAGCGGTGCCGAACATTTTCATTTAGGACCTATAAGTTTTAATGTTAAAAAAGGAGATGTTGTTGCATTTGTAGGTAATTCTGGCGGCGGAAAAACCACTTTAATAAGTTTAATACCTAAATTATTTACGCCAAGCGAAGGAGTAATAAGGTTTGATGGAATTGATATAAATGAATTGAATACCAGAAGCGTAAGAAATCAAATAGGTGTTGTATCTCAGGAGAATATTTTGTTTTACGGTACCGTAAGAGAAAATATTTTATATGCTAATCCTGATGCTTCAGACGATGATTTGATTAGAGCGGCAAAGATAGCCCATGCCGATGAGTTTATACTTAAACTTCCTAATGGTTATGATACGCATATAGGTTCCAGAGGTGTAATGCTTTCAGGTGGACAGCGTCAGAGAATAGCACTTGCTAGGGCAGTTGTGAAAAAGCCCTCTATATTAATACTAGACGAGGCTACCAGTGCATTGGATACCGAAAGCGAAATGTATGTTCAAAAAGCACTTAATGAGATTATTAATCTTCAGACTACATTTGTTATAGCTCATAGATTATCAACAATAAAAAATGCTACTTATATATGTGTTGTGGAAAACGGTAAAATAATAGAATCAGGAACTCATGAAGATTTAATTAAAAGAGGCGGTAAATATCAGTATTTGTACTCTTTGCAGTTTAGAGAATAGTATAAAAAAATACGGACACCAGTCTCCATTATAAATATTACATCTGATTTTATCTGAAGTAAGTATAAGTGTTTTTCTTATTGTTTTATCTTTTTAAGCCAGCATCTCTATATTTTTTTAATCCTGATAAATTATGTACTGTTCCTGCAGATATATTTTAAATAAATTAAGTCAATGGCTCAGGCTAGCTTTTTTATTATTCTGTATTGTTGGTATTATGTATTATTGTTTGATTTCTTTTTCATATTCTTTTTTTGTTTCGTCAAAAAAAGAACCAAAAAAGCTGTTTTTATTATTGACTAGCCTATAGTATTTAAAAATTATAATTTTATATTTAATATTTGTTATATTTATTAATAATTAAAATATATAAGAACGGATTTTAAATATACTTGATTTATTTTTTGTAAATATTACAATATTCTAACAATGAAGGTTATAAATATATATAAATTTAAATATTTATATTATTTTTTATAATTAAAAATTATATAATAGGAGAATCAAAATGGCTGATAAGACAATATGTTTTTGTATGGCTGTAACTGAGAGTCAGATTAGAGATGCTATCAAATCAAAAAAACTTAAAACAGTTGAAGAGGTATCGGCAGCTACTAAAGCAGGTACGGGCTGCGGAAGCTGTCAGGTAGCTATACAGCAAATATTAAATGAAATGAATAAATAATTTTTAAAATTATATCATTTTTATATTCCGAAATTATTTATATATTTAATATATTAATAATTAACTTAGATGGAGGTAGGAACATGTGGGAATATACAGATAAAGTTAAAGATCATTTTATTAACCCTAGAAATGTGGGAGAAATAGAAAATCCGGATGCAGAGGCTATGACAGGAAGTATAGTATGCGGAGATGCCCTTAAATTAACATTAAAAATTAATAAGGATACAGAAGTTATAGAAGATGCTAAATTTCAGACATTCGGATGTGCTTCGGCTATAGCCAGCAGCAGTATATTAACTGAAATGATTAAGGGTAAAACTCTTGATGAAGCTAAAAATATAACAAACAAAGATATAGCTTCGGAGCTTGGAGGTCTTCCCGAAGAAAAAATGCATTGCTCTGTTATGGGTATGGAAACTTTAGAGAAGGCTATAAATAATTACAGAGGAGTAGCATCAGAAGAGGATGAACATGATGAAGGTGCAATTATTTGTAAATGTTTCGGCATAACGGATACTAAAATAAGAAGAGCAGTAAGAGAAAATAATCTTAAAACTTTAGATGAAATTACTTTTTATACTAAAGCGGGCGGCGGATGCGGAGCCTGTAAGGTTAAAATTGAAGATATATTAAATGAAGAGCTGGCAGATATGGAGAGAGAGGCTAAAAATGCACCTATGACTAATGTTCAGAAGATTAAAAAAATAGAAGAGGCTTTAGAGAAGGTAATAAATCCTATGCTGAAAATGGACGGAGGAAGCTTAAGACTTGTAGATGTTGATGGAAATAAGGTAATTATAGAGTTTAAAGGTGCTTGTTCTTCATGTGCTTCTTCTAAAAATACTTTGAAAGGTTTTGTTGAGCCTAAACTGCAGGAACTTGTTTCTAAAGATTTGGAAGTTGTCGGTATTTAACGGGAGAGGTATATGTCGGATAAAAAAATTATATATATGGATAATAATGCCACAACAAGAGTATATGATGAAGTATTAGAGGCTATGCTTCCTTATTTTAAGGATATGTATTTTAATCCTTCAAGTATGTATACTCCTGCAGGCTCTGTGCATAGAGAAATGGAAAAGTCCAGAGAGCTTGTGGCTGATTTTTTAGGCTGCGAACCTATTGAAGTATGTTTTGTTTCATGTGGAAGCGAAGGTGATAATATGGCTATTAGAGGAACTATAGAAGCCTATCCCACTAAAAATCATATTATAACTACAAAAGTTGAACATCCTGCAGTTATCGAAACATGCAAATCTTTGGAGCGTTACGGATACAGAATAACTTATCTTTCGGTTGATAATGACGGCAATATAGATATTGATGAATTAAAGAATGCCGTTGATGAAAATACTGCAATTGTTTCAATAATGTATGCCAACAATGAAACAGGAGTAATTTTCCCAATAAAAGAAATAGGGGAGATAGTAAAAAATGCAGGTGCAGTATTTCATGTAGATGCTGTGCAGGCTGCTGGAAAGCTTCCTCTTAATATGAAAGATGAGCCTTATATTGATATGCTTACAATAGCAGGGCATAAAATACATGCTCCTAAGGGAATCGGCGCTTTATATATTAAAAACGGTACTAAATTAAGAACCATACAAACTGGAGGTCATCAGGAAAGGGGGAGAAGAGCCGGCACTGAGAATATACCTTATATTATAGGTTTAGGAAAGGCTGTTTCTATGGTAAAAGCGGAACTTTCTAAATTTACAGAGCATACTTCAAAATTAAGAGATGCTTTAGAATCAGAGATTTTAAAAAGAATAACCGATGTTAAAATAAATGGAGCAAATGCTGATAGAGTAAGCAATACTTCAAATATCAGTTTCAAAAATATAGAAGGAGAAGCCATACTTCTTTTATTAGACGGCTATGGTATTTGTACCTCTAGCGGAAGTGCTTGTTCATCAGGCACATTAGAGACCTCTCCTGTACTTCAGGCTATGGGAGTGCCTTTTGAGTATGCTCATAGTTCCACAAGGTTTTCTCTTTCTTTGGATAATACAATTGAAGATATAATGTACTGTGCTGATGCTATTGAAAAAATAGTAAGAAGATTGAGGGAAATATCCCCTTATAGAAATTAATTCTTTAATATTAAAAATGAAGCGGTCTATTATTATAATATAATAGGCTGTTTTATTTTATAATTTTT